>JBPBQP010000131.1:0-2243 GCA_050954745.1 Janthinobacterium lividum | reverse complement strand
CTGATTGAGGTGCTGCCGCTGGTGCATCACGTGCTGGTCATGACAGTGAACCCTGGGTTCGGCGGTCAGAGCTTTATTCCCCGCTGCCTGGCCAAGGTGGAGCACCTGCGCAGCCTGCGGGAAGAGCTCGGTTTGGACTTCCGCATCGAGGTGGACGGCGGCATCTCGCACGACACGGTAGCGGACGCGGTTCGAGCGGGCGCAGACCTGCTGGTCGCCGGTTCGGCCATTTTTGCCGGTCGCGGACAGGCTGACAACACGGTTGCGAACGCCAAGGCATTTCTGCAGGCGGCGCATGCAGCAACAGAAGTTCTTACTTAGGTACCTTCGCGGGGCATCCTCGTCCAAGAAAGAACCCGCCGCAGGCACAAACGTCTGCCCGCGTGCGGCTTAGAATAAGGGTAGTTCCCCGGGCACGCAGTCCTGACGGTTGCCGCCCAGCACCGAGGTTTCAAGGCATGGTATTACGCTTCTTCCGGTCAGTCGCAGCGCGGCGTTCGTTCTTTACACGCAGCGGTGTTGTTGTCGCCCTTCTTGCAGGTAGCCTTGCGGTTCCTGCTGTGTTCGCGCAGGCTCCGCAGCAGAGCACACCCGCGCCGTCCACGACGACAGACCAGCCGCCAGGCACCACCAATGCCAACGGTGACGACGTGCCGACAGCCGTCCTGAGCAACACCTCTCCGAAGCGCGGCCGCACCCGCAAGGCTGCGGAAGAGAAGGTTCGGCAGACCAAGGACACCATCAAGACCGAAAAGACGCAGAAGCGCCAGATGAAGATCAATCCGCTGGGCAATGTGAAGTCGGACCAGCCGGACAAGCAGCTGTATGACAAGGCGCAGATTGCGATCAACAAGGGCCGTTACGAAGTAGCCCGGCTCGACCTGCAGACACTGCTCTCGACCTACCCCGATTCGGAATACCAGATGCGTTCGAAGCTGGCCTTTGCCGACAGCTGGTACCGCGAAGGAGGCAGCGGCGCGCTGGCGCAGGCAGAGACGGAATACCACGACTTCATCATCTTCTTTCCAAATGCGCCCGAAGCCGCGGAAGCGCAGATGCGCATTGGCGACATCTACTTCAAGCAGATGGACCGCCCCGACCGCGACTACACCAAGGTCGTGCACGCGCAGGACGAGTACCGCAACATGCTGAACCAGTACCCGGATTCGAAGCTGATTCCGGAGGCAAAGCAAAAGCTGCGCGAGGTGCAGGAAGTATTGGCCCAACGCGAAAGCCAGATCGGCGACTTTTACTCGCGCCATGAGAACTGGGTTGCAGCGATTGCCCGCTACCAGACCGTGGTGGACACCTATCCTCTCTATAGCCACATTGACCAGACGCTGATCGGTCTGGGCGATGCTTACGCCGCACAGGCACGCTACCTGCGCACCGTTCGCCTGCCAGAGGACGCTCGCGCACGCCTGTTGCGGACGTATGACGACCAGGCCGCCGCCGCATATAGCCGCGTGGTCTTGCAGTACGCCGCATCCCCGCACATGGAAGACGCACGCGACCGGCTGGAGGCCATGAGTCTCCCCATCCCAGAGCCGACGGCAGAACAGATTGCGGCTAGCCAGGCACTGGAAGACAGCCGCCAGACCTACACCCTGACGAACCGTGCCAAGGGCCTCATCCTGCGTGGGCCTGACACGGTGCAGGCTGCGCGCCTCGGCGAACCTGCCTTGGCCGATCCCAAAGCTACAACCGCACCGCAGGTGACCAGGCGCGCCGAGAGCGCCTACAAGGCTGCCATGGAGCCAGGCTCAGCGACGCGTACACCGCTGACTGCAAACCCGGGGGCCACACTTGCACCCGCCACCACGGATGCAGGCACTCCTACGACCGGTTCCTCGGCACTCGCACCCAGCCTGCAGGACATTCCCGCCGTCGACGCCACTACGTCCGCACCGGTGGGGACAGGATTTACCGCAACGCCCCCGGGCGTTGCACCACTTAGCAGCGGCAGCGGCGCTGGCGTAGGTGTCACCATCCTGTCGCCCGGTACCACAGCGTCGACGCCGACAGGCAACGGCCTGAACGCCGTTGGCCCGGCAAACACGAATGTCTTGCCGCCCATTCAACGAGCAGCGGAAGCACCGGACGCCGTCAACGATGTAGCGGACCAGAAAACACCCCAGGGTCAGGCTCCGGTTCTGGATAAGAAGGGCAACGTCAAAAAGACCAAGCCAGAGTTTGACAAGGGCGACGAATCCTCCAGCACGCACAAGCGCAAAAAGGGCCTA
>JBPBQP010000130.1:0-3790 GCA_050954745.1 Janthinobacterium lividum | reverse complement strand
GCGCAAACGATACATCCTCGGCCCACCGCAGCGGAATCCATATCGATACGCAGGAGTATGTCCTATGGCTCGTCCTTATTGGTCCGGCACCATTCAGATCTCGCTCGTCTCCTTCGCCGTGAAGTTCTTTGTCGCTGTCGAGGCAAAGAGCCAAATCCGCTTCCACCAGATCAGCCGATCCACTGGTGAGCGCGTGCGGCACCAGAAAGTGCTGGAATCGGCCATCGACGCAGGCGGCGATGCACCACAGGAAGAGGACGTCCCCGCCGCGTCTCCCGTGGGTAAAGACGACATCATCAAGGGCTACGAGTATGCCAAGGGCCAGTACATCCAGATTGAGCCGAGTGAAATTGCCAATCTGCGCGTGCCGTCGAAGCATTCCATCGCGGTAGAGCAATTTGTAGATGAGAAAGAAATCGATCCGGCCTACTTTGAAAAACCCTACTTTGTCGCGCCCGATGGTGACACCCAGGCTGAGGCCTTTGCCGTGGTGCGCCGAGCCATGCAGCAGGCAGGCAAGATCGGCATTGGCAAGATCTCATTCGCAGGCCGCGAGCACGTAGTCGCGCTGATGGCGAACAAGGATGACAATCTGCCCGGCCTGATGGCCTACACCATGCGCTATGCCGAGGAACTGCGCGCCCCGGCAGAATACTTTTCGAGCATCCCAAAAGTTGCCATCGAAGAAGATCAGTTAGAGCTTGCCGAACAGCTCATTAAGAAAAAGACAGCAACATTCGATCCAAAGCGCTACAAGGATGGCTACGAAGTCGCGCTGCGTGAACTGGTCGATGCCAAGGTAAACAATCAGCCCATACCGCAGGACGAGCCAGCGCCCAAGCGCGCGAAGGTAGTTAATCTGATGGATGCGCTGCGCAGCAGTCTGCAGACGCGCTCGGTCGCAGACGCGCCGGAGCAGGAAGACGCCGCGTCGATTCCCGCGCCCAAGAAGGTCGCGGCCAAGTCGACAGAGTCCGATGACAAGCCGGGGCCGACGCTGGTCAAGGCAGAGAAGAAGGCGTCTACCACCGCAAAGACGACCGCAGCAAAACCGGCCGCTGCTCGCCGCAAGACAGCCTAGGTCTGCGGCGTGGCTCCCACCAGAAAGTCGTCTAAAGCCGCGCTTGGCCTCGAACAGACACCTGCTGTGTCGGCTGGTGATGCCGTTGATGAGCAGCTAAGTCGGTATCGCTCCATGCGCGACTTCAAGGTAACTGCCGAGCCCAGTGGCGGTGCAGTCGCTCAGTCGAAAGGTCTTCCGTTCGTCATCCAAAAACACTCCGCGACGCGGCTGCACTATGACTTTCGTCTGGGTTGGCATGGCGTGCTGAAAAGCTGGGCCGTGGCCAAGGGGCCAAGCTACGATGTCCATGACAAGCGGTTGGCCGTCCAGGTGGAAGACCATCCCATGGAGTACGGCGGCTTTGAGGGCATCATCCCCCGCGGGCAGTACGGCGGAGGCACCGTTATGGTGTGGGACCAGGGCACGTGGGAGCCGCACACCGACGTAGAAGAGGGTCTGAAAAAAGGCACCCTGAAGTTTGCCCTGCACGGCACCAAGATGCGCGGCAACTGGACCCTGGTGCGCATGGGCGGCAAGGCCGCGCACGAGGGCAAACCCAACTGGCTGCTGATCAAGGAGCATGACGACTTTGAGCGTGCGATGGGTGCTCCGTGCATCACGGAGGAGGCTCCGCTTTCCGGTGTCACCGGCCGGTCGCTCGAAGAGATTGCCATGGCCAGCACGCACGTTTGGAACTCAAAAGAGACTGCGGGCGAGGGGCAAGCGTGGTATCGGCAGCGGGCTCGCGACGCGGACTCTGCGTCAGCCGCGGCAAAGCCTGGAAAGAGTTTGAAAGCGGATAAAGATGTGCCCCTGCGAAAGTCGGCAGCTGCGAAGGCGGTTGTTGCGAGGGCTTCTATTCCAAAAGCTGCCGAGGTAAAAAGTTCCAGCGCCGCAGCTGGTTCCTCTGAACCCCTCATGAGTGCAAAGCTCAAGGCGCTACCCCTAGAGGCCATGCCTGACTTTCTGAAGCCGCAGCTTGCCGACGAGACCGAGGAACCGCCGAGAGGTCCGGAGTGGGTCCACGAACTGAAGCTGGACGGCTACCGCGTGCAGGCGCACAAGCGCGGCAGCAAGGTTTCACTGTACACGCGTAGCGGCCTCGACTGGACACATCGCATGAAGCCGATCGCCGGGGCACTGGCGCAGATCGTCGCGGAAGACGCCATTCTGGATGGCGAGGTGACCGTGCTGGATGCGGAGGGGCTATCTAGTTTTGCGCGTCTGCAGGCCTCGTTCGAGAAGAATGAGAAACACCCACTTACCTTCTTTGGCTTTGATCTGCTTCACCTGAATGGCCACGATACGCGATTCTTGCCGCTGCGCGAACGCAAGGAATTGTTGCGCTCGGTTCTTGGTGTAGACACCGACGAAGTCCGACTAAGTGACGATCTGGCTGGCGATGGTGCGGAAATTTTCGCGGCTGCCTGCAAGCTGCACGCGGAGGGCATCATCTCCAAACGTGCCGATGCCCCGTACAGCGCCGGTCGCAGCACCAAGTGGGTCAAGTCAAAGTGCCTGTACGAGCAGGAGTTCGTGGTGGGTGGCTACGTCGATCTGTCAAACGGCTCGCGCGGCGTTGGTTCCCTGCTGCTTGGTTACTATGACGACGCTGGGAAGCTGATCTACGCAGGGCGCACAGGCACCGGTTTTACGCACAAGATCCATGCCATGCTGCGCGATAAGTTGGACGCCATTGCACAGAAGACATGCCCCTTCCTGGCGGTCAGTGCGGACGGTCGGCGCGGGGCAAACTGGGTCACGCCAGAGTTGGTTGTGCAGGTTCGCTTCGCTACGTGGACGGGCGAGCAGCAGGTGCGGCAGGCCGCCTACCAGGGCCTGCGTGAGGACAAGGCTGCCAACGAAGTGCGACGCGAGCAGGGGCCGCCCAAAGCGAAGTACAAGCCGAAGGAAGTAACACCAGCGGCGGAAACTACGCCTGCCCGTGCGGCAAAAAAGAAGGCCGCGAAGCCGGCGGCAGCCGTTCCGATGCCACTTATCCGCCTGACCCATCCAGACAAGGTCGTCGACGTGGAAAGCCAGGTAACCAAGCGCCAATTGGCAGAGTACCTGTGGTCCGTTTCGGCACAGATGCTGCCGCACATTGCCGACCGCCCGCTGAGCCTGGTGCGCTGCCCGGACGGTAGCCAGAAGCCGGGCTTCTACCAGAAGCATGTGAATCACCTGCTGCCGCAGGGCGTAGGTTCCGTAATGGTGAGCGACAAAAAAGGTGGCGAACCAGAGCCGTACATTACCTTGGACAACGCGGAGGCGCTCGCCGGACTCGCCCAGCTTTCGGTACTTGAGATCCACCCGTGGGGCTCACGCAACGATCACCTCGAACTGCCGGACCGCATCGTGATCGACCTGGACCCCGACGAGGGCCTGCCCTGGACCACCGTTGTGGAGGCAGCATTGGAAGTGCGCAGCCTGTTGCAGGTGATGGGCCTGGAGAGCTTTCTGAAGACCACGGGCGGCAAGGGTTTGCACGTTGTTTTCCCGCTGCTGCCGGAACACGATTTTGCCGTTATGAAGGCATGGACGCACGGACTGGTGCAAGCGATGGAGCAGGCGAGACCAGAGCTTTACCTGTCGAAGATGACCAAGGCCGCACGCACTGGCAAGATCTACCTTGACTACCTGCGCAACGAGCGCGGCGCGACCGCGGTAGCGCCATACAGTATGCGCGCGCGCAGCGGGCTGCCAGTGAGCGTTCCGCTGGAGTGG
>JBPBQP010000129.1:0-3851 GCA_050954745.1 Janthinobacterium lividum | reverse complement strand
CGTCGAAGGATAGAGCCGCCTGCTGTGTCAGTCAAAGTGGCATAGCTCTTCCGCATCAAAAACGTTTGCAAGGGCCGCCATGCGAAGGACAGCGAGAGAGTAACGTGACAGCCGGCTTTCCACGAACTGGTCGAGCGCATCCAGATACCGTAGAAAAGAGCCGGATCGTATCTTCGGGCTTAATAGCTATTTTCCTCGCTGAATGTTCCGCGTCATAGCCGTACTTGCCAGGGCCGAAAGCGTGAACTTGTCGCTGAACGCCAAGCTGCTTCCACACGACTGACGCGTGCATACTTTGGGAGGCTGAAGGCCCGCGTTAGGCCGTAGCACCGGTCAGACAGGCAGTCCGTGTCGCAGACTCTACTAACGCTCTGGGAGGGGGACGCCGCAGCATAACGCAGACCTTCAGTCCGCTAGGGATAGGCATCTGCTACCTGGGGCTTCGTCCAGGCTCTTACAACGCGGGCCTTCAGCCCGCCTTGTCATAGTCACAATCGTGGATCTTAGAACCCATGAGGAATTGAGGCCCTCATGGGTGTACACACGTTGTGAACGGCCGCTAGTTGCTCTTGACAGGACCGGCGACCTTGTAAGCATTCAGCACGACACCTGTTGAAAAGGCCTGCGAACTGACGAGTTCGAGGGTGCGTGCCGGGGTGCCTTCTGCGAACAGGCGCTTGCCCGTGCCCAGCAGGATGGGGTAGACGATCAGCACGACCTCATCCGCCAGCCCGTAGTCGAGCAGTGCGGAGGTCAGCGTCGAGCTGCCCCACAGGATCAGGTCCGGGCCGTCCCCTGACTTGATGCGGCGAACGCCTTCCACCATTTCCACGCCGGAGCCTGAAACGCCCGACCCAACGCCCGCGTACGGACCCCACGCCAGACTTTCCGGATGGTGGGTCACCACGTACTTCGTGGCGGCGTTGATGCCGTCTGCCATGGGACTGCTGGGCGCTTTGGGCCAGTGGCCCGACCAGATATCGTAGGTGCGTCGGCCCAGCAGCAGGTCAAAGCGCCCGCCTTGAGTGGCCAGCAAAGCATCCCGGCCAGCGAGCGACCGGTAGGGCGCGGTCCAGTCGCTGTAGAGGAAGCCATCGTCATCAGCCGAGTGTTGGATCACACCGTCGAGCGAAATGTGTTCGAAGATTCTAAGCTTACGCATCGGTGCCTCCGTATTCCGGAGATCAAGGTATCAGCACAGGGATTCAGCCTGCTGCAGATCTCTCGAGCAATGCACCACTGGGCCGATGACTCACGTCTGCGCAGGCGGAATGCCCGCTCTTTCGCACGACAGAGATGCAGGTATTTATTTCACTTCCGCGTCGAAGGCACCTGTCTCGACGGTGGAGCCATGTTTCATCTGCACAAAAATGCGGTAGCGCCCGGCAGCCGGAAAGCCGTAAGGAAACTCCACGGTAGAGGAAAGTGGCGTAGCACTCTGACCGGGCGCGTTCATGCCAGCCATGGACGCATCACCGTTGGCCACCATCATGGACTGCATGGGTGCCGAGCCCTCAGGGTGCGTGTGCGCAAAGGTCGTCCAGTCGGTCTTCACAAAGGCGGCATGCCCGGCCATGCCCAGGTAGGGAACGACGTCGGTCGCGGGCTGGCCTTGCCCATTCAGCAGGTGGAAGCGAAAAATGACGGGCTGGTTCGCGGACAGCGTCGCAGGTTTGTCCCAGACCATGCGGTAACCATCGGGCAGCGCGTCCGTTGTACCCAGGTCACCTGCGGAAAGGGGGGTGGGTTCTGCCGCGGCATCTTCACTGTCGAGCGGCCCGCCGTGGAAGTCTGCGGGAACGTCCAGGGTCGACGTCAGCGTTTCAGGCAGGCCGCTCCTGTGCACAATGTCGGCGAACAGGCGATAGCGACCCGGCGGCAGGCTGGGCAGTTTCGTCTGCAGTTCCCCTGGTGCAACCGCATCCGGGTGCAGATGGTAGACGGCGTCCATCTCTGGCTCGCGGATGACGTACAGGTGCATCAGGTGACCGTGGTCGGCTAGCAGGTCAGTGTTGAGGCGGTTCCGGCGCGGCTTCAGTTCCGAGTTGTAGGCCCCCAGGTGCAGGTCGAGCGTGCTGCCGGAGAGCGCGGCGTGCAGCGCCAGCGGCTGGTAGATGTCGGCGGAGTAGTCTGCCGCTTCCACGTCCCACCACTTGCCACCCAACCAGACGGCGAGCAGCATGACGGCAAACGTAGCCGCGCCCGCAAACAGGGCTCTGCGGCGGCGGTCAATGCCCGGTGCGGTCCCTGGTGCAAGGCGCGATTCCCGCGTGGCTGCGGCCACAATGCCCACAATACCGATGACCAACAGAAGCGCCAGCACGCCCAGGATCATGCCCAGCGAACGGTCCATACGCAACACTTGCAGCGGCAACGCAGGCACAGGCACGCTGGTGGAGGCAGCGCCCTGTGCGCCGTCCACACCGATGACCACCTTCCAGGAACCCTGCGACATGAGCCACAGGGAGCCGGTAAAAAAGGCCGGATCAGCCCCCGAGCGCTGCATTGGGTCAGCCGTCGGCGGATGTTTGCTGGCCTCGCCCACCATGGGCACGGGTGTTATGCGCAGGTTTTGTGCTTCTGCGCCAGAAGTTCGAATTTCGACCGTTGCAACGCCCGGGATCACCATGGGCGGACGCACGGTGACAAACAGCCGGTACGGACCGGCGTTTACCTGCTCAAACACGTCCTTGCTGCCGACATGCGCATGCGCAGCAAGAGGCATCGCGAGCAGCAGGCAGAGCAGTCCCAGCAGGCGAACCGTCAGAGTTCCTGGAGCAACGCGATCCTCGCACGGAGCCAAAGCCCCGCGATCCCATGATGGTTGGTTACGGCCGCCTAGGGCCGAAGCGCTTTCAGTGGGGCGCGACTTCAGCCGCGTCAATGAAACAGTTCGGAGGAACAGGGCTTTAGCCCCTGAGGTCGGCTTTTGGAGCGAACTTCGGCGGCTAAAGCCGTTCAGGTTCTCAGACTCGTTATGGCGTCGCTGAAGCCATGCCCCTCCGAAAGCGACGGCGGCTTGAGGCTCTCGGGCCGACAAGCGAATGGCGCCACGCCACTGCGAAATGACACGATCGGGTTGGTGGCTGAAACTCAACGCTGCACTCCGCGCATCCAGCGGCCAAATACGAGACCGATCCATGTGGAGAGTGCGGCATACCCTGTGGCGCGCAGAAGACCGAGCCACAGCGTCAGGCCAAACTCCGGCTTGTAGAACTGGCGCTTGCGATCCAGCCCCTCAGCCATGGAGTTGTAGTCGAAATACATCGTGCCGAAGATGCGGTTTTCGCTCGCCTTGGACAACAGGAACTTGGCAAACGGCCACTCCACCGCGAACAGGACGGCCACAAACACAGCGCCGGAAACCAGGGCCACCTGCCAGAACTTCCAGTGCTTCGTGCGCTGCCACAGCAGGTCAAGCGCCAGCGCGGGAATAAGGATCAGGATCGGGAACTTGGCCGGAATCAGGTGCGTGACCGGGTTGAAGACTGGCCCCAGCTTCGGCTCTGCGCCGATCAGCGGAAAGATCAGGATTTCTGCCATCAGGTACAGCGTGTAGATGCCTGCAACCGTGGTCGCCGCCCAGCGAAAGCGCGACGCCTGCGAGATCATCGCAAACACGACCGGCACGGCGATCGCCAGGGCGATGTACGCCAGCGCGCGGTGCAGGCCGATGTCCCACGTGTACTCCTGCAGGAAGAACATCTGGCCGCCGACGGTCAGGTCGCCTAGGTACAGCAGCAGTTTCTGCAGCGTGGAGAAGCTCTGCGCACCCTCTGCGGCAGCGCGATTCATGGTCGCAAGAATCAGGAAAAACACGCCCAGCGAAACCGCGCGAATGCCCAGGATCA
>JBPBQP010000128.1:0-5844 GCA_050954745.1 Janthinobacterium lividum | reverse complement strand
TCCGCTTCAAATCGCGTCGCATCTTTCGAGGCACCTGATGATTTTGCCATTCGACCTAACTCGACTTGAGAGACGCGCCTGATGCAGGGCGCTTTTGTGTCGCTGGGCGGACAGATGTTAAGCGACGCGGTTCTGCAGCGCGTGGTCATTCAGCAGCGGCTGAATGACCACTCCTACTGTGAGCTGGAGTGTCGCAGCACCATGGACCGGCCCATCCCCGGTGAGGATGCACTGGGTGCGGCCTGCGTCATCACCAACACCGCGGAAGATGGTTCGCAGCACACCAGTTTCAGCGGCATCGTCATCGATGTGGCGCTGAAGCATGAGGTATGGGGAAGCTATACCTGCGTTCTGCGCGCTGCTTCCACCTCCTGGCTGCATGACCGATCACCACGCAATGCGCGATTCAACGGCTCGCTTGCTGCCATTGCGGGCAACGTGGATGCAAGCTCCGCAGTTCCTGACAAGCCTTCGCCTGCGGAATACGTCCAGTACAACGAAACGGACTGGCAGTTCCTGTTGCGCGTTGCCGACGACCACGGCGGCTGGATCAGCACAGGCCTTGGCGAAACCGAGGTACGCGACAGCTTCGACGCCGCTGTGCCACTCATCTTCCGCGACCATTCCGGCCTGCTGGAGTTCCACATTGAAGGCCAGCTCAGGCCCGCAAAGATTGCTGCCGCGCACTACGACACCGCCACCTTCCAAAGCTCGGTGCTGCCGGGGGAGACCAAAACACCGCAGTTTGAGCAGCCAGGCCAGGCCATGGCGTCAGCCGTGCAGTCTGGGTCCTCCTCGCAGGCGCTGCTCGGCTTTTCGTCGCGTTCCCGGTCCATGACCAATGCCGACCTGCAAACCCGCGCGCAGTTTGACGCGGAACGTGCTCAGGGTGGAGCGGTCACGGCGGGTGGCGTCTCCCGAACGCTGGGGCTTGCCGCAGGCGGATCCGTCGATGTGCAGAACCTGGGCGACGCCAACGGCACCTGGAACTTGGTGGAGGTGACCCACACCTGGACCCAGCAGGAATACAGCAACACCTTTCGCGCAACGCCCTGGAAACAGTGGCGACACCCGCATCCGCCGCCGCGCACCGCAGCGCCCGGTGTGCAGGTAGCGCGCGTGGTCAGTAACGTGGACCCCGACCAACGGGGCCGCCTGGTGGTCTCCCTATTCTGGCAGGGGAATGCCTTGCTGCTGGCGCCCATGGCCAGCCTGCACTGCGGTGCCGGGTTCGGCTGGGCCATAACCCCCGAAGTAGGCGACGAAGTGCTGGTCAGCTTTCAGGATGCAGACCCGGAACGCCCCATCATCCTGGGCAGCCTATGGAATGCAATGCACCAGCCCCCACGCGACCAGTTCGCCACTGGCGACGAAAGCATCGACAGCAACAACTACGTGAAGCGGCTGGTCACCAAGAGCGGCATCCGCATTCACCTGACGGACACGCCCGGCAAGCAGTCCATCTCCTTCGCCACACCCACCAGCAACCACCTCATCCTGTCAGAGAACGTGGCAGAAACCGGGCGCCCCGCCATCGGCATGGAAACGCAGGGTGACATCATCCTGCGCGCCGCCGGACGGGTCCACTATCGAAGCGCGTACCACTCAGCCCACGTCGACAATCACGAGCCGGTGCCGGTCAACGTGGAGTTCCGCCGTACCTATTGGGATGGCACGCCTATTGCCAACCTGCCTTACACCCTCACGCTGGCAGACGGCACCAAAAAGACCGGACGTACGGACGGCAGCGGCTTTGTGCAGCACAGCGGCGTGCGTGCAGGCTCAGCCAGCGTGATCTACGGCGACAACAAGAACACACCGAAATCCAGCACCACCATTGCCATCCACGACGACTTTGCCGACCTGGCCGCTGCAGCCACGCCCTCTTCACCTTCCACGGAGGGCAAGGGCTAGCGCATGTCGTACCTTGATGAGCTTTGGAATGAGGCAGTAGGAGACACAAAGGGAGCCCTGGACTGGCTGAAACAGGTCATCCTTGGTGAATTTGACGACCACCAGAGCACCTCGGCCATGATCACGCAGCTGCTGGTCAGCTTTGTGCCCGGTGCTGTTATTGTGATGAGCGCGCGAGACCTGACCGCCGTCCTTATCCGCATGGTGCGCCATCCGGACAAGCGCGAAAACATTACAGAGTGGATGATCCTGGTCGCCTGCGCCATCGGCCTCGTGCCAGCGCTCATTGGAGCCGCCGCAGGCGCTGCTGCCGCAGGCGTGGGTGCCATCGTAGGCGGGTTGGCAGGCGACGAGGCCGGTGCCGCCCTGCGTGCCACCGCCCTGCTGCTCATTGAAGACGGCGCACGCATGCTGGAAAAGGTGGTGCAGTTTCTGCGCCGCTTCATTAAGGGCGACATCATGCGCTTTCTGCGGGAGGTGAAGTTCGTCAAGTATGCCGAGCCAGTGGCGGAAGAGGTCGGCAAGTTCATAGGCCACCTGATCTCCGTAACGCAGAAGGTCATCGCCCGGGCGTCGCATTACACCTGGTTCAGCCGGGTTGGCGACATCATAGAAAAGCTGCGGACGCTGGAGCGCGGCTTCTACGCACTGCAAAGTGCTGCCGCACACAAGATCCCGCAGGTCATGGCAGAGTTCGACAGCCGCCTGCAGCGCGCCCTGGGCGAGCATATGGCGCAGGCCGACCACGTCGTCCACCCAAACACACCCGCACCGCACCCAACGCCCAAACCACCCACACCCAAGCGCGTAGCAGCCCGCGCAGACCACCCACTGGGCAAACCATCCGGCCTGGAACCGGCAGACCCGCTGCCACCCAAAACCCCACCCGACAAGAACCTGCACCCGCAGGGCGTCGAGGAAGAGCCCCGCGCGAGCGCTCAAGATACACGTGCAGCAAACGTCGCAGCTACCAAACAGAAAATCAAGCTGCGCTCTGATCTGGATGATAAGTACTTTGAAGACAACGGCAGACTTAAATGGCCCGATGACAATGGCGCGCTCAATGGCTGGCAAGACAAGCCCCTGCAACCAGGTCAGGTCATTGATCGTTATGGGGACCCGAGCGGAAAGTTTACTTCTCCTATGCAAGTCGATGCGAACGGAAATGTTGTTTCTGGGGAATCGTACGAGGCTCGATCGCTTCCCTACGATCAATCAAAAATCGACTATCACCAATACCGTGTTATTAAAGAAATTCCAAACCAGCAGTCTGTAGCAGCGCCGTACTTTGATCAGCAAGGTATGGCCGTGCAAAATTACCACGCGCCAATTGATACGTTGATACCCGAGTACCTTGAAGAAATTACGCCCAAGTAGTGCAGGAGCCATTCATGACATTCCAGAGCTTAGCGGACTTATTCCATCAATACGACGTTCCCGAAGGAGCATACTCCCTCGGTGACGACATGAATGTTGGTGATTGCTGGGTGCTTTTGAAGGAGAACGACAGCTGGCATGTGTACTTCAGCGAACGCGGTCAGCGGGAGCGGGAACAGGTATTTCTAGATGAGGATAGTGCTTGTACGTTCATGCTTCAGCGCGTAGCGACCTCTCTCTGGTATTCGAAGCGTCGTAAAATGCCGGGCTTACCCTCAAATATAGGTGATTAGAAAGCGCCGAAGCGTAGCCGCCCGCGCAGACCACCCGGCCGCAAATACGAGCTAAGAGATTCGGCAAGACGACTTTAAGCAAGGCCGCGTTTAATAGGCGTGGCAGGGGTGAGTTCATTGCCGTACTTCTGAAGCATGAAGCGGATCCAGACAAGAAGAGTAAACTGCCGAATCGCCCAAGATTGTCGCTTGAACGATCATTGACTATGACGTCAGGCAGTTCTTCTCATAGGCACGTAAGTGCTTTGTAGATATGGCGGAACCCGCCGGTGTCGCTTGGATCAGGCTGCGCGTCGTGTGCAAAATGAATGTTGTTCAGGAACGCTATCAACACGACGTGTGCGCTTTCATGACGGTAGAAACTTTCAAGCCAATAACCATCAAAATGGGAACCGGTGGACCCATGGACAATTACGCGAAGGAGCTTCACACGAGTGCCTCAAATCATTCTGGGCAGCAATACGTGGCAACAATCAAGTCTGAAGACAAATCGCAACGAGTGGTGTGTTGAGGATGTATCGGACTCATGGCCCCGTGCATGCTAGTTTGCAGCGTTACCTTCCGTCGTATTCATCTGCTTACCTGGCTGGTCACGCGCCTTTACCTTCCGGTGACAACAGTCCTCAAAGAAATGAAGATCTTTTCTTTTCGTGGGATCCCTGTCCAACGTCACAGGCTTCAAGCATGGCACTTTTCATGACGACGGCATCGTACAGTCGCTTACCGGGTACTGCATTGCGGTGCTCGCAGAGAACTACCGCATGCAGGAAGTAGGGAACTAGGCATGCGTCAGAGCTGCGCGCAAATGCGCAGTTGTGATGGTCTACGGTCGCGGTGTGATTCAGTCGATTTCAATAAGGATGCAGGTTGCGTTGTCGTGACCGCCGGCTTCGTTGGCGGCCGCGGTCAGGTGGTGGCAGGCCTGCTCGGGTGAGCCTGCGGCCAGCAGCAGCGACAGCATCTCGGAGTTGGAGAGCGCCTTGCAGACGCCGTCTGTGGCCAGCAGGAAGCAGTCGCCGAGTTGCACCTGCACGACGGTGACGCTGGGCACGACCATATCTGCCGCGCCAATGGCCTGCGTCAGCACGCTGTCCCACTGCTGCATTTGCTGGGGCGTAATGTTCCGATGGCCCTCGCGCAGCATCTGGCTCAGCTGCGAATCGTCGTCCGTCAGCTTGTGCAGCGATTGGCTGCGCAGCAGGTAGGCGCGGCTGTCACCCACATGGGCAATCCACATGCGTGCACCGTCAAAGTGCGCTGCGACGATGGTTGTCGCCATGCCCTCATACAGCGGGTTTCTGCGACTTGCTTCGAAGACAGTTCGATTGGCTGCCTGGATGACGCGCTGCAGTTCCGTGCCGGCCTGCATGCCTTCCTCCGCGTAAGGGAAGCGGGTCAACACGCAATCCACCGCAGACCGGCTGGCAAGCTCGCCAGCGGTGCGCCCACCAACGCCATCGCAGACGACAAACAGGCCGCGGTCCATGTCGAAGCCGAAACAGTCCTCGTTGGTGCGGCGCTGTCGGCCTACATCGCTTAGCGCCGCCGCGCGTATCCGGATATCCATGCAGTCCTGCCCGCGCTTCCGCTAGGCTGTCTTCTTACCCTTGTCGTAGCCGAAACGCATCTCCACCGTGCCGGCCAGTTGAATTTTGGTGCCCTTGCGCAGCAGCGCAGCATTTCCCGGCTTGAGGCGTTCGCCATCGACCTTGGTTCCGTTGGAACTGTTCAGGTCCTGCAGGTAAAGCTGGCCGTTGCGTTTGACGACTTCGCAATGAAAGCGGGAAATGGCATGCTCCACGTCGCGCACCACGATGTCGTTTTTCTGACCGCCATCCTGTGGCACCGCGCCGATGGATACCTTGTCTTTCTCAAGCCGGTAGGTGCGCCCGGAATCAAGACCACTGGTGACCTCCAGCATGGGAAAGCGCTCTGTCTTTCTGCGGCGAAACCACATCAGCCCGGCAGCCAGCGCCGCGACCAGGCCGGTGCCGCCCGCCAGAAAGTAAAGCCGCGTGCGGCCAGCCTGCGCGGCTGAAATGCGTTGACGCAGCTCTCGTACCAGCGGATTGCCCGGCGACAATCGCTCTGCCGTAGACAGTGCGTTGCTCGCCTCCGACAGGTGACCGCCGATGAAGGCGCTTTGGGCCGTGACCAGCGAGCTGTTGGTTTGGTCTTCTTTCGACCGCACGTCCTGCTGCTGCGTCTGCACCTGAGCTTCGGAACTTTGCTGTTGCTGCAGCTTCGTCTGCGCTTCCTT
>JBPBQP010000127.1:0-9258 GCA_050954745.1 Janthinobacterium lividum | reverse complement strand
CATCAAGCGGCTGCGACCGGAACTCCCCGTCATCATGATCACGGCATACGGCACTGTCGGCAACGTGGTCGATGCGCTGCGTGCAGGCGCAGACAACTTCGTCCAGAAGCCCTGGGACAACGAGAAGCTGCTCGCAGACATTCGCACCGCCATCGCGAAACAGCGTTCGCAGCAGGAAGTCGTCCAGCTGAAAAAGACGCTGAAGCAGCGCTATTCCTTCGGCAATATCATCGGCAAATCCGACGTAATGGCGCGACTGCTCGACACCGTAGCCCAGGTCGCGCCATCGCGCTCCACCGTCCTCATCCAGGGCGAGAGCGGCACCGGCAAGGAACTCATCGCCAAGGCCATTCACCTGAACAGCCCACGCAAGGACAAGGCATTCGTCGCCATCAACACCGGCGCGGTCCCGACCGATCTGCTCGAATCCACCCTGTTCGGCCACGTCAAGGGCGCATTTACCTCTGCCATCGCCGCGAAGAAGGGCCTCTTCGAAGTCGCCAGCGGAGGCACGCTCTTCCTCGACGAAATCGGCACCATGCCGCTGGACACCCAGGCGAAAGTGCTGCGCGCGCTACAGGAACGCCGCTTCATGCAGGTCGGTGGCGTGGCAGAGGTGCAGGTCGACGTCCGCATCGTCGCCGCAACCAACGTGAACCTGCTGCAGGCGGTGAAAGACGGACGCTTCCGCGAAGACCTGTACTACCGCCTGTCTGTCATCAACCTCGACCTGCCGCCCCTGCGCCAACGCAAGGAAGACGTGCCCTTGCTGGCCGCCCACTTCCTGAAGTACTTCTCGGAAGAGAATGGCTATCCCACCCGCACCCTCGCACCAGAGGCCCTACGCGCCATGATGGATCATGAGTGGCCGGGCAACGTCCGCGAATTGGAAAACGCTATGGAGCGTGGGGTCGTGCTGTCGTCCGGTCCGGTCATCTCGCTCGACCTGCTGCCGCAGCAGTTTTCCGGCACGGTCTACAACGCTTCGGTGCTGGAGCACCGTCCGGACGCTTCCCTCTTCGACATCATGGAAGAGATCGAACGCCGCATCCTCAGCGACCGCCTCGAACGCTGCAACTGGAACCAGACCGAAGCCGCGGAGTTCCTGAAAATCCCGCTCTCCACGCTGAACCAGAAAATCAAACGCCTGAACGTAGAAATAAAAAAACGCGGCAGCCGCGATTGAGGCACACAACGTGCTCGCACGTAAGTATCAGAGTTGCAGATCTGAACTTGTACTCCCGATACTCGACGGCTTTAGCACCCTAGTAAGTCCCTTTACTTGGACCATGGGAAGGTCTTACCTTACCTGGGCAGCAGGCCGGCAGATTGGTACGTGCCGATGACTTCGTCGTACAGCCTAAGATCGCTGCGTGAGCGGGCCATCAACTGTGCTCCTACGATGGCAGCAAAAATGGCGCGCGCCCTGTGCTGCCTGTCTCGCGGAGGAACGACTTTGCCAAGCGCAAGCACGTTGCTCAACCAAGTGATGTTGACATCGGCAAAGACCTGTACCTCCCTACGAACTGGCTCTGGCAAGTCGTGGAATTCCGCACTCATGAAGCTGCACAGGCACATGCGATTGTCACTTTCGAGCGCCCATCGGAATGTCTCGGGGTAGCGCTGCAGCGCGGCCTCCGGATTTGACGAATTCTTCAGTAAGTCTTCGAGGAACACTTCGGAATCCCTCCAGTAACGTTCGGCCACGGCCACGGCCAGCTCTGCCTTGCTAGGAAAATAGTAGTAAATACTGGCAGCCTTGACTCCAACCTCTTTGGCCAGTTCGCGGAAGTTCAGGCCAGCGTACCCATGCGCCTGAGCGGTACGCCTTCCAGCGGCCAGGATGTCCTCGCGAATGTTGTGGCTCATTATCTTTCCTCTTACAGGTGCGGTGCCACATCCAGAACAAATCCTGGCACCTCCTGAATCTACCATGTGGCAGGTAGAATCTAAGAGCTACTTGCCTACCAAGTGGCAGGTAGAGAGGATTTCCAAATGAGTACAGAGCTGACTTACACAGACGCAACCAAACTGGCCGAACTAATCCGCACGGGGGAGGTCTCACCCGTCGAGGTCATGAAGGCACACCTCGATCGCATCGAGGCAGTCAATTCCAGGGTCAATGCAATCGTCACGATCTCGGATCATGCGCTGGAACTAGCCAAGGCTGCAGAGACCGCTGTGCTCAAAGGAGAGCCGCTGGGTCCGCTTCATGGCGTTCCATTCACGGCAAAGGACTCGATCGACACCTCAGAAATGTTGACCCAGCGTGGCTCGCCTATCTTCAAGGGGCGCCTACCAGAGACAGATGCGACCAGCGTCGCGCGGCTGAAAAAAGCTGGAGGCATTTTGCTGGCGAAGACCAACCAGCCAGAGTTTTCCTACTGGATCGAGAGTGACAATCTTCTCTCGGGTCGCTCCAATAATCCGTGGGATCTCACCCGGACACCGGGTGGATCGAGCGGGGGCGAATCGGCAGCGATTGCGGCAGGCATGTCCCCGCTGGGTCTCGGAACCGATCTAGCGATATCCGTTCGAGGACCGGCTGCCCAGACAGGTATCGTCTCTCTAAAGGCGACCCACGGACGCATTCCAATGACCGGCATCTGGCCGCGTGTGCCGCGCCGGTTCTGGCATGTGGGGCCGATGGCCCGCAGCATCCGGGATCTTTCTTTGGCTTTCGCGCAACTGAGTGGCCCGGATGGTCTCGATGGGTACAGTAGCAGCACCGTGTCCTTCGATGCGGGACTCGGCTCCGCACCGAACCGGAAACTCCGCGTGGGTTGGCTGGTCGAGCCCGGCTTTGGGCCAATTGATTCAGAGGTAGCAAAGACTGTCGTAGCAGCCGCCGAAGCGCTGAAAGGCCTGGGTTTGTCCGTGGATGCCGTGCGCATTCCAGCGCTTGAACGGGACTTTGCACTGGATGTTTTTAACCGCCTCCACGTGATGGAGATGAAGCCAGCTTTCCGCGAAGCCACGGCTGGTCGTAGGGAAGACGAGATCTACATGATGGCAAAATACATGCTCTCGCTCCCTGACACCTCGATGGAAAACTACATTGAGGCAGAGCAGGCGGCAGAACGGCTAAAGGACGGATTCTCCGCCTATTTCCAGGAGTACGACGTATTGTTGACTCCAGTTCTGCCTGTTCCGGCTTACAACCATGGGCAGTCTGAATTTGTCATCAATGGCCAGACCGTGGATGCAACGTACATGCAGGGGGCCACAGTGCCGCTCAACGTGACTGGATTGCCAGGAGTATCCTTGCGGTTCGGCACAAGCAGCGAAGGCATGCCAATAAATGTGCAGGTGGTTGGAAGCTGGCAGGCTGAATCCACTATTCTTCATGTCGCATCGCTGCTGGAGCAGGTCAGCCCGGTCCGGAACCTACATCCCACTCTGTGACCCCGCTTAGGACGGAGAGTGAGTCGTGGGATACACAGCTCACTCTCCGCTGCGCGCCCTGCCTAGTCGGAGGAGCGCTTGGATCGACAAAGTAAGGATGTCGCATTCGCGGAAGCACTGCTTTGGCTCGAAATACGGTTTACTGCGTCTTGGGGTCGAAGTAATACTGCACCGTGATGTAGGAGCCACCGTACCCATCCGGCAGCGGCGCGAAGCTGTCGATGCGCTGCAGGGCGCGAAGTGCGCTGGAGTCAAGCGTGGCATCGCCGCTGGGTTTGGCAATGGCGATGTCGGACGGAGTACCGTCGCGGCCCACACGAAAGCTGATATAGACGCGGTGGCCGGGTGCGCCGCTGTCCAGCGTCTGGGTGTACCACTGCGACGCAACCTTGGCCGTCAGTTGCCGCACATAGTAGGCGTAGCGCTGCCCAAAGGCAGAGTCGGTCACGTTGGTGGACGAGGTGCCTGCCCGATTTTCCACGGCGGTCATCGCGACGCGCAGACCCGCGGTTTCGCCGCTGGTGGCACGATCGGGCTGCGGCTTTTGCGGCTGCGGCTTTTTCGGTGGCTCGGGCGATGGCTTCTCCGCGACGCGTGTAGGCTGCTTCTTTTCAGGCGGCTTCACGACCGGAATATCGGTCGGCTTCGGTGGCGGCTCGGCCTTGGGTGTGGGTGGCGGCGGTGCGGGGCTGGGCGTCTCCGAAGCCAGGACGCTGTCCTGCTTCGGCTGCACTTTGGGCGGCAGCGGAATGGAGTTGACCATGGTCGCCTGCACCGCGCCCGCAACGTCAGCCTTGTCGCCCCATGCATCGCCATGCTTGTGAAAGAGCAAGGCCGAAGTCAGCAGGCCTCCAATGACGAGCGCATGCAGCACCAGGGACGTAAGGAACGTCTTATTCGTCGCGGTTGCCGTCTGCTGCTCGGTCGTTGGCATGGCTTTACTTCTCGAAGGGCCTGGTAACGATGCTGATGTTGGTGATGCCCGCCTGCTTGACGGCATCCATTACGGACGCGAACGCGCCAAAGGGTACCTTCTGGTCTGCGCGCAGGTAAATTACCTTCTTCGACGGGTCGCCCTTGGTGCGCAGCAGGCCGGTCAGTTCATTCAGGTTGACCGGCTTGTCCTGCAGAAAGACGCGCTGCTCCTTGTCGATCGAAACCACGGTGCGCTCTTCAGTAAGCTGGTTCACCGTCCGCGTCTGCGGTACCGCAACTTCGATGCCCGACTGCAGCACGGGCGCGGTCAACATAAAGATGAGCAGCAGCACAAGCACCACGTCGACCAGGGGTGTGATGTTGATCTCGGCCAGCGAACTCTGGGTGCGGCCGCCGCTTGAGAATGCCATGGGTACTCCTGATCCTGGGGTTAGAGGCGTGGTCGCAGATCGTCCGGCGGTGGTGGTGCGGCTTGTTGTGTGCCCGAAGCACCTTCCAGCGCATTCAGTAACTCGCGGGAAAAGTCATCCATGCGCGCGGCAAACTCTTTCAAACGCGCCGTCAGCTGGTTGTAGCCAACCACTGCAGGGATGGCGACAACAAGGCCGCCGGCGGTTGTGATCAGTGCCTCTGAGATGCCGGGTGCGACCGCGCGAAGTGTCGCCGCGCCCTGCGTGCCGAGGCCGTGAAACGCATCCACGATGCCCATGACCGTACCCAGCAGGCCAATAAACGGAGCCACGGCGGCAATCGTTGCCAGCCAGGTCAACTGGCTCTCCAGCACGGTAAGGGCCTCGCTGGACGCGGTCTGCGCCGCACGTTCCAGCGCGATTGGATTGCGCGGCAATCCACGACCGCCCGTTTGCCGGCCATGCTCCTCAACGATCTCGGTGAAGACGGAAACCAGCGGCGAAGGCCGATACTGCTCGGCCACAGCGGAGATTTCGCTCAGTCGCGACGACTTGCGGAAGGCCCGCAAAAAGCCCTGGCCACGGGTTCGAGCGTTGCGAAACGCCGACCACTTGGACAGCATGATCGTCCACGAAAAGATCGACATGGCAAGCAGCAGAACAAGGACCGTAAGCGCGATGGGACCGCTGTTGTGCAACATCTCGACCAGCGCGGATGAGTTCGCCACCGGTACCGGGGCAGTGGCGGCGGTGGGGTCTTCCTGGATCAGGAGCAGAAGGAGAGTCGACATACTTATTGCGAGTCTAGCGGCGCGGCTGCTGCAAGTGGGCGCTCGGGTACCGCAAAGGGTGCGTAAAAAGCTTCTTCAACGTCGTCTTGCGCGCTCGGCAAGTGCGTGATGTTGCACCGGACCTGCGACAAAGCCTCTCATGTGGGCGTGCAGGAGTGACATCTTCGGCACCTTTTTAGCGCAATTCTACCTGTGCAAATGTCGTCCCATGCTATTCTCTGCGCGAAGGTAGGGCGAAGATGCTGCTTGAACTGCGCGCGGAAAACTATGCCGTTATTGACCACGCCGTCGCGACCTTTGGCAGCGGTCTGAATCTGCTGACGGGCGAAACGGGCGCCGGTAAATCTATCCTGGTGGACGCACTTGCCTTGCTGCTGGGCGGCCGCGCCGCGAGCGACGTGGTGCGGCATGGCGCGGAGAAGGCAGTCGTATCCTGCGTCTTCGAATCGACCCCTGGCGCAGAGGCGGTGCTGGAAGCCAACGGTATCGACGTCGAAGGCAACGAGGTTCTGCTGCGGCGCGAGGTTAATGCCAATGGCAAAGGCCGTGTCTTCCTGAACAATCAGCCAGCCACGGTTGGAGTGTTGCGGCAGCTTGCTCCGGAACTGGCGCTGGTCCACGCGCAAAGCGAAACCATGGGCAGTTTTGACCAGGCGCAGCAGCGCGGGCTACTGGATCGTTTCGCAGGCATCAACACTGCCCTGCCACCGGGGCGCGACCAGAGTCTTGAATTGCGGGAACGCCTGCGCAGCCGCAAGAACCTCGATCCAATGCAGGTCGGCGAAAACATCCGCACGGCCTATGCCATGTGGCGCGAGGCGCGCGAAGAACTGGACCGCCTGAGCGGCGAAGAGCAGGAACGCCTACGCATGGCCGATCTCTGGAGCTTTCAACGGGGCGAGATCCACGAGGCTGCAATCGGCGGTCCAGACGAAGACGAGTTGCTTGAGTCTGAAAAGCGCGTCCTCGCCAATGCGGAAAAACTTTACACGGCAGCCATGAGCGCCCATGAAGCTTTGTATGAGAGCGAAGGGTCTGCGGAAACCACCCTGGCGGCCGCGCAAAAGCACGTGGAAGAGCTCGCGAAGTACGACAATGCCTTCGTCGAAGCCGCTGCTCAGTTGGCAAATGCACGCGCCACCGTGTCTGACCTGAGCGCCACCGTGCGCCATTATGCCGAGAACATCAATGCCTCGCCCGAGCGGCTGGAGCACATTGAAGATCGGCTTGCCACGCTGGATAAACTGAAGCGAAAGTATGGCCGGACCCTGACCGAGGTGATTGCCTATGGCGAGGATGTCACCGCGAAGCTGCAGGAGATTGAAAACCGCGACGCGCTGATTGCCGCAGCGAAGCAGAGTTTAGCCGCGACCGAACACATCTATGTTTGCGTCGCACAAGATCTGACAGAGATGCGCATCGCCGCCGCACGCAGGCTGGAAAAGCTTGCGGAACAACAAATCAACGACCTTGCCATGAAGGTCCAGTTCCGGGTCGAGGTCGCGTCGCAGAAGGAGCAGACCTTCTGGAGCGGCATGGGTTGGGACCACGTGGAATGCCTGATCGCAACCAACACGGGCGAACCGTTGAAGACGCTGGAAGAGATTGCCAGTGGCGGCGAAATGAGCCGTGTGATGTTGGCCCTGAAGGTGTCCGTGGAAGAGGGCGGCACGGACCGCACCAAGCGTCGGATCGCCCTCCCGCGCACGCTGGTCTTCGACGAAATTGATATCGGTATTGGTGGTCGTGCGGCAGAGGCCGTCGGTCAAAAACTCAAGGCACTCTCCCGCCACCAGCAGGTGCTGTGCGTCACCCACCTGCCGCAGATTGCCGCTTTCGCGAACCAGCATTTTCTCGTTGAAAAGTCGGAGCGCGACGGCCGCACCCGCACCCATATTCGGCAGATGCTGGACGAAGAGCGCACCGGCGAGATCGCCCGGATGATCTCCGGTGCCACAGTGACAGAGACCAGCCTGCGCCACGCCGAACAGATGTTAAAAGCCAGCACTTAGGGACGATGCGGAAACGAAGTTCGCATCCAATCGCGCAGTAAGTGCAATGTGCTTACAGGAGGAAGGCCATGGAATCGAAGAAGTGTGCACATCAGCTCTGTAGCTGCGTAGTCGGTGACGACAAAAAGTACTGTTCCCAATCCTGTGAAGATTCGGTCGGCACCACGACCGTTGGCTGCGACTGCCCCCACCCCTCATGTGGCGGCAAGCTGTAACCGGCAGCTACTCCGAGTCACAAGCCAGACGCTCCGTGCCACGCACGGGGCGCTTGTACATAGGGTCGTTTGCACCAGAAGCGGTTCAAAGCAAGCACCTTCTCCTTAGCTTCGCGATATACTGAGCGACGTGAGTCCCGTGACCCTGGAACCCCTCAATGCCGCCCCTCCGACCGATCCGCAAGACGGTTCTTCGAACAAGCGCGTCCTGCTGCTGAAGCCCCGCGGCTTCTGTGCCGGCGTGGTGCGCGCGGTTGACATCGTCAAAATTGCGCTCGACACCTTTGGTGCGCCCATTTATGTGCGCAAAGAGATCGTGCACAACAGCTACGTTGTGGATGATCTACGGCAGAAGGGTGCGATCTTTGTCAATGAGCTGGATGAGGTGCCTGAGGGCAAGCGCGTGATCTACTCCGCCCATGGCGTTTCGCCTGCGGTCCGCGAGCGTGCCAAGGAACGCGGCCTGAAAGTCATTGACGCTACCTGTCCGCTGGTGACAAAGGTGCACGTGGAGGCCATCAAGTTCGCCAAGGAAGGTCGTTCCCTGGTGCTGGTCGGCCACCGCGACCATGAAGAAGTTGAAGGTACGCAGGGTGAAGCGCCAGACGTAACACAGGTTGTTTCGACCGTGGAAGAAGTCGACAACCTGGTGGTGCCTGACCCGGATCGTGTCGCTTACCTGACCCAGACGACCCTTTCACTGGACGAAGCAAAGTACATGATCGAGGCTCTGAAAAAGAAGTTTCCCAAGATCGTAGGTCCGGCAGCGCAGGATATCTGCTACGCCACGGAAAACCGGCAGACCGCTGTAAAGAACGTGGCGCATGGCGCCGACCTGGTGCTGGTCGTGGGCTCTCGCAACAGCTCTAACTCCAACCGCCTGGTTGAGGTTGCGATGAATCTCGGTACGACGTCGTACCTGATCGACAAGGCTCAGGACATTGAACTGGCCTGGCTGGAAGGGGTAGAACGTGTTGCGATTACCGCTGGCGCTTCTGCACCGGAAGTGCTGGTTCAGGAAGTGGTCGAGTATCTGCAACAGCACGGATACGGTTCCGTCGACGAGGTCGAGGTCATGCCGGAGAATGTTCGCTTCGGTCTGCCGCCTGAGATCGTCCAGGCCATCGCGTCCGCACCAGGCGCCCATACGGTTCGTTCCGGCGCTTCGCTGTAGCAGCGTCCGAACCCAGCACTGCCGAGGAATCGTCTAATCAGGATGCAGGAACAAGACTCAAAGCCGGGCGCAGCAACAGTTACGGCCACCGGCACCGCGACGCAACCACGATTCGGCCGCATTGACCTTGGGCTTGACCGTGTGCGTGAAGCCGTAAACGGCGCAAAAAACTGGCTATTGGGTCAGCAGCATCCGGACGGCTACTGGTGCGGCGAACTCGAGGCGGACGTCATGCTCGAGGCTGACTACATCTACCTGCACACGCTGCTGGGCACGGGCGACCCTGGCAAGATGAGCCGGGCGATCAATGAGATT
>JBPBQP010000126.1:0-15079 GCA_050954745.1 Janthinobacterium lividum | reverse complement strand
GGGTGCCGTGAAGCTCAGTGACTTGTCTGTGCCAAGGTAAATCTTAGCGGCCTGAAAGCCAGCCTTCGGCGGCCATTGCGCATAATGCTGCCACTGGTTGCTGCCGGTTCGGAAGCTGGCGGTATCCTCCAACCCAAAGCCCGGCTTGTCTTTCAGGTAGAGCTCGAAAAAGGGCGCTTCGATTGTCTTGCGGTACTCCGTACCGGTTGGCTGGCCGAAATCAATCGCGCCGAGCTTTTCACCCGTGCCTCCCCAGCCGCCGTGATTCCAAGGTCCAAGCGCCAGGTAGACCTTCCGCGCAGGGTCGCTACCTTCCTCCGCGCGCAGGTGCTTGTACTCCTCCTGCGGGCCCCACATATCTTCCTGGTCGAACCAGCCACCAACTTCCAGCGTCGGCACCTCAGGCTTGTGAAGATGGTCTTCGACCGCCATGGCGTGCCAAAAGGGCGAATACTCGGGTTCCGTCAGAAAGCGCTTTGCGGTTGGCAGCGCGGTCATCTTCGCGTCTGCTGCGGCACCAGCGAAATTCACATGCTTCAAGAAGTAGTCGTACGTATCCTCCGTCATGCTGACGGTTTGGTCGTCCTTGGCCCGCTCCAGTTGCAGCACGTAGTCGTAGCTATACGTTTGCCGAAACGCCCCGTTGTGGAAGAAATCATCACCCAGCCAGATGTTGGTCATGGGTGCCTGTGGGGAGATCGCCTTGACCGCCGGGTGGTGATCGACACCGGCCATCATCGCCAGAAAGCCCGGGTAAGACACGCCCAGGACGCCAACACGGCCGTTGTTGTTAGGGAGATTTTTGATCATCCAAGCCACGGTGTCGTAGGTGTCACTGCTTTCATCCACCAGCCTCGGGTCGGTACGATTGCCGGGCACATGGGTCAGCGCCCGATTCATGACGAACTGCCCTTCCGAGCCATACTTGCCTCGTATATCGGCCTGCACGAAGATGTATCGGCTCTTAGCCAGCTCCGGCTTGGAACGGTTCAAGCCGTCGCTGGAGCCTCCCGCGCCGTAAGGCGTTCTGCTCATCAGGATAGGCAGCGGTGCGCCAGACTCAGAACCCTGCGGTCGCAAAATAACGAGATGCAGCTTTACACCGTCGCGCATGGGCACCATCGCTTCTGTGCGTACGTAAAGAACCTGTGCGGTGTCACTCTGCGCGGCAGCTTGCGCGACTGCTGGCACCGCAAAGACTCCCGTAGCTGTCAACGACAGAGCAACACTCGCGGCGAACCGTAGCAACGGCAAGGTCATTCGGACGACTCCTGGACTTGGTGAAACTACTTACCGGTAAGATTGCCAGGCGAAGCCATGCACTGCCAGTTTGCCTTGTTGTGCGAACCATCGCAGAAGGGGCGCTTTTCACTGAGCCCGCAGCGGCAAAGCGACACGGCTGGTTTTCCCGTCAGGTCCCATGCTGCGCCGTCAGCATCCACAAGGTGGATTGCACCCTCAATTCGCAAGGGACCATTGGGGCGGACGGTGATCTTTACAGGTCCCTGTAGTACAGCGGCTTCTTGCTCTGACATTCTTTCGCTCCATCTGCAGTGTTTGCCTACGGCCAGGCTGATGCGCCACAGTTTGCTGCAGGGTGTTTCGACAGGTTAGCAGAGCACACGACGAACATGCGGCGGCGGATGCCGCCACATAGCCCGCGGTGATCTCGCTAGCCGTTCATCGGTAGTGTGGTGTGTTCGTCCAGACGTATGCGGAGTGAGTTCGCAAGCTCCTTCATATGCTGAATCTTTGCTGTCATGGCAGGTGGCACAGAGGCTTCCCGCAACATGATGTCGCTCTCCAGCAGCAGGCTCGTGACCGTCGATTTAAAATCCCGAGCAAACTCATTCGAAGCGAAGCGACGACCGAGAGCCTCGGCCTGCTCGCGGTTTTCCAGCAGGTTTCGCAACAGGCGCACAACGCCCGCCGCTCCCAGGGTGCAGAGATTGATTTCGATGGGCACAGCGCCCTCGGCGTTCTGCCACACCATTTCCGACGTAGTCATCTCTGCTTCAGAGAGCGAGGTATCCAGCAGGACGGCGGTGACAGCTCCGCGCCGTAGTCTGGCTAGCGCAGCCCGGCGGCTACGCGCAATTTCGACCACCGCATCTGCATCGCGAGAGAGGGCACGCGCCAGGTTTTCGGCGCCTTCGATTGCTGTAACGATCAATACTGTTTTTTCCATTTCGCCTCGCTTGAGGTAAACAGAATGGGGAAGGCCGAATCCAACGTACCAGTGGTGCAATGATCAAGCTGACGAACGAGGATCTTTGGCCTCGCCGTCCTGTAACTATCAGTCTGCGATGCCGTATTCCTTGAGCTTACGGTACAGCGTTGTTTTACCAATGCCCAGCAGCTTTGCGGCCATCAGCTTATCGCCACGCAACTGGCGAATGGTGTGCAAAATAGCTTCCCGTTCCAGGTCAGCAATGGAAACAATGGCTGCAGGGGCTCGCCTGTCAGGCGCGGGCTGTCCCGCTTCCAGCTCAAGCGTTTCCCGCTCATCGACACGTGTAACCCCTGACACGTCGGCCTTTGACGGCACGGCATCGCGCAAACCAAGAGGCAAGTCGCCGGTGTAAAGCATGGGGCCGCTCGCCGCAGCGCATGCACTATCGATGGCGTTCTCAAGTTCCCGCACATTGCCGGGCCAGTCGTAGCTCATCATCATCTGCATGGCTTCCACTGCAAATCGATGCGGGACCGGAGTTTCCCTGCGCATCCGCTCGAGAAAATACTCCGTCAAGACCGGTATGTCCTGACGACGCTCCCGCAACGGGGGGATGCGCAGGCTCACCACGTTCAGCTTGTAGAACAGATCCTTTCGGAACGCACCCTGATCTACCAGTGCGGAAAGGTTACGGCTGGAGGCAGCCAGCAAACGAACCGTCACTGGCACAGCTTGGTCGGAACCGGCTGGGCGCACTTTTTTGTCCTGCAGCGCACGTAGCAGCTTTGCCTGCAGTTCCAGCGGAATCTCGTGAATACCGTCGAGAAACAGAGTGCCACCCGCCTCTGCAACCAGGGCACCCTCTTTGGGCCTGCTCTCACCCGTGTTGGGGCTGCGAACATAGCCGAATAATTCCGCCTCGAGCACCGCAGGGGAAAGCTGCTCGCATTCCAGAACCATGAAGCGGCGGCCGCTAAGCGGTCCACTCGCGTGGATCGCCCTCCCGACCGCTTCTTTGCCTGTGCCGCTTTCGCCCAGGATAAGGACGGGATGTGCAGCCGGAGCCACCTTCAGGACAATCCGGTGCAGCTTTTCCATCTCTGGCGAGGTACCGATCAGCAAGCCGTCGCGCTGTGTAGGCAGGTGCCCCTGAATGCGCTTACTTTCAATTTCAAAGGACCGGCGCTGCGCTGCACGATCCAGCACGCTGGTCAACTCATCCATGGCGAACGGCTTGGTCAGGTAGTCCGTCGCGCCGATACGCATAGCTTCGATAGCAGACGTAACGGTAGCAAATGCGGTCATTACGACGACCGAGCAGCGAGGCCGCTTCACTCGAATTTCTTCCAGCAGGGTCAACCCGCCGGAAGGCATCTTGAGATCCATCAGGATGACGTCCGGAGAGTTTGTCAGCACATGCTCACGTGCGTCGCCAGCAGTGTGTGCCGTGGTCACGTCAAAGCCCATGCCGGTTGCAATTTCTCCGCACGCTTTCAGCACAGGTTGGTCGTTATCCACGATCAACAGGCTCATCCTGGACAGAGAGCGGCCGGAATGCAGCCCATCCGGTTGCAGCGACGCAATGTGAGGCGGAGGCAGCACCAGGGGCGCTCCCTGACCGTTGCTTGCGCTACCAGTTGCACGCGCAGAGACGATGGCGTTGCGATCTGCACGACTCATAGAGGCAGGTAGATACGGATGTATGCGTTCTTCGGTCATCTGTGTGAAGGTTACCTATGCGTGTTCAAAAGCGGTAAGGGTAATGTACGGAAAGTAACTGATAGTACCCGGCTTGTCCAACTACGATCTTGGTTCCCGTGGATGGCGGCACATCGTAATTGCGTGTAGCGAACGGTCGAGACATGAAGGTCTGTGTTTTTCAGCGATACTTTGGAAGTGAACAACCAAGTTTTAAGCACATCTACCTTTCGGTCTGCGGGCCGCGCTGCTCATGCGCTGCGTCCGGTTCGCCTGCTCCCCGACTTTGTCGCTACCGCGGAAGGCTCAGTGCTGATCGAGGTCGGCAATACGCGTGTGCTGTGCAATGCCACGGTGGAGCAGTCTGTACCGGGCTGGCTTCGCAACAGCGGCAAGGGTTGGGTCACAGCGGAATACAGCATGCTGCCACGCGCCACCCTGACCCGCACGCCGCGTGAGAGTGAGCGCGGCAAGATCGGCGGCCGCACGCACGAAATCCAGCGGCTCATCGGCCGCTCACTGCGTAGCGTGGTCGATCTGAAGGCGCTGGGCGAACGCTCCATCATTCTGGATTGTGACGTGTTGCAGGCCGACGGCGGCACGCGGACCGCAGCCATTACGGGGGCCTGCGTGGCGCTCGCCATGGCGTTGAACCGCCTCGTAGCGGCCGGTACCCTGCCAAAGTCGCCCCTGAAGGAGTTGGTAGCGGCCACCTCGGTCGGCGTGGTTAGCGGTAACGTGCTGCTCGACCTGGCGTACGAGGAAGACTCTCAGGCCGAGGTCGATATGAACGTCGTCATGACGGCCTCCGGCGGCCTGGTAGAGACGCAGGCGACGGCAGAACGTGGGACCTATACGCGTGACCAGTTGAGCTCCATGCTCGACTACGCCGCGGGCGGCATCGCAGATCTGGTGAAATTACAGGAAGCGACCTTGCTGCCAGATACGCCCAGGTAAAAGCGCCTACAACCAGTGCCACCGTGTTTTAGCAGCATCTCAATGCTTAAAGCTGTACCAAGTCATAAGAAAGAGTCTAAAAATGAAGCCAACACCCGGAAAACTCGCAGGCCTGAAGGCAGTTTCAGACGCTCGCGGCGTCATTGCCGCCGCCGCCATGGACCAGCGTGGATCGCTGCAGAAGTCGATTGGCGCAGCGCGCGGAAGCGACGCAAATGCCGACGATCTGATCGTCTTCAAGGAACTGGTCACCAAGGTGCTGACGCGCTACGCATCAGCCATCTTGCTCGATCCGGAGTACGGCCTGCCCGCCTCCCGCCAGCGCAATGACGCCGGTCTGCTGCTTGCCTACGAGAAGACCGGCTACGACTCCGCGACACCGGGTCGCCTGCCTGACCTGCTGGATGTATGGAGCGTTCGCCGCCTGAAAGAAGCGGGTGCAGACTGCATCAAGATCCTGCTGTATTACACCCCCTATGAAAAGCCGGAAATTAACGAGTTGAAACACGCGTGGATTGAACGCATCGGCGACGAGTGCAACTACCACGACATTCCCTTCTTCATGGAGCCAGTCGGCTACGACGAGAACGGCAAAGGCGAGAAGACACTGGACTACGCGAAGAAGAAGCCAAGTGTCGTCTCCGGGACCATGAAAGAGTTTGGGCAGGATCGCTATTCCATTGACATCCTGAAGGTAGAGGTTCCCGTCGAGATGACCTTTGTCGAAGGCACCCGAGCTTACAAAGGGGAGAAGGCCTACACCCGCAACGAAGCGCTGCAGCTGTTCCGCGATGCGGAGAGCATGACGGACAAACCCTTCATTTACCTGTCGGCGGGCGTTACAAACCCCATCTTCATTGAAACGCTCGCGCTTGCAGGCGAGTCTGGCACCAGGTTCAACGGCGTTCTCTGCGGTCGTGCAACGTGGTACGACGGCATCAAGATTTATGCGACTCAGGGCGCAAAGGTCTTTGAAGAGTGGCTCGAGACGACTGGCGTCGAGAACATCAAGAACGTGAACGAAGCTCTGAAGGTTGCCACCCCCTGGTACACCAAGTTCGGAGTCAACTCCATGGAAGAACTTGGTTGAGACGACGCGGCTACGAGCAAAGGCTGCCTGTCATAGGCAGCCTTTTCGTTGCTTAAGACTCTTGAGCAAGACCGTCAGCGATATGGCGACGCTTATGGCTTTATGTCGCTTTGCTGAAGCAGCTACTCCCACTCGATGGTGCCGGGGGGCTTTGAGGTGATGTCATAGACGACGCGGTTGATGCCGCGCACTTCGTTGACAATGCGGCTTGAGATGACCCGCAGCACTTCGTACGGCAGCGGCACCCAGTCTGCTGTCATGCCGTCTTCGCTATGCACGGCGCGTACCGCGCAGGTATAGGCATAGGTGCGCTGGTCCCCCATGACGCCGACTGTCTTCACCGGCAACAGTACGGCGAAGCTCTGCCAGATCTTCCGGTAGAGACCCGCCTTCCTGATCTCGGCAACGACGATCTCGTCCGCATTCTGCAGGATATCGACGCGTTCCGGCGTGATTTCCCCGAGGATGCGCACGGCCAGGCCCGGGCCAGGAAACGGCTGCCGCTCCAGCACCTCGTCCGGCATGCCCAGGTCACGGCCCACGCGGCGGACCTCATCCTTGAACAGGTCGCGCAGCGGCTCAATCAGTTTGAGCTTCATGTTTTCGGGGAGACCACCCACGTTGTGATGGCTCTTGATGGTCTGCGACGGGCCCTTCACGCTGCTGGACTCGATGACGTCAGGGTAGAGGGTGCCTTGGACCAGCCAGGCCACCTCATGGCCGCTGCCGTCCGTTGGCAGTTCACCATTTTTCTCTTCTTCCAGCAGGATGCGGGCGGCCTCATCGTCGAAGACCGAGATAAACTCCTTGCCGATGATCTTGCGCTTGGTCTCGGGATCGGTGACGCCAACCAGCTGCGAAAGAAAGCGCTTGGATGCGTCGACGGCCACGACGTTCAGGCCCAGCTTCTTGCGCATGTTGGCCTGCACCTGCTGAAATTCATTCTTGCGCAGCACGCCGTTGTCGACAAAGATGCACGTCAGCCGGTCGCCGATGGCACGTTGCACCAGCACCGCCGCGACCGCCGAATCGACCCCGCCGGACAGGCCGCAGATCGCGCGTCCGTCGCCCACCTGCGCACGAATCGCGTCCACCGTAGTCTGGATGAAGTGCTCGGGCGTCCAGTCGGCTTTGGCACTGCAGATGTTGAGAACAAAGTTTTGCAGCAGCGCGGTTCCCTGCTTGCTGTGCGCTACTTCGGGGTGCCACTGCACGGCGTACATACCGCGACTTTCGTCGGCAATGGCCGCAAGCGAGTTGCCGGTCTGTGCGGAAGCGGTAAAGCCTGCGGGCAGGTCGACAACGCTGTCGCCGTGCGACATCCACACTTCCAGGCTGCTGGGCAGGCCTTCAAACAGGCGGTTCGACGCGCTGACTTCGACCACGGCATCGCCGTACTCACGCTTATCTGCGGGGACGACTTTGCCGCCCAGGTGGTGGGCCATCCACTGCATGCCATAGCAGATGCCGAGCGTCGGCAGCCCATGCTGCAGCACCGCGGGGTCCGCCTTGGGGGCGTCCGTGTCATACACGGAGCTGGGTCCGCCTGACAGCACAATGCCGATGGGGTTGAGCGCCTTGATGGAGTCGAGCGGGGCCGTGCACGGCAGCACGACGGAAAAGACCTGGAACTCACGGATACGCCGCGCGATCAGCTGGGTATACTGCGCGCCAAAATCGAGAATGACTACGGTTGAACTGCTCACTCCGGAATTGTACGGTGCGGCAGCGCAGGAAGCGCACCGCACTGCCGCGTACCGGGTGGGTTAGTTGCTGTCTTTCTGGCGGGTGTTGGTCACGCCGGTAACGATGCCGGCACCGACCAGCAGGATAACCACACCGATGATCCAATGCTGCGGCACGTGCGCCAGGTGCAGCAGGTAAGCCGCGCCGCAAATCACAATGATGTAACCGAGGACATAAAGACCAAATGACATGCAGGACTCTCCGAGCAAGTGTGGGGATAGAGACAGACGGGTCCGTATTTACCGGCGCGCAGCCTGCCACAACCGAAGATACCCGGAAAGCCTCGCCACATGGAAGAAATCGGACGCTAGAAAGTACCAGATCGCTACAGCCACGTTCCACCAGAACAGGAACTCGTCGGTCATGACGGACTGAAACGGCAGCGGGCACGCAGAGAAAACCATGGCCAGCACAAGCAGCGCAATCTTCACGACGCTTAGCACCATGTTGATTTCGATCAGACCATTTCGCACGCTTCCAACGTGAAGCGCATCTCGCACGCTGCGCAGCGCGCCTGTGCCGTGCAGCGCGCTGAGCAACGGCGCAATGCTGAAGACCCAGCCTGCCGCCGCGGACAACACAAAGAGGCCCAGGGACAGCACGATGACACCACCCACGTAAAGCATCATCTGCGGTTCGCCACCAGCAGCGATAGGCCGGTAAATCGTGCTGTTTGCAAGCGCCCGCAGGCCGAACCACCACGCCGCAAACGCCGCGGCAAGCGGCACGACGCGCAGCAGTTGCAGCAGCATGAGCCTTGCAGGCCGAAACTGCAGCGCGGGATCCATGCGTCGCAGCAACGTGGCACGTCCCAGTCCGGAAATGATTGCCCAAGCAATCAGCAGTACGGGCGCGAGCCATAAGGCGGCATGATAAAGCCCGGGGCCGACCACGGCTGCGAAGTCCGCAAAGCGAGTAGCCGCCCGCACGGGATCCGTCAGTAATTCATTGACACTGCTGTTCTGCACGCCAGTAGCGCGCCACGGTGCTGCAGCCAGCGCACGGCTTGCTTCGCGGTAGATCAGAAACAGCGCGGGAATGCCGAAAAGCCAGCGCCACGCCACTTCGATCAACGTCAGCGATGGCCGAGCACGCAGCCATGCCAGGTTCGCGACAAAACCCTGCGTGGCGCGTTCGGTGCTCCTTGGCTGCTGCGATGTCACGATCGCTACCCCTTCACGACGATGTTGACCAGTTTGCCCGGCACCGCGACGATCTTCACGATCGTCTTGCCTGAAAGGCGCGCGCCGACCTTGGCATCGCCCTGCGCAGCGGCCTTGATTGCCTCCACGTCGGCCTCGGCAGCCAACTTGATCACCGTCACCAGCTTGCCGTTCACCTGCACTGGAATCTCCATTTCGTTCTCCCGCGCAAGCTCCGGGTCGGAGTGCGGCCACGGCTGGCGGAAGACGACGCCTGCATGTCCAAGCTCTGTCCAGACCTCCTGCGCCAGAAAGGGTGCAAAGGGAGCCAGCAGCAGCGTCAGCGAGCGGAAGACCTCGTGCTGCGTTGCCGGTGTGATCGTGCCGCTATCCATCGCGGCCTCCGCTGTGCTGATCTCGTTGACCAGGATCATGATGCTGGCAATGCAGGTGTTGAAGTGCCAGCGGCCGGAGAAGTCCAGCGTGATTTTTGCGATGGTCTGGTGCAACAAGCGCAGCAGCTTCTGCTCATCGATGCTCAAGGTTGCGCGCGTCGTTGCAGCATCGACACCACGCAGCGTCGGTGCAAACTTTGTGGCAAGCCGGTGGACCCGCGCCAGGAATCGATAGACGCCCGCCACACCGTCCTCCTGCCATTCCAGGTCGCGGTCCGGCGGCGCGGCAAACAGCGCGTACATGCGCGTGGCGTCCGCACCGTACTTGTCGATCATGTCGTCGGGCGAGACCACGTTACCCTTGGACTTTGACATCTTCGCGCCGTTCTTGATGACCATGCCCTGCGTAAACAGGCGCGTGGCCGGCTCGTTGTTCGCGATCAGGCCGATGTCGCGCATCACCTTGGTCCAATAACGCGAATAAATCAGGTGAAGGATGGCGTGCTCGACACCGCCGATGTACTGGTCGATGGGAAACCAGTAGTTCGCCGCATCGCTGCTGAAGGGAGCGGTGCTGTTCTGAGCGTCCGTGTAGCGATAGAAGTACCAGGACGAATCCACGAAGGTGTCCATGGTGTCGGTCTCGCGCCGCGCCGGTCTGTCACAGGCAGGACACGTCGTATTGACGAAGCCGGGTACACGGCCCAGCGGTGAACCGTCAACATCCGCGAGGTCAATCTGCTCTGGCAACAACACCGGCAACTGGTCCACCGGCACCGGCTGCATGCCGCACGCATCGCAGTACACCACCGGGATGGGCGTTCCCCAGTAGCGCTGGCGCGACACGCCCCAGTCCTTCAGGCGATAGGTCGTGGTGGGCTTGCCGAAGCCGCCCGCCTCGGCGTGCTTCGCCATCTTTGCCTGCGCTTCCAGCACAGGCTCGCCGGTCCATTCACCGCTGTCGATCAGGACAGCTTCTTCCTTCGCCGTGTAGGGCAGGGCGAGGTCGTCCGTATCCAGATTCGGAGCTACAACCCGCACGATGGGCAGGCCATATTTGGTGGCGAACTCGAAGTCGCGCTCGTCATGCGCGGGCACGCTCATAACGGCACCGGTACCGTAACCGCTCAAGACATAGTTCGCCACCCAAACCGGAATGCTTTCGCCCGTGAAGGGATTGGTGACAGATCGTCCGGTCGGAATGCCGTGCTTCGGCAACTCGCCCAGCATGTCCGTATCGCGGGCCGTCTTCTGCTCGGCCAGCATGCGGTCCACTTCGACCAGCAGCGGAGCGTCCAGGCCGCACCAATGCTGGATGACAGGGTGGTCCGGCGCAAGCTGCAGCGATGTGGCACCGAAGATGGTGTCGATCCGCGTGGTGAACACCGCGATGGTCATGCTATCCGTACAGCCATCGACCGCAAACGTGACCTCCGCGCCTTCGCTGCGGCCAATCCAGTTACGCTGCATGGTCTTAACCTTGTCAGGCCAGCCGGGCAGTTGGTCGAGGCCATCCAGCAGTTCATCCGAGTACTTTGTGATGCGGAAGAACCACTGCGTCAGGTCGCGCTGTTCCACGACGACATCCTCATGCCGCCAGCAGCAGCCGGCTACCACTTGCTCGTTCGCCAGAACGGTGTTGCAGCTTGGGCACCAGTTCACCTTGCTCTTCTTGCGATAGGCAAGGTCGCGCTTCAGCATCTCCAGGAAGAACCACTGGTTCCAGCGGTAGTACTCCGGCAGGCAAGTTGTCACTTCGCGAGCCCAGTCGTAGCCCAGGCCCAGCCGCGCAAACTGCTTGCGCATCTCGGCAATGTTGGAAAGCGTCCACTCGCGCGGCGGAATGTTGTTCTTGATCGCCGCGTTCTCCGCCGGCAGGCCAAAGCTGTCCCAGCCCATGGGGTGCAGCACGTTGAAACCGTTCATCCACTGGTAGCGCGCCAGCGCGTCGCCAATGCTGTAGTTGCGCACGTGGCCGATGTGCAGCTTGCCGCTGGGATACGGCAGCATCTCCAGCACGTAATACTTCGGCTTGGCGCTGGTATGCGGCTCGGCAGCGTACAGCGACGGGTCGGCATCCCACACGGCCTGCCAGCGCGGCTCAATGTCGTGCGGTGAGTAGCGCTTCGGGTCGTCGGCCGAGGGCTCCGCGGCCGTAATTGCGTCGAAAGTGTTTTCCAGGGGCATCTGCTCTATTGTAAGAGCGCCGCGAGCTTACTACGCTCTGCCGTGAACCGGCCACTTGGTCAGACCTCCACTACGGTAAGCCAGGTTCCCGATGTGACCAGCGTTTGCGGCTGCAATGCCCGCTTCAACCGGCGCGTTCGGCTCCTTGCGCGTCTGGACGCAGTCAAAGAAGTTGCGCATGTGCGTGACCGTGCCGTCTTCGAAGCTGTCTTCTTTCAGGATTGGGTTCTGTGTGCTCTTGACGCGTTCGCGCCACACCGTCATGCCCGATCGCGTCAGCTTCAGCGTTGCCTCGGTGCCACGAAACTCAAGCCCGCCGTCGTCAATAGACGAGCTCATCATTCCCTCGTAGACGACGTCGAAACCGGGGTAGCGGAAAGCCGCCTGGAGCGTGTCCGGGCACTCCCACTGCTTCTGGATGTAACTGTCGCCAACCAGAGTCGCCAGAGACGGCTCGTTCGACTTCATGGCCCAGTGCACCACGTCGATCCAGTGCGCAAACAGGTCGGTCATCGCGCCACCGCCTGACTGCCAGAACCACCGCCAGCGGCTGTACTTCTCCAGGGAGAAAGGCTGATCCGGGATGCCGCCGAGCCATTGCTTCCAGTCCAACTGCGCCGTGTCGATGGGCTTCGGCACCCAGCTTACGTCGTAGTTCTGCCACCAGTAGGTGCGCACCTGCGTCACGCGGCCCAGCGAGCCACCCTGGATCAGTTCCACTGCATTGCGGAAGTGCGACCAGCTGCGCTGCTGCATGCCGCACTGCAGGATCTGCTTGCTGGAACGCACGCCCTTCTGCAGCGCCGCGCCCTCTTCCAGCGTGTGTGTGACGGGCTTTTCCAGGTACACATCCTTGCCTGCAGCCAGCGCCGCGACGGCGATGCGGACGTGCCAGTGATCAGGCGTGGCGATGATGACGGCGTCGACATTCTTGTCGTCCAGCACCTCACGATAGTCATTGTGCAGGGTGGCATTCATCGCGCTGGGCCGGGACTTTACAGCCTCGCGATTGGGAACATACACATCACAAACGGAAGTGATGTCGAAGGTGTGTCCTGATTTCTCGGCTGAATCCAGCAGCGACCGCATGCGTCCGCCTGCACCGATGACACCAATACGTAAACGGTCAGACGCGGCGTAGGCCCGCGTGGAGGCAAGGGCAGTCAGACCGCTGGCAAGCAGGAAGGTGCGGCGATTCGTTGGCATCAGAGGACTCCCGAAGCGGTAAGGACTTGTGGCAGATCAACCTGACGACGTGCAGGTAGTGAGCAGATTCGGCACCATGCTAAGGCAAGTGTCAGTGCTTTGTCACTGGAGTAGCGCCGTAGTCGTCCACGCCGAACTACGAAGCTGATCGCTTCAGCAACGCAGTTTCCGCGACCTGCCGTTTCGACGCAATCCTTCTATTCCTCGAGCCGCAGGTCTTCGGCAACCCGTTCCCGACCGTTGCCACGCTGCAGCAACACCTGCACGCGTCCCTCAGCGGCGTCCAGCTCCTTCTTGCAGGCGTCGGACAGACTGACGCCCTGCTCAAACAGCGACAACGATTCTTCCAGCGACAGATCACCACGCTCCAGCTTTTCGACGACCGATTCGAGGGTCTTTAATTGATCTTCAAAGGTTGCCATCAGTTCCCTCCTGCCGCAGCCAGCGCGGGCTGAGAATGGCCTCCAGCACTTCCGCCGCTGCGGTGTAGCGGGCAAAAGGCGCACTCACCTGCACACCCTGCACCATGGGTTGCGACTCAGCCAGCATCTCCTGCGCAATGCGGACGCCCTCGGCACGCGAGGCTTCTGGACTGGTTGCGGCTCGTCCCATGCGCTGAAGAATTTCATCCGGCATGCTGACCTTCAGGTCGTTCTTCATAAACTCGGCATTCTTCACGCTGGTCAGCGGCCAGATCCCGGCAACAATGGGGATGCGAAACCCTTCGATCCGCTTCAGGAATGCTTCCAGCAGGCGCAGGTCAAAGACCGGCTGCGTAATGCCGTATTCCGCACCCGCCTCTACCTTGGCAGCAAAGCGTCTGACCTCTGCATCCAGATCCGGCACGCCAGGATTGGCTGCCACTGCGATGGCAAAGCCGGTGCTGGCACCGATGCTGTTACCGCCGATGTCCAGCCCGTGGTTCATGTCGCGCACGATGCGGGTAAGGCCCACGGCATCCACGTCGAACACGGCGGTCGCATCCGGGTAGCTGCCCATCTTCGGCGGGTCGCCTGTCAGGCACAGAATATTGCGCAGGCCCAGCGAGGCTGCGCCCAGCAGGTCGCTTTGGATGCCCAGCAGGTTGCGGTCGCGGCAGGTGTAGTGCAGCACCGTCTCAATGCCGACCTGCTGCTGAATCTGCAGGCACAGGCTGCTTGCGCTCATGCGGGCGCTGGCGCGGGGCGAGTCGGGCACGTTGATGGCGTGGACCCCGAGGTCTTTCAGCATGCGCGCCCCAACTATTTCACGCGCCGCATCAATACCTTTCGGCGGCACAATTTCCACCATGGAGACAAACTCCCCATGGGCAATCAGCGCGCCGACGGCGGAGCGATCAGCAAGTGGTGATGGCTGTATCTGGCTGGGCGCGGCGGCGGTCCCGGCCTGCGCGACACCTTCTGCCTGTGCCTGAATCGCCTTCACCGACGACCGCATGGCCTTGATGTGTTGCGGCGTCGTTCCGCAACAGCCGCCGATGATGGTCGCGCCCATCCGCATAGCCTTACGCGCGAAGCTGGCCAGGTACTCCGGTGAAGACAGGTAGATGCTGCGACCGTCCACGCAGTTCGGCATGCCCGCGTTTGGCATCGCGGCCAACGGCAACTTCGTGACGCGGCGCATCCGCTCGATGGTGGCCAGCACGAGTGTTGGGCCGTCGCTGCAATTGCAGCCGATGGCCCGTGCCCCCGCCACCTCTAGCGCTTCTGCGGCGTCCTCCGGCGACGTGCCATCCGCTACCTTGCCGCTATCGGTCACCGTGATCATGGCGATCACCGGCAGATGCGGCGCAACCTGTTTTGCAGCCTGCAGTGCGGCCTGTGCCTCCGCCAGAGACGTGACCGTTTCCACCACGAACAGATCGACGCCGGCACGCTCCAGCGCGGCGGCCTGTTCTGTGTAGGCGGCCAGCATGGCGGCAGGCTCGCGCTCATCCTCCTTCAGGCCGAGCGAGCCGATAGCACCCGCGACAAACGCCTGAATGGCATGCTTTTCACGCATACCGTCAACGGCGGCGCGGGCCAAGCGGACAGCGGCCGTATTGATCTCATCGACCCTGCCCTCAAGGCCGAATCGCTTCAGGCGCACGGCATTGGCGCCAAACGTATTGGTCTCGATCAACTCTGCCCCAGCCAGCAGGTACTCCTCGTGCAGTTCGCGCACCATCTGCGGCTCTGAGAGGTTCAGTTCGTCAAAGCAACGATTGATAAAGACACCGCGTGCGTAAAACATGGTGCCCATTGCACCGTCACACAGGACAGGTGAAGAGCCAAAGAGGCGATCGGTAGGGGCGGCAGGCGGGCTGGAAGCTGTGTTCATCGACATGGTCTTGGGTCTTCCCTATCGTACTTGCTCTCTCAGCCAGCCATGCCGTGGTCCCGCTTTGATATACTTCGGCAGGTTGGGGAAGGGGAAATCCCGCGCCACCGTTGAGGTTTATGTTGAAAAGTGTCTCCGTTGCGCGGTCTGCAACTGCCCTTCTGAT
>JBPBQP010000125.1:0-31770 GCA_050954745.1 Janthinobacterium lividum | reverse complement strand
TCGACCGAACGAAGGCAATGGTCGGCCACGCTCAGCAGGCAGTTGGCGTCGGGCGGCAGGTAGATGCGCACGACGTCGGGGCTCTTATTGGTGACCACGTCCAGAAAGCCGGGGTCCTGATGGGTAAATCCGTTGTGGTCCTGCCGCCAGACCAGGGAGGTGATGAGCAGGTTGATGGATGCGATGGGCGCTCGCCAGCGAATTTCCTTTTTGGATTTCTCAAGCCACTTGGCGTGCTGGTTGAACATGGAATCGATCACGTGCACGAACGATTCGTACGTCGAAAACAGGCCGTGCCGGCCGGTCAGAACGTAACCTTCAAACCAGCCTTCCAGCGTGTGTTCGCTCAACATTTCCATCACGCGGCCGTCGACCGTGATCTCCGTGCCGTCGGCGTCTTCGGGCTTGTATTCGGCGACCCAGGTTTTTTCCGAGGCGGCGTAGATGCCGTCCAGTTTGTTTGAAGCAGTTTCATCCGGGCCAAAGACGCGAAAGCTGGTCATGTTCCGCTTCATCACATCGCGCAGAAATGTGGCCAGCACGGCCGTTGGCGACTCGTAAACCTTTGCGTTGCCGCGTGGATCCACGGCGTAGTCGGTAAAGACCGGCAGGTTAAGCGGTTTGCGCAACAGGCCGCCGTTTGCGTGCGGATTTGCGCTGATGCGGCGCGTACCCGTAGGCGCCAGTGCCTGCAGGTCCGGCCGAAGTTTGCCATTTTCATCGAACAACTCTTCGGGCCGGTAGCTGCGCAGCCAGTCTTCCACCAGCTTCAGGTTGACAGGGTTGGTCTCCGGGTCCAGAACGGGCACCTGGTGCGCGCGCCAGAAATCCTCTACCTTGTGGCCGCTGACTTCCTTGGGGCCCGTCCATCCCTTGGGCGAACGGAGCACGATCACCGGCCAGCGCGGACGCTCAAAGGTGCCGGACGTACGCGCGGTCTGCTGTATGTCACGGATCGCAAGCACGCACTGCTCCATGGCCCGTGCCATTAAGTGGTGCATCGTCTCCGGGTCGTTGCCCTCGACAAAGTAGGGCGTGTAGCCGTAGCCGCGCATCAACCACTCCAGCTCTTCATGTGGAATGCGCGCCAGAATGGTGGGGTTAGCGATCTTGTAGCCGTTCAGGTGCAGAATAGGCAGGACCGCGCCATCGCGGATAGGGTTCAGGAACTTGTTCGCATGCCACGAGGTGGCCAGCGGGCCGGTTTCTGCCTCTCCGTCGCCGATGACGCAGGCCACGATCAGGTCAGGATTGTCGAAAGCCGCGCCGTATGCGTGGGACAAACTGTAGCCAAGTTCGCCGCCCTCGTGGATGGAGCCGGGCGTCTCAGGCGTGCAGTGACTGCCCAGCGCGCCCGGAAATGAGAAGCGCTGAAACAGCGTCAGCATGCCCTGCTCATCCTGGCTGCAGGCGGGGTAAATCTCCGAGTAGTGGCCCTCAAGATAGCTGTTGGAGAGCGTCGCCGGGGCGCCGTGGCCCGGGCCGGAGATGTAGATTACGTCCAGGTCATACTTGCGAATGAGCCGGTTCAGATGCACCCAGACAAAAGATTGACCCGGGTCAGAACCCCAGTGACCCAGCAGACGTCGCTTGATGTGTTCCGGCTTCAGCGGTTCGCGCAGCAGGGGATTGCTGCGCAGGTAGATCATGCAGGCGGAAAGGTAGTTGCAGGCCCGCCAGTAGGCGTTCATGCCGTCCAGTTCCGCCGCGCCCAGGGGTGTAATGTCTGCTGTAAGTTCTTCCACGTCTCACCTCGTTCTGCGTTCTGCAGATTCGCGCAGCATAGTTACGGTGTGCAGACACCGTTGCGCGTAGTGTCGAGGCGTTCGGCAACGGGGCCGAGGTCGCGAAGGCTTTCATAACGCGAAAGGAACTGCGCTACTGCCTGGATGGTACGCCCGTCCCGGGGTTTCAAATTGCGTGTCAGGTTAAAACATGGGCTTTGTAAAGACATTCGTGACGCGGCCATAAGCGTAAGCATCCTAACCATCTATGGTAGGCAGCCAGGTATGCCCGGAGGCAATTACGTTCGTCCGGCCTTGAACAAAACAGCAAGGGCAGGCTGAATGCCTGCCCTTGCTGTTTTGCTCTTGTAAGGTTTACCGCAGGACGAACCCATACAGCGTGTCGCCTGCACCTACGGCAATATACTGCTGGCCATCCAGCGTGTAGGTAATGGGACCGTTGGTGACAGGGTTGCCGAGACCGGCGTGCCACAGGATGGCACCGGTGGCAGCATTCATGGCGACCAGGCTGGATACGGTGTCGCCGGTGAAGAGGACTCCACCAGCGGTAGTCAGGATGCCGGAACGTGCGCTGCCCGAGGGCCAGACGTGCTCCCACTTGAGCTTGCCGGTTTTGTAGTCCAGGGCACGCAGGGCGAATTTTGCGCCGCCGCCACGGTCGTTGCCAGCCCAGCCTTCTGGCTTCTTGTTGTTGTCGAAGATGTAATACATGCTGAATGCGTCCGACGCGGCCACGTAGAACAGGTTCGTCTGCGGGCTGTAGGAGGGCGGAAACCAGTTGGCTGCTCCCGCCTGGTTCGGTGAGACCAGCGTGCCATTCGGCCGAGCGGTCTTCTCCAGGTTCGGGATGGGGCTGCCGTTTTGCTTCAGGCCCAGCGTCCAGTTCTGGCTGGCAAACGGTGTCGAAAGCAGTGCTTTGCCATTGGTGCGGTCCAGAAGGAAGTACCAGCCGTTACGGCTTGCCTGAACCAGCAGTTTGCGTGGCTTGCCGTCGATCACACCATTGATGAGCACGGGCGTTTGCACCGCGTCCCAGTCATGCGTGTCGTGCGGGTTGGGCTGGAAGTACCAGACCAGCTTGCCCGTGTCCGGATTCAGCGCGCAGATGGTGCCGGTGTACAGGTTGTCGCCAGGGCGTCCATCACCGTTGATGACGGGCTGGGCGTTGCCGGTGCCGAAGTAGTACAGGTTCAGCTCCGGATCATAGGTGCCGGGCACCCAGGTGGTGCCGCCACCGTGCATCATGGCCTCATCGTTGGGCCATGTCTTGGCTTCAGGGTCGCCCGGGTTAGGGTGCGTGTACCAGCGCCACTGCAGGGCACCGGTGTCCGGGTCGTGCGCTTCGACAAAGCCGGGCATGTCGAAGTCGTCGCCGGAGATGCCGATCATGACGTGGTTGTTGACGATGGTGGGCGGTGCGCTGCCGAAGTTGAACTTGTCGCGCGCAGCCTTGTCACCGATCTCGGCATGCCACTTCTCCTTGCCGGTGACCGTGTCGATGGCGACCAGGTAGCAGTCTTCCGTTTCAAAGTAGAGGGTGGTGCCGCGGATGGCGGCGCCACGATTACCGATGGTTTCGCCACCCTTGCTCTTCCAGTCGAACTGCCACAGCTTGATGCCGGTGCGCGCGTCCACCGCCCAGGCATGGCTGGGCACGGTGAAGTACAGCACACCGTCGACCGAAAGCGGCGTGGCGGAGATGCGCTTGCCACCGCCAGTCGTGGTGTCGATGCGGAAGCTCCAGGCCAGCTCCATCTGCTTGACGGTCTGCGTATTGATCTTGGTCAGCGGGCTGTAGCGGCGGCCGGTCAGGTCACCGTTGTAGGTAGGCCATTCGCCTGCGGCCAGACCGGTTGCGCCGGTCGTTGTCATGACGCGTGCCGCTGCCGGGGCTTTCTGGCGGCCGGGGACGGTTGCCGCGGACGCGTCACCCTTGGTGGTGTCGTGCGGATTGGCAACGTTGACCACGCTTTGCGCGGGCGCGGCAGCGGAGGATACAAGCAGGGCAGCAAGTGCGATGAGTCGCTTCATTTCAGCGTCTCCAGGTACGCGGTTACGTTGTGGATGTCGGCGTCGGTGTACTTCGGCAGCAGAGCGGTGTGGGCGGCGAAGGGGTCTGTCACCGTGACCTTTGTGCCGGGGACGCGGCTAAAGGTGCGCGATACGCCGTCAGTACCCTTCAGCGTGACGTTGAAGTCGTCGATGCGGATGGTGTCGCCGGTGAAGCTTTTGCCATTTGCCAGCTTGACCGTGACCTGCTCCCGTGTCTTGGCACGGAAGCCGCCGCCGGGAAAGATCCACTTCTGCTGCAGGGCGGCTACTGAGTACTTCGACGCTACCCCCTTCAGGTTGCCGGTGGGGGAGTGGCACTGACTGCAGGTACCCGCGCCATTGAAGTAGGCCTCGCCCGCCTTGGCGTCGCCGCTCAGCAGCTTGGTGGGCTGATCGTTGTAGCCACTGCGTAGGATCTTGCCGATGGTGGCCGACAGAAACGACGAAAGATCGTTCAACTGGGCCTCGTTGAACTTGTAGTTGTGGCCGGGCAGGGTTTGCAGCAGGGGCCCAAGTTCCTTGCCGTGCAGGTTTTCACGACGGTCGTGCAGCACCGCCTCTGACCGTGTCATGTCAGGCGCAGTGTCTGTGCCGCGCGCGTCGTCGCCGTGGCAGCGCGCGCAGTTGGTGCTGTACAGCTTGGCACCGCGGGTCGCTGCCGCTGCATCGACTTCGGCCTGGGGAAACTGGGCAAACGCCGCCCGTGGGGTGCAGGATGCCAGCATCGCGGCTGCCCCTAACACCATCAAAATTCGCTTGTTCGACATATGACTCCACGGCTTGCGCCGGTGCTGTGCTTGCCTGCTGCGGGTGCCACTGGCAGCACATCTCGCGCTTTCTTTATACTTCTTCGCGATAAGGAGTGGCGAATATGGATGGTCGCGAAATGGCAGGCGGGGCTACAGCATCGAAAGACTTTGAGGCGATCTCCAGCCAGACCAAGCAGGTGGCATCTGTCCCGCGGTCGCCGCAGTTTTCCGTCATGTTGTGGGTGCTGGGCAAGCAGATGTCCATGGAACAGCGGCTGGAAACCGTCGCCGCTGCCGGTTACACCGCGGGCGAACTGGTACGAGAGTGGGTCACCTGGACGCCCGCAGAGCGCCAGCGCATCGTCGCAAAAAAGGATGCGCTTGGCCTGACGTTCGACCTGATGTTCCCGAGCGTGTCTGGGCTGACGGATGCGTCGGCGCACGCGAAAATGGCCGATGAGATTCGCGCCGCCGTGCCTCTTGCACGGGAGATTGGCTGTACGCAGTTCTCGTTCCGCTCCGGATCGCGCGTGCCGGGCAGGTCGCCGGAGCAGGAGCGGCAAACGATCGTCGACGCCCTGAAGATCGCGTCTGACATTTGCCAGGGCGAACGAATCGACATGCTGCTGGAGCCCATCGACAACCTGGAGGCGAAGAATGAAGCGGTAAAGTCGGCGCTGGATGGGTTTGCGATTGTGAAGCTGGTCGGCAACCCGGACCTGCGCGTTTTATACGACTTTTACCATGAGCAGCGCGACTCCGGGAACCTGATCGAGAAGCTCGATGGCAACATCGACCGGGTTGGCGTAGTACACATAGCCGATGTGCCAGGGCGCTATCGACCAGGCACCGGCGAGATGAATTACAGCAACATCTATCGCAAGCTGGCAGCACTGCACTACCGCCGCACCATTGCGATGGAGTTTTATCCGCAGGGTGAGCCGGTAGCAGAATTGAAAGAGGCACGGCTCGAAGCGGAAGCAGCCATGCGGTCCGCCTGAAGTTCTATACTCCGTGTGCGATCAAGTTTCACTTTGCTTTTTGGGAGCGTCATGAACCGTAGAGATTTCAACAAACTTTCACTGGGTGCAGCCCTTGCACCGCTCGTCACGGGCACCAATGCGTGGGGCGCAGCTGCGGCCACGCCACCAGACAACGGCGGCCACCAGTTCTCCCTGATGCTGTGGACGCTGAACAGCAGCCTGACCTTCGAGCAGCGGCTGCAGACCGCCGCCGACGCCGGCATGAACAGCGTCGAGGTCGGTAACGAGTATGAGAAGTGGACGGATGCCGAGTGGAAGTCGAACCTGGCAAAGCTGCAGTCGCTGGGCCTGAAGGTCGACAGCGCCGTCCCCGGGCGTAACGCGCTGGCCGACCAAACGAAGCGCACTGCGCTGAAGGACGACCTGCTGAAGGCCATGCCAGGCTGCAAGCGCCTGGGCTGTTCGCAGTTCATCTACACGGCCTACACCCGCGTGCCGGGGCAGACACCGGAGCAGCAGCGGGCCGCAATTGTCGACACACTGAAGTACGCTGCGGATGTGCTGGAAAAGGACAACATTGAGATCGTGTTGGAGCCGATCGATCTGCTGGAGTACCCCAAGGAAGCCGTGCCCAGCGTAGGTGAGGCGTTCGAGATTGTGCGAGCCGTGGGCAGTTCAAAGGTGAAGGTTTTGTATGACTTCTACCATGAGCAGCGCGGGTCGGGAAACCTCATCGAGAAGCTCGAAAAGAATATCGACCTGGTCGGCCTGGTGCACATTGCCGACGTTCCCGGGCGGCACAAGCCGGGTACGGGCGAAGTGAATTACGACAACATCTACAAAAAGCTGGCGGAGCTGAAGTACTCGCGCGTGATCGGCTTTGAGTGGATGTACCTGGGCGATCCGGTGGCGGAACTGAAGGCGGAACGCATGAAGGCGATTGCTGTCATGAACGGCAAGACTGCCTAGGCTTGCTCGGCGTTCGTTATTCCGATCGCCTGCTTCGTCTTCCTGAGCGAAATAGAGTGAAATCGAAGGACCTGCTTTCTTTTGGAGCTGTTGCTACTCCGAGAGAAAGCAGGTCCTTCGGCTGCGCTCAGGATGACGTGTTGAAATCCTGAGCGCCTGAGTTGTTCGTTACCGCCGCCGCTTTTTTGCCGCTGCGACGTGCGTGGCCGGCCGACCGCCTGCGGATGCCCGGGTAGTTTTTACAGTGCTGCGACCGGCTGTGACACGTCCGTGGCTAGTTGCACGACCGCGAGCTACCGGAGCGGCGCGTCCTCTGCCTCGGGTAGCGGCTGCACCCCTTGCTGCGCCTCGGCCTCTTCCGCCGCGCGTCACCGCGACCCGGCCTGCGTGCCTGCGTCCGCGACCTGCGGGGGCCAGCCGTACCGGTTCGGCCACGTAGATTTTGCGGCGTGCCGGCAAGATAGACGACGACAGGTGGTTCCACTGCCGCAGATCTTCTGTCGTCACATCGAAGCGGTCAGCCACGGTCACCAGCGTGTCGCCACTGCGGGTGGTGTACTGCAGCGGATGGAAGCCTGAACCGTTGACGCCGACGACCGGGATGACGAGCTCGTCGCCCTCTTCCACTGCGGATTCCGTCGGCAGGTCGTTGGCGGCGAGAATGTCCGGTGCGCCCACGTGGAAGAGCTGTGCAATCTGGGGCAGCGTCTCGCCCGCAACGACTTCATGGAAGCGCCAGGACGCACGCTTCGCCTCTGGAATGGCGGCCATGCGGTCGTTGAACTGTTTGGATGTACCGGCGGGAAGGTGCAGATCGTAGGTGATGTCGCGGGGCGTGCTCAGGCGCAGAAGGGCCGGGTTCAATGACACCAGGTTAGCCAGCGTGGTGCCGGTGACGTCCGCAGCCAGCCGCAGGTCCATCGCATAGCTCACCGGCACGGTGTCGTACTGCAGCGGCGGGTCGGGCGTGAAGCGGTTCAGGCCGTACTTTTCCGGGTTCTTGGCCATGATGATGGCAGCCAGGATCTGCGGAACGTAGTTCTTGGTTTCACGTGGCATGGCGTTGCGGCGGTACAGCTCCCAGTAGTCGGCGTAGCCCGTGCGCATGACGGCCTTTTGAATGTTGCCTGGACCCCAGTCATACCCGGCCATGGCCAGGTACCAGTCGCCAAACTGGTTGTAGAGCCCCTTGATGTAGCGGGCGTAGGCACGCGAGCTTTTTTCCGGGTCAAAGCGTTCGTCAAAGTAACCGTTGCGGGCCAGGCCGTACGCACCCTGGTAGGGCATAAACTGCCACATGCCGCCAGCACCGCTGCTGCTGTTGACCACCTGCAGCTGGAAGCCGGATTCAGCCACCGCCAGGTAGATCAGATCCTGCGGGACACCCTCATCCTTCAGCACCTTTTGGATCAGCGCCTGGTACTTGCTGGCACGGCGCAGGGAAGCGGCCATGTGCGCTTTGAACGAGGTCGAGTTGGCATAGGCGTTGATGTAGCCGGCAACCTCGTCATTGATGACGAGCGGCAGGTCAGACTGGACGTTCAGCGTGCCTTTCAGGGAGGCGGTCAGCTCGGGGCTGGTCTTGAAGGTGAGCTCGTTGGCCACGTCGATGGGCGACTCTTCCACCGGAGGGCTGAAACCGTTGCCCTGCTTCAGTGCGACCATCTCCAGGGCGTTTACGGCGTCCACGGTGCGCTCAAACTCGTCATTCAGCGCGGCGTCCTGCTTGATGTCGATACCACTGCTTAGCATCAGGTCGACGGCGAAGTCGAAGTCGATGCGTGCCGCATCCAAGCGATTATTCCGGTAGTTCTGCACGCCGCTTTTGTAGCTCTTGTCGACCTGCACGATCAACGAGGCGACCCGCGGATTGCCCGCCTGTTGCGCGGTGACTGCGTTGTCGCCGCCCAGCGTCTTGGGCAGGTTGGGCGCGGTGGCGTTGGCCGGGGGCTTTGTTGCCACGCTTACCGCCTGTTGTTGCGGGCACCCGGCCAGAAAGACGGAGGATGCCGTTGCCAGCAGCACAAGCAGGGGGCGGAGGGCGGAGGCGGCGCGCTGGCCAGGGTTCATCGGCACCCCCTCATTGTATCGGCGGAAGCCTGCGAGTAAGCCCTCGCGGTGTAAGGTTGTGCATCGGACGCCTGGCTGCGGTACTCTGCATAGTACCTATGCGCATCCTTCGCGCCACCCTTGCAGCCCTCTTCGGTGCCTTTGTCACCCTGGCGCTCTACCTTGCCTGGTTCTTCAAGATCACGCACCAGACCGCGCCGTGGGACGGTGCTCCCATCAGTTTTATCGTGATGACCGGCGTCATTGCCGCTGTGCTGGGCCTCATCGGCGGCTACCTGTCGGCCCTGCTTGCACCGGAGACGCCACGCGGTGCTGCGGAGGGTGCGGCTGGCTTCATCGCGCTGGTCGCGCTGTTTGCAGAGACGCATACGCCCGGCCAGCACCACTACGCGCAGATGGTCGCGTTGCTGGTGGCGGCTCCGGCGGCTTATTTCATCGGCCGGACGCGCAGGGCGCTGGTTCCGGTCGCTTAGCCGCTGTCTTCTATTTTGGCCAAAGTTATACGCAGCGATTAGGCTGGACCTGCTTTGCATCTCGAAACAGGTTTCGCCATGACCCGCCCCATGACCAGTCGTCGCTCCATTTTGAAGTCTGTCAGTACCCTGGCCGTCGCGGCTGTTGCGCACAGCGTGGTGCCGTCCGCAATGATGGCGCAATTCACCAAGCGCGAGTTGACGGCGCGCCCTGCACCTGCGGACCGGCTGTTCCGGTCGCCTGCCGTTGAGAGCGCCATCACCGCAGTCAGCCGCGATATTGCAGACCCGGAATTGCGCACAATCTTCGCGAATTGCCTGCCCAATACGCTGGACACCACCGTTTTCCCGGGCACGCGTGACGGCAAATCCGATACGTTTGTCATTACCGGCGACATCGACGCGCTTTGGCTGCGTGATTCGTCCGCGCAGATCCAGCCGTACCTGCCGTTCGTGAAGCAGGATGCGGCGCTGGCCCAGCTGGTCGAAGGCCTGATCCATCGGCACGCTGCCTGCATCCTGCTGGACCCGTACGCGAACAGCTTTCGCCGCAGCCCGTCCGACCCGCCGCTGGACTGGGCGGTGCAGGATGCGACCGACCACAAGCCCGGCGTGGGCGAACGCAAGTGGGAGATCGACTCGCTTTGCTACCCCATCCGTCTGGCGCATGGCTATTGGAAGGCGACTGGCAGCACGGCTGTCTTTGACAGCGAGTGGCAGGCTGCAGCGCGGCTCATTGTGACGACCTTTCGCCAGCAGCAGCGCTTCCACGACCGTGGCCCGTACCACTTTCAGCGTCGCGCAGAGAACCCGACTGACACCCTTTTGCTGAGCGGTTACGGTGCACCGACCCGGCCAAACGGGATGCTTCACTCCATGTTCCGCCCATCAGACGATGCCTGTAACTACCCGCTGTTTGTGCCTGCAAACCTTTTCGCGGTGACGGCGCTGGGCATGCTGGCAGACCTTGCCGGGGCCGTGGGCAATACTGCACTGGCGAACGATGCAAAGTCACTGGCTGCAGAGGTGCAGGCCGCGACCGATCGGCATGGCCGTGTGCAGCACCCCGTCCACGGCGAGATTTGGGCCTTCGAAGTCGATGGCTTCGGCAACGTAAACCTGATGGACGATGCCAATGCGCCCGGCCTGCTGAGCATTGCTTACCTAAGCGAACAGCCGCTAACCAACCTGCTCTACCAGCGCACGCGAGCCTTTGCGCTGTCTACCAACAATCCCTACTTTTTCCAGGGCACCGCGGCGCAGGGCATCGGCGGACCGCACGTCGGGCTCGGCTACATTTGGCCCATGGCCATCCTGATGCGAGCCTTGACCAGCACGGACGATGCAGAGATCGTCGTCGCCCTGCGCACCCTGCGCAATACGACCGCAGGCACGCATTTCATGCATGAAGCCTTCCACATGGATGACCCGGCAAAGTACACGCGGCCATGGTTCGCCTGGGCGAACACGCTGTTTGGAGAACTGATCCTGAAGTTGCACCGCGAACGCCCGGCATTGTTGCGACAGCGCCTGGCCTAAACCGAAGCCGCCTTGGTGTGCTGCGCGCGCTCCGTTCGTACGGTTGCGCACCGCATCTAACCTGCTGACATGAGTTTTCGGGAGCGTCGCGAAGTCGTTTCGTTGTATGGGGATTATCAGGCGGATGCGTCAGGCGGCGTCCTGTTCAGCCTGCTCCGCGTGGGTGGATCGTCGTATCGGCAGCCGGGGGCACGTCTGCTGGCGCTGCCTGATGGCCGGACCGCAGGTACCCTGTCTGGCGGCTGCCTGGAGGCCGACCTGCTGCGCCGCGCTGCCTGGACGGTGCGCGACGGTGCTGTGATAGAACACTTCTCCACTGCATTCGACGACACTGCAGAAATCCCGTACGGCCTGGGTTGTGGTGGCGAACTGGATCTGCTGGCCGAAGCAGTCGATACGCCTGAAGCCGCTGCGCTGTTGCAAGCGATGGCCGCCACGCTGCAGCAGGGGGAGCGCTGGATTGCAACCATTCTGCCTACGGCGCGCAGCGCAGGACGGGGTTCGCTGCAGCGAATTGTGCTGGATGCGCGGGGTGACGTCCTGTTTGCGAGCGAGTCGCTGCCCACGGAAGACGTGGTGTTGTTGCGCCACCTGGCCCGGCACGTAGAGGGTGACTCAGACTGTGTCTGGACTGAATCTTCCCTGGGAACCCTGTGCCTTGAGCGGCTTCGCCGGGTGCAGCGGCTGATTATCTTTGGTGCGGGCGAAGACAGCAAGCCGCTGGCCCGTCTGGCAACAGAAATGGGCTGGCATGCTGTGTTGGTGGATACCCGGGCCAACCGTGCCAGCGAGGCGCGCTTTCCTGCCGGCGAGTGCGTCATTTCAAGCACCGCGGCAGGCGTTCCCGTTCAGCGGGAAGATGCCGTGGTGCTGATGACCCACTCTTACCAGCAGGATGGTGCGTTGCTCGCCGAACTGCTCGCTGCGCCGCCTGCCTACCTTGGTTTGCTGGGCGCGCGACATCGTTCCGCCTTGCTACTGCAGGAAGCCTGTTCGGTCGCAGGCATTTCGCTTGCTGAAGCCGTTGAACACACTCACGCCCCGGTGGGCCTGCGGCTTGGCGGCGATGGACCGGAGGCGGTAGCACTGGCCATTGTCGCGCAGGTGCAGCAGGTGCTTGCCGGGCTGAATGTCTCCGGGCTGGCGTCGCGGCGGCTGACCCTGGAAGGCGCAGAGGCGCTGCTTGCGGATGGACCTTCGTCCACGCTCTATGTGAATTGTGCCCTGAATACGCTCAATGACGCGCAAACCGTGCCAGCGGTGGCACGGTGAGCCGTCGTCTGGCCGCGTTGGTGCTGGCGGCAGGCGGTTCGTCGCGACTGGGCCATCCCAAGCAGCTGGTGGAGTTTCAAGGCGAACGGCTGCTTGATCGAGCCATTCGCATTGCGCACCAGGCAGGTGCATCGCCCGTCTTTGTGGTGCTGGGCGCGGAGTGCGAACAGATGCTGGCTGCGCTGGAAGCCAATGCGTATCAGCCACGCATCCTGATCAACAAGGCATGGACCAGCGGCATGGCCAGTTCACTGCGGTTGGGTGCGGCTGCGGCAGAACGCGACGGGGTCGACAATCTGCTGGTGCTTGCCTGCGATCAACCCTCGGTCACGGCAGACCATCTTCTGCGTCTGGTGGAGGTCTCCAAGCGGGAACACGTCGTGGCTTCGCACTACCGGTCACGGCGCGGTATTCCGGCCCTGTTTCCTGATTTCGCCTTCCACGCCCTGCAGGATTTGACGGGTGACACCGGCGCGCGGGATCTGCTGCAGGATGATGCCGTGCTTACGGTGGTGTTGCCGGTCGGCGAATTCGATATAGATACACATGAGGACCTTCTGAGGTTGCAGGCCTGGGATCGTCAGGGCGGCCCGTCGGGGAATAAGCAGGTATCAGCTTGATGCGGTGGTCTCGTCCAGCCGATGATCCGTCCTGTATCGTCGAAAACTGTGCCGGGTGGCCGGCAAGTACTCAGCATGGCCTATATCTTCACGTTGTTCTTCATCGTCACGGCCTACATTACGCCAGAGGTCTTGTTTGGCCCGCTGGCGCAGTTTCGTATCGAAGTAATTCTGGCGTTTCTGGCGATTGTGACGTCCCTTCCAAATCTCCTAGGCGCACGTTTCAACGAAGCGCCGCAGACTTACGCGTTCCTGGGTTTCTGCATCGCCGTTCCCATGTCGATCCTGGCTGGTGGATATATCACTGGTGCTGCAGACGTGCTTTATGGCTTGCTGCCGCTGGTACTTTGCTTCCTTCTGCCGGCCGCTAATTTCCGCACACGGCAGCAGCTGCAATGGATGACGCTGGCCATGATGGCATGCAGCGGATATTTCATCTATAGCGGCCTGCAGGATCTGTACCACAATGTGGATCCAAGTCCTTTTCTGTACGGCGCGGGTTTGCGACGTTTGCGCGGGCTGGGTTTCGTGTTCGACCCGAACGACCTGGGACAGGTGCTGATCAGTTTAGTGCCCATGGTGTTTCTGGGAAAAACCAGGAACTGGTTTCTCAATATCTTTGTGCTCGGCCTGCCGCTCACGCTGCTAATTACGGGCATGTTCTTTACCCACTCGCGTGGCGCCGCTCTTGCACTGATGGCGACGTTCATCATGGCACTTCGTCGCAAGGTAGGTACGGTACCAGCGGTTGTGTTGGGTGGCGCGCTGTTTGTCGGGGCCCTGGCCGTGGGATGGTCGGGCGGGCGAGAAGTCTCCGTAGAAGCGGGCGGAGATCGCCTGGACGCATGGTCAGTGGGTCTGCAGTTCATCAAGCAGCACCCGATGTTCGGAGTCGGTGCGGGCCGATTTGCGGAACTTAACGACATCACGGCGCACAACTCTGTCGTAGTCTGTGCTGCGGAACTGGGTCTGCCTGGATTTGTATGCTGGGTGTTCATGATCTTTGCTACCTTACGCAGCGGCGTTATGATCACGAGAACGACGACAAAGAGCACCGGGGATGGCGAAGGCGAGCAGGAGGCGTCAGCCTTCCCGCCGTTGCCCGCAGCGAGCCGTGGTGGCAACTTCCGTGGTTGGAGTGCCGCGACTGCGGGGCTGGGACAGCCTGCTCACATGCGATCAGCCAGCAAGGCAGGCAACACTTTGGGCCCCCCTCCTTCAACGAGGGCGGACCGAGCCATGCTGTTGCCAGCGCAGTCCGGCGGCGGCACCCTAGCCAACAGGAATGCCCTGGCAAACAGTAGGGGAATGTTAGCCACACCGGAGCAACAGGAAGAGATTCGCCGCCTTGCCCGGTTGCTGATATACAGCCTGACCGGCTTTCTGGTGGCGGGCTGGTTCCTGTCGCGGGCGCTTTCCATGTGGCTTTTCTTCTACTGCGGTGCGATGTATGCCGTCATGCAGATGGCAGAGGACGCGGGTATGCAGCCGCGTCGCGACTCGTTCGGTTTCATGCTGAAGTGGTCGATTCTTACGGCGATCGGTCTTCTGCTGGCAGTCTTTGGTGTGCTGAAGTTTCGAGCGTTGACGGGTGGCTGAGTCAGTTGTCGGGTCCGGACTAGCGGTGATCGTCCAGCTTGCCGATCTGCTCTGCACTCATCTCATCACGCAGCTGCAGCAGCATGTGAGTGTTGGCTTTCTCCAGGTCGGCGCGGGCCTGCGCCACGTGATCAATCTCGCCGAACAGCGCTGCTTCCGATGGCTTCGCGCTGTGTGTCAGGCTTTCCAGCCTGCCCTCCGCCTTTTGCAACGTTTCGAAGCGTTGAACCAGTGCGTCGCGGTTCTGGCCGAAAACACTGTCCATGCGTCTCTGCTGATCGCCATTTAATCCCAACGACTTGGCAAACTTCTTGTCATTCCACCAGCGGCCAGGTGGTGCCAGCTGCAGACCGCCACGCATGCTACTGCTGGGCGCCCCGTTGGATGCCGGTGGAGGGGCGCTGCGACCAATGCCGGGAACGCCGCCATCTGTGCGGCCGCCGGGCATGCCCATGCCACCGCCACCATGAGGAAAACCCATGCCGCCACCTCTGCCCATGCCTCCACCCATGCCGCGACCCTGCGCCTGCGCAGCCAGGCTTCCAGCCAGCAGCAGCACGCTGACCGTACCGATTCGGCGAGGCCAGATCACTCAGTCACTCCGTCGGCAGAAGAGGTTACCGGTGTGTCGTTCTCCTGCAGGCCCAGGGCGTCGACTGGCGACGCGGAATGGTAGTTCAGCTCGGCGTTGATAGACAATAACAGGCGGTCATCGGCTGCAATGTCTGCCGACACGGAGGTTCGCTGCACCGTTTTAGTGGCGGCTTCGCCACTGGACGCGTCCGTAGCGGGTCCGTACTGTGCGAAGCGCGCAACGCCGCCCAGGATGGTTACAAGGGCAACCGTAGCGAGAGACCATCGCGGCAGTGCAGCCCATCGTTCCGCTCGCTTTGCAGCAGGTTGAAGAGAGGGCTGGACCGCGGACCGCCGCTCACCCCACTGAAGCGTTTCGCCGCGGTAGATGTCCAGTGCGGCGTGCAGGCGCAGCAGTTCTGCATCGTTTAGGTCGGCAGTACTGCCATGTTCAGCCAGCAGGATCGCAACCTGCTCATCGGTAGCTACCGGGCCATGTGTGCTTAAAGCAGAAGCGGCGGTGGTAAAGGCGACGTTATGTTCGTTCATACGCGCACACCTCCTACACGGGCTCGGACAGATTTCACGGCACGATGCAGATGTGTCTTGACCGTATTCACGGGCATGCTCATGGCATCGGCAATCTCGGCCAACTCCATCTCTTCGATAAAGCGGAGCAGAAAGGCGGTGCGCTGGTTGGGCGACAGGGTAGCCATGGCGGCATGCACCTGCAGCGCCTGTTCGCGCGCCAGCAATGCCCCCTCTGGCGACGACCCGCTGCTGCGCAGGTGGTTTGCCATATCAGTTGCATCCACGGCGGTAGCGTGGGCTTTGCGCCAGAACTTAAATTTTTGCGTGCGTGCGTGGTCGCGTATCAGATTGATCGCGATGCCCGTCATCCAGGTATTCAGGCTGCACTCACCGCGAAAACCAGCGCGGTTGCGGTACGCCTTCAGCAGCGTGTCCTGCACGATGATGTCGGCCAGCTCCTCGTCACGCACGGAAGACACCACAAAACGTAGCAGGCGGGGCCGGTAGTTGCGCGCCAGCGTGTCGATATCATCCAGTTCCGTGGTGACGGTCTGCGCGGTACCGGTAAATTTCAGGACATCGGCGTGCAGGGTGTGGGCCATGAATACTCCTGGGCAGATGCAAATCCGACCGGCGGCGCTGGAAGGGGCTTGCCGCCTTCTTGTCGGATCAATTGGTATGACGGCTTCGTCAGCGGCCCGTGTACAGCTACACCATTATCATGGGGCTTATGTACACCCGCGAGCACGCCCTGGCCCTGATGGAAGAATGGACGGCATCGGCCAGCTTGCGCAAGCACGCCCTGGCCGTCGAGGTTTGTACCGTCGCAGCCGGAGCGCACGAAGCGGATCGCCTCAGCTTGACAGGTGGCGAGCGCGAACAGTTCCTGCTGCCCTACAGCCTGGCTGGCCTGCTGCATGACTTTGACTACGACCGGCACCCATCGCTCGATGAGCACCCCTACGTCGGTAATCGATTTCTGACCCAGCAGGGTTGGCCAGAGGCGGTTCGCCACGCCATTATGGCTCACGCGGACTACACCGGTACTCCCCGTGAGAGCCACCTGGATTGCGCCCTGTTTGCGTGCGACGAGTTGGCAGGTTTTCTGACCGCCTGTGCGCTGGTCAAGCCGACGCGTTCCATCCACGAAGTCGAGGCGGCGGGCGTCCGGAAGAAAATGAAGGATAAGGCCTTTGCACGTGCGGTAAGCCGCGACGACATGCAGCAGGGCGCAACACTTCTGAACATATCCATCGAAGTGCATATTGAGCGCAGCCTTCGCGCCATGCAGCAATCTGCGGCGATGCTTGGGCTGGAAGGAACGGCGCAGTGATTTGCTGCGGGTTGGTTTGCGTATGGGCAACGAACGCGCGGGACGTTTGTATGTCAGTGGAGATGCTGCAAGTTGGCCCGTGATGCTGCATCACAACAAGTGATAAAAGTCGTCTATACACCTACGAAGACCAGTAAAAATGTCACGCGAAGCTGGCGCGTTAGTCTGTACTTTTCATCAAAGGATGTGGATGGGCGCGTCAGCAAAACGAGTTGTGATTGTAGGTTCCGGGCCGGGTGGCCTGGCCAGCGCCATGCTGCTGGCATCATCCGGCGTCGATGTCACCATTGTGGAGAAGCGTGAGCATGTCGGTGGCCGCACCAGCACGTTCGAGCAGGACGGCTTCAAGTTTGACTACGGCCCCACTTTCTTCCTGTACCCGCGTGTACTGAGCGAAATCTTTAGCGCGGCCGGCTACTCGCTGGAACGCGAAGTACCCATGGTGCGGTTGGATCCGCAGTACCGCCTGGTCTTTGGACAGGGTGGGGAACTGTTGGCGACGGGTAACCACGCCCGCATGGAAGAGGCCGTGGCAAAGCTGTGTCCGGCAGACGCGAAAAACTTCCAGCGCTTCATGCGGGACAACCGTGACAAGCTGCAAAAGTTCCTGCCGTTCCTGGAGTCGCCTTTCGAGAGCTGGAAGGATCTGGCCAAGCCGGAGATGCTGAAGCTGTTGCCGATCCTTGCACCGTGGCGTTCGCTGGATTCTGAGCTGAAGCAGTATTTTTCGGACGAGCGCATCCGGCTGGGCTTCTCATTCCAGTCGAAGTATCTGGGTATGTCACCCTTTCGCTGTCCCGGCCTCTTCTCGATCCTGTCGTTCCTGGAGTATGAGTATGGCGTCTTCCATCCCATAGGCGGTTGTGGTGCCATCACCCGTGCCATGGGTCGCATCTGCGAAGAGATGGGCGTCAAGATCCTGCGGAATGAAGCCGTGGAAGAGATTTCGTTCGAAGGCCGTAAAGCCACGGGCGTTAAGACGCGTCGCCGCGAGCTGAAGGCTGACGCAGTCGTCATGAATGCAGAGTTTGCCGAGGCCGCACGCAAGCTGATTCCGCAACGCCTGCGTTCGCGCTGGTCGAACGAGAAGATTGCCAACAAGGATCATTCCTGCTCCACCTTCATGCTGTACATGGGCATTGAGGGGCGGTACGACGATGTGTCGCACCACACGATCTACCTGTCCAAGGACTATCGCGGCAACCTGCACGACATTGAGAAGAGCCACAAGGTTTCGTCGGATCCTTCGGTCTATGTGCAGAATGCCAGCGTCACCGATGACACGCTTGCCCCCAACGGTATGAGTTCGCTGTACATCCTGGCACCTGTCACGCATACCTGCGAAGGTGTCGACTGGGCCAAGGAAGCCGGTCCCTTCCGCGAGAAGGTGCTGGATCAGCTTGGTGAAATTGGCATGGGCGATGTGCGAGAGCGCATTCGTACCGAACGCATTCTGACCCCGGCCAATTGGGCGGCAGAGTTTGCCCTGCACCGCGGCAGCACCTTCAGCATGGCGCACAGCCTGAAGCAGATGCTGCATCTTCGCCCACATAACCGCTTTGAAGAGGCGGACGGCGTCTACCTGGCGGGCGGAGGTACGCATCCGGGTTCGGGTCTGCCAGTTATCTTCGAATCGGCGCGCATCTCGGCCAAGCTGATGCTGGACGACCTTGGCGTGCAGAGTGCCTGGAACTTCGAACAGAGTCCCTTTGACCAGTCGCAATTGCAGGATCGCGATCTGGCAGTTCAGTAGCAGTTTCGAAAGTATTGGAGAGCACCATGCGGGTAGCAGTGATTGGTTCTGGACTTGCGGGTCTCGCAGCAGCGGCGACATTGGCCGCGCGCGGCTACGCGGTTGAAGTATTCGAGAAAAATGCATGGCTGGGTGGCAAAGCTGCCGTGCTGCAGCAGGATGGCTTTCGTTTCGATATGGGCCCCACCATCCTGATTCAGCCGTCCGTGTTGCGCAAGATTTTTGCCGAAGCGAACCGCAATCTTGACGACTACGTGAAGATGGTGCGGCTGGACCCATCGTGGCGCTGCTTTTTTGAAGATGGCACCGTCATCGACCTGAAGGACAATACCGACGAGATGATCGCGTCGCTGAACACCAAGCAGGCCGGGCTGGGCGACAAGTACCGCGAGTTTCTACACACCAGCGAAGACCTGCACCATATCTCGGACAAGTTCTTCTTTTGGAAGCCGGTCGGCTCCATGATGGACACGCTGGAGATGCGCGGCATGTTCGACATCAAGGTCCTGAAGGACGTGATGAAGATGCGGCTGGGCAAAACCGTCAGCGGTGTCATTCGCGAGTACATTTCAGACAACAATACGGCGCAGATGCTGGACCACTTTGTGCAGTACGTCGGCTCTTCGCCGGATGCTTCGCCTGCTATCCTTTGCGCCATCGGCCACATGCAGACGGAAGAGGGTATCTGGTACCCCATGGGCGGCACGCGCGCCGTGCCAGAGGCGTTGGTGAAGTTGGGCCGCGAACTGGGCGTGCAGTACCACACCGAGACCGACGTAGCAAAGATCGAAACCAAAGCCCACGGCGAAGGCCAAAAGGTTACAGGGCTGACGCTGACCAGCGGCGAACGGTACGACTTTGACGCGATTGTTTCAAACGAGGATTCGGTTCGGACCCACCGCGAACTGCTGGCCGGGACCGATGTGAGCGCATCTTTTGACCGCAGGAAAAACTGGGAGGCGGCCTGCTCTGGCGTCGTTCTGTACCTCGGCCTGAACAAGCGGTACGACCACATTGCGCACCATGACTTTGTCTTCTCGCGCGACCCGCACGAGGAGTTCAACGCGATCTACACACTGGGCATGCCCGCTCCGGACCCCACCTGTTACATCGCATCGACAAGCCGTACCGAGCCAGGGACCGCGCCTGAGGGTGGAGATGCCATGTACATCCTCGTCCACACGCCGTATCTGCGCCCCAATCACGATTGGCGCGAGATGTTCCCGGGCTATCGCCAGGTCATTCTCGACAAGCTGAAGCGGACGGCGGGTATGGAAGACATTGAAGAGCGCATCGTCTTCGAAGCCGCGCTGACGCCGCAGGATATTCACGAGCGCTACCGCGTCTTGAACGGCGCTATCTATGGACTAAGTTCCCATGGCCGCATGAATGGTGCCTTCAAGCCGTCGAATGTGGTTCGTGGCATCGAGGGCATGTACCTCGCAGGCGGCGCGGCGCATCCTGGTCCCGGCATGCCCATGGTCATGATGAGCGGTTGGATCGCCGCAGATGCGCTGGATAAAAAGCATGGCGCGGGCGTGACTCGGGTGGAAGAGCAGCAGGGCGAACTCGTCACCGCATAAGGGAACGTAAGTCACGAAAGGTCGGTCGCCCTGCGACCGACCTTTCTTTGTTCCGTTCGGCTTGTATGTTCTGCATAGACGGACAGGGCTATGTTTGCATCGCATCATCATGCTTGCTCACCCAATCCTGCCCATGCTTGCCAAGCGAATCGACGCCATCCCTGAAAACGGCGAATGGAGCTTTGAGCCCAAGTGGGACGGCTTTCGCGCGCTCATCTTTCGGGATGGCGACACCCTCTTCATTCAGAGCCGCGATGGTAAGCCGCTCGACCGCTACTTCCCAGAGCTGCGTGAACCATTGCTATTGCAGCTGCCGCAGCAGTGTGTGCTGGATGGTGAGATCGTTGTCGCACGCAACGGCGGTCTGGACTTTGACGCGCTATCGCTCCGGCTGCATCCCGCGGCATCGCGCAACAAGTTGCTGGCGCAGCAGACACCGGCGTCGGTCGTCTTCTTCGATCTGCTGGCGTCGGGCGACCGGGATCTTCGGGAGGCGCCATTTGTCGAGCGTCGCGCGGAGTTGGAACGCGTGCTCGCCGCGGCGAAAGCGCCGCTGCACCTGACCCCTGCAACCCAGGATCGTGCCGTTGCCGAGGACTGGTTCAAGCGGTTTGAGGGTGCCGGGTTGGACGGCGTCATTGCGAAGCCGCTGGGTGGGCCGTACACGCCGGACAAGCGCACCATGCTGAAAATCAAGCATGAGCGTGACTGCGACTGCGTGGTGGCAGGATTTCGATGGCACAAGGACGGTGAGGGTACCGCCGTCGGGTCGCTGCTGCTTGGGCTGTATAACGATGCTGGTACCTTGCAGCACGTAGGTGTTTGTGCCAGCTTCACCGCGGCCAGGCGGCGTGAACTGGTGGAATTTCTTGCTCCTTATAGGGAAAATGCGATGCAGAACCATCCGTGGGCTGGATGGGGGGAGGCCGATGCACAAGCACAGGACCGCATGCCGGGCGCACCCAGTCGTTGGAATCGTGACAAGGATCTAAGCTGGCAGCCGCTACGTGTGGAACTGACTGTGGAAGTCGCGTATGAACACATGCAGGGAGACCGATTCCGGCACCTTGCCCACTTCCGCCGCTGGCGTCCGGATAAGCCCACCATGGACTGCACGTATGCGCAGCTTGAAGCGGTGGCACCGCAGGAATTAATGGCGATCTTCACTGCTCCTGCTTGAGTGCTACCTGCGCCGCAGCAGGAACCACAGCACGACGAGCAGCATAAAGACCAGGCCGAGGCCGCCGGGCCAGATAAAGGCCCCGCCGCTGCTGGAAAAGCCCGCGACCAGGCAGCCTGACAGGGCGGAACAGCTGATCAATCCGAGACAGGCTGAGGACAGGACGCGCGCGGTGTTTACAAGCGTTTCTTTTTTCTGCAGTGACATGACGTACAGGCTCCTGGTGTGTAGCAAGTCTGACTGCAGCGAGGCCAACCGGGATGTGTCGCGTGCGAAATGAGGTGGATTCGTCGGACCAGGGGCTACTCCTTGTCACCTTCACGCCACTTGCGGGTGGGGTCATCGTCGGGGTCCACGATGCCCTGTGCGGGACGAATCCCTTCCGGCACATTGCGAAGATTCAGCCGGATGCGATACCAAACGTAAGCCGCTCCGCGCATGCGATCGACCAGCACGTCGTCTGGGGCCAGCAGCGCAGCAGCGTCAGGATGCTGCTGCTTCCAGTGTTCCAAACCGGCGTCCACTGCGGCACGGTCGGGCGACTGCGCAATGACGATCAGCGGCATGGTGGACTGCCTGCGGCCCGTGGCAGCGCGCTTCTTCGGCGCGGCAGGTGGCTCCGACCCTGCGTTTTCTGAAGTCGCTGGATCCGGAGCTTTTGTCGTGGCCTTCTTTGCTGCGGACCGCGCCTTGGAGGGCTGCACCCGTGACGGCTCGCCTGCACCCTTGGCGAAGTGCGGCGGCCAGGGTGCGTCGGCGATGCCGTCGGCTTCGTCTCGCGCAGCCATCTCCAGCAGGGCATCCAGCGATCCTGCGTTGGCGTCCATATCCGCGTTGATATCGCCCAGCGCAGTAAGGCGTGCGGGCACGGTGGCGACAGTGAAGTCGGCGGGGTTGCAGTCTGCTACCTCGTCCCAGCGCAGCGGTGTGGAGACACGGGAGTCTGGCAGCGGTCGCACGCTGTAGGCAGAGCAGGTGGTGCGGTCCTTGGCATTCTGGTTGTAGTCGAGGAAGACGCCGTGGCGCTCTTCCTTCCACCACTTCGACGAGGCCATGGGATGGCGCTTTTCGACTGCGCGCGCGAAGGCCAGTGCGGCGCGACGCACGTCCGTAAAGCTCCACTGCGGCTGAATGCGGACGTTGATGTGGATGCCACGCGAGCCGCTGGTCTTGGGCCAGCCCACCAGGCCCACTTCTGCCAACAGCGCCTTCACTTCCATGGCGACGGATCGCACGTCGGCCCACTCCACGCCGGGTTGCGGGTCCAGGTCGATGCGGAGTTCATCGGGATGGTCGAGGTCGGCGGTGCGGACGGGATGCGGGTGCAGCTCGATGCAGCCCAGGTTGACGGCCCAAGCCAGCGCGGCAGGGTTGTCGATGACGATCTCGTCGGCGGTGCGGCCAGATGGGAAGCTGAGGGTGACGGTGCGTACAAACTCAGGCAGGTTGTCGGGCGCACGCTTCTGGTAGAACGGCTCGTCATGCGCGCCATTGACGAATCGCTTCAGCACGAAGGGCCGGTCGCGCACACCGTTCAGCGCACCCGGCGCCACCGACAGGTAGTAGCGCACCAGGTCCAGCTTGGTCACCTGGACGTCTTTGCTGAAGTAGAGCTTCGCAGGGTTGGAGATGCGAACGGTATGGCCGTCGACTTCCAGCAGTTCCTCTTCCTTCTTCGCCATTCCCTCTCCTTGCGCACTGTGTGGGATGCAAAATGCTAACCGCTAGACAGGCTCCTGAGTCAGTGGTGCCGGCAGCTGCGTTTCCTGTGGTGGAGCGCTCTGTTTGACCAGGCCGCAGGCACGGCAAAAGTGTGAAAACGAGGTTTGCCGGGTATGGCAGCGGGTGCAGTCTTCGAAGACGCGCAGGCCGCAGTGCATGCAAAAGTTGCCGCTGAGGTCGCCCGTATCGATGGGCCGTTCGCATGCGGGGCATATGCGTTTTGACAGCCGGGCCTGTGCCATTTCGTAGCCCAGGTCGCGGCGACGTTCCTGCTCTGGCCGCTGCTCGGCTGCTTTTTGCGCTTCCAGGTACTTGCGCAGCGCAACGATGGCGTAGTTGCCGCCCCACACCGTGAGCGCGATGCCGACCAGGTAGCGAAAGTATCCACCGTAGCTGGGCAGGTACGGCACCAGCTCAAAGAAGAAGGTGAACAGCGCGAAGAAGATAAAGCCCCAGACAAAGGGCCAGCGCGGGCTTTTGCGGCGTTTGACGAAGAGCCAGATTGCCAGCAGCAACAGCGGCAAAGTCAACGCCAGGCGCAGCAGGAATACGCGCAGTTCCATGCGGCTTACGGCGCGGTCGTAGCCCGCCTGGCCCGCCTGCTGAATGGCTGCTTCGTCCGTGTGGTGGGCCTCACTGGTCTGACGCAGGTCGGTTTGCCGGTTCTCCAGCTCGCCGGCTTTGGTTTCGGCGGCGCGCTCGACTACTTTCAGCTCATCGAGCCGGTGGGTGCGGGTGAGCACCTCGGGATTCTGGCTGGACTGCTGGGTCGCGGTCCGCGTGGCGATCCAGGCGTCGAAGCTTTCGCGCTCGCTGCTGTAGGCATCGCGTGCGTGGGATGCATCCAGGTTGGCCCGCTCCAGAGCCTCTTCCAGGTCCTGCTGTTGTGCTTCATCGGCCTTGATCTGGGCGCGAAGCGGACGCAGCTTTGCCTGATCCATGAAGGCTTCTGCATCAACGGGTTTTTCTACCTTTGGCAGGTCGCCGACGACCAGTGCGCCGATGCCGATGAGGAACGATGCGAACAGGACGGCGATGATCCACAGACCGCGCTCAAACCACGTTTCTGAAAGCCGAAGGCCCTTGTTCGTCACGCGTCTTCCCTCAGTGTTCCTGTCGCACGATCGTACGGGATGAGCCGGGGTCGGCTTGCAAAGCGGCCTCAATCGCCGCACCCACACGCAGTATGTGAGCGTCGTTGCCGCAGAGGCCCGCGATCATCAGACCGACAGGCGGTTCGCGTTCGCCGTGGCATGGCACGGAGAGGGCGCAGCCGTCCGTAAAGTTGAAGATGCTGGTATTGCGCAGCATGGCGCCGTTTACGTCGAAGTAGACGTTGTCACTCTCTTCAAGCGATGCGATCGTCGGCGCGATGCGTGGCACGGTGGGCAGCAGGATGGCGTCGTAGTCGCTAAAGGCCAGCGATGCCGCGCGGATGATGTTGCGGCGAATGTGCTGCAGGTCCAGATAGTCGGCCGCCATGACGTTGGCTCCCTGCAGGATGCGGGCAGAGACGTGCGGATCGTACCCCGCGCCCTGCGCGCGCAGAAGGGTACGATGCCAGGCGTAGGCCTCGGTCGCCGCGGACTGGTTGCTGGCCGGGATGCGATCCAGAGCGTCGAAGCGGACTGGCTCCACGGACGCACCGGCTCGGGACAGCAGTTGCAGCGCAAGGTCGAAGGCAGTGCTCACCTCCCTGTCGAGACCGTCAAGCACGTACCCCTGCAGCACGCCGAAGCGCAGCCCCGCGAGCGGCAGCAGCGGTTCCGGCAGGTAGGTGCCGCCGCTTAGTACGGCGTCCACTCGCGCACAGCAGTCCACCGTCCAGCCAATCGGGCCGATGGAATCGAGCGTATGTGCAAGGGGAACAGCGCCATGCGTGGAGACGCGTCGAGCCGTGGGTTTCCAGCCTGTCAGGCCGCACAGTGCTGCGGGAATGCGCGTCGATCCGCCGGTGTCTGTGCCAACCGCGACCGCCGCCATGCGGTCTGTGACCGAGATGGCTGCACCGGAGGACGAACCGCCCGGGATGAGCCCGGCGGGCCGCTGGTAGGGGTTTCGTGGCGTACCGTAGTGCGGGTTCAGGCCCACGCCGCTGTAGGCGAACTCCGTCATGTTGGTGGTGCCTACGATGACCGCTCCCGCGCGCCGGAGGAGTGTGACGACGTCGGCGTCCTGTGTTGCGGCGGGTGCGTCCGCCAGCACGCGCGAGCCGGCGGTGGTGGTTTCTCCGGCGACGTCAAACAGGGCCTTCACCGAAATAGGCAAACCCGCGAGTGGACCCAGGTCAAGGCCCTGCTGCATGGCTGCGTCGGCGGCATCGGCCTCGAGCCGGGCGCGGTCGGCGTCTACCCGCAGAAAGGTGCGTGGCCCTTCGCCGCCGGGATCGGCAATGTGTTCGAGGCAGCTTTCCAGCAGCGTCCTGCTGGTCACGGTGCCTGCCTGCAGTTGCTGCAGAAGCTGGGCGAGGGGAAGTGCGGAGCCCAAGGCGTCAGATGACATGCTTACACTGTATGTGCTGCGGCCCGGGCGGGTGCGCCTTTCTATCCGGCGCAACAGGCGAAGCCAGGCGCAACGCCGATGCAGCGCGAACCGCATCGGATAGGGAAGCCATGGCAGAACAGAAACAGACCGCGCAGTTGTCCCGTTCGTGGTGGTGGCTGTTGCTGCTGTTCTCGATGATTGCGCGTCGACGGCTGCGCCGAAACTTTCGCGCCGTCCGCATGATGCACGTGGAGCGTCTGCGCGATCTGCCCGCGGGCCCGATCGTCATCTACCTGAACCATCCTTCGTGGTGGGATCCGATTGTGTGCGCAGAAATCGCAAGGCGGTTGCTGCCTGGGCGAAAGCACCGGGCGCCCATCTCTGCGGCGTCGCTTCAGCAGTACCGCTTCTTTCGCAACATCGGCATGTTTCCCGTGGAGCAGAATTCGGCGCGTGGCGCCGCGCAGTTTTTCCGCGCCGCCGGTGGTGTGCTGGCCGCGAACGGTGTGCTTTGGATCACGGCCCAGGGGCATTTCACTGATGCCAGCACCCGGCCGGTCGAACTGAAGGGCGGACTGGGCAAGTTGCTGGAACGCTATGCCGGCGTCTACGTGATTCCGCTGGCGGTGGAATACACCTTCTGGAATCAGCGCCTGCCTGAGGTTCTGCTGCACGTGGGGCAGCCGTTGCAGGTGAACACTGTGCGAGAGCATTCCGCGGGCGAGTGGACGGCGTTGTTGCAGGCCAATCTTCAAGCCGCGCAGGACGAGTTGCAGGCTGCCTCCCTGCGGCGCGATTCTGCGGCCTTTACGACGCTGCTGCGGGGCCGCCAGGGGACGTCCGGCCCCTACAGTTGGTGGCAACGTGCGCGGGCTCGTCTTCGCGGCGAGCGCTACCAGCCCGACCATCTGGACAGACCTTTGGAAGAAGACGCTGTCCCACCCTCACTCCCGGCCCAAGAGGTTCCTCGCTGATGCTGTTTGCCCTCTGCCTTGCCTCTGCCGCTTGTGCCGCAATGCCTGCCGTGCTGACCCTGATCAATCTGCGCGAGTATCTGCCGCCGCTTGCCGCGGGTAATGCCCTGCTGCCGCGTGTGGCAGTGCTGATTCCTGCACGGAATGAGGAGGAGGGCATTGAAGCCTGCCTGAACAGCGTCCTGCGGTCGACCGGGGTAGAGCTTGAGGTCATCGTTCTAGACGATGCGTCGACGGACCGTACCGGTGCGATCGTTGCGAGGATTGCGGCGCAGGATGCGCGCGTCCGCCTGTTGGGCTCCGCAGCGTTGCCGGATGGCTGGAATGGCAAACAGCACGCCTGCTGGCAGGCCGCGCAGGCTGCAATGGCCCCGGTGTTGTGTTTTCTGGATGCCGACGTCCGCCTCCAGCCCGAGGCACTGGCACGCACCGCGGCTGTGCTGCAGCAGGAAAATGCTGGGTTGGTCAGCGGCTTCCCGCAGGAGGTGACAGGCACCTGGATGGAGAAGCTGCTCATCCCGCTGATCCACTTCATCCTGCTGGGACTACTGCCCATTCGCAAGCTGCATGCAACCACTACGCCGGGCTTTGCTGCGGGCTGCGGACAGTACCTGCTGGCGGATCGGGCTGCCTACTTCCGCGCGGGTGGACACGCCGCCATTCGACAGACGATGCATGACGGCCTGTTGCTGCCGCGCTTATTCCGTCAGCACGGCTTCCGCACGCGACTGGTGGACCTGACGGACTTCGCAAGCTGCCGCATGTATCACTCCGCAGCCACCACCTGGAATGGCCTTGCCAAAAATGCAACGGAAGGCCTGGCGCAGCCGGTACGCATCGTCCCCATGACTCTCTTCCTGGGTGTAGGGCAGGTGCTGCCGCTGCTGTTGTTGTGGCTTGCCTGGCAACGAACCATCGTGATCATCCCGTTTCTTGGACCATCGTTTCGTACCGGCATGGCTGCGGTCTGGGTTGCTGCGTTTGCCGCGTTCTGCAGTTATCTTCCCCGTGTTGTGAATGCGATTCGCTACCGGCAAAGCTGGCTGGGTACCGTGCTGCATCCGATCAGTGTCGCGCTGCTACTGGTTCTGCAGTGGTATGCGCTGCTTCGAAAGCTGTCAGGACGCCCGGCAGCCTGGAAGAGCCGAACCTACCAGGCAAACTAGGCAAGAACGCAAAAAGGCCCCGGAGACATCCGGGGCCTTTTTTAAGAAGTGAAACTACTTCTTCTTGCTGCCCGCGCGGAAGGCTGCGACCTGCTTCTCGTCGAAAGCAGAGACAATACCCTTTACGTCTTCAGAGTGCGAACCGGTCGGAGCCAGTTCCAGGTACTTCAGGTATGCCTCCAGACAGCCTGCCGGAGCCTGCATCTTCTGCGTCTTCGGATCGATGGTGGCTTTGTCGATCAGCGACTGGCCCTTGATGTAATACGCATCGGCCTTGGCGGGATCCGCTGCAATTGCCTTGTCCGCAGCGGCTGCTGCCTCTGTGTGCGCACCCGTGTTGTACAGGGTGGCTGCCTCGTTGTAGTAGTAGGTGGCTGCCTTGGCAGGCTCTGCAGCTGCGGCCTTGTCGTAGGCTCCCAGCGCGTCCTTCGGCTTGTTCAGCTTGGCATAGGCCTGGCCCATGTTGTTGAAGGCGCTGCCGGGAATGGCGGCACTGGGCTTCTTTGCGGCCGCATTCAGGTCCACAGACTTCTGGAACGATGTGACGGAATCGTCATATTTCTTGGCGCCAAGCTGCGCATTGCCAAGCTCCAGCCATAGGATTGCCTCGTCCGGCTTTTGCGTGGTGGCCTGCGTCATCTGGGTAACGGCCTCGTCGTACTTGCCGGCCTTTTCGTTCTCGCGGGCCTGGGTCAGCAGCGCATTCAAATTGCCGACTGTCTTGTTGGCAGCGACCGTGGCAGCATTTTGCTTCTTGAACTCTTCAATCTGCTTCTTCTGCTCGGGCGTCATGTTCTTCAGGAACTCTTCGCGGGTCATGTCGTCGTTCTGTGTCAGGTCCACACCAGACTTGATTTCGACATTGTCAATGTAATCGACCGTGGCGCCCTTGACCTGGAAGAACAGGATGTACTTGCCGGGAGCAATGCCCTCGCCCTTGAAGTCGCCGTTGGCGTCGACGGGGAAGGTGTACTGGTACTTGCGAGACTTTTCGTCGGACGCGCGGTCGGTGGTCAGCTTAACCTCACCCGACTGTGCCATGGAGGCCGCGTTCTGTACGTGGCCGTGAATGCTGCCGGGCGCGGGCGCCTGTGCCAGCAGCGCAAAAGGAGAAAGGATCGCAAGCACTGCAGCCTGGGAAAGAATCTGGTTCTTCATGTTCGTTTTGCTCCTCTGTGGGCGCGGCACGCGGGCCGGTCCATGTCGTTTCAAACTCTATTTCTGTGCAAGTGTCGCGTCCGGACTTGTTTCAGGCCGGTAGGGAATCGGGTCGACGGCTCCGGCTTCCCGAAACGCCCGCAGGCGCAACACGCAGCTTTCGCACACGCCACAGGCAAAATCCTCGCCGGAATAGCATGACCAAGTTACATGGAGAGGCGCACGGAGTTCAACACCGAGCGCGACAATATCCCGTTTGCGCATCTGGATCAGCGGCGTGACCACGCGAATGTCGCCGTCCTTTGTGCCCTGCCGAATTAACGCGTTGAAGGCGTCATAGTAAGCCGGTCGGCAATCCGGATAGCCGGAACTATCCTGCTCCACCGCACCGATAAAGACGATACGTGCGCCCAGCACCTCAGCCCATGACACGGCGGCCGAGAGGAAGTGTGCGTTGCGAAAGGGCACATAGGTCACCGGTACTTCGGTGCCGGTACGCTCGCTGCCGCCTGCCAGGTCTTCGGGTTCCGCATCCGGGACTGCGATGGACATGTCCGTCAGGGCAGATCCGCCAATCTGCCGAAACAGGTCCATGCGCAGAGGTAGAAAGCCCTTGAAGCCGAGCGAATCTGCCACCGCCCGGGCAGATTGCAATTCACGCTGCTCAGTCCGCTGACCGTAGGAAAAATGTACGGCGTAGGCATCGTAGTCACGTGCCGCAAGCGTTGCGCACACGGTGGAATCCATGCCGCCGGAGAGGCACACAACCACCTTGTCGCGACCGCTGTTTGCGTTGGGCATGGTGCTAAAGGTCGTCGCCATTGTCGGCGAGAGACGCGCCCGTGCGGGACGATCCGGCCAGCGTGCCGTCCTCATCCTCGGTGACCGGGACCGTATTCAGGACCTCACGCGCGTTGTCCGCGTCAGAAAGGCGAACCTGCAGGCGTGCTCCGCTCATGGGCAGAAGGATGTTCGCTTCTTCGCCGGACATGAACGAATCAATGCCCGCACCATCCAGAACGGACTGCGCAAGCGCCGCCTCGCCCACCTCTGAATAGCTCGCTACTGTCACAAAATCATCTTCATCGCGTTCCGCCATGCCAACACCCTCACTTTTGGAAGTATGACGCATTCTGCAGAGTGTCAGGTGCTTGCATGCGGCTCGGTCCCATTCGGCTAAGGTACGTTGGGCGCACGTGACGCGCTCGGCAGGGCTGCACCGGGCAGGGTATCGCGGTAGACCGGCCAGTTGGTCAGCAAAGACCGTACCACCACGTCGCCCACGCGGTAGGCCGAATCCAGCGACGGCAGAAAGGCGCTGTACTTCGTGATCTTGGTCTCCGCCAGGCTCTCCGCCGCGGAGATGCCCTCGCGTTGCTGGTCGTAGTTGCTTGCGGTGCGCAGCACCAGCACACGATTGCTGTCAACCAGACCGGCGCGGCCCAGCCAGGTCAGCGATTGCAGCGTGCCCGTGTCTTCCATGCCGCAGATGGCGTAGGTACCCTGGCCGCCGGTCTGGTATTTCACCCAGTCGCGCGCCCAGGCGTTCAGCAGCTTGCCGTGCCAAAAGGTACCGGCGCTCAGGTTGTCGCCGCGCAACACAAAGGGCGGACGTTTTGCGGCGTCCCCGGCAAAAGCCTGCCGACGCTCGCGGATTTCCGGCGTGTCGGTCAGCTTTATATTTTGGGTAAGGCCGTAGGCCCAGTCTACCAGGCCTTGGTTCAGGCGGAAGACGATGCCGTTTTCGTCGGTGCGCGGCTGCTCGTACGGCACGCTTTTGCGCAGCGGCACGTAGCCGGTGGGCCAGTCCTTTGGCATTTCGCGTGGGTCGATCTCGTGGGCAATGTCGCCGTCCACAATCCAGTCTGACCACACGGCAGAACCCAGCGAACCAACCTTCGGATCAATGCCTCCAATGCCAGCGATGACCCAGTAGGCATGCGACAGATCGAAGCGCGGGTCGGTGCCGAGGGCCATCACGGTCGCCGCGGCACGCGCCGTACCAACGCCGGTCACCATGCCCAGAATGCCGTCATCGTTCATCAAGGCATCGTGGTAGGCGGCAGGCATGGTGTAGCGGCGGGTCAAATGTTCGCCTTCTGCCCAGTGCTGGAACTCGCCGGGCATGTCGCCGGTGTCTTTGCCAATCTCAAACATGGTCAACACGACGACCTTCACAGGAATACGTGCAGGCGTAGCGGACTGTGCCCTGGCGGACGAGAGCGTGACCGACAGGGCTGTCAGCAGAAGGGAGCAACCGCGAAAAAAACGCATGCACCCATGCTACTGGCTGGTGTAGATGTCGCTGTAAAGGCTATCGACCATGTTGCGGGTGATGGTGTAGCAGTCGCAGGCTGCGTCGACCAGGCCTTGGCGGTTCACAATGTTCACGTTGCCGCGCTGGTAGCGAATTAGGCCGCTGCGTTGCAGCGCGCCCGCGACCAGCGCCACGGTGGTGCGCCGTGTTCCCAGCATTTGCGAGAGCGACTCCTGCGTGAGGCTGACAGTGTTGCTCCCAATGCGATCGGACGCCGTCAACAGCCAGCGCGACAGGCGTTCCGTGGCATTGTGCAGGCGATTGCAAGCGGCAATCTGGCTTACGGTCAGCATCTGCTGCTGCATGGATTGCAGCACAAGGAAACGGATCTCCGAGGACGATTCAAACAGGCGGCGCATGTCTGGCACGGCCACGCGATAGCCCGCGCCGTCCATCTGCATCAGGCAATGCGAAACGGGCGCGTAGGAGCCAAGCAGGCTGACGCTGCCTACCATACCTTCGTTGCCGATCATGCCTATTTCCGCTGACCCGCCATCTTTCGCAGACACCACGAAGGAGGCCACGCCCGAGGTAAGAAAATGCACATGGCTAGACTGCTCATCGGACTGTGCAAGCAATGTTTCCTGCGGCAGATCGATCATCCGCGCAAGGGAAAGCACCTGGGCCTGGGCTGCAGGCGTAAGCGCTGCGAGCAGGCGGTTAGTGTGAGGCATGGCACTCCTTCACGGTTACAGGGTTGCCAACGTGTAAAAGCACCGTTCGCTTTCACGAGAAGCTGATAAGTCTCTGACTTATTCGAAGATAGGTCGAGATGTACAAACCGAAGCTTACGTGTTACGTCTGCACCTGACTGCCCGGTGTGTGACACTGAAGCCACTGAGTGCTCGATTGCACAAGGTTTCGAACTGGTTTCGCGTATATGTCGGCTGCACTGCAGACTTTCGCGGCAGTACCTCGTAACAGA
>JBPBQP010000124.1:0-62204 GCA_050954745.1 Janthinobacterium lividum | reverse complement strand
TGGAGGTAAGGATGATCCTGCGATCAAAGCCTCTTCACACGCTTGCTGCTCTCCGCCTCGTAATCGATCCTGTTCAGATCGAGGGCCCGGTAACGCTTTGCTTCGGACCGTTGTGACAGAACCACTCGTCACGGCTGGGCGGAAAATCTAAGTGCCTGGGGCAAACCTCAGGCGTAGGGGATCATCCGGCTGACCTTGGCGTGATCGCCATCGGAAACGTAAGCCTGACGGGTAAGCTTGCGCTTGACCTTGGTCGACTTCGAGGTCAGGATGTGGCGCTTCTTGGTCTGGCCGCGCTTGATTTTGCCGGTACCAGTCTTCGAAAAACGCTTTGCAGCCCCTGAGTGGGTCTTCATCTTAGGCATTGGGTGTTCCTGTCTGAGGACTACTGAGTGCGTCATCCGGTATTTGGACAACCCTCCGATTGTACCTTAATCCGCTGCCTGGGCGCTGAAGCCGTCACCTGGGAAGGCGTGAAGGTTCCCGATTCACCGCATCCCAGCGAAACATCTCACAGGTCCTTGCAAAGGGATGCACGTACCTGTGGCTACAACGCGTTCGGGTCTACCTCGCTTCACTCGAAATGACGGTCAAGAGGTACCAAATGGTAGAATCGGTGAGATAAAGAGCCCCCGAATTCCTGCAGTTTCCTGCAACTTTCGTGATTTAGCGCTCGCTGATCCCCAGGAGAACGATGGCCACCGAAACGCCCCTGCTTGACCTGCAACAAACCGATTCGACCAACACCGCTGCGCCCATCACCTCGGAAACCGGCAAGCCGTCGTACACCAGCGCCAACATCAAGATTCTGGAAGGCCTTGAGGCGGTTCGCCTGCGCCCGGCCATGTACATCGGTTCCACCGGGGAGCAGGGCCTGCACCACCTGGTCTATGAAGTGGTCGACAACTCCGTCGATGAGGCGTTGGCTGGCCATGCCACGCGCATCGACTGCATCATCCACGTAGACAACTCCATCACCGTGACCGATGACGGCCGCGGCATTCCCGTGGATATGAAGGACCTGGGCAACGGCGAGCACATGCCGGCCGTACAGGTGGTACTGACCAAGCTGCACGCAGGCGGCAAGTTTGACGCCAGCAGCTACAAGGTGTCCGGCGGCCTGCACGGCGTCGGCGTTAGCTGCGTCAACGCGCTCAGCGAAGAGTTTGACGTAGAGATCTGGCGCGACGGCCACACCTGGCAGCAGGACTACAGCAAGGGCGACCCCATCAGCGAGGTGCGTCAGGTAGGCACGACCAGCCGCCGCGGTACCAAGGTCCACTTCCTGCCCGATAAGTCGATTTTCAGCGTCCACGAGTACAACTTCGACATCCTGGCTGGCCGCCTGCGCCAGCTCGCCTTCTTGAACAAGGGCATCGAGATCACGCTGACTGACGAGCGCGTGACCGATGCCAAGGGCGAGGTCAAGGCGCTCAGCTTCAAGTACAAGGGCGGGATCGAAGAGTTTATCCGCCACATTAATAAGGGCAAGGTTGTCCTGCACGAGAAGCCCATCTACATGGAGGCCGAACGCGGCCAGCTGGTGATGGAAATCGCGCTGCAATATAACGATGCGTACTCCGAGACAGTCTTCTCGTTCGCGAACAACATCAACACGGTCGACGGCGGCACCCATCTTTCAGGCTTCCGCACGTCCCTGACTCGCACCATCAACGCCGCGGGGCAGTCGCTTGGCCTGTTCAAAGACGTCAAGGAAGCCCTCAGCGGCGACGACGTGCGTGAAGGCCTGGTCGCGGTCATCAGCGTAAAGCTGCCGCAGCCACAGTTCGAAGGCCAGACCAAGGGCAAGCTCAACTCCGACATTTCCGGGCAGGTGCAGTCGTTCGTCAACGAGCGGCTGGGCGTCTTCTTTGAGCAGAATCCCCAGGTCGCGAAAAAGATTATCAACAAGGCCATTGACGCCTCCCGCGCCCGCGAAGCGGCTCGCAAGGCGCGGGATCTAACTCGCCGCAAGGGCGCGCTGGATGGCGGCGGCCTGCCGGGCAAGCTGGCCGACTGCTCCGAACGCCAGCCCGACCGCTGCGAACTGTACCTGGTCGAGGGTGAATCGGCAGGTGGCACCGCCAAGCAGGGCCGTGACCGTCGCTTCCAGGCCATTCTTCCCCTCAAGGGCAAGATCCTGAACGTGGAAAAGGCTCGCTACGATAAGATGCTGGGCCATGAGGAAATCCGCGCCATGATTACGGCGCTGGGCACCGGCATCGGCAAGGACGACTTCTCGCTCGAAAAGCTGCGTTACGGCAAGCTGATCCTGATGACCGACGCCGACGTGGACGGATCGCACATCCGCACGCTGCTGCTGACGTTCTTCTTCCGGCACATGCAGCAACTCATCTTGCGCGGCCACGTCTATATTGCCCAGCCCCCGCTCTACAAGATCAAGAAGGGCAAATTTGAGCAATACGTCAAGGACGACCGCGACTTTGTAAAGGTCATGGTCAAGCGCGCTGCCGACGGCATGGTCGTCCACTACGGTGAGGCTGGTCGCGAGAAGAACCAGACCCTCGAAGGCGAGGCGCTGACGCAGTTCATGGGCTCGCTGAACGAGTACCTGGGGTTCTTTGACAAGGCCGACAAGCGTTTCCGCAATGACCGCGTGACCACCGCCATCGCCGATTTGTTCGCGAACGAAGGCAAGGAACCGGCCAAGCGGGCGGATTTCGAATCACCCGACAAGCTGCAGGCGCTGGCCGCGGTGTTGCAGTCTCTGGCAACGGAGTTTCAATTCAAGCACGTCGGTGAACCCGTCCTGGATGAAGAGCATGGCACCTGGTCGCTGGAATATCTGGATGCGCAGGGCGCACATCGACGTATCGACTACACCACGGTGAACTCGCCCGAGATGCGGCAGATGCTGGGCAAGTTTGCGGTCATCCGCGAGCATTTGAAGCCACCCTTCTTGGTCGAGTACGCCGTAAAGACCAAGGACAGCAAGGCAGAGATCGCCGCAGCAGACGAGGCTGAAGAGGTAAGTGAGACTGAGGGCGTGATGGACGCCATCGCCGCAGCACCCGGGACCGCGACGGAGGTCAAGGGCGCAAAACGCGGTCCGAAAGCCGCACAGGATCCGGTTGAGAAAAGGACGCCGCGCGAACTGTTCGAATACGTCATCGAGCAGGGCAAAAAGGAATACCAGGTGCAGCGCTACAAGGGCCTGGGCGAAATGACCGCTGAGCAGCTGTGGGAGACCACCATGGACCCCGAGCGTCGCACTTTGCTACAGGTCCGGCTGGAAGACATCATTGAGACGGACAAGATCTTCACCACGTTGATGGGCGAGGATGTGGAAAGCCGACGCAAGTTTATCGAGGCGAATGCCCTTGACGTCAAAAATCTTGATATCTAGTTCCCTTTTTGGAAAGATTTTCGTGCTACCGCAAAATTTTTGCATTTTAGGTCACTCCACCTACGAAGATTCTTCTCAAGTTTTCAATTTCTCTGCCATGATTGGTAAGTATCCAACCGCGACACAGTCGATAGCGGGAGGAACAATTACCCCCAGGAGTTCCACAAATGCTTTCTTTCTCCCGTCTCTCGATCAAGTCCCTGCTGCTCGCAGCTGCTTTCACCGCAACCGGTATCGCTTCTGCTACCCCAATCTCTGGATCGTTCAGCCTGACCTCTTTCGGCGGATCCTACGTCGGCGGCACTGCCACAACTGCAACCGGACTTGATTTTGGCTCTGTTGGCGGCGGCATAGGGAATGGCTATGGTACGAACGGCACGGCGCTTGTCGGCAATGCAAGCGGATCTTTCGCAAATCTGGGCGGTTCTATCGCCAGTGTCTCTGACATTCAGCTTGGCGCTACTGCCAACCCTTACCTGGTGAATCCGTTCATCAGCTTTGGTGGCAGCACCATCATGGTGAACTTCTCCAACGCGACCATTACGCGCTCCACCACCGGCACCAGCGTGACGGTTGCTGGCCTTGCTACGTTCTCCGACGGCATTGCCGCTGATGCTTCGAACGGTACCTTCTCGTTGTCCGCAAATTCGCAGGATGGGACGAATACCGGCGTCAACCTGACCTTCACCAGCAACGTCTCAGCCCCAGCAGTTGCAGTGACCCCGGAGCCGAGCTCGCTTGTCCTGTTGGGTACCGGCCTCATCGGCGGAGCAACCACCCTGCTGCGTCGTCGTAAGCTCGTCGCATAAGTACGACGCATCGTAATATCGGCAATTTGTGCCAAAGCGATAGGGCAGGATAGTTCCGAATTGGGAACTATCCTGCCCTATACAGTTTTCTTCGTGCGGTGTGACAATTCCTCTTCGTGTGCAGGTATGTTAAACGGCCAGCCGGATATGATGGGACAATCATCCGCAGACGAAAGTACAGCGGGTGAACAAAACCCAGGAGTCCCCGTGAGTCACTTTTCCAGGCTGTTTGCACTATCCTCCCTCTTCGTCGCCGCTTGTTCGGTAGCCAGTGCGACACCTATTGCCCCCGGTGGCAGCGTTACCGCAGCGCCTTTGACTGTAGCGCCGACCCAGTACCTTGCTTACTACCAGAACGTGGCATTCACCTCGCAGGTACCTGCCGGGCAGGCTTCCACCTTCAACGGCACCTACACCACCGCCGTCTTCAAGGACAGCTCCAATAATCTTTGCGCTTCTGTCGGCAACTGCCTGACCTTTGCCATTCAGGTCGCGAATAGCGCCAGCAGCACGGACGGGCTCGAGACTGTTACGGCCGGCCCCTTCGGCGCAGGCGTTGCCTACAACGTCGGTTACTCGACCCAGATGGGTGGCACAGTTGCGCCTCTGAACATTACAGATAACGTCTTCGGTGCAATGGCTTTCAACTTCACCACACCGGGCAACATTTCGAACATCATCATGCCGGGTACGACGAGCGACTACCTCGTGATCCAGACAAGTGCGACGGACTTCACTGCGGGCAGCATCAGCTTCCAGGATCGGCAGACTGCCACGGTTGCCGGCTTTGCACCGGCCGCAGTTGCCGTAACACCCGAGCCCAGCTCGCTGGTCCTGCTTGGAACCGGCCTGGTCGGTGGCGTTACCACCCTTCTCCGTCGTCGCAAGCTGATCGCGTAAGCTATCGGTTCGAAAGTAAGAAGGCATCGCACGAAATTTGTGCGATGCCTTTTGTTTCTCTATGTGTATTGTGGTCGCGGCGCATGTGTGTTGTGATCGCGTCGCTCGGCTGCATTCCGGTCTCAGGCTCACTTCTTGTCTGCAGTCCGGAGAGCGCGAAGTAACTGAGAATCTGTAGTGTCGCCGCTCAATTCCCAGATCATCATGCCGCCCAGGTGCCTTTGGGCACCGAAGGTGCGCTTTGCATCCAGCGAAGCGGTGTCTTCAAAGGTAAGGAAGTTGTCGCCGTCATAGATCCAGGGTGCCTTCGAAGCAGGATCACGGTAGAGCTTTGCATCCGGTGAGCTGTTTAGCAGTGCGGTGGCAGTCGCCTGGTTCAGGTTATCGTGCACCGGATCGCCTTTGCTGTACAGGCCGTTATGCGCTCCAGGCGCAACCTTATGCCACTGGTACGCGTAAAACGGCAGCCCTAGCAGCAGCTGCCGAGCAGGGACGCCTACCGCCAGGTAGGCATCGATGACCGAAGCCACGGTTTCTGCCTGCGGGTCATTGCTGCGCAGGGGTGCGACGAACCCGGTGTCGTGGCTCCATGGGCCTTGAAAGTCATACGTCATCACGCCGATCTGGTCGACACTTTTCGCCACGCGCACCCAGTCGATGGGATCGATCGCCTTGTGTGACGCTCCAGACGCAATGGACAGCGTATATCGGGCATTCGCAGCGCTGACGCGTCGCTGTTCGGGTTTATCGGGCGCGTCCATCTGCCGCCGAAACTCCTCCATCAGACCGTAAAAATCAGCGGCGTGGGCGGCGTCAGGGTATTCCCAGTCCACATCGATTCCGTCGAAGACCTTTGCCTCAACCCCTGGGGCAATGTGTCCCTGCAAAAATCGTGCGACGCAGGAATGCACAAAGGCGACGCGATTTTCTGGGCGGGCAGCCTGCTCGAAGAGCTCGCGCTTGCCTTCCAGCGAGATCAGGATGCGTAGCTTTGGATACCTCTTTCGCAGCAATTGCAACTGGTGGAAATTGCCGCGAAAGGGGCTGCTGGGCGTGTCCGCGATGCCGTCGATGGAGTCTTCTGCCTTGAAGGTGATGTTCAGGTCAGCCGTCGGGTCGGCCACAATGCAGGCGTTGTCCTTGATGTTGCCCTGTGCGTAGTCAATCTGGGTTAGCGTCTGCATGGCGCCGCTGCGGATCAGGTCCACTGGCACATAACGCCGTTCGTAGACACCCCACTGCGGAAAGTAGCCCACAATCTGGGGCGCCGGTTCGGCGCCTTTTACACCTGCAGGTTGATTGTGGGTGGCTTGCGCGTTGAGGACAGTCAAAGCAGAAAACACGAGTGGTGCAGCGAAAAACGTTCGAAGGAATGACATGAATTGTCCTTTTAGACGTGCGCGCACCCTCTGGCGGCGCATGATTGCCGCTGCCTGCCAGAGAACTGCGGCAACTGGCGCGATACAGTGGAAGCCATGATCGACAGACGAGCTTTTCTGCAGCGCTGCGCCTCCGCAGGCCTGGCCGAGACACTGTTGCCCGGCGCACTGGCAGCCATGGCCGTGCAATCCACTGGGGCACAGCGACCCGCCTCAGGTTTCGCGGCCTTCTCAGAGCCTGCCCTCTCTGGTTTTCCTGCGATTACGCCAGAGATGCTGGACGCGGCGGCAGTCATAGCAGGCATTACGCTCACGGCGGATCAGAGGGCGATGATGCTGGACGGTGTGCGTGAGCAGCGTGCCGGGCTGCAGGTGATCCGCGATATGCACCTGCCAAACTCGGTTGCGCCTGCGATGGTCTTCGATCCCCTGCCGGCCGCAGCGCCGAAGAAAGTTCCACCGAACGGCATGTTGCTGGAGACCATGAAGTTCACGCCACAAGGCATGGCAGGAGGCACCGCATACACCGAGCGTGACTGGAATGCGAAGTTACTCTCAGGGAATCCGGCTGTCGAAGCAGATTTTGCTTTCGCCACGACATCCCTCCTTGGAGGTTGGCTGCGCGATCGTATGATCACGTCCACAAGTCTTACAAAGATGTACCTCGCACGCCTGAAGCGCTACGATCCGCAACTGCACTTCGTCATCAACCTGACCGAGGAACGAGCGCTTGCACAGGCTGCGCAGGCCGACCGCGAAATCGCAGCAGGCAAGTATCGCGGTCCGCTGCACGGCATTCCGTGGGGCGCGAAGGACCTGCTCAGCGTCAAGGGCTACCCGACCACGTGGGGCGCGGGCGGCATGGAGCAGCAGCGCTTTGACGAGGACGCCACCGTCGTCCAGCGTCTGGACGCCGCGGGCGCGGTGCTCGTGGCGAAGCTGACGCTGGGCGCGCTGGCGCAGGGCGATGTCTGGTTCGGCGGCCGCACGCGCAATCCGTGGAACCCGTCGCAGGGCTCCAGCGGATCCTCTGCCGGTCCAGCTTCGGCAGTCAGTGCGGGCTGCGTCGGTTTCGCCATCGGGTCTGAGACGCTCGGTTCCATCTCGTCGCCCAGCACGCGCTGCGGCGTCACCGGCCTGCGGCCCACCTTCGGCTTTGTGCCGCGTACCGGAGCCATGGCACTCAGCTGGTCCATGGACAAGCTCGGTCCCATCTGCCGCAGCGTGGAAGACGCTGCCCTGGTGATGCAGGCAATCCACGGCCCTGACGGCAAGGACGCCACGGTGCGCGAGGCTTCCTTCGACTGGTTCCCGTCCAGCGACGTGAAGAATCTGCGTGTCGGCTACATCGAAAGCGCCTTTGCAGAACCGGTCCTGCGCACACCCGATGCTTCCGCAGAAAAGCCTGAAACAGACGCGCAACGCCGGGAGTCGACCGACCAGCGCCAGCGAGCCTTCGAACGCCAGCGCTATGACAGCCGTTACGACCGGGCCACGCTGGACGCATTGCGCGGCATGGGTGTAAACCTCATCCCGGCCACGCTGCCCGATCTACCTTACAGCTCCATCAGCAAGGTGCTCAGCGTAGAGGCAGCCGCGGCGTTCGACGACCTGACCCGCAGCGGACGCGACAAACTGTTAACCGCGCAGGCCCCATACGACTGGCCCAACACCTTTCGCGTGGCACGCATGTACAGCGGCGTGGACTACGTGCAGGCCATGCGCGCCCGGTCTGTGTTGATCGAGAAGATGGCCGAACTCTTCCGCACGGTCGACATCATTGTGACGCCCAGCGGTGGCGCGCAGCTGACCGCAACCAACCTCAGCGGACACCCCGCCGTCATCCTGCCGAACGGCCTGCGCGGCAAGGACGCTCCGCTGCCGCAGGACACGTCCGAAGGCGGACGCGGCAACGTCGGCGGACCCGGCACCCCGGTCAGCATCACCTTCCTGGGTAGGCTGTACGATGATGCCCGGCTGCTCGCCTTTGCGAAGCTCTACCAGGACAAGACGGGCTTCCACAGGCTGCACCCAGTGCTCGTGTAGAACAGCGGCTGTACAGGGTCGCACCTCGTTACACCTGCTGTACTGCATGACTGTTCGTTGCGGTCGGCGCAACAAACAGCCGTCCCTGCAAGCGACCTGGTCCTAGTTCATCGGGCTGCTAACTCTGGGCGTAGCCTTCGCCCGTGATGACTGCCGTGTCCCGTGTGTTCTTTTGCACGGCGATCGCTGCAAACAGGCTTAGAAGGTAAGCCATGGCATAGAAGCCCTTTTCTGCTGGAGTAAGCGTCGCGTTCCAAAGACCTACCGTCAAAAGCGTAATGGTAAGCAGAACAGAGAACCAGCTCAGGCCATAGTAAATCGCGGTGACGGGCACGCCTTCCATGCGGTCACGCACGCTTTTCTGCACAGATACCGCGGCGAACAATCCATACATGAACAGCGTGAAGTAGAAGCCCTTCTCACTTAGCAACATGCTGGAGCGCCAGAGGCCAATCAGGAAGGCAAGGCCGCCTAGCAGCAGCGCGGTCCAGGAAGCTGCGATAAAGGCGAATGTGGGCTTACCTGCTCCAACGACTGCCATGGTGTTCTCCTAGGTGCTGCGGTGCTGCATGGTCTAAGAGAATTAGACTAAACGGGTTCGGTACCTGGCACAGAAAGATTGTCGCCTTTCGTCTCGCGGATCATCAACAGGCCCACCAGCGTCAGCACGGCGGAGGCGCTGAGATAGTACCCCACAAACTGCAGCCCGTACCTGGTAGCCAGATAGGTCGCGATGTACGGTGCCAGCGACGCACCCACGATGCCTGCAATGCTGAAGGCCAGCGAGCTGCCCGTGTAGCGCACGGATGTTGGGAACATCTCAGACAGCACCGTGCCGAGCGGGCCGTAGGTTAGCCCCATCAGCGACAGGCCGACGATCAGCATCATCAGCGCGCCGCGTGGACCGGCTGAAAACATCGGTGCCAGAAACAACCCGAAGATGCCGATCAGAACCGTGATGCCGATCATGACGGGTTTGCGTCCGCGCTCTGCCAACACCGCCGCAATAGGAATTGTGATGGCGAAAAAGACGACGCCCGCCAGCTGCATCAGCAGAAAGGTGCTGCGGCTGTAACCCAGCGCCGTGGTGCCCCAACTTAGCGTAAATACGATCATCAGGTAGAACAGCACAAACGTTGACAGGCAGACGAGAATGCCCGCGATGACTGCGCGTAGGTGTTTCGTCACCGTCGTTACCAGCGGCATACGCACAGCTTCGCCACGTTGCAGGGCCGACTGAAACACCGGTGTTTCCGTGATGGTCAGCCGCACCCAAAGGCCCACCAGCACCAGCACACCACTGGACAAAAACGGCAGCCGCCAGCCCCAGCGGAAGAATTCGTCGTTCGTCAGGTAGCGCGACAATAGCAGGAAGACACCGCTGGAAAAGAAGAAACCGATGGGCGCGCCCAATTGCGGAAACATGCCGTACCAGGCGCGTTTGCCGGGCGGCGCATTCTCTGTAGCCAGCAACACCGCGCCGCCCCACTCGCCACCCAGGCCAATGCCCTGCCCAAACCGGCACAGCGCCAGCAGGATGGACGCGAGCACGCCTACATTGGCGTAGGTCGGTAAAACGCCAATGGCCACGGTCGACAGGCCCATGGTCGAGAGCGCAAGCACCAGTGTCGTCTTGCGCCCGACACGATCGCCAAAGTGCCCAAACAGCGCAGACCCGATGGGCCGTGCGATGAACGCGATGGCAAAGGTCGCCAGCGACGCCAGCGTGGCCGACCGCGGGTCGCTCTTCGGAAAGAACAACTTCGGGAAGACGATGACCGCTGCCGTGGCGTAAATGTAGAAGTCAAAGAATTCGACCGTGGTGCCGACCAGGCTGGCAAAAAGCACCTGGCGCGGTGTGTTGCGTTGCTTAGGTTGTTGGGGCATTGGATTGATGATGCGGTGTGCGGGCGGTACTCGACAAGTGCCTTTGAGGCTTTTAGTGCCAGAAATGCTGAAGCAGCCTGACCAGCACCGGTGCAAGCGCAGCCGTGATCAGGCCATTCATCCCGATCGCAACGCCTGCAAACGCCAGGGGCAGCGTGCCCATGGGAACCACGCGGGCCGTCGCGATACCACTGCCGGCGATACCCGCGGCAAGCCCGACGGCCGCAGCATCGCGGATGCGGAACACCTTCATCAGCCAGGGCAAAGCCACCGCCACCAGAACGCCTGCGGCGATGGCAAACACCGTGGTCAGCGCGGGCAGTCCACCAATCGTCTGCGACACGTCCATGGCAATGGGCGTGGTCAGCGACTTGGGCAGCATCGTCAGCGCCAGCTGCTGATCGCCACCACAGACGCGCACGATGCCATACGCGCTGACGGCTCCGGTGACAGAACCTGCCAGCAGCGCGGCGGATGTGGGCAGCAGGCCACGTCGCAAATGTTCCAGCGAACGTACCAGCGGAATGGCCAACGCAACCGTCGCCGGACCCAGCAGAAAGTGCAGCAACTGCGCACCGCTGAAGTAAGTGGCATACGGCACGCGAATCAACCGCAGCACCACGCCGACCAGGACGATCGCCACCAGCGTTGGATTCGCCAGCGACGAACCCGTCCGACGGTTCAGCCACACGCCAACCAGGTACGCACCGAGCGTCAGCGAAAGGAGAAAGAGTGGCGAAGCAAGCAGTGCAATCGCAGTCATGCGCCCACCCGGTCTTTACGCCAAAGCGCCTGCATGACCCATCCGGTCACAGCAAACGTCAGCACTGTCGACAGCACCAGCGCGGCAACAATGGGCAGCCATCCAGCCCGCAGCAGGCCCACATAACTGAACACGCCAACGCCCGCAGGCACAAACAGCAGGCCCAGCCAACGCAGCAGCGTGTCGGATGTTTCGACCAGCGCAGCATCCGGCTCACCGCCACGCCACAGCAGGACCGCCGCCAGCAACGCCATGCCAATTACCGGACCCGGCAGCGGCAGGTGCAGCACGCGGTGCAGCGCCTCGCCTGCCAACTGGGCCAGCAGCAGCGTTAGAAACGCACGAAGGATCGCCATACCGGCAGGGTATCGCGAACGACCTACATAAGAGGAAACTGCTACCATCCGGCCTATGTTGCCTGACACACCACTGCTGATCGCCGAAGGCCTGTCCAGGACCTACGGCAAGTCACGCGTGGTGAACAGCGTCAGCTTCGCCATTGCACGCGGCGAGATCCTCGGCCTGGTGGGCGAAAGCGGCAGCGGCAAAAGCACCGTGGCACGCATGGTCTTGCGGTTGGTAGAGCCCACCGCAGGCACGGTTCACTTTGACGGAGTGGACGTGCTGCGCGCCCGCAAGCCGGCCATGAAGGCGCTGCGCAGGCGCATGGGCGTGGTCTTTCAGGACCCGTTTGGAGCGCTCAATCCGCGCATGCGTGTGCGCGACATCCTGGCTGAACCATTCGCCATTCACGGGATGAAACTGCCCGAAGGCAAGCTGCTCGCGATGCTGACCGAAGTCGGCCTCGAAGCGTCAGCGCTCGATCGCTTTCCGCATGCCTTTAGCGGCGGCCAGCGGCAACGCATCAACATCGCCCGTGCGCTTGCACTGCAACCAGAGTTCCTGGTGCTGGACGAGCCCGTCAGTGCGCTCGACGTCTCGGTCGGCGCGCAGATCATCAACCTGCTGCAGCAGTTGCAACGGACGCGCGGCCTCACCTGCCTGTTTATCTCGCACAGCATGCCGCTGGTGCGTTACCTGTGTGACAGGGTCGCGGTGATGCAGCGCGGCGACATTGTTGAGGTGGGCGATGCCGTCAACATCTGCGAACACCCGCGTGTGGCGTACACACAGGCGTTGATCGCCGCAACACCCGCGTTTCACCCCTGAGCCGGCGTCTCGTAAACTAGGGGTGTGAGCCACGAAGGTATCCGTCTTGTCAGTCCGGAAGAGAGCCGCCGCGCCGTACTGGCCGAGCAGTCGCTGCCGCCCGCCGCAGTGACCCCAGCCAAGGTGCGCGTTGCGCTGACCGAAGGCACCGGCGTTGAAATTGTCTGGAAAGACGGCCATCGTTCGCAGTGGAGCTTCCCCTACCTGCGCGACGCCTGCCCCTGCGCCACCTGTCACGAAGAGCGAGAGCAAACCGGCCGCAAGGTGGGCGAACCAAAGCCCGCACCAAAGCTCGCCTTTCCCATGTACACGCCGCCCGCGCGTCCGCTGGAAGCATTGCCGATCGGTCGCTACGCACTCAAGTTCAAATGGGCCGACGGGCATGAGAGCGGCATCTACTCGTGGGACTTTCTGCGACGGCTGGATGAAGGTCTACTGACCACCGATTTATGACCCACTTGGAAAAACTCGAATCCACGCTGCGGCCGCTGTATGCCCACCTGGGCGCGCATCCCCTGTACCGCTCGTTCACCCGCATGGAAGACCTGCACCTGTTCATGGAGACGCACGTCTTTGCGGTGTGGGACTTTATGAGCCTGCTGAAGACGCTGCAGCGCGGCCTCACCGGCGTGGAAGTGCCCTGGGTGCCAAGCCGCACGCCGGAAAGCCGCCATCTGATTAACGAGATTGTGCTGGGTGAAGAGAGCGACATTTACGAGGGCCGCCACACCAGCCACTTCGAACTATACGGCGAGGCCATGCGGCAGTGTGGCGCGTCGACACAGACTGCAGATGCGCTGATCGCCGCAATACGCAACGGCGAAGATGCCGCCCAGGCCATCGAACGCTGTGGCGCGCCAGCAGAGGCGGTCGCCTTTGTGCGCGACACCTTCTACATCCTTAAGGGCAGCGACCTGCACGCCGTCGCAGCAGCCTTTACCTTTGGCCGCGAAGACCTGATTCCAGAGATGTTCAAAGGCTTTGTGCGCGACCTGAACCGCGATCTACACGGCCAGTTGTCGACCTTTATCTGGTACCTGGAACGCCACATCGAAGTCGATGGCGGCGAACACGGCCCCATGGCGCTGCGCATGGTCGCCGACCTGTGTGGCGATGACGAGACGAAGTGGGCTGAGGCGGAACGCACCGCCGTCTTCGCGCTGGAATCGCGCATCCGCTTGTGGGATGGCATCGCTGCTCGAATTGCATCAGCCAAGGCAGTTGCCGTACCGGTGGCTTGCGTTTAGTGACCCTGTGCTGTTCTCAGGATGATTGCCATTTGCATGGCTGCTGTCACTCGGAAGGGCATGGCTAGGAAACGGCTTTAGCAGCTGAGGCCCGCCTCACAGTCGCCGATTGAAACAGGAAAACCCCCAGCACGCAGATCAGCGGCTCCAGCACATGGCGGAACCGCGCCTGCACCGTGACAGCGTAGTACGGCAGCGGCAACAGCAGAAACGCCGCTGCAAAGAGCCACGACCCTGGCACCCGTCGATACACCGCCAGTGCCACGCCAAACAGCCCCGCCAGCGACAGGAACTGGAACGAGATCAGGCGTGCGTATTCCAGCATGCCAGCCTCTTCGACTGACTTTGGCACACCGGCCCAATACATCCACGCACGCTTGATGGTTAGCGTTACGAACTGCTTGGGATGAGAGCTGATCCAGGCGCTTGCCTTCGCACCGCGGTCCGCAACCCAGGCCGGTTCGCCCATCGCGGCGTACTCGGCCAGGATGCGATGGTTCTCCAGCGGCACCGTCCGACCCCATGGAAACCCGGTCGACCAGGGCGAATTGCCTTCGTAGTTCTCCGCTCCAAAGTTGTCACGCAGCGGAATGAAGCGGTGAAACACGGCATAGTTTCGAGCGGCCCACGGCGCAAGCATCAGCGCGAAAAGTACCGCGGCAAGGGTAGCTTTTGTCAGCCTGCGCATCAACCCAGTGGTGTAAAGAAACGGCTTCGACACGCCTGAAGCATCCTGCAAACCGTCCGACCGCGGAGCAGCCAGCAGGTACAGTGCCACCACCGGCAACATCAGCAACGGCGACGGGTTCAGCAGCGCAAGCACGCCCCACAGCAGGCCAAGAGCGGCCCACTGCTGCCACGTCTGCTCTCGCACTTCGTCGTCACCCACGCCTCGCATGCGCAAAGCCAGAACCAGGATCGCAGCGAACACCGCAGCAGTCGCCGACATCTCCCAGATCCAACGAACGGCATACTGCAGGGCCGCGGGATACAACGCCCAGAGCCACCCGCTCCAAAGCGCCACGCGCCGGTTAAAGCACCGCAGGCCAATCTCCCACACCAGCACCGCCGTCCACGCCGACAGCAGTGAATTCACTGTAAGCAGTACAAACGCCGACAGCCTGGAATAGACGCCGAACAGCTTGAACACACCGCCAATCAGCAGCGGGTACAGCGGCGGCACCCACGCCGTGGGTCCGGTGTGCCCCGTGAACGGATCGCTGTAGCCATACCCCGTCGCCAGCGCGCGTCCGATGCGCCCCATCTCCCACCCAAATTCAAAATGGTCGTCCGACGGGCGGACCTTGAAGGTATGCGCCAGCAGAATGTACAGCACGCGCACAACGAAGGCGGCTGTGAAGATACGCTTTCGCAGCCGGCTGTCATCCGCGTCCAGCGGTAAGGGATGGTGTAAGTGGGTCGCCATGTTTCTTCTCCACCTTACCGCCTTGCGGCCTGACGAGAACGTGCCGGGAGCGTCGCACTACCGCCCTGTCGTGCCCTTGGCCAGAAACTGTTTGCTCAGCCAGCGGCGCACCGGCTCGTCGTAGAGCTTAAGGCTGGCATAGGCAATGGCGACCGCGGTCACAAACAAGGCTGCACCCCATGCCACTCCCTGTGAAGCGGTAAGCTTCCCGTCGTAAACATAGGCTGTGTAGATGTAGATCAACGCGTAGTGCGTAATGTAGAGCGGGTAGGAGATGCCGCCCAGGAACCTGCAAACACGAGTCGCCGTGGGCCCGCTGATCGGTTCGCCTGCGCCCATGGCTACGATGACCGGGTACAGGATGATGACGACGGCTGCCTCGTACAGGCCGTTCCTCCAGCCCGTAGCGTTCATGCCGAAACGCGGCAGGGTCAGGGTCAAGACCAGCAGTAGGCTGCACCACAGAAATGCGTTGCGGATGTGGATGCGCCGGTGCATCCGCTGCAGCAGCATGCCAGCCAGAAAGGGGTAGCAGAGCCGGAGGAATCCGATCTTCAGCTCAAGCTGATTGACCGACCAGCCGCCCGTGATATCGCCGCGGGGCGTGGTGACAAGGTAGTGCGTCAGCAGCATCGCAGAGATCGCCGCAAGCACCAGCAGCACGCGATTGGACGCCTTGCGCAGGCCGAGCGCGTAGGCGATATTCGCGAGGTACTCAAAGAACAGCGACCAGGCCGTACCAGCAAGTGGCTGCATCTCTTGCCAGCCCCGAATGTCCATGGAGATGGGGATCGGAAGCACCGTGCAGCCGATGAGTGCAATGAGGATGAGCCTCCACACCGGCGTCGTTGCAACCAGCGGAAAGATTTTGGGGCTGGCACTTTGATAGAACAGCAGCGCCCCCAGCAGGGTGCCCATGACCACCATGGGTTGCAGACGGATCAGGCGGCGCTTGAAAAAGTCCCACACCGTCATGCGCGGCTGTCCGTTGGCAGGGTGCCAGCGGTCGTCGTAGGCATATGCGATCACAAAGCCGGAGAGCATGAAAAAGAAGTCGACGGCCAGGTAACCGTGGTTGATGATCTGCCTGGAGTGATCACCGCCGTTCCACGTCTCACATAGGTGGAAGAGGACCACCATCATGGCCGCGACACCGCGCAGGCCGTCAAGAATTTCGAAGTGCTGCTTTGGCAGGGTGCGTCCGTCTGGCGAATTCATGGTGTGCCAACACGATACACAAAGGCTCACAGGGCGGGCATTTGCAAGCCTGACGCCACGTCCGCAAAGCTCGACAGCAGCAAAATGGCTCGCCCTTTTAGGCGAGCCATTCCACAAAGTTCAAGAACACTTACTACTTATCCGTGAAGCTCAGCGAAGCTGAGTTGATACAGTAGCGCTGCCCCGTCGGGTTTGGACCATCCGGGAAGACGTGGCCCAGGTGTGCGCCGCAGTTGCTGCAGACGACCTCAACCCGGCGCATGCCATACGCCCGGTCTTCAATGGCATCGATCGCATCCGCGGACACGGGCTGGTAAAAGCTGGGCCAACCGGAACCGCTCTCGAACTTGGTGTCTGACGTGAACAGCGGAGCGTCACACGCGCCACAGTGATAAATACCGTCTGCATGGTTGTTGGCAAGTGCACCTGTAAACGCGCGCTCGGTACCCTTTTCGCGCATGACGTGGAATTGTTCTGGCGTCAGCAGTTCGCGCCACTCCGCCTCGGTCTTGTGGACGCGGCGCGATGCCTCCGCGGTGTTTCCCTTTGCTGTGTCTGCCATGGTTGTTCCTCTGCCGATTAGACGCAGAAAGCGGTGCAGACGACCCATGACGGTCGCCACGTCAGGCATTGGCCGGGAAGCGTGCCAAGACTTCGATTTCAACCAGACCGTCCTTGGGCAGGCGTGCTACTTCGACCGTCGAGCGGGCTGGCGGTACCACGCCCTCGGGTGCGAAACTTCCGGCGTAGAGGGCGTTCATCGCGGCGAAGTCGCCCATATCTTTCAGAAACACGGTGGTCTTCACCACGTCGCCAAAGCCGAGACCCGCTGCCTGAAGAACGGCTGCAATATTTGCCAGCACGCGCCTGGTCTGCGCCTCGATGCCGCCCTCCACCACATTCCCCGTCTGCGGATCAAAGCCAACCTGGCCCGAGCAGAACAGCAGGTCACCCGAGCGGACGGCCTGTGAGTACGGCCCGATGGCAGCGGGCGCAGAAGGCGTGGAGATGGCAAGTTTCGTAGTAGACATGACCAACATCGTAGCGTGTCCGTGACCTGTGCCGACAGGCACGGATCACCCACCACGTTGGCGTGCCAGACCTGATGCGATGCAGGAAGTTCTCGCACCCAGTCTGCGTATCAACCGGTAAGCCGCCACGGAGGCGGCGAGCATGATCACTCTGGCCCTGATGTTTGCGCTGTACTTCCTGCCCACCATTGTTGCTTCGCACCGCGGGCGTCCGTTGAGCAGCATTCTCATCCTGAATCTACTGTTTGGCTGGACCGGCATCGGGTGGTTTGCCCTGTTGCTGTATGCCATGCTGTCGACGCCGCGGGTCTATGCGTATGCGCCGCGCATGTATCAACCGATGCAGTCTGGCGGCTGGCAGCGCTTCTAATTCGCCCAGCGACGCGCGGCTTGGTCGCAGGGTCTTCAAGGCACCGCTCTGGTACACTTGGTGAGTTGGTAGCCGAGGTGAAAACAGGCCCCTCGACCACGCCACCAACGCTTCTGCGGGACATCGGGGAGTGGCTCAGCCTGGTAGAGCACCTGGTTCGGGACCAGGGGGTCGGAGGTTCGAATCCTCTCTCCCCGACCAATCTTTTGAAAAGCGGCAACCTTCGGGTCGCCCCTTTTGCGTTGAGAGGAAGGTCAGCTACCCCCTAAAAACGGTAGCCGACGCCGAACGATGCCTCGGGAAAGAAAGAGGCGTAGCTCAGGTTGTTCTGGTTACGGCGGATGAAGGCACCCAGATCCTTCTGAAAGCCTGGATCCTGTGTCACATCCTGGCAGCCCAGCGGCTGTGGGTAGTTGGGATCGCATGCGGAACCCTGAAAGTTGACCGTGAGGTCAGGCTGGCCAATGTAATAGAAGCCAATCTCCACCGGGAACGACCAGTGCCGATTGCCGTGCGGCGCAATGTTGCCCCAGCCCACGGTCAGGCCCGGTGCTGCGCTGCGTGTTTTTACCTGCGCGCTGCCGCGCAGTGGGTCGGCGTTGCTACTGACGTAGTCACTGCCATCCAGCGTAATGGTGCTGCCTGCGGGCACCAGCACCGTGGCATCCACATGGGTCTGCACTGCGAACACCGCCATGGGGCTGATGCGGAAACCATTCCCAAACGGAAACCAGTCCACTGCAACCTTGCCATGGCCCAGGCGCAGTGCCGCACTCACATTCGCACCCTCTTCGGTGAAGGTGGTGCTGTACTGTGCGTAGTCCCCGCCCACGCGCAGGTTGAAGTGCTGTGCCACCGGCATGGCGATGTCTCCGCCTGCGCCGTTGATGCCGACATGCACGGCAAAGCCGAGGGAGTGAAGGAAAGAGCGCCCCGGGGTGCTGTGCCCACTGGCAGCATCACTTTCCACCCCATCAACTTCCTCTGTGGCTGTTTCGTCTGGTGGCAGGCTGCTGCTTATCCCGCGAACGATAGGGAGGGCTTCTCGACCTGCAAACAACCTTTGGCTGTGTCCCACCGAGACACAGCAAAGTGTCATCACGGTCGTTGCGACCAGGGAGCAGCGGCGAACCAGCGTCGGTGTCATCAACATACCTTCCTTTTCGGCCGGCTTTGCAGAATGACTATGCTTGCCGAAGGTTCGTCAAACGTAGCATGTACTCAAGCCGCAAAAGAGGGGTTTGGCGTGACTTTAACCGGTATTTCGAAGGCCTGCCGAAATGCCGTTAATCGTTGCCGTTATGGCACGATTCGATGTTGTTTGCTCCACACCGTCTTCACTGCGCTTCCTTCGCAGCAGCTCCACTTGTATCCAGCTCATGGGGTCCACGTAGGGGTTGCGCAGACGAATGGAGCGAGCCAGCACCGGATCTTTTTCCAGCAGATCGCTCTGTTGCGTAATGAGAAGGATCATGGTCCGGGTGCGATCAAACTCGGCCTTCAGCATGGGGAAGACACGTTCGCGCAACGCCACATCCGGCACCAGCGAGGCGTACAGGTGCGCAATGCCGAAGTCGCTCTTTGCCAGTGCCGATTCCATGTTGCGCACCATGTCGAGGAACAGCGGGAAGTCGCGGAACATGCGCTGCATCAATTCCAGGCCGTCCGGGCGCTCGTTGACGAAGCGCTCCATGGCCGTGCCTGCGCCGTACCAGGCCGGGACGGTGTGCCGCGACTGCATCCAGCCGAAGACCCACGGGATGGCGCGCAGGTCTGACAGCGACCGCTTGCCACTGCGTTTGGCCGGGCGGGATCCGATTTTTGCGTGCTCCAGTTCCGCGACCGGCGTGGCCTGCTGGAAGTAATCGAAGGTGTCCGGGTTGTCGAGGATGTCGGCGCGGTAGCGCTCGAACGACCACGCCGCCAGCAGGTCCATCGTCTCTTCCCAGGCTGGTTCCATCGCACCGGTCAGGTGGGTGTTGCAGCCGCCACAGGCACGCAGGTCGGGCCTTGCAACCGCGTCGAGCGAGGACGCAATCATCAGCTCCAGGTTGCGCTCGGCAAGCACCACGTCGCTGTACTTGAAGTTGAGGACTTCGCCCTGCTCCGTAATGCGCAGGTTGCCGGTGAAGCTGTCGAGCGGCTGCGCGTAAATAGCGCGGTGTGTGGGCCCACCGCCGCGCCCCACGGTGCCGCCCCGACCGTGGAACAGTCGCAGGTGTACGTTGCACTCACGCGCCACGGTGTGCAGAGCGCGGTGCGCCTTCCAGACCTCCCACGTGGACGCGATCATGCCGCCGTCCTTGTTGGAATCGGAATAGCCCAGCATGACTTCCTGCGTGCGGCCCCAGCTTTCCAGCAGCGGCTGGTAGGCAGCGGAGGTCCATAGTTCACGGCAGATGGCGGGTGCGTTCTGCAGGTCTTCGATGGACTCAAACAGCGGCGCGATGAGCAGGCCTGCGTCATGTTCCGTGCGCTCTGGCGTAACGCCGCCGATGCGTGCGAGCCACAGCGTGCGCAGCACATCTTCCGCACCCGCTGCACCCGAGATGACATACTGCCGGATGCTCTTCGGATCGCCCGCGCGCTTTACCGCCGCGACGGTGCGAAAGGTGTCGATGACCTCTGCCGTCATGGGCGAAAGTGGTGAAGGAAGTGAACCATCCTCGTGCCACGCGCTAATCTCGCGCACGGCGGTGGCGTGTACATTGGCATGCTGCCGTATGTCGAGCGTCTGCAGGTGCAGGCCGTAGGTGCGCACCTCGACGATGAGCGGATCGACGATGCTCTCCGCAATGCGTCGACCACGATCGGACAGGAGCGAATCACGAATCAACGTGAGGTCGTGCAGCAGGTCGTCCGCACTTCCGTAGGGTGGCAGGCGTTCACTGTCTGCGGGGGCAGTCAGGACGTCGAGCTTGTCGCCCAGGCGCAGCAGCATGCAGTGCAGCATCACGCGTACCTGCTCACACAGGAAGCGTTCGCGCAGTTCGGCGCCGGCCAGCGGCATCTCCGCGAGATATGCGTCCACTGCGCTGCTAAGCGCTTCGCTGACGCCTGCCTGTTGCGTCGAGGAGGAGATCTGCTGCACCGCATTGCCCAGCCGCTGGCGATAGTGCGCGTACAGCATGTCGCGCGACATGCCCAAAGCCTCGCGCGTAATCTTCGGCGTAACGAACGGATTGCCATCGCGATCGCCGCCGATCCACGAGCCAAAATTCAACAGCGTGGGCAGTTCCGGCAGCGCGAGTTTGAGCCCGTACTCCTTGTGCAGCGCGTTGCTGACTTCTGCATACAGCGTGGGCAGCGTCTCAAAAATGGAGTCCGTGAAGTAATCCAGCCCCATGCGCACTTCGTCCATGACGGCGGGCCGCTGCAGGCGCACGTCGTCCGTCTGCCAAAGGCCGGTGATTTCGGTCAGCAGGCTGCCTTCAAGTTGCGTGATGGTGTCGTCGGTCAGCGGGATGCTGTCCAGCTCTTCCAGCAGCTGCGCGATGCGGCGGCGCTTGCTGATGACGGAGCGGCGGGCGACCTCGGTCGGGTGTGCCGTGAACACGGGCGTAATGCAGATTTTGCGCAGCAGATCGAGCGCGTCGTCCGCGGTGTAACCCGCCAGCCGCATACGTCGTAGCGTACCCTGCAGGCTGCCCCGCTGAGGCTCGGCACCGCTGCGCAGGCTGCCCGCCAGGCGGCGGCGTTTGCGATGATTCGTCTCGGCCAGGTTGATCAGTTCGAAGTAAAAACCAAAGGCGCGTGCTAGTTGGTACGCACGATCGACCGGCAGCGTGTGGACCAGCAGCAAGGCCTGCTGCAGAGCACTTGCGGCACGCGCACCATCACCGTCCGATTCGGCCTGACGGCGTTCGCTGGCCAGCCGACGCAGCGTCTCCACCTGTTCAAACAGGTCGTCACCCACCTGCTCCCGCAAAACCTCGCCCAGCAGCGTGCCCAGCGACCGCACATCGCGCCGCAGCGGAGCCTCTTTCAGCTCCGGTTCACGCGCTTCCAGTTCCGCAAGACGCTCGCTCCAGTTACTTGCCTGCCACAGTCCCGCCATGGTTTTGATTATGCCTCAGCATGGTCCTGCTTTCATGCCGCCATGTCGGTGTTCCACGTCTCCGGCTGCGACGGCGAGCCGCGTTGCGACCGCAGCGTGAACGCAATGCCAACCGCCAGCAGCAGGATGATGGCCAGCACGTACACGCTGCCTTCCGGTCCGGTCGTGCCGCCGCTAAGCAGAACGCTACCCTGCGGATGCGAGCCCTCCAGATGGTGCTGCACCATCTGTCCGCTGTCGGCCACGCCGTACACAAATGATTGCGCCCAGTCCCACGCGGCATGCATGCCGATCGCCCACCATAACGACCCGGTACGCCACAGGCTGAAGCAGAACACCAGGCCGATCAGGCCTGCGGACCACAGCCCCATGGGCGATTCGCCGGCATTGCTCTTATGCCCCAGGCCAAAGAGCAACGAGAAAAACAGCGCCGCAAACCAGAAACCGATCGTCTTGCGATTACGCTCTCCCACGCCGAGCGCACTGCAGATGCCGGCAATTCCGCGTGCCAGCGTGAACTGCAGATAGGCGCGCGTCAGGTACTCCTCCGACAGGCCGACCAGCAGAAACGCAATGGCCCATATGAGACCCCATTCCACAATGGGAGCACCGTGGATCAGCTGCCCGGTAAACACAAGCAGGCCAGTTTTCCAAAGCACACCGACCAGCAACGAGAGCGCTCCCAGGCCCCACACCATGCCGGCCCCAAACTGCGCGGGGCGCACTGGCCCCAGGCCATATTGCGAGAAACGTCGCCGCTCAATGCGTGTCATGATCAGCGCGGCCAATGCCGGTGCCAGAAACTGGACCGCTTCACCCACGATCGTTTGCAGCGCGGGCGTCTCGCCGGGGTGCCTTGCACCGCCTCCCGGATCGACGCGCTTCAGGACGGAGACACACAGGTAGCCAATCAGGAATGCGAAGCCGAAGAACAACAGCAGCGACCACCCTGCACGCAATCCTTCGTCGCCATGGAAAATGTGGCGGACTCGCGACTCGTTGGCAGGGGAATGCGTGCTGTCATCCTGCTGCGGCGGAAACCATTCCGGCTCACCGGTTGTAGCAATGGGCCGTGCGTGCGGAACGATTTCGTCGGACATGCAACCCTCGATTCCATAACCATACGCAACGACGCGCTGCGAAGTTCCAGACGCGCAGAGGCTCGACTAAACGGTCGAACCCTGCTCTTCCAGCTGCGTCGACATCTCTTCCCACTCACCCATCAGCGACTCATGCTCGCGCCGCAGCGTCGCAAGTTCCGAGGTCTGTCGCTGGCTTTCTTCCGCAGAGGTGAAGTTACCCAGCGAAGCCTCCAGCGCGGCCATACGGTCTTCCATGCGCGGCATTTCATCCTCGGCAAAACGCACACGATCCTGCATCTGCTTCAGCTTGATGGGGTTCACTTTCTTCACATTCACAATCGCCGGTGTGGTCACGGGAGAAATAACCGCGGGCGGCGCTTCCACCACGGGAATGTGCGCGCGCTGCATCTCCATGGCTGCCTGTTGCAACTGGTCCGGGCCGCCCGTTTTGCGCCACAGGTAGTCCTCGTAGTTACCGGGAAACACCTGCACGCCGCCGTGCTCACATTCGAACACGCGCGTGGCCAGGCCGTCGATAAAGTAGCGGTCGTGCGACACAAACAGCACCGTGCCGGTGAAGGCGCGGATGGCTTCCAGCAGAACGTCTTTCGCACGCAGGTCGAGGTGGTTCGTCGGCTCGTCCAGCAGGATGAAGTTGGCCGGACTGACCAGCATGCGTGCGAGTGCATAACGATTCCGCTCACCGCCGCTCAACACGCCGAGCGTTTTGAAAACATCGTCACCCACAAACAGGAACGCACCCAGCAGACTACGCAGCGCCGTGGTGGCCACCTTGGGCGCGGCACTGCTGATGTCTTCGAGCATCTTCGCGTTGGGGTCCAGCACCTTGTACTGGTCCTGCGCAAAGTAGTCAGGCAGCACGTTGTGGCCGTAGCGAACGGTGCCGCCGGTGGGCTCTTCCATTTGCGACAGCATGCGGATCAGTGTCGACTTGCCCGCCCCGTTCGGTCCCACCAGCGCGATGCGGTCCCCGCGTTCGATAGTAAAGTTAACGTTCTTGAGGATCTGCTTCGGCTCGTACCGTTTGCTTAGACCGGTGACCTCGCAGACCAGCCGTCCGCTGACCGGTGGCTGCGGAAAGCTGAAGTGGATCGTCTCCTCGTCTTCCGGCACGTCGATGCGCTCGATGCGGTCCAGTTCCTTCACGCGGCTCTGCACCTGCTTGGCCTTGGTGGCCTGGTAGCGAAAGCGGCTGATAAAGGCTTCAAGCTGCTCGATGCGTTCGCGTTGCGAGGCGTAATCCTTGGCAAGCTGTTCGCGCCGCTCGGTTTTTTGCTTGACGAACTTCTCATATCCACCCGTGTAAAACCACACACGCTTGTTCCACACTTCGGTGATCTTGCTGACGGTGACATCGAGAAAATAGCGGTCATGCGAAATGAGTATGAACGCCCGTGGGTAGTTGCGCAGGTAGTCCTCAAGCCAGTTGCGCGTCTCCAGATCGAGATGGTTCGTCGGCTCGTCCAGCAGCAGCAACGACGGCTTTTCGAGCAGGAGCTTCGCGAGCGCGATGCGCATCTGCCAGCCGCCGGAGAACTCGTCGGTCTGCCGCGTCCAGTCTTCCTTGCTGAAGCCAAGGCCGCCCAGCACCGCGCCCACCTGCGCGTCCAGGTTGTACAGGTCGTGCTGTTGCAGCGTGTCGCTCACCAGGCTGAAGCGGTCGGCCACCACGTCGTACTCGGGTGTACCGAACTCGAAATGGGCCAGCTTGTCGCTGAGGTCGTCCATCTCCTTGTCCATAGCCAATGCCGCGTGAAAGACCGACAGGCACTCGTCAAAGACGGTCTTGCCGCGCATGACCAGGCCGTCCTGCGGCAGGTAGCCGATGGTTAGGCCCTTGCTGCGATTCAGCTTGCCGCCGTCCAACTGCTCGACGCCCGCCAGCACCTTCAGCAGTGTGCTTTTGCCAGTGCCGTTGCCGCCCACCAGGCCGGTGCGTTCGTCAGGCGTAATGAGCCAGTTGGCCCCTTCAAAAAGTAGTTTGTGTCCGAAGCGCTTGGCTCCGTCGGCGAGGTGCAGCATCCCTCTATCTTCGCATCGCACGCTGCCATGCAGCCGCAAACCACCTCCGGTTATTGTTAAAGCATGCTGCTGTCGCTGCGCCGCGCATACCTTGTCTTGCTGCTTTGTTGCTCCATCGCAGGTGCGCAGACGCTGGCGCACCCCGGCTGGCACGGCAACGGCATTGCATCCGAGGCGTGGTGGAAGCATGCCGCGTTTGTGCGTTTCGACGCGGACACGACCTTTACAAAAGCTGCCGAAAGCATGGACGCAATCAGCGCCGCGGGTGCCGACAGCCTCATCCTGCCGGACATGCTGCCGACCGGTCTTGCGCAGCCGGACGCAGCCGGCGCAACGCGCCCATTCGACTCCAAATTCGGAGATGAGCAGGACTTGGATACGCTGCTGCGCGAGGCGTCGGCGCGACGCATGCACGTGGTGCTGCACGCAGACCTGCTCCGCCTGGCAGGCAATGCCGGTGAACTGCGCTTCTGGATGAGCCGTGGCATCGCAGGCTTTGATCTTGGCGACGTGACGCCCGCGCAAACGGATACGCTGCAGCTGTTACGCGGTGCCATGGACCACTTTCCCGGGCGACGCATTCTGCTGGCCCACGTGCCCGAAATCAGCAACAAACGGCTGCGCGGGCAAGATGCCGTGACCCTGCACCTGCTGTCACAGCAGGAGTCCGCAGCAGGTCGTGGACCCGCCTCCGTCGCCATTGAAATACACACGGCTGACGCTCTTAAATCACCGCTGCCTGCGAACACCGCGGTCGTCATCAATGCGACGTTGCTGCAGAGCGAAACAGTATGCGAAGACCTGCGACAGGCCCTGGCTGCGCGTGGGCACAGTCACTCCCCTGTGCGTTCCGGCAGGCACAGGTCGCGGAAGCCGTCGTAGACACCGCACCAACCCATAGGATCGCGCATGCCTGCCAGCCGTCCTTCGGCCTGGATTGGTTGGCCGATGGCAGCGACCAGGTGCGCTCCGTCCCGTCTCAACCGCGCGTTCCGGCGATGTCTGGCCCCATCTCTTCCTGGGCGCTTGCCGCAGGCTCTTCGGGGACCCGCTCATCTGTCGGGCACTCCGCACAGTGCTTCGCAAGACCTTCGCGCAGCATGGCAAAGGCTTCTTCCGGCGTGTCTGCAAACCGGAAGATTTCCTTGTCTTTCATGGCAATGGCACCCTTCTCCGCAAGCAGATCCAGATCGATGACACCCTTCCAATAGTCTGATCCGTAGATGATGATGGTCATCTGTTTCGCCAGCTTATGGGTCTGCGCCAGCGTCAGCAGTTCGAACATCTCATCCAGCGTTCCAAAGCCGCCCGGGAACACGACCAGGGCTTTCGCCAGGTAGGCAAACCAGAACTTCCGCATGAAAAAGTAGTGAAACTGGAAGTTCAGCGCGGGCGTGATGTACGGGTTTGGCCGCTGCTCAAACGGCAGCGCGATGTTCAGTCCGACGGTCTTGCCACCCGCTTCGAACGCGCCGCGATTGGCCGCTTCCATAATGCCCGGACCACCGCCGCTGGTGACCACGAAGCGATGGCGACGGCCCGGCAAACCCTTCGACCAGTCCGTCAGCAGATACGCCAGACGACGCGCGTCCTCGTAATAGCGCGCCATCTCCACGGCGGTCTGCGCGCGCTTGCGGCTTAACTCGGACGCGTCCGCATCGCCGGGTTTTGCGGGCTGCTCTTCCGGCGGTGCTACGGCGGCGCTGCCGGTGTTTTCCAGCAACTCCATCTTCTGTTCCGCGCTGTCCAGCGAGGCAAACCGTGCGGAGCCGAAGAACACCACCGTGTCCTGGATGCGCTCACGCCGGAAGCGTGCCATGGGCTCCTGGTACTCCGCCATGATCCGCAGGATGCGTGCATCCGGGCTGCCGAGGAACTCCTCGTTGTCATAGGCGAGCGGGGCTTGTTCCAGCGGCGTGTCGGGCAGGGTTCGGGTCGGCATGGTCCTGTTGGATGCTGCTAGTGTTCCCTTGAGCAGATCACAGCGATCCATACCGCCGACCGCTAGCCTGCACTCGCCCGGTTAAGCAACGGGGCAACTGATCTAGGTCCGGTAGTCGCGATAGTGAATCAGTTCTGAAATCCCAATCCAGAGGTCAAGCAGCCCAAGGCCACTCACCAGTCCACGGACCAGCCCCTTCATCAAAAAAGCCCGCAGTTGCAGGTGTTGCAGCAGCAGCGGGTTGCGGTCCCACATGTCAGGCCACCAGGGCAGCAGCGTAATCAGCAGGCCGAGATACAGGCAGAAGATGACCAGCACGCCAAGCGACAGGCGCTGCAGCCAGACCGGTGCCGGGTGCGGACCGACCGTCTCGCCCTGGATCGCCCGCGACTCCGCGCCTGCCGCGGGCAGTTTGGGTGTCGCTGGAGAAGCTCCGAAGGGTAGGTGCGGCTGCACGGACATCTGCTGTTAACCGTAGCAGAGCGCGCCGCTTGGGCGCGCTCTGCTGGAAGTGCCGTTTCGTGTGCTGGTCGTTATGCGTCGACTGTTTGGCTGCGGCGCGGACGACGGTTTGCGGTCAACACTTTTTTGCGCATGCGCAGCGACTTGGGGGTGACTTCCACCTGTTCGTCGTCGGCGATGAACTCAATGCATTGTTCCAGCGTCAGCTGCTTGTAAGGCACCAGGCGCAGCGCTTCGTCAGCCGAAGAGGCACGCATGTTGGTCAGCTTCTTTTCGCGGACGGCGTTCACATCCAGGTCGTTGTCGCGGCTGTTTTCGCCGACGATCATGCCCTCGTACACCTCGACACCGTCGCCCATGAAGAGCGTACCGCGCTCCTGCAGGCCGTTTAGCGCGTAGGTGGTGGTGACGCCGGTCCGGTCGCTGATGAGTGCGCCAGTGGGCCGCTGCGGAATCTCACCCTGGTACGGGATGTAACCGTCGAACAGCGTGTTCATCACGATGGTGCCGCGGGTTTCCGTCAGCATTTCCGACCGGAGACCGATCAGGCCGCGTGACGGCACCTTGAACTCCATGCGAACACGGCCCTGGCCGTGCATTTTGACCATTTCGCCCTTGCGGGGTCCGAGCTTCTGGATGACCGTGCCGCTGAACTCTTCGGGCACGTCGATGGTGACGTACTCCACCGGCTCCATCAGCTTGCCATCGATGCGCTTGGTGACAATTTCAGGACGGCCGACGGTCAGTTCGAACGATTCGCGACGCATCATTTCAATCAGCACGGCGAGTTGCAGTTCACCACGACCCAACACCTTGAAGGTATCTGGTGAGTCGGTGTCTTCCACCCGGATGGAGACGTTGGTCTGCAGCTCCTTGTCGAGGCGCTCGCGCAGGTTGCGGCTGGTGACGTACGAACCTTCGCGACCGGCGAACGGCGAGTTGTTCACCGAAAACTGGATGGCGATGGTCGGCTCGTCGATGACGATCTGCGGCAGCGGCGAGGGGTTTTCGATGCCGGTGATCGTCTCGCCAATGGTCAGACCGGCGACGCCGGCGACCGCGATAATGTCGCCCACGGTGGTCTCTTCGATGTCGGTCCGCTTCAGGCCGCTGAAGCTGAACAGCTTGGTGATCTTGACCGGTGCCAGTGTGCCGTCGAGCTTGGCAATGTTGACCATGTCGCCGGTCTTCAGCGTGCCATTGAAGACGCGCGCGATGCCCAGGCGCCCCAGGTAGTCGGAGTAGTCCAGGTTCGTGACCAGGATCTGCAGTGGGCCATCGACGTCGCCGGTCGCGGGTGCAATGGCGCTGGTGATGGTCTTGAACAGCGGCTGCAGGTCGGTGCCGGGGACAGCCATGTCCATCGTTGCCGTACCGGCCTTGCCGTTGGTGTAAACCACCGGAAAGTCGAGCAGGCTCTCGTCCGCGTCCAGGTCGATGAACAGGTCATAGACCTCGTTCAGCACCTCTTGCACGCGTGCGTCAGGCCGGTCGATCTTGTTGATGACGAGGATCGGCGTCAAGCCGGCGGCAAGCGCCTTGCCCAGCACGAAGCGGGTCTGGGGCAGAGGGCCTTCCGATGCGTCGACCAGCAGAACGACGCCGTCGACCATCTTCAGCGCGCGTTCCACTTCGCCACCAAAGTCGGCGTGGCCCGGGGTGTCGACGATGTTGATCTTGTCGTCGCCAAAGATGACGGCGGTGTTTTTGGCCAGAATGGTGATGCCGCGCTCGCGTTCCAGGTCGTTGGAGTCCATGACACGGTCGGTCACGGCCTCGTTGGCGCGAAAGGTGCCGCTCTGCCGCAGCATGGCATCCACCAGCGTGGTCTTGCCGTGGTCAACGTGCGCGATGATGGCGATGTTGCGAATAATTGAACTCAAAGCTCGTTACCTTCTTGTTTCGCGCAGAACGCGAGGGAATCTTTGCAGGCGCACGCACGCTTCAGGAACAAGCAGGCAGCGTGGGCTGACAGAGGAAAGCGCACAGGCAAGCCCGAAACGACTTCGCGCGCGTCGTCTTTAGTTTAGCGTATGTGCCCTGACGTGCTGAGTCAGGGCCTGCGACTCTGATGAAACGAGTGTTACAGGTAGCACTGTTCTTTCCAGCAGCTACCTGGCGGTGCTTTGCGGGCGTGCATCAACGAGCACTGCGACACAACACCGCATCCTGCCATTACATATTCTCGACGATCTTTGCCGCAAAGGCACTGGTGCCCACCTGGGTCGCGCCTTCCATCTCCTTCGCGAAGTCGACGGTGACGACCTTCTGCTCGATCGTCTTGGTCATGGCCTGCTCAATCAGATCGGAGACCTCGGTCCAGCCGATCAACTGGAACAGCATCGCGCCCGACAGGATGACCGAGCCGGGATTGACCACGTCCTGATCCGCCAGGCGCGGCGCAGTCCCGTGGGTGGCTTCGAATACCGCGAAGCCGTCGCCAATGTTCGACCCCGGCGCGATGCCCAGGCCGCCCACCTGCGCGGCGGCCGCGTCGGACAGGTAGTCGCCGTTCAGATTGGTGGTGGCCAGCACGGCATATTCTTTCGGCTTCAGCAGCAGGTCCTGGAACATGGCGTCGCAGATCCGGTCGTTGACCAGGATCAGGCTCTTCCACTTGCCGTTGCCGTGGGTTTCGCCAATGGCGGCGAGCACTCCCTTGACCTCGGCCACGATCTTTTCGCCGAAGGTGGCCGGTGCAAAGTCCAGGCCGGGCTCGACGACTTTCGCCAGCGCCTCAGGCGTCAGGCTCGCGTTCTTGTCGAGTGCCGCGAAGATCCAGCTTTCGCGCTCGGTGACGATGCGGTCGCGGAACTCACCCTTGGCGACTTCGTAGCCCCATTCGAGGAACGCGCCCTCAGTGAACTTTTGAATGTTGCCCTTGTGCACAATGCTGACGACCTTGCGGCCGTTGTCGACGGCATACTGCAAGGCAGCGCGGACCAGCCGCTTCGACGCCATGATGCTGATGGGCTTCAGGCCGATACCGGCGTCATCGCGCAGCCGCTTCTTTGTGTTGCCCAGAAGCTCGTTGTTGACGAAGTCGCGCAGCTTCTTCACGTCGGCTGAGCCTTCTTTGAACTCGATGCCCGCGTAGATGTCTTCAGTGTTCTCGCGGAAGATGACCACGTCCACGTCGTCGGCGTTCTTCATGGGGCTGGGCACGCCGGGGTAGTGCTTCACCGGGCGCACACACTGGTACAGGTCCATGGTCTGGCGCAGCGTGACGTTCAGGCTGCGGATGCCGCCGCCGATAGGCGTCGTCAGTGGCCCCTTGATGGACACGCGGAAGTCGATGCAGGCCTGCACCGTGTCCTGCGGCAGCCAGTCGTTGTGCAGGCGGTAGGCCTTCTCACCGGCCAGGATCTCGTACCACTGCACGCGGCGCTTGCCGCCGTAAGCCTTTTCGACGGCCGCGTCGAACACCGCGCGGGCGTTCTTCCAGATGTCGCGGCCCGCGCCATCGCCTTCAATGAACGGGATGATCGGCTGGTCTGGCACCGTGTACTGCCCGTTGCTGTACTGGATGACTTGTCCGTCCACGGGTGTGGCGATGCCGTTATAGCTCGATTGCATGGTGTGTGCTGCTCCGTGAGAGGTAGATAGGCTGCGAACGTGGCGTCGCGGCGCGTTCTAAGGGTAGCGCACGCCTTACGTCCAGGCGCGCTGCGGGCAGGCAAGTCGCCTGCGGCCCAGACTTTGTAGTGGCAGCTTCGCAAACAGCCACCTGACAAGGTACGATTCCTCTAGAGCAAAAGAGGAGAACCCGCATGTCGAAGGATTACCAACCCTGGATGTTTGAACGTGTTTGGCAGGCAGCCCTGGTCCTGTTTGCGGCCGCTGGCGTCATCATCTTTGCTCTCTACAACCCCAGGGGTTAGGCTCAGCCGCGAGCCACATAGCGGTCCTGTACAGTGTGGACACCGCTATGTTGAACCGTCTGCTTGCTGCCCTGCTTCTGACCTGTACCGCAGCCGCCGCCCAGCGCGTTGAGGTCACGCTTCCATCGCAAACCCCGCCGCGCGGGCACCTGATACTCGTCTTCAGCAAGGACGGCAAAAGCGAGCCGCGCATGCAGGTAGAGGAGCAGTACCGCTCCGCACAGGCCTTCGGGGTTGACACCGGCATCGACGGTACCAAAGCGGAAACGAAGCTTGTCGTAGACACAAAGACTGTGGGTTATCCGCGGCGCTCACTTGCGGACCTGGATGCAGGCGACTACTTCGTGCAGGGCGTCTTCAACGTCTACGAGGAGTTCCATCTTGCATCCGGCAAGAACCTCTGGCTGCCGCCCGATCACGGCGAAGGTCAGAAGTGGACGCGCAAACCCGGCAATCTGTTCAATGCGCCGGTGAAGGTCCACTTCGATCCAAAGGCGAACACCACACTCAAGATCACGCTGGATAAGGTCATGCCTGCTTTCACGGGCACCGCCTTCGACCCGGAAGTCATTGCCGCGCACCAGCCCGAGGCCAGGTGGCTGAAGTACATGCGCTTCCGCTCCGAAAAGCTGTCGAAGTTCTGGGGCCGCGACATGTACCTGGGCGCATGGGTGCTGCTGCCGGACGGCTTCGACGAACACCCTGACGCAAAGTACCCCTTAGTTGTTTGGCAGGACCATTTCGCGTCCGGCATGCGACCCGCCTTTACCGCCACCGCGCCTGCCGCCGGCGGCAATGCACGCGGCGCGTCGGGCTACCGCTTCTTCCAGGACTGGACTACCGGCCGTCTGCCTCACGTCATCCTGCTGTTTGTGCAGAACGCCAATCCTTACTACGACGACAGCTACGTGGTCGACTCAGCGAATGTGGGGCCGTATGGATCGGCCGTCAATGACGAATTGATCCCGGCAGTGGAGGCCAAGTATCGCGGACTGGGCCAGGGCTGGGCACGCGCCACGGCGGGCGGCTCGACCGGTGGATGGGAAGCCCTGGCGACGCAAGTCCTCTACCCGGACAACTACAACGGAGCGTACGGCGCCTGCCCTGACCCCGTGGACTTCCACGCGTACCAGAACATCAACCTGTACGACGACACCAACGCCTTCTACCGCAAGGGCGACTTCGGCCAGGTGCCCATCGCCGCAGATCGTGAGCCGGACGGCAGCATTTTGGCCACCACCGGCGACGAGTTTGCCTTTGAATACGTCCTGGGCACGCGTGGACGTTCGACCGAGCAGTGGAACATCTGGCAGGCGGTCTTCTCACCCGCAGGTGCGGACGGCTACCCTGCTCCCGTGATCGATCCGCTGACCGGAGCCATCGACAAGAATGTCGTGGCGTACTGGCACGACCACTATGACTTAACTGCCATCCTGAAGCGTGACTGGCCAACCCTCGGCCCCAAGCTGGAAGGCAAACTGCACATCGCGGTGGGCGACGGCGATACCTACTTCCTGAACAACGCCGTCCACCTGCTACAGAAGGAATTGGACAGCACCCGCAATCCGCACTCCGACGCGACCTTCCAGTACGGCCCGGGCATGCCGCACTGCTACGTGGGCGGACCGGCGGAGTACACCATGCAGCAGAACAGCGCCAACTGGCCGCAGCGCCTTCTGCCGCAGATGACCGACCACATGATCAAGACCGCTCCCGCGGGAGCCGACACCAAATCGTGGGTCTACTAGGCGCTGGCTTTGCCGCAAAGAAAAGACGCACACCGTAAGATGTGCGTCCTGTAGAGCAAAACCTTCAAGTGTTTCAGCTTGCGTGGAAGCGGCTGACCGTCTTCATCCGCCGGACGGCCACCACGCCGCCAATGCAGAAGATGCCGGTCATCGCAAGAATCCAGCTTGAGGGTTCAGGCGTGACGATGTTGGTGCCAAGCGGAGCCTGGTCGGTCAGCGCAACCGTGTGGTTGTCTGATTCAAAGGCAGCGCCTGCCAGCGTTTGGGTAAACGTCACCTTGTTAAAGGTGCCGTTTGAATCGTAGAAGTTCAGAAAAGCGAACTGTTCCCCGCTGTCCTTACCCAGGAACGACTGGGTCGGATTGCCACAAAAAGCATTGCTGCTGCTGGGGCACCCACCCACGATCGCCTTGTAGTTCGCCGGTGTAAAGCTATAGACCAACGAGTTGTCCTTGTAAAAGGAAAGCTGGTTGCCATTGTCGAGCGCGGAAAACCACAGGCCAAAGTAGTTTGCCGAAGACGACAACGAAAGCGAATACGAACCGGTGGTCGTGATGAAATTACCGGAGCCGCCCGCACCACCATACTGGTTGGCGGAAACTACGTTGTAACTGCCGGAGTAGGTCCCGGTAATGCTGCTGCCGTTGAACGTGGTGGTCTTGTTGGCAGAGTTGAAGCTCCCCGAATCGAATGTGTTGTAATTCGTATTTCCATTCGGCGTTTGAACGCCGGCAGCCAGGTAGCTAGCAGAAAAAGTGTCCGCATGGCTGCTGATCGGGAGAAGCGTGGAGGCAAGCAGGCCAAGGGTAGAGGCCAGCACGGCGATGGAAAGACGCATAAGTATCCTGAACACCGCACCCGTCTTTCCCCGCGAAACGTATCGCGTGGCCGGGCCACAATGCGGCGTGGTTCTGATATTCGAGTCATGAAGAGGCCGTTCACGCTCCCAACTGAAATCGGCCTGCATGGGTGTACCGTGAAGCTTCTGCTCCACAGTGAGTCAACTGCCGCCGGCGAGATGCGCGGAATGAAACTCTTGTCGACGCCACGCCACTGTTGCAAACAAGGCTGAACTTTATTGCGACGGGCACTTCGGCTTCTGATCAGATAAGGCGCACTGCTCGAAAGGTACGTATGGCAACCGCAACACAACCGCAAAACGGCGTGGATGGAGAGGCAGTCTTTCACAAGATCAGCCTCCGCCTCATCCCGTACATTTTTGTTCTCTATATCCTGGCTTATCTGGACCGCGTCAACGTCGGTTTTGCAGCGCTGGAGATGAGGCACGACCTGCACCTGAGCGCCACCGTGTACGGCACGGGCGCAGGCATCTTCTTTCTGGGCTCTGCCCTGTTTGACCTGCCCAGCAACCTGCTGCTGGGCAAGGTAGGCCCGCGCAAGTGGATCGCCCGCATCATGATTTCGTGGGGCATCATCGCGACCTGCATGATGTTTGTTAAAGGCGAACGTTCGTTTTACCTGATGCGCTTCTTTCTCGGCGTCAGCGAGGCGGGCTTTTTTCCTGGCATGATTTTGTACCTGACCTACTGGTACCCCGCCCGCCGCCGCGCACAGGCAGTTGCTCGCTTTATGACAGCGACGTCCATCGCCGGTGTGATCGGTGCACCACTATCCGCTGCCCTGCTGAAGCTGGAAGGCACGTCGGGGCTGCACGGCTGGCAGTGGCTCTTCCTGGTAGAGGGCATTCCCACGTTCCTGATGGGCATCTCCGTGCTGTTCTACCTGCACGACCATCCGAAGGACGCTCCCTGGCTTTCCAACGAGGAAAAGAAGTGGCTGGAAGACGAACTTCAGCGCGACCTGGAGGAAGGCGGCGCGCAGGAGCATCACTCCCTCAAAGACGCGTTCAAGCTGCCCATGGTCTGGGTGCTGGCGGGAATCTTCTTCCTGAACCAGATCGGCATTTACACGGTGAACCTGTGGATGCCGCTGATCCTGAACAGCCTGCGGCACGGTGCGGGGCTGGCTGCAGCCGCTAACATTGCCCCGGGCGACGCCAGCATTGTGGCACGCTACGCCATGCTGCCCTACCTGGCAGCGGCGGTTTTTGGCGTCCTGATCGGCTTTTCCAGCGACAAGACCGGCGAACGGCGCTGGCACATTGCAGGCTGTTTCGTACTGAGCGCCGTTGGCTTTGTGTTGGCGGGCGTCACGGCGAGCTTCCCGATGGGTATCGTGGCCTTCACGCTGGCAGCCATGGGCCTTTGGAGCATCATGGGGCCCTTCTGGGCGCTGCCCACACGCGTTCTGGGTGGCCAGGCTGCGGCGGGCGGCGTCGCCATCATCACCATGGTCGGCGGCGTAGGTGGCTTTCTGGGACCGTACCTGACAGGACGGCTGCGGGACGCAACTCACGGCTTTGCCGGTGGGCTGTACGGCATTGCAGGGACCTGCATGCTTGCGGCCGCGCTGTGCTTCTTTCTCGCCGGGGCAGGAAGGGCCAAACAGTAACGATCCAGCGTGTAGGTTGCGGCCTGCTGCTTCGGTGGCAGGCCTTTCCTGCTTTTGCTGGCAGCGTCTGTTCGCGGGTTGGCCGGCACAGACAGCGGGCGCGTCCAGTAAACTAACAGGAGCATGTCAATCGCCACAGTTGCGCCACCTTCCGCACCGGATTCGAAGCCGGGTTCCCGGCCCATGCCGCTGCGCCGCCGCTTCAAGGCGGCTACGCGTCGCCTGCGCGAACTGCGTGGCATTGCCTCTGCCGTGCTGTCGACCGCACACCCGTACATGGCGCAGATTGTGCCGGTGCGCCGCTGCAACCTGGCCTGCACGTATTGCAACGAGTACGACGACCACTCCGCCGCCACCCCCATCGACGAGATGCTGCGACGCATCGACGACCTGGGCCGCCTGGGCACGTCGGTCATCACCATCTCCGGCGGCGAGCCGCTGCTGCACCCGGAACTGGACCAGGTTATTGCGCGCATCCGCAAGACCGGCGCACTGGCCGGCATGATCACCAACGGCTACCTGTTGAACAAGGAACGCATCGAGCGGCTGAACCGCGCCGGCCTGGACCACATGCAGATCTCCATCGACAACGTGCAGCCCGATGCCGTGTCGAAGAAGAGCCTCAAAGTGCTGGACCAGCGCCTGGTCTGGCTGGCCGAGTACGCCGATTTCCACGTGAACATCAACTCGGTGGTGGGCGGTGGCATCGCCAATCCGCAGGATGCCTACACCGTCTCCACGCGTGCACTGGCACTGGGTTTTTCCAGCACCATCGGCATCATTCACGACGGCAGCGGCCAGCTGAAGTCACTGGGCGGCGAGGTGCGTGAGGTGTGGGAACGCGTGCGCAAGTTGACGCGACGGTCCTATTCGCGCTTCAACGGCTTTCAGGAAGCCATCGCGAACGGCATGCCGAACGACTGGCGCTGCCGTGCGGGCGGCCGCTACCTGTACGTCTGCGAAGACGGCCTGGTTCACTACTGCTCGCAGCAGCGCGGTTACCCCGGCACGCCGCTGGCGGAGTACACCACCGCCGACGTGAAGCGTGAGTTCCTGGTGGAAAAGGGCTGCGCGCCCAACTGCACCATCTCGTGCGTGCACCAGGTCAGCTACATCGATCACTGGCGCGCACCGCAGAAGCCGCATGGGCCGCGTCCGCCAAAGCACAGCGGTCACGGCGACCTGGTCCAGATTAGCTAGCAGCCCATAGCTAGCCTATTCCGTTACAAACGCAGCCGACTCAAACTCTTCCATGGCAGCTTCATCCCAGCTATGGTCTGCGGAGCGCCAGTTGTTGCGGCCATCGTCCATGAAGTTGGGAAAGTTACTGCGGCAGCGGCTGACGCGGCGTTCGAAGTCGATCAGCACCTGGGGCACACCGTCCAGACGAACCGCCGAACGCTGGCCGTCGCGCGACCACTCGATCGTCAGCAGCCGTTCCCGTTCGCCGTCTTCTTCCTGCTGCATGGCCTCGGTGTTGTAGACCAGCATGGCGTCCATCACGGTCACGTCGAAGTCATCTTCCAGCGTGGCGCGATTCCCGTCGCAGGCATAGCAGTAGCCGGCTGCGCCTTCATCTTCAAAAACCACGCGCCACGGTAATTCGCGCACAGGCGAGTAGCTGATCAGGCGGCCGGCACCGACACGCATTGCAAGGGAGTCCATCGTTACACCATAAATCGCCGGGCGTTTACCTGTTCGCGCAAAGGGGTGGGCCTGACGGGCGATACACTTTCAACAGCGCCTCACCATGAGCTTTCATTTTCACTTTGGACGTCCGCAGAAGATTGCCGCACTAATTCTTCTCCTGTTTTTCGCGGAAGCCCTGTTTTTGATCGGCCGTGCGCCGCTCACCGACTCCGACTATCGCTACGCCCTTTGCGGTCGCGAAATGTGGGAGAAGCCAGCCCCGCTGGCGGGCTACTTCACCACCTGCGGCAACATGCAGGGGGATGGCTCGCTGGCTTATCGGGCCGCCGGTCTGCCACTGTCCATCTACACGACCGGACTTCGCATCGGCAACTGGATCGACGCGAAACGCACCGGCCAGACCGACACCCTGAACCCCGTGGACGGATCGGTCTACGACCTGCGCCACCAGATTGTGGGCACGCGCTACCTTTTGCGGCTGCCGTTTGCGCTGGCTGCGGTTCTGCTGGGGGCGGGCCTGTGGTGGGTCAGCCGAAGGCTATTTGGCAACGTGCCGGGCGCGTTTGCGCTGGGACTGTATTGCGTGTCGCCGCCCATCCTGCGAGCGGCCACGACACCCAACAACGAGATTCTGGCCGCGTGGGGGCTCTTCGCGGTCATCTACACGGCCATCGGCATCGCCCACGCCATGTATGGGCCGCCGCGCAAGTGGCGGCCACGCATCGCCCTGTTCACGGTCGCGCTAGGGTTCACCGCCTGCGCGCACGTGGTGGCGGCCGTCTTGGGCCTGGTGCTCTCTGCCGCCTTCATGCTCTACGTGGCTGAGCGACGCCGTACTGTGGTGCTGCCGCTGCTGCTGGTATCTTCCTTCGGCGCACTTCTGATCCTGTTTGCGTCCTACACCTTTCGCCTGGGTATCTTCACCTACGTCTTCACCGCGGGCGCGGGCCGGTTCACACTTTCCGGCACAGACGCCTGGGATTTCTTCAGCAACCCTACCCAGCTCGCTTTCGGTGGTCTGTGTGCCGTAGCCCTGGTGCTTTATGTGCTGATGCGCCGGTCGCGCTACTTCGGCAACACCACGCCCCTGCTCATCTCCTTGATTCTGCTGCCGATTGTGACCACACAGGTGCAATCCCGTCCAGCCTTGTGGGCTGTGCCCTTCCTACTCACCTTTGTTGCCGGAGTCTTTGCGGATGCGATTGAAACAAAGCAGCGCAAGCTGTACCTGGCGGTGATGGCCACGGGGTGGCTGGGGCAGGCGCTGCTTTGCGCAACCTGGATTTTGCGCCCTGCCGCGTAAGGTCACACGCCAATATCCAGCAGCAGCGCAAACGCACTATCTTTCCAACGATCTCTCAGCATCCTAGCGAGCAACTCCATGCAAATGTTTTCTAAAGCAATCCTGATTCTGGCTGTCTCCTCCCCTACCCTGCTGTCCGGTTGTAAGCGCGCGGAACACATGGCGCGCCATGTCACCAGCAGCGAGCCGGACTACACCTCCCAGGTTCAGGCTGACGTCACCAGCGGCCACCTGCCCGACTTGAAGTACCCCGACTTCACGGCAATGCAGACCGATGTCTCAAATTTCTACGCCAGTCGCGACTCGGACCTGGCCTGGGTGAAGAACGGAAAGCCGACCACACAGGCTGACGGCATGCTGCAGGAGTTTTCGAACGCGGCCAAGCGCGGCCTGCGTCCGGATGACTACGATGCCAGCCGCTGGCAGACGCGCGCGGCCAACCTGAAGTCGACGGACGGCGCAGCCATGTTCGACGTTGCCCTGACCGTTACCGCCATGCGCTTCATGAACGACCTGCACATGGGCCGCACCGTGCCCACGTACTTTACCTTTGGCGTGAAAGGGTACGACACCAAGAAGCTGGATGACGCCACCGTCCTCAGCCAGCAGGTGGTCAGCGCCAGCGACATTCCCAAGGCAATGGACGCCCTGGAACCGCAGGCCGAGCAATACCACGCCCTGAAAGAGACGCTGGCCCATTACACCGATCTGGCCGCGCAGGACCACGTAGAGCCTTTGCCCGACATGGACAGCAAGGCCAAGCCAATGACCCTATCTGCCGCTTACCCGGGTCTGCAGGCGCTGCAGCAGCGGCTCATGCTCGTCGGCGATCTGCAGGCGGCGGACGGTGCCACGGTCGACGTGAACCAGCTGACCGAAGCGCTGACACGCTTCCAGCACCGCCACGGCCTGACTGAGACCGGCAAGCTGTCGCACGACACGGTGGACGCCCTGAACGTACCGGCAAGTGCCCGCGTCACCCAGATTGCCGACAGCATGGAGCGCTGGCGCTGGCTGAACGATGATTACCAGAACGCCGCCGTCATGGTGAACCTGCCGGAATTTATCCTGCGCGCCTACGAGGGAACGGGCAGCGACCACCACGAGGTCTTCCGCATGAACGTGGTCGACGGCAAGTCAGACGACGATACCCACCACACCCCGGTCATTGCCGATCAGATGAAGTACCTCGTCTTCCGTCCCTATTGGAATGTGCCCATGTCCATTGCGAAAAAGGAGATTATTCCGCACATGGAGAAGAGCCCGGGCTACCTGGGCGCGAAGAACTACGAGACTGTCGACCTGAAGGGCAATCCGGCTGGCGCGGACATGGCACGCATCGCCAAGGGCACGGTCATGGTGCGACAAAAGGCGGGCACGTCGAACTCGCTTGGCCTGGTGAAGTTCATGTTCCCCAACCAGTTCAATGTCTACCTGCACGACACCAACGAGAAAGCTCTGTTCAGCCGCACCCGCCGCGATGCTTCCCACGGTTGCGTACGCGTGCAGGACCCGCCCAAGCTGGCCGACTGGCTGCTGCGTGATAACCCGAAGTGGGACGCAGACGCCATTGAAGCAGCTATGAAGGACGGCGAGGACAACAAGAGTGTGCTGCTGCCAAAGCCCGCGCCCGTCGTGATCTTCTACGGCACCGCCTGGTCTGACAATGGCGAGATCCACTTCTTCAAAGATATGTACGGCTACGACAGCGACATGGAGAAGACACTGGATGCAGGACGCCCCTATCCGGCCAAGCCGGTGAAGGCCGCGACGGAAAAGGACGTCTAGGCTTCTAGGGTTCTGCACATAGGCGGCTGTGCCAACGGGTGTATGCCTGTATTCTGTTGGCACAACCCCATGACTCTGCTTCGTACACGATGGCTGACCTGTTGCACCGTGCTGGCCTGCGCCGCTGCTGTGGGTTTGGGCAAAGCCAGTGCGCAGGCATCGCCTATACCGACGGGTGAGCCCGAGGTTCTTCGTACCTCTGCGGGGCTGACCGAGGTCGGCGTCCTTGGCCGTGCGGAATACCGCATCGACGTGCCCGAGAACTGGAATCGCGGCCTCGTCGTCTTCTACCATGGCTACTCGGAGTCGGCCTTTCGCTTCCGACTCGACAGCACCATGGGCTCGCAGCCCGAGCAGATGTACCGTCGCGGCTATGCCGTCATTCAAAGCGGCTACTCCGAGTCAGGCTGGGCGCTGCAGGCCGGCTATGCCGACTCCGAATCCCTGCGCAGATACTTCGTCAAGAAGTATGGACTCCCTCGCGAAACCTATGCCGCGGGTGGTTCCATGGGCGGTGCATTGACCATGATCGCCATGGAATTGAACAACAAGGTCTACACCGCAGGCCTGGACCTGTGTGGCGCCGTGGGCCCAAGTTACATCCACCTGAATCGCCGCTTCGCCATCCGGGCCGCCTTCGACTACTACTTCCCTGGCATGATGGGTCCGCTTGACCCCGTCTCGCCCGCCTTTGAAGAGAGTGAGGCGCTGCGCCAGCGCGTGCTGGCCGCACTGCGTGCCAAGCCGGACGCCGCACTGGCCATGCGCGAGCTGACCAACCTGCATTCTGATGTCGAGGTCGCACGCATCATCGGCTACTTCACGTACGTCATCGGCGACATGCAGCGCAAAGCGGGCGGCAACCCCTTCGACAACCGCAACTACATCTATACCGGCACCAGCGTAAACACGCCCACCGATTTTGCCCTGAACGACGGCGTGCGCCGCTACGCTCCCGACCCACGCGCACGCGACTACCTGATGGCGCACTACTGGCCCAGCGGTCGCCTCACCCGCCCCATGCTGGCGCTGCACACCATCTACGATCCGCTCATTCCGGCCACCACGCTGTCACTCTACGCCAGCGAAGTCGCCCACGCAGGCTTTGCCGACAACCTGGTGCAGCAATACGTCCACCGCGAAGGCCACTGCACTTTCACGCCGGACGAAGTAGGCCACGCCTTCGACGAACTGGTTGTGTGGGCACGTACCGGCAAGGCACCGCAGGCCGGGCTGCTACGCTAGGTCTACGCCTGCTTCCATGTTGCAGCTTGCGTCGATCGTTCACCACTTTTCAGGATGATCGTCAACGCTAGCAAGACTGCAGCTACGATCGTAGCCGGTCCTAAAAGCGTCACCAAAGCGGCTGCGATTTCACTCCTCATTACTGCCAAACGCTGCAGATCATCTACGATCAAAGCTGCCAGATCCAGTGAGCAGGCAAAGAGCAGAAGAGCCTGCGGCTTGGTCATCTGGCCGCGCAGAGCGTCGCGCCAGGTGAACAGCAGCATCGGGAATGCAAGGACATAAGCATGTCCCCAGGAAACAGGAGAAACTACAACGGACAGGACGGCGAATGCAGCTAGAACCTCAATCTGTTGTTCTTTGAACACGCTTCGTGCCCGGTAAAACACCCATGCTGACACCGAGACAAGCAGAGCCAGTGGCAGGACCTTTCCCATCAGCAATATGAACCTGGGTGCAGGCACTGAGATCACTTGATCTAACTGCGACATGGTGCCGCCATGGAACGCACCGTAAATCATTTGCAGCGAAGAAGAAATGCTCCTGTTATTCGGGTGCGGCAGTCCCCGCGACATGGCTGGCGTCACATGCAGAAAATAGTCGAGCAGAACCCCAGGCGAATTAACGACTGCCACAAGGCTGAAAATCACTACCGTCCAAGCTGAAAACGCAAACACCCATCGCCATTTGCGCCAGATAAGAAACGGGATCACGGCAATGAGTGGCGTCAGCTTCATGCTCGCTGCAAGGGCCAGCATCAACGCGGACAGGACAACTTGGTCGCGCTTGTAGAAGTAGAAACCGAGCATCCATAGCAGCAGCAGCGGGATGGTAATCTGGCCCATTTCCATCGCATTCATCACTGGAAACATGCTGAATAAACCGAGGTACACAAGTGCTGCGGTCTTGCTCTTCCACGGGATTTCCAGTAACTGCACGCCGAGCCAACCGATGACGATGAGCATAGCAACATTGCAAAGCAGCCATACGTACCCTGCTTGACGTGGACCAAGCCAGGAGATCGGCAGCAAAAGATCAGCAAGAATCGGCGGATAGACGTACATTCGCACCTGCGGAAGGCCCACTTGCCGAGCCATCGCCGCAAACTCGGTGGTCTGAGGAATCCACCGCATTTGAGGATCTTGGCCGGTGTTCGCTCCGTCATAAATGTGCGCGCTTTCATGATGTCGCACCAGCACGGAAGCTGTGTCGTACACGTAAAAATCCTGCAGATCGTCCACTCGCATATGGCGAAGCCCGGTATACACGGTACGCACGAAGCTGAATACCAGCAGCAGCGCCAGCAGTCGGCACACAAAACTCCGGGAAAAGCGGTCCAAATTGTTGTTGTTAGCCACTCCACCCATCTTAATGGCCACTCCTGGCTGCACATAGGCACGCCGACTATGCCAGAAGTGTTGCACGCTAGAATAGGTCATGGAGCAGCCGCAGGCGGTCCCGCCAATGCAGGTGCAATTAAGGCCAACAGAACTACTAGCCAGCGATTCCGGTCGGAATCTGGAGGCGTCTGTTCCCGCGCCTACACCGCTGCAACCGGAAAATTCCGTGCGCCGTATAACGGTTGCTGGCCTCGGTGCAGACAGGCCTGAACAGGCCAACGCGCTGGGCGAACCCACCGGTGTGCTTCTGCCGCCGACCAGCCCGCTACCGCCTTCGCCTTTTACCTCCAGCACCTACCTGCCCGGATTCCCCGCAGAGGTAACAGCAGAGATCGACCGCTGCTTCGAGCACCTGCTCGCAACCGTCCACGCAAACCGCCCCGGCGACGACCTCGGGATTATCCGCTCTGCATGGCAGTTCTGCATGTCGCAGCACGAGGGCCAGAAGCGCGCCAGCGGCGAGCCGTACATCATCCACCCGCTCGACGTCGGCCAGATCCTCGCCGAAATGAAGATGGACTCCACCGCCATCGCCGCCGGCCTCCTGCACGATGCCGTGGAAGACACGGACGTCTCCTCGCAGGAAATCTCCCGCCGCTTTGGCGCGCAGGTCGCCCACATTGTCGAGGGCGTCACCAAGCTCGACCGCATCAAGTTCGCAAACAAGGAAGACCACCAGGCCGAAAACATCCGCAAGATGCTGCTCGCCATGGTCACCGACATCCGCGTCGTGCTCATCAAGCTGGCCGACCGCCTGCACAACATGCGCACGCTGGGCCACCTGCGGCCTGACAAGCAGCAGCGCATCGCCCGCGAGACACTCGAAATCTACGCCCCGCTCGCCCATCGTCTGGGCATGGGCAAACTGCGCGGTGAATTTGAAGACCTCTCCTTCCAGTACGTCGATCCAGCGCGCTACCTGCAACTGGCCCAGCAGGTCGAAGCGCTCCGCATCCAGGGCGGCGAACGCTTCATCGAAGAAATCGTCGCGCAGCTTGAAACCGAGCTGGTGCGCCACGGCGTGCCCGGCACCGTCGAATACCGCATCAAGCGCCTTTACAGCATCAGCATGAAGGTCAACGCGCACGTCACCAGCGGCGGCACAGACGACCTCTCGCAGGTACACGATCTCTACGCCATCCGCATCGTCACGCAGACCCAGGCAGACTGTTACCACCTGCTTGGTATCGTGCAGAACCAGTGGCGCCCCGTGCCCGGCCGCATCAAGGATTTCATCGCCATGCCGCGGCCCAACGGCTACCAGTCGCTGCACACCACGCTGGTGGCGGGCGGCGGAACGCAGTTCGAAGTGCAGATCCGTACGGAGGAAATGCACCGCATCGCCGAAGACGGCATTGCCGCGCACTGGAAATACAAGGCCAACGAAAGCGTCAACGCCAAGGACGAGCAGCGCCTCGCCTGGGTGCGCCAGCTGATGGAATGGCAGCGCGAAATGACCGACCCCAACGAGTTCATGTCGACCCTGAAAATCGACCTGTACCCGGAAGAGGTCTACACCTTCACGCCCAAGGGCAAGGTCGTCGTTCTGCCCAAAGACGCCAGCCCCATCGACTTCGCCTACACCATCCATACCGAGGTGGGCCACACCACCGTGGGTGCCAAGGTCAACGGCCGCATCGTCCCGCTGCGTCACCGCCTGCGCAACGGCGACATCGTCGAAATCACCACGCAGACGGGCCACACACCCTCGCGCGACTGGCTTACCTTTACCAAGTCAAGCCGCGCCCGCAACAAGATCAAGCACTGGCTCAACGAGCACCAGCGCGAACGCGCCATGGAGATTGGCCGTAAGCTCCTGGAGCGCGAGGCTCGTAAGTTCAAGGTAAGTCTTACCAAGTTGACCGACACCGATTATGAGCGTGTTGCCAATGTCTATGGACTAGGCAATCAGGGTGACTTACTCAGCAGCATAGGTTTCGGTAAGTACTCCGCACGGCAGGCCCTGAATAAGTTGGTACCCGGCAGCACCAGCACCGCCAACGCCGCAGATGCAGCCGAAGCACAGCAGGCAGCAGCCAATCCCACGCCGCCCGGCAGCCTCGCCAACGTACCCGCCAGCGAACTCAGCAAGATGTCAGACGCGGTCAAGCGCGTCTACTTCGGCAAGGGTTCCGACTCACTGCAGGTTGAAGGCCAGGGCGATCTTCTGGTCTACCGCGCACGCTGTTGCAACCCCATCCGCGGCGAAGAAATCGTGGGCTACGTCACCCGCGGCAAAGGCGTCGCAGTTCACGCACGCAGCTGCCCCAACGTGCAGAACCTGTTGTACGAGAGCGATCGCCGCATCAACGTGGAGTGGGCCCCACTACCCGAAGACCTGCGCAAAATGGGCCTTGGCCCCGACGGTAAACCCCTCAACGGCCCGGATGGCAAGCCCCTGATGGGCACGGACGGCAAACCAGTAGGCGGCAGCACGGGCAGCGCGCCCAAACCCACCCGCTACCCCGTCCGCCTGATCGTCCTCTGCGACGACCGCAGCGGCATGCTCAAAGAACTTACCGCCATCATCTCCGACGACGATACCAACATCCGCTCGGTAGACAGCCGAGCCAACGAAGACGGCACCACCGCCACCGTAGACTTCGTCGTAGAAACCCTCGACCTGCGCCACCTGAACAAACTTACGGTAGACATGAGCCGCGTCCCAGGAGTTAGAGAAGTCCAGCGCGTCAGCAAGATCTAGTTGGGTTGTGTTGTTCCAGAAGATGCTTCTCTGCGAGCTCTTTCTTCAGCCACGTGATCCTCTATGAGTTTTGATTTCACGATCACGGGCTCTGCCAACAGTGGACCTCTTAGTTCATGAGCGGCTTGAACAAGCCCTTCGAATTTTCCGCTCAAATGCTTTACAAAAACGTTATAGCCAATGATGCTTATCGCGACGGCTTGCAGCCCTGCTAAACCTCTAATAGCAAAGCTGTGAGGGAGTTCTGTGAAGGCAAATGGAAGGTACAAAGAATCGATAAATGCACTTGAGAGCGTCCATTGCAAAGATTGCATTTTCGCGATCGCCAGGTAAGAAATGCCAAATAGATAGCTGGTGTACAGATAGAAGGGCACAGTAATCAAGATCGCCGCGTACCAGGTTAAACGCGAAAGCAGCGCCTTATTATCTTCTATAAAGGCAAAGGTGACTTGCCATACTCGCAAAACATTAACAGAACTCACAGCATCCGCAGAGTCGCTACCTTCCTGCCAACTTGCGATCTTTGCTATTTGTTCCTCCATCTGCTTACCAAAAGAACCGCGCAATTGTCGGGTCCACGACGAAGTGTCTGAAAGGACGTCCTGTAGTTGCCATAGAGCCTTCGCTGCGGCAAACACGCAAATAGCCGAAATGAGGGCTAACAATGGCTTATAGGACACCGAAAAGATTAGCAATGACCATAAAACAGTGAACCTTAGCAGGGGCCGGAGCGAGAACTGCAGGATAGAACTTTTTTGTTGGCTCTTCTCAGGCTGCGTCGCTACAGGCTTTTGCACGGCTGCAGCAATTGGTGTGGGTGAAATCAGAGAAGCTTTCGGTATCTCAGTGTTGCTCTTAAGGTAAAGCCAAGCATTTTTCGTGAACAACCAAGCAAACCTCTTCAGCAGTATGAATGGGTAAGCGTACACAAAAAGGCAATCCCAAAGAACCGACAGCCAACCCCGGTCACTGAGGTACGAGTAGTACAGGATGAAGCACACTAGAGCGGAATTGTATGCGTAACGAGGAACAGGAATAAGCGAGATAGCTTTACTGGCAGGATGAAAAAGCAAGAAAAGGTTTACCCACAAGGAAAGAGAGAGCATTTCTCTCACGACCTTCCGAGCTGGATGTGCTCGTGGCCAAAAAGTGGACTTCTTCGCTTCCATGGGATAGCAAATCGTACACCACTATTCAGCGAATGTCTTTGATGCAGTCACAAGCTGTGAACAGGCGCAGCCTTTGATTCAGGCTTGTATGACACTTGTAGTGTTCAACCCATCTTAGCGGCTTAAGCCGCCCGCCTGCGATGGTGAAGGGGCCGCTGAGGGATTGCTTCTTCCTCAGCACGCATGCTCAAGCAAGCAGTTACCTCAGCGGCTAAAGCCGCCTGCCAAGGTCAGAGTAGATGGTGCGGCTGAAGCCGCACCCCTCCGAAAGCTCCTTCGCAAAGGCGTTTGCTGCTAACTGAGAACACTCTTTCTTAGGTCTGTATTGCCAATCTTAGAAAAGCTGCTTAGGCAGCTACTGCCAACTAAGAACGTTCCCCAAAGGTCTGAACCGGCAGATGACCAAGGCACCAGCCAATTCAGGCGGAGCACGTGACCTTTGTGGATGGGGACAGGCTTTCGGAGGGGCAGGGCTTCAGCCCTGTCATCTAGGTGAGTTAAAAGAGCGGCTTTAGCCGCTGAGGGATTTCCTTTCCTTTAGCAGGCGGCTGGCTGAGGACCACGGATATTCTTCCGGGGAAGTACAGAGGCCTGCGGCTACCGGGTTTTGCTCGATGTAGCGCTTGTGTTTCAGGAAGTCTTCGCGGTCGCGGCAGCGGTGGTCGGCGTAGCCCGTTTGCCAGACATCTTTCAGGCCGCCGGACTGGTGGTAGCGGCGCGAGAAACCGCCCTTGATCAACTGAAGGCAGCGCTCGAGCGTGATGTCGCCCGGCGTCAGCAGCAGGTGAAAGTGGTCGGGCATGAGGACGAACGCGTGTAGCTTGTAGTGCTCGCGGTAGTGCTGGAGCACGTCGAACAGCAGCGTGGCGTTGCGGTCTACCTGGAAGAGAGTGCGCTTGCTGGCGCAGTTCGCGGTGATGAAGTAGGTGCCGAAGTTGTGGACTCGTTGGGTGGGAAGCATTCGCCTCGGCGGCTAAAGCCGCGCCTCTCAGGCGAGTGTAATGGCAGGGCTAAAGCCCCTGCCCCCTCCGAAAGCAAGATTCGCGTGCCCCGCAGGGCTGAAGCTCTGCCCTCTCGACATTCAAACTCTGATGGTGAGTAAGTCCCTGCCCTTGCGAAAGCAAAGTCGCTCGCGCACGATCCTAGTCGATGGGTTCGGATTCGGCGATGGTGCGGTTGGCAGCCAAGAGCGACTCGGCGTCGAGGGTGTCGACGTTGCGCAGGGTGGGGAAGAAAACGCTCCACAAGCCGGTGACCATCAGCGATCCGATGCCGCCGTAGATGACGGCGCGGGTGGCTCCGAACCAGTGGGCGGTCAGGCCCGATTCGAACTCGCCGAACTCGTTTGATGCGCCCAGAAACAGCCAATTGATGGCCGAAACGCGACCCCGCATTTCCGGCGGCGTGCCCAGCTGCAGGATGGTCTGCCGGATGATGACCGACACGTTATCGCCCACGCCGATGAAAAACAGCGCCAGCAACGACAGCGGCAACGACTTTGAAAATCCAAAGGTAATCGTCGCAACGCTGAAAACGGCGACCGCAACCAGCATGATTTTGCCGGCGTTATGCTGAATGGGTCGCCGCGCCATGATGAGCGAAATCGTCAGTGCGCCCAGTGCAGGAGCCGCGCGCAAAATGCCCAATCCACGTGGACCGGCGTGCAGAATGTCCTGCGCGAAAATCGGCATCAGCGATACCGCACCACCCAGCAAGACCGCGAACATATCCAATGAAATGGAGCCCAAGAGCAGCTTGGCCTGGCCGACATAACGCCCACCAGCAAGCATGGTGGCGATGCTGAATCCCTTGTGCTTGACCTCGACTTCCTTGCGAGGCCGCAGGGTGCTGACCAGCGCAACGAACGTGATCATGGTGATGAGCGTGACGCTGTAAACGAGCGGCGCGCCGGACCATCGCGCCCAACCGTTGGGCAGGCTGATGGCGAACAGAACGCCGCCAAGCGCGGGCCCCATAATGTTGGCCGTCTGGAAGATGGCCGAACCCCATGTCATGGCGTTGACGAACGCACCGGCTGGTACCAACTGCGGCTGAATGGCCGAACTGGCCGGGCCGGAGAAGGCGCGACCGCTCCCAATGGCGAACAGAATCGCGTATACCCAAAGGACGTGGTGGGTGCCGCGAACGGCCAAGTACAACAACAGGGCGGTGCAAACGGCCTGCACAATGTAGCAGCCGACAATAATGTTTTTGCGGTCGTAGCGATCCGCCGCGTGACCTGCGGGCAGCACAAAGAACAGACCCGGCAGAAACAGCGCGAGGCCGGTGTAACCCAGGTACAGTGCGGAGTGGGTAATCTGGTAGATCTGCCAGGCGACGGCCAGCGACTGCGCCTCAGCCCCCAGAATGACGCAGAGCCGCGCAATCTGGTAGCGGCGAAAGTTGCGGGAAGAGAACGCCGCTCCCTTTGTGCCTTCCGAGTCGAGCGGACGTTTTCGGCCCGGTGAATCACTTGCCTGTTCGGGCTTCGCCATGGATTGTTCTATGGTGACACACCTTGCAACGCCATCTGGCTACTCACCCAGATAGGTGTCGTACTGAGATTCAATTACCCCCGTGTACCGGGCCAGTTGCAGCTTCGCGCTGTTGAACTGATACAGCGACGTGACCAGCTGCGCCTGGGCACCGGCCAGCGTGGCCTGTGCGCGCACCACGGGCAGGTTGTCGTCGATGCCCGCACGGAAGCGTTGTGCGGTTTCATCCAGTGCCTCCGCCGCCAGGTTGACGTTGCTGGTGGCATCCTTCACCAGGTCGTTGGTCGTGGTGACGTCTAACATGGCCGACCGAATCTGCTGTTCGATGTCGCCGCGCAGGCTGCTCAGTTGGGAACGCAGGGAGTAGAGCTGTGCATCGGCCACTTCGCGGTCACCACGAATCCGTGCTTCCTGAAAGATAGGAAAATCGAACCCGCCCTGCGCGGTGAAAACACCGTGGTACAGGCCGCGGGTCTGGCCCAGCACGCCGTAGTAGCCGTTGATTTTGGCGACCGGCAGGCGTTCGAAGCTGATGGCCCGGCGCTGCAGTTCGGCGGAGCGCAGTTGTGCCTGCAGCGACAACAGGTCCTTGCGACGCTTGTAGGCAACCTGCTTGGCCGTCTCGAGCGGCAACGCCTCAAGCTCGTGATAGGGCACGGCGTCTACCAGTTGCAGTGGCTGATCGGCAGCGATCCCCATCAGACGGTTCAGCTGAATCTTGTCTTTTTCGTACTGGCCGGTGCTGGCAATCAGCTGCTGCTCACGGTTCTGCCGCTCGACGCGGGCGCGAATCAGGTCCAGGTTGGTGCCGACGCCCGCATCTTTCCGAGCCCGGGATTGACGCTCCAGTTCGCGATCGCTGGCCAGTTGCGACTCTGCGTTGGTGATCGTCGCAGTATCCGCGAGAACGCGCAGGTACTGACTGGCGATGTTTTGCACGGTTTGCCCGCGGTCGCCCAGCAGGTTAAACTTGGCCACCTCGGCAGTCACTTTTGCGGCGCGGTACACCTCAAGTGCAGGCAGGTTGAACAACTGCTGATTCAGGTTGAGCTGTGCGCTGGTGGTATCGACCTTGACGATGGTGTTCAGCACAACGCCCGGCGGCAGCAGTGGGCCCACCGTGGCGGCATTAAAGCCCATGGCGGCCAGGTTGATCTCTTTGGTATTGGTCTGCGCAGATGCTGTCAGTGCCGGGATAAGTGCATTGAAGGCCGTAAGTTGCAGGCCGTGAATCTGGCGCTGATTCTGCTCGTCAATGGTTGTGGCCAGGTTGTATTGCAGGCCCAGACGCACGGCGTCGTCCAGTGAAAGCTGCAGCGGCTGCGAAGTTGACACAGGGGAATACACGCCGTGGCCCAATGAGATCGGCGCTGCAGCTCGAAGCGGCTCAGCAACGGTCGCCGAGGGTGACTGCGGTGCCGGTGACTCTGGCAGATTTAGCGCGTCCGTGATGGGTGGCTGCCGATGCACCTGCGCGCCCACTGTAATGGCTGGCGTGGGCGGCGCGGCAGCGGGCAATGCCGCACCCGTTCCCTGCGCAACCAACTGCGCAGACGGCGTCAACGCGGCGCTAACTGCGAACGCCAAGGCTTTCCATGTGTAGTTCTGTTGCGAACGCAAGATCTGCTGTGCCCCTGGCTGGTCTTTCCGTATTCGATTCGGGATGGCACAGCCCGGTTGCGAAACTTTGCCCGCGAATGACGTGGCGGCTTCCCACTCGCCCACGAATCCGCCTTTCCCGCAGTAACGAAGCGCTTGCCTATCCGTCATAAAATGAAGTAGACGCGCCGCCACGGTTCAGGCAGGTGCGCCGGGAGATTTACCACATGCTGAAATACAGCCCACTTCTTGCGCTTGCTGCAGGCCTGGCCATCGTCGGCACGCCCGCCGCGCAGGCTCAGTTTGCCGGTACGCCTGACCCTTCCAGCTTCCGCGACACGTCCATGTTGAAACCGCCGGCGGGCCAAAAGGTCGCCATCATCGAGTTTTATGACCTGGAATGCCCTGCCTGCCGGAACGCCCATCCCATTCTGCAGCAGGTTTCCGCCCAGACGCACGTGCCGATTGTGCATTACGATTTCCCACTGAGCATGCACGTTTGGAGCAAGGACGCTGCCGTGTTCGCGCGCTACCTGCAAGACAAGGTCAACCCGAAGCTGGCGGAAGATTACCGTACCGACGTGTTCAAGCAGCAGCCCGCCCTGGCCAGCAAGGACGACCTGCAGCAGTACACGCGCAAGTGGATGACCCAGCACGGCCAGGCAATGCCGTTTGTGGTCGACCCCGGCGGAAAGTTTGCCGCAGAAGTACACGCAGATTACGCACTGGGCGAGCGCCTGAACGTCACCCGTACACCCACGATCATCGTAGCGACCGCAAACAAGTGGCAGATCGTCTCAGGTAGCGAAGGTACCGGTCCGGGCGTAAACGATGTAAACCGCGTCTTTGCCATTGTCTCGGCGGCAGAGAAGCAGGCTGGCAGCACCGCGTCAGCCGGACCTCGACCCGTAAGCCGCCGTTAACGAGTGCAAGTAACAAAAAGGGGTGCACAGAATAATCTGCGTACCCCTTTTTCTGCGCATAAAGGTCTACCTGGAGTTTGCCTTCGCTGCTTCCTTATCGGCCTTGTCCTGAGCCTTCGCCGCGTCCTTAACCTTGTCGCTCCGCAAGGCTTTGTCGGCTTTCTTGTCGGCCTTCGCCTGTGCCTTGGAAGCCTTGTGGTCCTGCTTGGCCTGGGACTGAGCGTCCTGACGAGCCTGCTCGTTGGACTGCGCCGTGGCCATCACGCCAGTGGATGCGAGTGTGATTCCGAGTACTACGCTTGCAAGCTGATTCAGCTTCATGGTTCTTCTCCTGCTTTGTGACTACTGTTTGGCTTTTTCAGAGGCCTTTGCCGCCTTGTCCTGCTGCTTCAAGGCCTTACGCTGCGCCTTGTCAGACTTGGCTGCTTCCTTGCTGGCATCTTCCTGCTTCTTCAGCGACTTCTGCTGATCCTTGCTGGACGCTGCAGCCGGTGTCTCCGTCTGTGCAGTCTGCGCAAGAGCCGCCCCGCTGAGCAGGGCAAGCGTCACTATGGTGGTACCCAAGAAGACCCGCTTCATAACCACTCCTTCTATAGGCTTGGATGCGGAGTCCGCAAAGAACGCCATGAACCTCGCGACCAAGCCCATAAATTAGCGACGCAAAGCGGCAGAAGCTCCGCCTACGGCTACAACTCGCTGAGGCGCATCTCACTGTCTCCAGTGATCATTCCCCTAGTTGACGATGCTGTCTGGCAGTCCCAGCTTGCAGAACTGCCAACGTGGCAGCCCCCAGCCGTGCCCACGCTTGTGTTGGCACCGCACCCGGACGACGAGACGCTGGGTGCCGGAGCGCTGATCGCCGCGCTTCGGGCCCGCGGCATTCCGGTGACCGTGGTAGCGGCGACCGATGGTGAAAACTGCTACGACCTGCCGCCGCAGGAGCGCACGGCTCTCGGTAAGTTGCGTGAGCAGGAACAGGCAGATGCCCTGTCACGACTGGGCGTTTCGGCTGCCGACCTCCACCGGTTGCACCTCACAGACAGCGGTCTGCACCTGCTTGAGGCAGAACTTACCACAGCCCTGATGACCATTGCCCGACCCGGTATGCACCTGATTGCGCCGTGGTCCGGTGACTTTCATCCAGATCACGAGGCGTGTGCCCGTGCTGCGCAAACCGTCGCCCAGGCCATGGATCTGCCGCTGACTTCCTATTTCTTCTGGACGTGGCATCGTGGCGAGGCCGGTGTTCTGAATGGCATGCCAGTACGTCGCTTTGTACCGAATGCAGCTGCCATGCAGGCGAAGGCGGCGGCACTTGCCTGTCATCATTCCCAGTTAGTATGCACAACGGGCGACCCCATTCTGCCGAGTTACCTGCTTGGTCCGGCTGCGTGGCCCTTTGAGGTTTTTCTACCCGCATGAACACTCCTGATACATCCGCGGCTTTTTTTGAGGGTATGTTCCGCACCTCGGCCGACCCTTGGAACTTTGCGGCTGACGATTATGAACAAGCCCGGTACGACGTCATCCTGCGCGCGCTGGCTGGCCGTAGATATCGTCACGCGTTTGAACCGGGGTGCTCTGTAGGAGCGCTGACGGCAAAGCTGGCGACCCTCTGCGACCAGGTGGACGCCACGGACTTTTCACCCAGCGCGGCGGAGCAGGCACGGCTGCGCTGTCAATCGCTGCCGGGCGTCACGGTGCGCTGCGCCGCATTTACAAGCCGGGAACCGGTCGAAGGTTTCGACCTGGTTGTGCTGAGTGAGCTCGGCTACTACTTTTCTGCAGCGCAGTGGCAAGACGTCCTCCAACACGTGGTAGACGGCATGCAGCCTGGGGCAATCCTGTTGGCATCGCACTGGCTTGGAAAATCCCCTGATCATCTTCTATCCGGCGACGAGGTACACGACCTGATGCAGCACGCACATCTGTACCATGAACACGGCGAACGCAACCCAGACGCGACGCGTGGCGGGTTCCGTCTCGATCGCTGGAGTAAACGGTCGTGAGCACAAGCAGCCCCAAGCCCCCCTGGCATATCGCAGTGTTGATTCCAGCCCGCAATGAAGAGGTTCTGTTACCGCGCTGCCTTCAATCGGTGCTGCAGGCGGCTGCACTGCTGCCGCAGGACGTGACCAGCGACGTGGTTGTGGTGGCGGACTGCTGCATCGACGGTACGGCAGCGCTGGCACGGCACCTGCTGGGTGCCCGCGGAACCGTGCTGGCCGCGCATGCTGGCAACGTCGGCGTGGCCCGGGCGTTGGCTGCGCAAGAGGCGTTGCGGCGCTTCTCCGGCGACCGCGCACAGTGCTGGCTGGCCAATACGGACGCAGATTGCGCCGTGCCGGAGACCTGGCTGCTGGACCAGTTGCAGCTAGCCTGGCAGGGATATGCCGCAGTGGCCGGCATCATCGATGTGGACTGCTTTGCGGAGCACCTCCCGACAGTCGAAGAGCGGTTTCGCCAGACCTACCTGATCCATTCCGATGGCACGCATCCCCATGTCCACGGCGCCAACCTGGGCATTCGGGCTGACAGCTACCTGGCGACCGGTGGCTGGAGTCCCCTGCCGACGGCAGAGGATCATGACCTTTGGAACCGCCTGCGCAGCAGCAGCTATCCCCATGTCTCAGACGCAAGGCTGCAGGTGCTGACCAGCGGTCGCCGCGTTGGACGTGCGCCGCTTGGCTTCGCCGGGGCGCTGGCGAAGCACAACGAACCGGTCGCTCTGGAGGCAGTCTCTTGAAACAGGAGCAGCTTGCCGGGCGCTTTGCTGACCTTTGCCGGGAGGCTCTGCCTGCCCCAGGTTCCGGAGCCACAGGGGAGCGCCACCGCCGTGTTTTCGAAACGGGTCGCGAAGACCTTAGCCTGGCCAAACTGGCCGAGGCCCACTGGGACGCGGTCGCCATCCTGCAGGAAGCAGGCCTGACGCCGCAGCCGGGTGCCCGCTACGCAGTTTGGGCTTCGGAGATTCCCGGCCGTGAACTTGCCCTGACCAACGGCAACGAGCTAAGTGGCACCAAGGAGTTCTGCAGCGGTGCAGGCCTGGTGACTCATGCCCTGCTTACCGCGGGAGCAGGCGGTGCCACGATGCTGGAAGTCGATCTGCAGGCCGCGCCCGGACATCTGAAGATAGACGGCAGCGCATGGGCTGTAGACGCCTTCCGCATGACGCAGACCTCGGCCATCACCTTCCACAACTATCCGGTCACACGGATCGTGGGCGAACAGAACTGGTACACGAGCCGCCCCGGCTTCTGGCAGGGTGCCTGCGGACCGGCTGCGGCATGGGCGGGCGGCGCTGCCGGTCTGCTGGACGTAGTTTTGGCGAGTAAACGCGACGATCCACACACCGCCGCGCACCGTGCGGGGATCCACAGCAATGTCTGGGCTACGGAATGCTACCTGCAAGCCGCAGCAGCCGAGTTCGATCGCGACCCCGCGATAAACGCCATGGTGAGGGCGCTTGAAGTCCGACACCTGGTAGAGCAGGCCTGCACCGACACGCTCCGCCGCTTCGCCCGCTGCATGGGTCCTGCACCGCTGGCGAAGTCTGCGGACATCAGCCGCCGCTACACGGAACTCGACCTGTTCCTGCGACAGTCGCATGCCGAGCGTGACCTGGAAGCGCTGGGCCGCGCGATCGCCGGGTGTCCTGATCCCGCTTGACCCGAAGCCTGATCCTCGGTATTCTTGTCTAGTTTGGCATTGTGGAACTTTAGCTGTGGAGCTTTCCAGCTATACACCGCAGGCGAGGTGCGAACCCAGCCGCCTTTCACATCCAGGATCAGGTATCAGGCGCACCGGCAATTGGCCGGGCGTGGAGGTTGTAATGTACGCAGTGATTCGCACCGGTGGAAAGCAGTACCGTGTCACACCCGGAGACACGCTGAAGATTGAAAGCACCGAGCACAAAGACGGTGCCATCGAGTTTGCTGACGTGCTGGCGGTGAGCGGCGAAGAAGGCAAGTTCGAGCAGGAACTGGGCGGCGCAAAGGTGCTGGCAGAAGTCGTTGGTGAAGGCCGCGGCGAGAAGATCCTGGTGTTCCACTTCAAGCGCAAGAAGCAGTACAAGAAGATGCAAGGCCATCGTCAGAACTTCGTGGAAGTCAAAATCAGCGAAATCCTGGTCAACGGCAAGAGCTTCAAGGCTGAAGCAAAAGAAGAAGCAAAGTCGGAAGCGTAGTAGTTCCCGGGCGTGAGCCCACACATTTCAAGTTCAGTGCGCGTGACGCCAACAAGGCACACCCACGATGAGGCAAGAGCATGGCACATAAAAAAGGCGGCGGATCTTCTTCTAACGGCCGCGATTCCAATGCACAGCGACTCGGCGTAAAGCGTTTCGCAGGCGAACTGGTTACCGGCGGCTCCATCATTGTGCGGCAGCGTGGCACACCCTTGAAGCCCGGCTTGAACGTCGGTCGCGGCAAAGACGACACCCTGTTTGCCAAAATCGGCGGCATTGTGAAGTTTACTGACCGTGGAAATCACGGGCGCTTCGTCTCGATCAACCCGGTAGAAGCGGCTGCTGCGTAATTTTATCTATGGACAAGCAAAGGCCCCGCATCGCGGGGCCTTTTTGCATGCTTGGCAGAGCAGGCTAGTTCGGCATTTTGAGCGCAACATCGACCGTAGCCTTTGAATCGAAGGAACTGATGGCTTTGCTCGGCGTCTTTTTGTCGCCCAGGTCTGCCCACACTTCGTAGTCGGTGCTGGTAGAAAGCGCACCAAAGCGGAACGCTCCGTCGTCAGCCGTTATGTAGCTGCGCTGCGACAGCGACCGGGTGTCTTTTAGGTGCACAACAGCGCCCTTCACCTTGTTGCCTGCCTTATCTGTCACCTCGCCGGTAAGATTGCGCACAGCGGCACCCTGTGCAAGCACCGCCGGAGCACCGAAAACGGCGGCCACCGGCGTAAGCAGCGTGGCCAAGGCAAGGACAGAAGCCAATCCAAAATGTTTCATGGGTTCTCAATTCCGAATATGTGCTAACCGCACCTGGTCCTATGTCATTCAACACCACTGAAGAGGGGTAGTCGCGTAGAGGCTACTCCTCTTCCTCATCGTCGGAAGAGTGGGTTGGGAAGCTGTCATCTTCATCGTCATAACCTTCCGCGTCAACAGGCGCAAGCTGCAATGGATCCGTGGAAACGATCTCGAGCTCTTCACCACACTCGTCGCAGGTAACTGTTTCACCCTCTTCGATATCGTCTTCGTCAATGTTGAGCGGGTTGTCACATTCCGGGCAAAGCTTTGCCATAAAAGTCTCCTTGGTGCATTCGTTCCCTTGCTGCGTGATAGCGCCCCACCCTGGAGGACGCAAGGATCTTGGGCGGCTTGGGCTTTTACACTCACCTTGCCAACCGTTTTGTGTGAAGACGCACCTTCCGGCACGCAGGTTGTTCAGCATGCGTTCAGGAACGCAATGACTTGCCGTAGGACAGGCGAATCTGCCCGAGAACGTCTGCCGCTTCCTCTCCTACGCACATGGGTGTGGTGAAATGAAGGGGTGCCGTCGCGTGGTCCAGTAACGCTCTCCCTTCCCGCCTTTCGTGGTGCGGTGCGCCAGTTGATCCTGGTGTTGGTAGGCCTGTTTTTCGGCCTGCAACTGCTGGAGTTTGTCTCGAAGCCGGTTGGCGGCTTCGTGCAGGCGGCCATGCTGCTGGAGCCTGCAGCCGTGGTCGGACATTTTTATGTATGGCAACTGCTGACGTATGCCTTTCTGAACACCGGCATCCTGAACACGGCCTTCTCGCTGCTGACGCTTTGGTTTACCGGCAGCATGCTGGAAGACAGCCGTGGGTCACGCTGGTTTGTGGAGCTGTTCTATCTTTCCGCCTTTGGTGGCGCGGCGCTGGCTACGTTGCTGGCTGCACTGCCGCTGCTGACCGGCGGACGGATCAGCTTTCTGGGCATCAGTCCGATCTCGGCCGCCGCTGGCATCTCTGCCCCGCTGTTTGGGGTACTGGTAGCGTTTGCGGTGCTGTTTGGCGATGTGGAGTTCCTGCTGTTCTTCTTCCTGCGCATCAAGGCCAAGTACATGGTCAGCCTGGGCGCGCTGCTGTACGTAGCCACGCTGCTGCGCGACCGCAACAGCTTCTCTGCCCTGCTAGCCCTTTGCTGCGGTCTTGCAGGCTTTCTTTACGTGCGCATGGCACGCCGCACCGGCCTGGCTGCCGTGGCAACGGAGCGCTACTTCGGCGCGCGCAATGACTACATCCGCTGGAAGCGACGCCGCGCCGCACGCAAGTTCGAGGTCTACATGCGCAAGCAGGACCGCGTGGTGAAGTTCGACAAGGACGGCCGCTACATTGAGCCGGAAGAAGAAAAGCGCAACCCGAACGATCGCAAGTGGATGAACTAGAAGTCTCTACAAGGCAGGCAGAGTCATCCAGCTGGCACTGCCTGCATCCTCTACTCCACAGAGGCTGGTGGCGCAGTGTCACCTGCGTAGTAGCTGCGCCGGGCGCGTACGTCGGCCTGTGAATAGCCCGGCACGGTGACACGCAGTTCGTGCAGGCCGCCCACAGCACCGCGCGCCACGGGGAAGCTGACCAGGTAGTAGTTGTGGACACGATTCGTCAGTTTCTGCATACTTTCGTCGAAGCCTGCGCGGTTGTTGAAGTGGAAGTAGTCGCCGCCGGAGAGCACGGCCAGCGACTTTGCCGTGTTTTTCTTCATGCCCTGCACCGCTGACAGGAGCAACGCGATGGGGTTGCCACCGGAGAAGTGCTTCAGGATGTCCATCGTCTCCTCCGCCCCGGGCGAGTAAGCGACCGCGTCGACCACCGTGTTCGACCGGCCCAACTGCGCGATCAGGTCCTTCTCCTTAACCGAGGAGCCGTGGTCGCGGGCCTCCCCGATCAGCAACACCGCGTGCCGGTTGTGCGTGTCCCGATTCTCAAGAATGGAGCTGCTGTAGCTGACCGCGTCGCGCGTGGCGGCGTTGTCGTCCTCGCAGGGGCCCATGCGTGCCATGGCGTTGGCGACCTTTTCCAGCGACCGTGTAAAGGGCTGGATCAGCTCCGGGTGGCCACCATAGCGCACCAGCGCAATCTCATGCGGCGCGCCTCCGACGATGGACTCAATCAGGTCGGGCAGGCCCTGCAGCTTTTCGTACTCCATGACGGCCATGCGCGAACACTGCACGGCAACGACCAGCGACAGCCCCAGGTTCTCCGCATCTTCGTCCAGCGTGACGGGCTGCAGCACACCGTTGTCGGTGATTTGGAACTGGTCTGCCTTCAGCTCGTACAGGATCTGGCCCTTGATGCTGACGGTGGTCGGCACCACCACGATCTGGGTGCCGGTGCGCAAGGTGTAGGGCTGCGCGGCGCTGCCCTGCTGTGCCGTGCCCTGCTGTGCCGTGTCATGCCGTGCCGTGTCCTGCGGTGCTGCGTCCTGCTGCGTGGGTGACGGGGTACCTGCGGGTGCCTGCGAATGCACCATGCCAGGAAGGATCAGGAGCAGCGCGCTGAGGAGGGTTCGCCGAAACACCATGCTGTATTGTCGCCTGCCGCGTTGATAAGTACGAAAGCCGGGAGTGTTGCCATGGTTCATGGCACCGCAAGCCGCGTGTCACTTCCCATCGCTAAACTGGACAAATGGCGAAACTCACGTACCCGAAGGCTCAGGCCGGAAACCAGACCGACATCTACTTCGGCACCGAAGTGGCCGATTCGTACCGCTGGATGGAAGACATCGACTCCGCCGAGACGAAGGCCTGGATCGAAGCGGAAAACACGGTCACCGCAGACTACTTCAAGCCGCTGACCTTCCGCACCGGCCTGCACGCACGCATGATGGAGCTGTTCAACTACGAGCGCTTCTCCCCACCGGAGCGGCAGGGCAACCGCTACTTCTACTCGCACAACAGCGGCCTGCAGAACCAGTCGGTTCTGTACTGGACCGAGGGCGTGGACGGCGCGTCGCAGATGTTGATCGACCCGAATACCTACGCCGTGGACGGCACCGTCTCGCTGGGTTCCGTCTCCCTGACGCCCGATGGCAGACTTGCCGCCATCGCCATGTCGGACGCCGGCAGCGACTGGCAGCGCATCCTCGTGCGTGACGTGACGACCGGGAACGATCTGCCGGACACCGTACAGTGGACCAAGTTCGGTAGCGCGGCCTGGCTGCACGACGGCAGCGGCTTCTACTACGGCGGCTACGGCGCGCCGCCTGACGGGGATGTTTTGAAGGCCGCGAACCTGAGCATGAAGCTGTTCTTCCATCGCCTTGGCACCTCGCAGGGTGACGACCGGGTCGTCTTCGAACGCACGGATAACAGCGAGATTTTCCTGCACAGCGGCGTCACGGACGACGGTCGCTACCTGATCATCGTGCAGGCGCAAGGCACCAGTCCCAACAATGAACTTGCCTTCCTTGATCTGCAGCAGCCAGGCGCAACCGTGCAGCGCGTGATCGATGTGCCGGACGCTGCGTACTCCCCGATTGGCAACGAGGGCTCGCATTTCTGGCTGTACTCCACGCTGGATGCCAGCAACGGCAAGGTGATTGAGATCGACCTGGACCAGCCCGCCCGCGAGCACTGGAAGACAGTCATCGCAGAAGACACACGCAAGCTGGAAAACATCTCGCTGGTGCACCACACGCTGATTGCGCAGTACCTGACAGACGCGCAGACGCAGGTGGAACTGTTCCGCGAAGACGGCACACCGCTGCACACGCTGGCACTGCCCGGCATCGGCACCGCGGTCGGCTTCGGCGGCAGACGCGACGATGCCGAGTGCTTCTATACCTTTACCAACTTCACCACACCGGGCGTCATTTACCGGCTGGACATGGCCACACTGGAGTCGTCGGTCTATCGTGAGCCGCAGGTGGCGTTCGACCGGGACAGCTTCAGCACGGAGCAGGTCTTCATCCCGTCGAAGGACGGCACAAAGATCCCCGTCTTCCTGACCTACCGCAAGGGCCTGCAGCGCGACGGCAGCAATCCCACGCTGCTGTACGCGTATGGCGGCTTCAACGTGTCGCTGCTGCCCGCGTTTTCCCCCACGCGCATCGCATGGCTGGAACAGGGCGGTATCTACGCACAGGCCAGCCTGCGCGGCGGCGGCGAGTACGGCGAGGCATGGCACGCCGCAGGCACAAAGCTGCAGAAACAAAACGTCTTCGACGACTTTGTTGCATGCGCGGAATGGCTCATCGCGCAGAAGTACACCTCGACCCCAAAGCTGGCGATTCGCGGCGAATCAAACGGTGGCCTGCTGGCCGGGGCCATGCTGACCCAGCGGCCAGATCTGTTTGGAGCGGTGGCTGCGGGCGTGGGCGTCATGGACATGCTGCGCTTCGACAAGTTCACCGTGGGCTGGGGCTGGAAGGCTGACTATGGCTCGCCTTCCGAGAACGAGGAGGAGTTCCGGGCGATCTACAAGTATTCGCCCCTCCACAACCTGCAGCCCGGCACCCGCTACCCGCCGACGCTGATCTTCACCGCCGACCATGACGATCGCGTCTTTCCGGCGCACTCCTTCAAGTTCGCGGCGGCCATGCAGGCGGCACAGGCCGGGGACGCCCCTGTGCTGATCCGGATCGAAACACGGGCAGGCCATGGTGGCGGCATGCCGCTGGCAAAGCGGCTGGATGTGGAGGCGGACGTCTACGCCTTTTTCCTGCGCGAACTGGGAGCACTGTAAGGCGGCGATTTGCACGGGCGTCCGTGCAAACCGCCGGTGGGTCAAGCCCAAGGAATAACTGACTGGCTTGAGATGGCGACGAGCCTCAGACGGCACCGCTTCTTCGGATGCCATCCATTTCTCCGTACGCCAAAGTGCATACGCGAGGTATGGATGGAAAGCATGAACGAAACCGGTGACCAGCAGGTTACATTCCCACGCCGCGGGACTGATTACGCACCGCTGCCCAAAGCCAAGCACGACGGCCGCGTCGTTTCCCACGCGGTGCAGACGATCCGCGCTACGCCAGAGCAGGTGTTCAACGTGTACACCCGGCCGGAACTGCTGCCCACGTGGCAGGAGGGCGTGGTGTCGGTAACCGCTACCGGCCAGAACACGCTGCACTGGGTCATGCAGGATCCCGGCACCGACAAGCAGTTTGAATACGACGCTGAGGTTCTGGAGAGTGTGCCGGGCACTCGGCACACGTCTCGCGTGACCAGCGGCCCCTTCGAGAGCACCACGGAGATGGTCTCGTTTGAGGCCGATCCGAACGGTCGGGGTACGATCGTCACCCTGGTCAGCGATTACAAGTTGCCGGGCGGCTTCGTTGCGAATGCACTCGGCACGCTGTTTACCCGGTCACCTGAGCAGTTGACCATTGAAAATCTTCGCCACCTGAAGCAGTTGATGGAGAGCGGCCAAATCCCCAGCGTGGAAGGTCAGCCTGCGGGTCCACGCGGCATCATGGGCAAGTGGAAGCAGCTGCTGATGGGCGAAAACATTGCGCCGCCGCCGGGTACTGCAGACCGCGCACGTCCACAGGACCTGCCTACCGCCGGTAGCACTACGTCCCCTGCAATTCTCGGCATCGTCCTTGCCGCGGCTGGTTTCGTAGCATGGTACGGCGTTCGACGCCTGCTGTAGTTCACCTACCTAACAGAGTTTTGAGGCGTGCGCGCCGGGAGTAGAACATGAAGGCTGTTTGC
>JBPBQP010000123.1:0-67876 GCA_050954745.1 Janthinobacterium lividum | reverse complement strand
CCTGGGAGCGAGAATCGGCACCTTGCGAACGCGGTTGGCCTCAGCCAGCACACGATAATTGCTGGCACCCAAGACCTGCAGCCTCCACAGCCCCACCATCAGGATGAGCAACACCGTGGCAATGATGTATTGCGTCACAGCCAACTTTACCGGGGAGATTTTCTCCTCGGGCCGGACGACGTTCTCATGAGCGGGCAGATTGACTGGATCGGTGGGAAGCATGCGGCCTATCGCAAGTCTAAAAGCAAAAGGCACGGAGTAAGCTCCGTGCCTTCATGGATTCTGTTTTCCTGCGAATTATGCGGCTTTGGTGGCCAACGCCTTGACGCGCGCGTTTAGACGGCTCTTGTAACGCGATGCGGTGTTGTCGTGCAGCACGCCCTTCTGAACGCTCTTGTCCAGGATGGAAGCCGTGGCGCGGTACGCGTCCTTGGCAGCGGTTGCATCACCCTTCAACAGGGCCTCACGCATGACGCGCAGGGTGCCACGCAGCTTGCTGCGGTTCGCACGATTCACCACTGTCTTTGCGAGGGTCTGCTTGGAACGCTTCAGGGACGAGACATGATTTGCCATTGAGAAACTCTTTTCTTTGCTGGGCCGGCGCGATATTCGCAAACCGAACCGAAACTTGATTTGCACTTAAGTGCAGGAGACGCGCGCCTGTGGCGAACAGGGCTCGCCTCAACCTTCTAAGCATAGGCGAATACTGGCTGTGACGCAACTAAATGACCCTGTGGGGCTCCAGTTCCTTGTGCCGAGCTGACGTTCGCTGTCGAGATCGCCAGACTTGCTTCTGGAATGACTACAACGGGTTCAATACAAAGTTCGGACCAGCATCCGCTCACCCGTGGGATTGGTGAAGATCTAAAGCCCTCTGTAGGCAGTCAGAACGCCCAGGGTAAGATCCCGCACTCGCTGAACCAGCGCGCGGATAGATGGGGATTTCGGAGGGCTGCACCAGCGCCGTTTCGTTGCTGTGCGGGCAGACCCCGCAGCACCAGCGTGCTCCAAACCCTATGCCGCAATTTGGGCACGCGTGCACACCGCTCGAATCGAACGTGTCGAAACACTTGGGAAAAGCCACTCGTAACCGGCGAGCGTCACTTTGCTGGTGGTTTTCAAGGATGTAACCGGACATTCACTCCCACATCACGGTTATGCAACACCCTCCAGCGATGCTGGCACGATGAGGCCAGACAAGTTCTTCTTTCTCCCTGCACGGCTAGCCGCCGTAGCGCTTCTTTCTGCCGGAACACTTTCAGCGCAGACCACAACCGCGCGTTTGACCGGCACTGTCACCGACCCCAGCGGCGCCGCAGTCTCCAATGCAACGGTCGTCATCACCAGCGAAGTCACGGGGCAGGTCCGCACGGTTACGACAAACGGCAGCGGCCTCTATGTCGCAGTGTCTCTGCCGCCTGCGGCGTATGACGTGAAGATCACCGCTGATGGCTTTTCCTCCAACACCCAGCGCAACCTGGTGGTTGCTGTGGGCCAGGAACTGACGAAGGACTTTGTCCTGGGCCTTGCCGGCACGGAAGCCTCGGTTACGGTCAATGCTGCATCCACGGTCGATCTGGATACCTCGTCGGCAAAGATCGGTGCCAACATCCCGTCGCGCGAAATCGAAGAACTGCCCATCAACGGCCGCCAGATCTCGCAGTTGTACCTGTTGACCCCTGGCGCGACCAACGCCGGTAATGGCACCTTCGACAACATCCACTTTTCCGGTCGTTCGGTGGAGCAGAACATCATCCGCATCGACGGCATTGACGCAGGCTCGGTGATCGACACTTCACCAGGTAATCTGAACGGTGAACTGACCTCACTTTTCCGCCTGCAGCAGTCGCTGGAAGCCGTTCAGGAGTTCCGTGTCGACTCGTCGAACACTCCCGCAGAACTAGGTACCGGTACCGGCGGCCAGGTCAGCTTTGTGACCAAGTCCGGTACCAACACCCTGCACGGGTCAGCCTTTGAATATGTTCGTAACGACCTGTTCGATGCACGTAACTATTTCAACCGTAGAAACACGGTCAACAACTCGCCCAAGTTCCGTCTAAACCAGTTCGGTGGATCTCTTGGCGGACCGCTCATCAAGGACAAGCTCTTTGTCTTCGGTTCGTATGAAGGCCTGCGCCAGATCTGGTCGGTGCCGGTCAGCGGAACCACTTTGACCGCGGCACAACGCACGGCGCTATCAGGCACCGCGCTTGCACCCCTTCTCGCGGCTTACCCGGTTGCAAATACGCTGGATGCAAGCGGAAATTTGTCGCTCGCCATCAATGCGGGACAGAACAACGTTCAGGAAAACTTTGGCGACATCCGCTTCGACTACCACTTCAACGACCGTTTGAACCTGTACGCGCGCTACAACCGCGACCAGGGAACATCGTCGCAGGTGCAGGATGCTTCGCTCAGCCGATTTAACCAGGTGGAAGTTCCGCAGAACGGTGTGCTGGTGCTGAACCAGGTGTTGTCGCCGCACTTCTTCAATGAAACGAAATTCGGCTTCAACGGAGTCAAGATGCGCGTCAACGGCATCTCCGGTTCCAGTCCCAATGCGGATTTGAGCGCCTCCAGAATCGCCATTGGCGGCCTGACCAACGTCGGTTCGCTCATCAGCCTCTCCAGTTCGTTCAATGGCGTGGGCGCTCCTTACACAGCGCAGGAATACTCGTTTATCGATAATTTCTCCGCCGTGCTGGGAAATCACAACACCAAGTACGGTGTCGAGATTCGGCCGCGTTCGCTGTACAACAACCAGATCGGCGGCACCACGTATACCTATGCATCGGTGGCGACCTTCCTGACCAATACCCCGTCGCAGATTCAGTTCTTCGGCACCCTTAGCGACTTGAGTCCCTTTACTGGCCTGAGTGGCAACGCGCAGGTCAAGCAGACTTACTACATCGGCTATGCGCAGGACGAGTGGAAGATCAAGCCCAACCTGACCCTGAGCTACGGCCTACGGTACGAGTACTATTCGCCGTTGCACGAAGTCCGGAACAAGGATGTGTACTTCGACATTCCGACCGGCACCATCATTCCCAAGTACTCCGGTAACTGGTTCAACAGCAACGAGAACAACTTTGGCCCGCGCGTCGCGCTGACCTACGCTCCTGCTGCTTTGCATAACCAGACCGTAATCCGCCTGGGCGGCGGCGTGTACTACGGCCCCGGCCAGACAGAAGACCAGATTCAGCCCGAAGCGAACGACCGTGTCACGCGTACGTTTGCCGCCGGCAGCGGCAAGGTCTACCCGATCAGCCCTCAGAACGACGTCTACGCAACCTACGACATCAACAGCCCGACGCTGGGCTACCAGCCGCGTGCCTACACCCCCACCTACAAGGTGCCGGAACGCGTCACCAGCTACACGGCTTCCGTTCAGCAACAGCTGCCCGGCGGGTTCCAATTCATGGTGGGTTATGTCGGTTCCAGCGGCCGTAACCTGTTCCTGCGTTCCATCACAAACCTGATCACCAACGTGACCACCAACGGCACCACCGGCGCGGGTACCGCGGTACGCCAGTTCGGCGGCCGCTTTGCCGAAATCGACTACAAGACCAGCGGCGGCACTGACCAGTACCACGCCCTGCAGACCACGCTGCAGCGCCGCTTTGCGAAGGGCCTGTCGCTGGGTGCGCAGTACACCTGGGCACACGAACTCGGTACCTCATCTGGATCGAACGAGGCCACCACGGCGCAGGCACCGTTGCAGATCTACGGTGCCAAGCCAGAGTTTGGCCGGGGCACCTTCGATATCCGCAACTCGCTCAACGTGTCCACCTTGTATGACCTGCCCTTCGGTAAGGGACGGGCGTTTACGCTCTCGGGTCCGCTGGATGCGATCGCGGGTGGCTGGCAGCTCGGTGGCATCCTGAACTTCCGTTCAGGTGTGCCGATCGATGTGCTGATCACGCGGCCGGACGTCGCCTATGTAGGCGTTTCAGGCAGCCCGTACGCTGGTCAGACGTTCTCCAGCCCTGTCACCAACGCCGCTTGCCCGGCCTTTGTCAGCAACGGTTCCCTGTACGGACCCGGTGTCTGCACGCTGGCAGTGCAGAACGTACCTGGCGGCGGTAACACCCGCAACATTCGTCGGCCCAACGTTGTGCCCGGCGTCAACCCTGTCCTGAAGAGCGGCCTGCAATATCTGAACCCGGCAGCCTTCACCACGCCAGCAGCCGGCACCTTTGGCAATGCGCGGCGTAATGACGTCAGCGGGCCGAACCTGGCGCAGCTTGACGTGACCCTGTCGAAAGACTTCGCCTTTACCGAACGCATTCGTCTGAAGTTCCAGGCAGACGGCTTTAACGTCATGAACCATGCCAACTTCTCAAACCCGGGTACGGTTCGACTGAACCAGTCCATCCCGACCAACGCGGCAGGTCTGACCTCTGCAGCGACCCTGCAGCCGGGTACACCGTTCAGCTCCGCCACGGCATCAGGCTTCGGTCAGCTGACCAGCACAGTGGGTAACCAGGTAGGCGTAGGCGCACAGCGTCAGTTCCAGCTGTCTCTCCGCGCTTCTTTCTAAGCGGAATGCGGTTCCTTTGATACGGCCAAAGCCCCAGGGCTTTGGCCGTTCTTTTGTCTCTTACGTCACTTGACGACGGCAGCTATGGGAGCTATTCTCCACTCAACTTTGAGCCGATTGGTTGTTCCTCGCCATCCCGCACTGCAACCCTACAGCTGCTTCGACAGCCGCGTCACCGGCTCGCGATCTGCGGCTACTCCCCGCCCCTTTTCGCTACCCCACCTGTTTGTCACGCCCCCGGAGGCTAGTCCACGTTGGTAAAAAGCTCGCTCGAAATCACGCCCAACACAGAGGCCCTGTTCGGTCTTCGCGATGAAAATCTACGGTTGATGGAGAAAGAGCTTGGGGTGACGATCGACCTTCGATCGCACGGCCTTGTGGTGGAAGGGAGCGAAGAAGCGGTAGCGCTGGTCGAGCGCCTGTTTGAAGACTTCGACAGCCTTCGCCGTGGCGGCGTGACCTTTGCCGGCCCGGAACTGCATGCCCTGCTGAAACTCGCCATCGCGGAGCCCACGTCAAGCCTGAAGCAACTGGTCGACAGCGGCAGGCAACGCACCGCTACCGGCGTCAAGCGCATGGTCACCCCGCGCTCACCCAACCAGAAGAAGTATGTCGAGGCTATCGAACAGTCCGACATGACGTTCGGCATTGGCCCAGCAGGTACCGGCAAGACCTACCTGGCCGTAGCCATGGCAGCGTCTGCGCTCATGGCAAAGAAGGTCAGCCGTATCATCCTGGTTCGCCCAGCCGTCGAGGCAGGTGAGCGACTCGGCTTTCTGCCCGGATCGCTCCAGGAGAAGGTTGATCCCTACCTGCGTCCGCTTTACGACGCCCTCTATGACCTGTTGGAGAAGGATCGCGTCGATAAGTTGCTGGAAAAAGGCATCATCGAGGTTGCGCCGCTCGCCTTTATGCGCGGTCGTACCCTGTCCGACGCCTTCATCATCATGGATGAGGCGCAAAACACAACCAACGAGCAGATGAAGATGTTTGTCACTCGCCTGGGTCAGAACTCAAAAGCTGTGATCACCGGTGACCTGACGCAGATTGACTTGCCCAATCCCAAGCGCAGCGGCCTGTTGGAAGCCCTGAACGTGCTGAACGGCGTGGAGGGCATCAAGTTCTGCCACTTTCAGGATGTGGACGTTGTTCGCCACAGCCTGGTACAGCGCATCGTGCGCGCGTACGATTCGCATAGCCGCGAGCAGCACACGCTCGGCATTGGCGAAAACCCGCTGGACGGCAACGCGCCGCGCACCGCGCCGACACCGCCGCCTCGGAAAATGCAGTAACTGCAACTGCCGCACACCGCGATACCATGACAGGGAGAGGGCTTTGGTCCTCTCCCTGTTGTTTGCGAGGCGCTTTGATCGTTATAGAACCTCCGAGTAGTGGAACCGGCGATGCAGGCGCGTTCAAGAGCCTGCGGAAACCGGAGCTTGCACGCTTCCTCGTCCGCGCCAAAAAAGCTGTTGGAGTCCTTGGCGAAGTCACCGTACTGCTATGTGACGACACCCGCATCAAGGGTCTGAACAAGGATTTCCGCGGCAAAAACAAGGCAACCGACGTACTCAGCTTTCCTATGGGTGAAAACCCTGAGGGTGCGTTGGGCGATCTGGCGGTTTCTGTCGACACTGCTGCAAGGCAGGCCGCCGAACACGGACATGGGCTGGACGAAGAACTTCGTATCCTGCTGCTGCACGGTCTGTTGCACCTGGCCGGACTGGACCACGAAGCGGACGCCGGCGAGATGCGAGAGCGGGAGACCGAACTACGGGCCAAATTGAAGCTGCCCGCAGGGTTGATTGAACGCACCCTGCCCGTGCGGAAGCGGCTGAAAGCCCCCGTGCCGCCAAAAACGGCGGGTAAGAAGGTTGTGCGATGACCCTGCCCGCCTTTGTTGCCATCATCCTGCTGCTGGCCGTGCTGACGATCGCCTCGTACGCGGACCGCGTGTACTCCGAAATGGGCAAATTTCTGGCGCGCGAGTACCAGGATAATCTGGACGCGTGGGTCGAAGGTCTCGAGCCTCGCTTTGGCCTGTCGCGCGACAACATTGCCCTGTCTGCGTCCATTCTGCGGCAGACTTCGCTTGCTGCGATAGCACTGGTGCTGGGCGCGCAGCAACTTAGTCGCAGCACGGGCGCGGGCTGGGTCGGCTACGCGGAAATACTCGCGGAGCTGGCGCTGGTCATCATTCTGTTTGACCGCCTACTGCCACAGGTACTGTTTGCACGCACCAAGGGGGAATGGGTAGGAAGCATCCGGCCGGTGCTGCTGCTGCTGTTCTACCTGATTTTGCCGATCACGCTGCTGCTTGGTTTGCTTCTATCCATCGCGGCGCTGGCGGAACACCCCCACCAGGATGGCGAAGACCACCCGGACGAGGGTGTGGACGCCCTGCTGGAGGCGGGCGAAGAAGAGGGCATCCTGGAAGAGAGTGACCGAGCGCTGGTGCGCTCAGTCGTCGAGTTTGGTGACATGGTGGTGCGCGAGGTGATGACGCCACGGCCTGAAATGTTTGCCGTGCCTGATACCACCACCATTGAAGCATTCACGCGGATGATCAACGACAATGCCTTCTCCCGCGTGCCCGTCTACAGCGGCACGCTGGACCAGATCACCGGCATCGCCTTCGCCCATGACCTTCTGCAAGTCGCTGATGTGGACGCCGGAAAACGCACCGTGCGGGAGATTATGCGGCCCGCGGCCTTTGTGCCTGAGCCAAAGCGCGTAAATGAACTGCTGCGTGAAATGCAGAGCGAAAAGCAGCACATGCGCATCGTCATCGATGAGTACGGCACAGTTGCCGGGCTGGTCACTATTGAAGACCTGATCGAGGCCATCGTGGGCAACATTAATGACGAGCACGACGACGATACCGCCAGTGCCGTGCGCGAAAACGACGGCTCGTTCATTGTGCCGGGCAGCATGGACGTAACCGGCCTGCGCGAACTGCTGGCAAGTGATGAAGAAGACGAGGAGCCGCTGCGCCTACGGACTGACCTGGAGGCGACCACGGTCGGCGGCTTGGTGTCAGAACTGGCAGGCCACATCCCCCTGCCGGGTGAAGTAATTGAGAGCGACGGCCTGCGGCTTGAAGTTCTGGCCGCGACCTCGCGGCTGATTACGCGGGTGCGCGTACGCCTGCTGCCACCTGTCGATCCATCGGAAGGATAACGAACCAGGACTCATCCACAGCGGGCAACATACACTAGGAAGATGCCTTTTCGTTCTGGATTTGTCGCAATCATCGGTCGGCCCAACGCCGGCAAGTCAACGCTGCTGAATGCCCTGCTGGGGGAGAAGCTGGCGATTGTGACGCACAAGGCGCAAACCACGCGCACACGCATTCTGGGCGTGCTGGAAGCGCCCGCGCAGGTGCAGTCAAAAACCCAGCCCGCGCTGCCGCCCGCGCAGGTCATTATCGTAGACACGCCCGGGGTCCACAAGCCCAGCAGCCAGCTCGACCGCCGCATGATGCAGGAAGTGCACGACGCGCTGGAAGCCCGCGACGCCGTCCTGTTCCTGGTGGATGCCACGCACCGCTTGCATGAGCCAAAGGAACGGGTCGAAGGCAAGCAGCCAACACCATCCGAAGACAAAAAGGCACTCTCTGCGGCAGAGGACGCCTTTGCGCTCAGCCTTCTGCGCAACGTCACCTGCCCTGTCATCCTGGTGCTGAATAAAATCGACCTCGTCCGACGGGAAGACCTGCTGCCGCTGATCACGCATTGGACCGGCAAGCGCGACTTTGCAGAGGTGGTCCTGATTTCAGCCGCCAAGAAGGATGGTCTGGACCTGCTGGTGAACAAGGTTGTCGGCATGCTGCCCGAGGGCGAGCGCTACTTCCCTGCCGACCAGTTGACCGATCAGCCCCTGCGCTTTCTGGCAGCCGAACTAATCCGCGAGAAGATCCTGATGTTCACGGGCGAAGAGGTGCCATACGCTTCTGCCGTGGTCATCGAGACATGGGAGGACCCGCCGCCGCAGCGTAAGCCGCGCAAGAACGCACCGGTGGGCGAGGTGCAGAAGCTGCCGGTTACGAAGATTGCCGCAGCCATCTTCGTGGAGCGGAGCGGCCAGAAGGCCATCCTGATAGGCAAGGGTGGCAGCATGCTGAAGCAGATCGGCACGGGCGCGCGCAAGGAAATCGAAGGCCTGCTGGGAACGCGCGTGTTCCTGGAGTTGTTCGTGAAGGTGCGCGAAGACTGGCGTTCGCAACGCGGCTTTGTGGAAGAACTCGACTGGCGTCGGCAACTGGAAGCGCTGGGCGAGAAGCAGGCCAAGCTCAAGGCGGAGTAATCAGCCTTCCTTGGTGCTCACGCCCAGCGCACGCATCTTGCGGTACAGGTGACTGCGCTCCAACCCCAGGGCCTCTGCGGCACGGCTGACGTTACCGTGGCATTCATCAAGCTTTTTCAGGATGTAGTCACGCTCATATGCCTCGCGTGCCTGGAGCAGTGTGCCGGAATCCTCCGGCCTGCCGCGCCCGCTGTCGCGATAAACCAAAACCGGCAGGTGTTTGCGTTCGATATTCTGCGCCTTCGGGTTCAGAATCAGCACGCGCTCAATGACGTTGCGCAGTTCCCGCACGTTGCCGGGCCAACCATACTGCTTCAGCGCGCCCAAAGCATCTGCCGTCATCTCTACCCGCGGACGGCCGTACTGGCGACCAAATTCTTGGAGAAATTCCTGCACTAACAGGGAGACATCCTCAATCCGGTCACGCAGGGGCGGGACAAAAAATGGGATTACGTTCAGCCGGTAAAACAGGTCCTCACGAAAATTGCCACGTGCAATTTCCTCTTCCAGGTCCTTATTGGTTGCGGCAATGACGCGCACATCAACATGCACCGGCAGCGAAGCACCCACCGGGTAGAACCGCTGTTCGTCCAGTGCACGCAACACCTTGGCCTGCGTTTTCAGGCTCATGTCGCCGACTTCATCCAGAAACAGCGTTCCGCCGTCGGCCCGCTCGAAAGTTCCGCGCTTTTCCTGCGGCCCGCCTGGCATGGCCCCGTGCCGGTAGCCAAATAGTTCGCTCTCGATAAAATCTTCCGGAATAGCGGCGCAGTTCAGCTCCACAAACACGCGATCGGCGCGCAGGCTTTCTGCGTGCATGGTGCGCGCAATGCGCTCCTTGCCCGTGCCGGACTCGCCATAGATCAGCACACGACCGTTCGTCGGCGCCATCAACTTGATCTGCTGTCGCAGGGCTTTCAGCGGCACACTTTCCCCGGTGACATACGCCTTTTGCGCCAACTGCTGTTGCAGTTCCTGGTTGTCGCGGCGCAACTGTCGGGCCTCCGTCGCGTTCTTCAGCAGCAGCAGGGTCCGGTCCAGCGAAAGCGGCTTTTCCAGAAAGTCATACGCGCCCAGTTTGGTCGCACGCACCGCAGACTCAATGGTGCCGTGACCCGAGATGATGACGACCTCTGGCGGCGTCGCCAGACCCAGCCCGCGGATCTGATCCAGCACCACCAGGCCGTCGCCATCCGGCAGCCAGATGTCGAGCAGCAGCACGTCGTACTCGACGTCACGCACCAGTTCCAGCGCCTCGGTCGCCGTGCCGGTTGTGGTGACAATGTAGCCCTCTTCGCGCAGAATGCTTTCCAGCGACTCGCGAATTTCGACCTCGTCGTCGACGATCAGAACGTGTCTCAAGCGGGTTGCGCCTCCGTGTCGGGGTCTTGCGCTTCGGCTGCAACGGGGACGGAAGCGAGCGGCACTTCCAGGATGAAACGTGTGCCGGTGGGCAGGTTTTTCTCTGCTCGAATGCTGCCGCCGTGGTCTGCCAGGATCTTTGCGGCAATGGTCAACCCAAGCCCGGTACCGCGACCTTTCGTTGAGAAATAGGGCAGAAAGAGCCGTTCCCGCATGTCATCTGTAACGCCAGGCCCGGTGTCGGCCACGGCTACTTCGAGCATGCCCGGCGACTGGTCAGAACGACGCGTCTCGATGTGAATCTCGCGCAACAGGCTGTTGCCCATGGCCTCGGCCGCATTATCAATCAGGTTTGAAAGCGCTCGCTTGATCGCCTCTGGATCGACCAGCGCCAACGGCAAATTTGGCTGTAACGCCTGCACCACGTGAATCTTCTTCAGGCGTCCCGCGAACAGCGCCAGCGTGTTGTCGATCACGGTATTCAGATCGGCAGCGCGCGGCTTTACGTTGGGAAACTCTGCCAGCGCCGAGAATTGATCGACCAGTGAGCGCATGCTCTCGACCGAGCCACTGATGACCTCGCTGCACCGGTGGATGGTCGCCACGGACGGCGACTCAACGCCGGCAGATTGCAACGTGTCACCAAGGCGGACGATATGCCGGCGAATCTGCTCGGCCGAAAGCGAGATGGGTGTCAGCGGATTTTTGATCTCGTGCGCGACTCGGCGTGCGACTTCTTTCCAGGCAGACTGCTTCTGGGCACGCAGTAGTTCCGTGGCATTTTCCAGCACCACGACATAGCCGTTCGCAAGCCGCAGGCCACCGTGATTGCTCTCAAGCAGCGCCACGGTTGCAGCGATGTTCAGCGCGCCACCCTGTGCCTGCGTCTCCATTTCCGCAGACGCCGTACCCATGCGATGGCTGCGTTGCAGCAACCGATCCAGTGGTTCCCGGGCGTCCTGCGGCAGCACTTCATCCAGCAGCAAGCCAAGAAAGTGGCGCTGACCACCGGGGTCGAGCATCTCGCTGAAGGCGCGGTTCGCCACGCGTATGCGGCGCTCCGTGTCCAGCATGACGACGCCGTTGGGGATTGTCTGCAGCATGGTTTCGAGCTCGCGGCGTCTCGCCTCCAACTCCACATTGGCTTCGAAGACCTGCACCGTGCTTTGTTCCACCAGCAGCCGACTACTCTCCAGGTCCTCGGCCATAGTGTTGAAACTCTTCACCAGGTCGCCGAGCTCCTCGGTCGCAGAGGCTTCGACGCGCTGGTCGTAATTGCCCAGTGCAATGGCCGCCATGGCGTCGCCAAGCGCTTCTACCGGCCGGGTTACCTGCTTGGACAGGTGCAACGCCAGCCAGCTGGAGACAAACAGGGCCAGACTGGTAATCATCAGCATCAGCAACATATAGCTTCGACGAATCTGGTGGCGAAGGCGAAACAGCGTCCAGTATTGCTGGCTGGCGCGGTCCAGCTGGGCGATGTGCGCGGTCATGCCTTCGGGCAGCGGCATGGCGGCCACCACCTGCAGATCGGGCTTCACGGACTCTGCACTGACGATATAGTCCACGCCATTTGCCGAAACAATGGGATGGTCGGTCCGGCGCAAGGCCTGCAGCGTCATATCCTCGATCGCACCGCGAGCCTGTGCGTGCATGGGCGATGGGGAGTTCTGCACAGACGCGTCCTCATCCAGCGGGAACTCCTGCGGCTGCAAAGTGCTCAGGACTGCGGGTGCACTTGCCACCGCGTGGTGCCTCGCAATGGCCGTCGTATTGCGAAAGATGAGGAAAAATCCCCCCTGCAGGGTAATTTCGTGGCGTTGCATCTGCCGTTCAACCTCGGCAGTCGGCAGCAATTTTCCATTGTCATCGACGATGACGGCGGCCAACTCCTCTGCCTCCGACCGTGCGTTCGCCACCACATAGCGCGACAGATCGGTAGCAATGCCAGAGGACTGATCGCGCAGTTGCGCGGCCGGTTGCGAAAACCAGCGGTCCACCGCACGATTCATCAGCATGTAGCTGAAGAAATACATGCAGGCGATCGGCAGCAGCGAAAGCAGCACCGCACCCCACAACATGCGTGACCGAAGTCGAGCTCCCAGCACCCGATTCCTCTGGTCCGCGTACAGCTTTAGCATGTTGCGCATCAACAACACAAGCGCCGTGACAAACAGCAGAAACGCAACCACGGAGATTGAAGTAAACAGGAAGATCTCGCCCGGCGACGTCGGTGTCAGGAAAGTCAGCCGAAACGCATTCAAAGCCGCCAGCCCCAGAAACAGCAGCAGCAGGCACGAACCCACCACGATCAGGACGATCTTGCGCTGTCGCATGCTCTCCAAACCGTCTGCCCCCGACGTGTTGCTTTGCTCTGGATTATAGGTTGGGCCTTTGCCACAATGCGCTGCGCAGATGCTGCCGGATCACCGCACAGCGGCAGTACCTGCGAAACGTCACGACGACAGAGTCACATGGCCGCCTTTGCTGCTCACAGGCAGGTAGCGCCGTCAGACGGTAAGCTGAAGGAGCGCCATAACCGGCGGTCCTTTTCTTATGCCAAACGAACTTTCCAAAGCCTACGACCCCGCCGCCATCGAACAGAAGTGGGCGGAGTTCTGGGTGCGCGAGCACCTTTTCGATACCCCTACCGCCGACACCTCCAAAAAGCCGTTCGTGATGCTGCTGCCGCCGCCCAACGTGACCGGTCGCCTGCACATGGGCCATATGCTGAACCAGACGGAGATGGACATCCTTACCCGCTGGCACCGCATGCGCGGCGAGGAAGCCGTATGGGTTCCAGGCACCGATCATGCCGGGATCGCCACGCAGATGATGGTCGAAAAGCAACTGGCCAGCGAAGGCACCAGCCGCAAGGAAGTGGGCCGCGAAGCCTTTCTGGAGCGGGTATGGCAGTGGAAGGCGCAGTACGGTGGCGCGATTACCGGCCAGATGCGTCGCCTGGGTGCCAGCGTGGACTGGGGTCGCGAGTACTTCACCTTGGACGACAACCTCTCGGGCGCCGTGACCGAGGCCTTTGTGCGGCTATACGAGCAGGGGCTGATCTATCGTGGCAGCTACATTGTCAACTGGGACCCGGTGCAGCAGACCGCCGTCAGCGATCTGGAAGTCGAGCACAAGGAAACGCTGGGCAAGCTGTACCACGTGCGCTACCCGTTTGCGGATGGCTCCGGGTCCATCGTCATCGCGACGACGCGGCCAGAAACTATGCTGGGCGACGTTGCCGTGGTAGTGAACCCGGCGGACGAGCGCTACACGGCGATGGTCGGAAAGGCGATCAGGTTACCGCTGTCGAATCGAGAGATCCCGTTGCTCGCAGACGAGTGGGCGAAGCCAGAGTTTGGTACCGGCGCAGTCAAAGTCACACCTGCGCACGATCCCAACGACTACGAAATCGGCAAGCGCCACAATCTCGCAACGCCGACCATCATGGACGAGACCGCGCATATCGACCTGCCCGGTTCGCCCTACCACGGCATGGATCGCTACGCAGCGCGCGAGCACATCGTCGCCGACCTGGATGCACTGGGTCTGCTGGTCGAAGTGAAGGACCACACACTCGCCATCGCTACCTCGCAGCGCAGCGGAGCAGTCATTGAACCGCGCCTTTCGATGCAGTGGTTCCTCAAGATTCAGCCGCTGGCCGACAAGGCCATTGCCGCGGTTGAAGAAGGTCACATCAAGTTCACGCCCGCCATGTACTCGAAGACCTACTTCGAGTGGATGCGCAACATTCACGACTGGTGCATCAGCCGCCAGCTGTGGTGGGGCCATCGCATCCCGGCGTACCACTGCCCGCAGTGTGAAACCACCTGCGTCAGCCGTACCCGGCCCGAGCGCTGCGGCAGCTGCGACCACGCCGAAATGCAGCAGGAAACCGACGTTCTGGACACCTGGTTCAGCTCTGGCCTGCTGCCCTTCACCGTCTTCGGCTGGCCGGAGCCGACGAAGGATAGTTCGCAATACTATCCAACGGACCTGCTGGTCACCGGCTTCGACATCCTGTTCTTCTGGGTGGCGCGCATGATCATGCTGGGTACGCACTTCATGCTGGACGTGCCCATGCCTGACGGCAGCGCACGCACGCTTGCCGATGCCGTGCCGTTCCGCGAGGTCTACATCCACGCGCTGGTGCGCGACGCCGACCGCCAGAAGATGTCGAAGACCAAGGGCAACGTCATCGACCCCATCGAAATCATCGAGCGCTTCGGCACCGATGCGGTACGCTTCACGCTGGCGTCTCAGGCGTCGCCGGGTACCGACATCGCCTTCTCCGAGCAACGGACTGAGGGCAATCGAGCCTTTGCCAACAAGATCTGGAACGCCGCACGCTTCTTGTTCCTGCAGGTGGAACGCGCACGCGGCGCAGGCTACAAGATGCGCATGGGCACCGGCACGCAGGTGTCTGCTTTGCCCGAGATCACACCCATCGAGACCCGATGGATCTTCGCACGGCTGCGCGCGGTCTGTGCCGAGGTGGAACGTGCGCTCGGCGAGTATCGCTTCGACGAAGCCGCCAACGCGATCTACCAGTTCTTCTGGGGCGAGTTCTGCGACTGGTACCTGGAACTGGTCAAGCTGCGGCTCGACTTTCCCGAGCCGGTCGAGGGCGAAACAACCATCCAGAACCCGGAGACAGCCATCTCGCTCGCCGGCCTGGTTGGCGTATTTGAGGCTTCGCTGCGGCTGCTGTCGCCCTTCATGCCTTTCCTGACGGAAGAGCTGTGGCACGCCCTGTACGAAGGGGAGCCACCCGCGAAGAGCATCGCACTCACCCGCTTTCCGCAGCCCGCTGACTTCCCTGCCGACGATGTCGCCACCGCTGCCATCGTCACGCTGCAGGACCTGATCATGACCGTGCGCGCGCTGCGCAAGGAACTGGGCATGCCGGAGAAAGAACCTGCATCCATCCTGCTGCACGGTGACAACCGAGTGCTCGCATTGGCGGATGCCAACCGAGACATGTTGAGCCGCATGGCGCGTGTCAGCGACGTCGAATTTGCCGTGGAACCGCTGACCGGTGCGTCGGCGCGTTCCGGCACCGGCTTCGATGTCAGCATCGTTTACGAGAAGCAAATCGACGTACCTGCAGAGCGGGAGCGCCTGACCAAGGAACTCGCAAGGCTGGCAAAGGGTCTGGAAGCAGCCAACCGCCAACTGGGCAATGAGGCGTTTATCGCCAAGGCTCCCGCCGCGGTTGTAGAAGGTCTGAAGAAGCAGCACGCCGAGACGCATCTACTGCATAGCAAGGCACAGGCCGCGCTCGACGCGCTGCCGACATAGGCGACCATGGATTCTGCAATGCAGTACGCGACCTACCCCAGTCTTCGTGACCGAGTGATGCTTGTGACCGGCGGCGCAACCGGCATTGGCGAGTGGATCGTGCGCGCCTTCGCACAACAGGGTTCGCGCGCAGCCTTCTTTGACATTCTGGATGTCGAGGCAGAGGCTCTGTGCGAATCCGTAGCTGCCACGGGAGCCACGCGCCCTACCTATTACCGCTGTGACCTGACCGATATACCCGCCCTGAAGGCTACTGTGCAGAAGGTCGTAGCGGAGCTTGGCCCGGTCGATGTGCTGATTAACAGCGCAGCCAACGACGTGCGGCACACGCTGGAAGAAGTTACGCCAGAGTCGTGGGACGCCTCCATCGCCGTCAATCTGCGGCACCAATTCTTCATGTCGCAGGCGGTGGTGCCGGGCATGCAGCAGGCGGGCCGCGGCGTCATCCTGAATATGAGTTCCATCAGCTGGATGATTCCGAACACAGGCATGCCCATGTACGTCACGGCCAAGTCCGCCATCGTCGGCATGACACGCACGCTGGCGCACCAGTATGGCAAGGACAACATTCGCGTCAACAGCATCATGCCTGGCGCCATTCTTACAGACCGTCAAAGGCGCCTATGGATGACGCCCCAGTATGAAGTAGAGGTCTTGGGTGCCCAGTCGCTGAAGCGGCACATCCTGCCAGAGGAAGTTGCCCGGCTGACACTTTTTCTCGCCTCGGACGACAGCGCTGCGATAACCGGTCAGAGTCATGTCATTGACGGTGGATGGATGTAGGTCTCGCAACATCACGCATTCTCGTCAAGGTGAGGAAAGCGCAGCATATTCAAGGGTCCGCTTTCTTCGTGCCTGTGTTATCGCTCCGGGAAACAGCAGATGCCTCGGCTACGCTCAGGATGACGACAAAAAACAAAGGGCAACCCACAATGGGCTGCCCTTTTCCAGTTTGCAAAAAGATGGACTACGCTGCCTGCTGCGTCAGTTCATCCCGCACGGCCTCATCCAGCACCGTGTCTTTCAAGGTATGCGGCAGGGCCACTGCCAACACATCCTCAATGCGTGTTGCGTAGTGGATGGTCATGCCTTCCACCTGGTCGGCGGTCAGATCCTCTTCCACATTCGAGCGAACGTCCGCAGGCAGAATCACGTCGCGAACACCGGCGCGCTTGGCCGCAAGAAACTTCTCCTTAATGCCGCCCACCGGCAGCACATTGCCGCTGAGGGTGATCTCGCCGGTCATGGCCAGCAGCGGCCGCACCGGGCGATCGGTAAGCAGGCTAACGATTGCCGTGGCCATCGTGACACCGGCACTTGGACCGTCCTTCGGAATCGCTCCCGCAGGCACGTGCAGGTGCAGGTCAATGTCCTTCAGCACATCCTCATCCAGACCGATGGACGCTGCGTTGGAACGCACCCATGTCAGCGCCGCCTGCATGCTCTCCTTCATCACGTCGCCGATCTGGCCGGTGATCTGGAAGTTGCCCTTGCCCTTCATGCGGTTGGCTTCGATGAACAGTACATCGCCTCCCACCGGGGTCCAGGCCAAGCCCACTGCGACGCCGCTGCGCTTGGTGCGCTCGGCAATCTCGGTGTCGACGCGCACCTTGTAGCCACCGAGGAACTGGTGGATCACCTCGTCAGTCACAATCGTCTGCTCTTCCTTGCCTTCAGCAATGCGGCGCGCCTGCTTGCGGCAGACCGTGCCAATCAGCTGCTCCAGCTTGCGGACACCTGCTTCCCGCGTGTAGTGCCGCGCGATGATGCTCAGCGACTCACGTGGGAAGATGATGCGCGGCTCGCCGGCAACAGGTTCAGGCAATTGGCTTTCGGGCACCTGCGCCTCAGCATCTGCAGCAGGTTCGCTGCTCTCGACCTTGGGAGTGGCGACTGGTTCAATGCCGTTCTCCTTGATCTGCCGTGGCACAAGATACTTCTCTGCGATGTTGGTCTTCTCTTCCTCCGTATAGCCGGTCAGCTCGATAATCTCCATGCGGTCCAGCAAGGGTGCAGGAATCGGGTCAAGCTGATTGGCCGTGCAGATGAACAGCACCTTTGACAAGTCGAATGGCTGGTCCAGGTAGTTGTCGCGGAAGGTACCGTTCTGCGCAGGATCGAGCGTTTCCAGCAATGCACTCGCGGGGTCGCCGCGGAAGTCGCGACCCAACTTGTCAATCTCATCCAGCATGAAGACCGGGTCGTTCGTCTCGACGCGCTTCAGGTTCTGGACGATCTGCCCAGGCATGGCACCAATGTAGGTCCGGCGATGCCCACGAATCTCGGCCTCGTCATGCATGCCACCCAACGAGATGCGAGCGAACTTACGGCCGAGCGCACGTGCAATGCTCTTGCCCAGCGAAGTTTTACCGACACCCGGAGGTCCGACGAAGCACAGGATAGGCCCCTTCATATCCGGCTTCAGACGACGGACGGATAGGTAATCCAGGATGCGATCCTTGACTTTCTGCAGGCCGTAGTGATCCTCATCCAGGCACTCTGCCGCCTTCTTGATGTCGACATTGCCGCCCGAGCTCTTCGCCCAAGGCAGTGCTGCCAGCCACTCGATATAGGTGCGCGCCATGCCGTAATCCGGCTGCGCGGGGTTCATACGCTGGAGACGATTCAGCTCTTTCAGAGCTTCCTTCTTGGTGTCTTCCGGCATGCCGGCGGCTTCGATCTTCTCGCGCAGCTCGGTAATGTGCTTGTTGCTGTCATCGCTCTCGCCAAGCTCCTTGCTGATGGCCTTCTGCTGTTCACGCAGGTAATACTCCCGCTGCGACTGCTGTACAGCATCCTGCACTTCGCTCTGGATCTTCGAACGCAGCTGCTGCACCTCCAGCTCCTTTACCAGGTGCTGGTTCAGGCGCTCAAGCCGGGCTGCCGCGTCAATCATCTCCAGCAACTCCTGCTTGTCTGCCGTGGTCAGAAACGGCAGCGATGAACCGATAAAGTCGGCCAAACGCCCGGGCTCGTCGATGTTCAGGGCAATTGTCTGCAGGTCATCTGACAGGGTTGGCGAGGCCGTCACAATCTGCTGGAACTGTGACACTACATTGCGCTGCAACGCCTCAATCTCAGGTGTCTTCTCCGGCTCCGGAGCGGCCAGCGATTCATATTGAGCGGTCAAAAACGGTGTGCGCTGGTCAAACTCGCCCAGGCGGATGCGCTCCGTTCCCTCGGTAAAGACGAAGAGGGACTGGTTCGGCATCTTGACGACTTTGTGGATGGTCGCCAGCGTGCCGTACTGGTGCAGTTCGCTGGCGTCCGGCGTGTCTTGCCTCGCGTCGCGCTGCGCAACGACAAGGATTGTCTTCTCTTCCCCGAGCGACTGGATCAACTGGATGGAACTGTCGCGGCCGACAGTGAGCGGAAGTACGGCGTGCGGAAACAGTACGGTATCGCGCACCGGCAGCACCGGCAACGATCGCGTGCCGCGCCTGCGGTCGGGGTCAGAGGCGGTGGGCTGGATAACGCTTACGAAGTCATTTGCCATTTGTGAGTGTCCTTCCATCAGATCTTCACACATCTGATGCATCAAGATAAGACAGGATGCAACTGCTTGCTTCCTGTTCTTTGTCGCATCCGCTGCCATACGCTTATCGACCGATGTTCACTCCTCACCACAAACCAGGGATGGATGACTCAGGTGCCGGCGACACAACGGCGGGCTCTGGAGGCGCGGCGGCGGTGTACCGTCCAAACTCCTTCACCATGTGGCAGATGCTTCCAAGATGGCGCAACACTGCGTCCGCGGCGGTTGACGACGAGACCCGGAGATCAACGAAGAACAGGTACTCCCAGGGCCTGCCGGGTACGGGGCGAGATTCAATGCGTGTCAGGTCCGCACCTTCTTCATGCAGCAGGGTCAGGGCCTCGCGGAGCGAACCGGGCCGGTGTGGCAGGTCGAAGGCAAGGCTCATCTTGTTGATCTCCGCTGCCGCGGGCCGAATGCGTGCTGCATCCGCCGTCCGGGTCAGCAGGAAAAACCGAGTGAAGTTCAGCGGATCGTCTTCCAGGTCCCCCTGCAGTATCTGACCGCCATACATCTCCGCCGCATAGGGTGCGGCAATAGCCGCGGCTGCTGGCATGTGGGCCTCCACAACGTGCTTGACCGCGCCCGCGGTGTCATAGAAAGGCACCGCCTGCAGACGAGGGTGCGCGGCAAAGAAACGGCGGCACTGCGAGAGTGCCACGGGGTGTGAAAACACCCGTTGGACGTCTTCAACGCGCACGCCCCTGGCCGCGATGAGTGCGTGACGTATACGGAGCGACAGTTCCCCGACGATGGCAACGTCGTACCTCAGCAGCAGGTCAGAGTGGTCTGCAACAGCTCCATGAAGGCTGTTTTCGATGGGCAATACGGCGGCGTCCGCATCGTGTGAACGGGTTAGCCGTTCGAACACTTCCTCAGACAGGGTGCAGGGCAACAACTCCGCATCGCCCACCAGCGCCCGTGTGGCAAGTTGGCTGTTCGATCCTGCTTCGCCCTGAATAGCTACTTTCACGTACCTTCTCCCTCTGCGTGTCGGTGCTGCATCGGGAATGTTTCCCATGCTAAGTACAACCACAACAGTTTAGGTCGCAACTGATGTTGATGTGACCAATATGGTCGCGAATTCATCGCCCGGGCCGCTGGCCAGGGCATCTGGAGAACGTCGATGCTTTGGACAATTACGGTGGTCTTGCTGATTCTTTGGGCGGTTGGTTTCTTCGGTTTCGGTCAGGCCGTTGGTGTTTGGATTCACGTTCTTATCGTGCTTGCCATCATTTCGCTTATCTTCAACCTGATTTCTGGTCGCCGGGTCTGAGCCGTGTCGCTTGGCCAGTGGATGTAGTCAGGGAATAAGAAAACCAGGGGAGGAAGTTATGGATTCGGATCAGATCAAGGGTAAGCTGCAGAGTGTCTTCGGCAAAGCTGAGCAGGCAGTTGGTGACGCAATCGGCAACGAGAACCTCGCTCATGCCGGGGCGGAAGACCAGATGAAGGGTGCCGCCAAGGAGACCTGGGGCAATGTGAAGGACACTGCCAACCATGTCGGCGAGACCGTGCATACACATGCGTCCACAACCGAGCAGCATACCGGCGAGTCCCTTCGGGACAAAATCGTCGGTGGCACGGAACGCCTCAAGGATTCCATCAACGGCAAGCTGGATGATGTGAAGGATCGTGACGCGGAACGACGCGACGATCTGAATCGCAGCCTGTAAGTCACCAGGGTCTGTGCACGACAAAAGCCCGCGAAAGCGGGCTTTTGTCGTGCAGCAGGGCTAAACGCGGAAATGATTTCGCAATGTGATGTCCAGTGCCACGGCGCAGAAGAACACCACAGCGATGATTCCATTGAGGGTAAAAAAGGCAGCGTTCATACGGCTGAGGTCGGTGGGTTTCACCAGGCTGTGCTCGTACAGCAAAAGCAGGGCTACAACTGCTAAGCCGATATACGCGACCAGCCCCAGGTGGAACATCAGCATAAGTGCCACCATGCAGCCCAGCATCGCCAGGTGCATACAGCGTGCGACTAGAAAGGCACCCTGCAACCCAAACGCCTGCGGAACGCTGTTCAGACCGTGTGAGCGATCGTGGTCAAAGTCCTGACACGCATACAGCACATCGAAGCCCGCTACCCAGAGCAGAACCGCTGCCGTAAGGATAACAATGCGTAGATCCAAGGATCCGCGCACAGCGATCCACGCAGCAGAGGGCGCAATGCCCAGCGCAAGACCCAGCACCACGTGCGACCAACGTGTAATCCGCTTCATGTAGCTGTAGGACAGCACAACGATGACGGCAAGCGGGCTAAGCAGCAGCGTCAGATGGTTCAGTGACGCGGCTGCCCACTCAAAGACTAGGATAGCGGCCAGCGTAAAAAACGCTACAAAGCCTTTTGATAGAAGACCCGCTGGAATGGCACGCATGGATGTGCGGGGGTTTAGCCTATCGATCTCTGCGTCTACTAACCGGTTGAAAGCCATGGCGGCTGTACGAAGCGCAACCATGCAGACGACGATAAGCAACAGCGCTCGCCACGGCGGCCAGCCCCCAGCGGCCAGCACCGCGCCCGTAAGTGCAAAAGGCAAGGCAAAGATGGAGTGCTCCCACTTGATCATCTCAAGCGTCAAGCGGGTGCTGCGGAAGGTTTCTGCGAACAAAATGGCCATACAGGTTCAGTGTATGGCTGCTTGCGCCGCAGGTGTACGGCAGTCCTCAGCGCTGCTGGCTACCAGCTACCTGCAGGCCGTTTGTCACCTTGAACGCGCCTGGGACGCCGTTGGCACGGATACCCGCCGTATCCCGATCCGCAGCGCTGTCGACCACGCCGGTCAGCGTAATGTTCCCGTTCACAACCGTGATGCGAATCGGTTTTGCAGGATCCATCGAATAACGCTGCAGCGAGGGAAAGCCGTAAATCGCACGAGCCGCTTCCACCCGGATACGGTCGTCGTTCGGTGAAAGTGGTGCGACGTCAATCTCATCCACTACGTCTTTCACGCCGGGGTAATGCGAGACCAGCGAAATAGCTGAATCCTTGTCCGTAGGTCCGTAGGCGGTACCGCTCAGGGTCGCAACACCATCCCGCACACCGATGTTGAAGCTGTTGAACGCCGTGGTGCCGTAGCCAACGCGGTCATAGGTCAGCTTTTCTGCCAGCTTGTTGCGCAGTTCTACGTCGGAGATTTCTGCGGCGCTTCCGGTTGCGTGTACCTGGATCATGTTGTGCACTGCGACAACGCCATTCTTGTGGTGGATCTTGTGCTCGGCGTCTTCCTTCGTGGCGTAGAGGTCTACGGTACCGGTCAGGTTGACGAGGCCATTTTTCACTGCAACCTGCACGGCGCTGAAGCGTTTGTTATCGAGCGACTTCTGCACCTCTGCCAGAACCTGTCCGTCAGAAGCCTTGTCCTGCGCCCTGACGCCTGCGACACACAACATGGACACCATACCGATGGCCAAATACTTGCCACTTACCGGTCCCTTGTCCATGATGATTCCTCCGTGCGTAACTGTCGTACGTACCACTCGGTTGACATTACGGTCGGGTGCAAGTGATGCACGATCGATTCTCCGGCCTCGACTATTTGTAGCGCTTCCTGATTTTGTAAACGATGGAGAAGACACCATTTTCATCGCGGGTCGCGACGATCGACTTGTTTGCGCTCAGTTGATACTGAAGCTGAATGAGTTGTTGTGCCGATGAGTTGACGTTGGTTGCAAAGGTAACCGAGACCTGGCGCGTTAGCTGCTGCTCGACGGTGATACGGGCCGATGAAGTTCCGAGTGTGCCCACGAAAGCCGGGTCAATCTTCACCTTCCCTGCACCGCCGAAGAGCTTGTTTACACGGTTCGAGACAGTGGCATTTAACGCCCCGCCCAGCAACGCGTTGGTGGTTGGATCCTGCCCTTGCTGCTGCAGTTGCTGCGTGTTGATCTGAGCTTCTTCCTGGGTACGGCCAAGCGCCAACAAGTTGAAAATGTCTGCCTGTGAAAGCGGCGGCTCGGACCTGTACGTCAGCTTAAATTTTTTCGCAGTTCCATGAACGCCAATCGTGACATCGTAGTTTTCTACGCGCGCCGATGCGTCAAGGTCGATCACTGGGTCAATGCGAATGGGATTGTTGAAGTAAATCAAACCGCGCTGCAACTGGTAATTTGTACCGGCAAAGGTTGCCGAACCGTCGTTGACCGTGATCTTGCCCAAAATGGAGGGAACCGCAAGCGTGCCGCGCGCCGAGATGTCTACCGTACCTGCCACACGTGCACCATAACTGTTCTGAAAATCCAGGGCTGGCGAGGACTGTACACGTACATTCAAGGCGATCTTGTTCAACAGTGAATCAGGATCCGGCGGAGGCGAAACGTCGCCCGCGCTGCCAGCGATGGAGGCGAAGTCAAACGTTTCCGCAAGTCCAAAGCGGGTGATGAGGACATTGCCGTTCAGGCTGGCGCCATCGCCCGAGCCTTGTAGACGCACGTTCGCGTTCATGGTGGCAGACACGCCGTAGTAGCGCACCCGCACCGCCGTTGCAGTTGCGTTCAGGTCAGCAAACAGACCGTCGCGATACTGAACAAAGCCGCCCAGCTTGATGCGTCCACCGCCCGATGTTGCGGTCAGATTATCCACCTGTAGACGGTCTTCAGTGAACGTCGCCGTGCCTTCAATATTCGAAAGCCCGTTCGGGATGGATGCGTACGCAAGGTTGGTGTTCTGAAACACCACCTTGCCGCCCAGGTTTGGCTTGCTCGTCATGCCTGTTGCAGTAACGTTAAAGTTCACCTTTCCAGACGAAATGATCTCCGGGTTGATTCGGTGCGCAATACCGACGTCGACCGTGCCAGATGCCCGTGCATCTACGCGGCCGCCCGCTGAGGGCAGTGCGGTGCCGTCTGCAGAAAAGACCTGCACCGATCCAGAGGCAGTCACGTCAGTGTCGGGGCCGGTAATGTGGAGCGCTTCAAGGCGCGCGACGCCTCCGCTCAGCGTCGCCCGAATCGGCGCCGCTGCCGCAAACTCGAGGCCCTGTGTCTTGAATTGCAGCGGGGTAATCGTCAGAGATCCAGCCAGGGACTGTGGTTTCTTTGCCGGACCGCTTACTGTGAACTCACCCGCCGCATTTGACGTCGCGTCGAAGGTCGAGCCGGTCAGCTTCAAAATGGGCGCGACATTCAGATTGCTGAACGTTGCGTGCACCTGCATGGGGTAGTCACCCGTCAGCTGGATCTGTCCAGTTGCGTCGAGCTTGGAGGCAAGCAGATCGCTATGGGCTGTCAGGAACACCACGTCGCGGTCGCTGCGCACGTCCGCATGTAGCGTGCCCACGGGCTGCTTGTTGTAGGTCGTATTTGCAAGCGCCAGGTGCGCGGTCAGGCCCGGCTGCTCCACCGTCCCATTTGCATCGGCTGTAAAGGTCAGAACACCGTCGACGGGTGTCCCTGCCTTGCGCACAGCCTGCAGGTTTGACAGCAAAATATCGTTGCCCTGCAAGTGCGCGTGCAGGTGCTTCGAGGTCAGGTTGTAGCCACCATTGCCGGCGACTTCGACGCCCTGCGCCTTCACGTTCAACGCCGTGGCTGTGATCTCCTGTCCACGCACGTTGAGGCTGGCTGTAAGGCTGTCATACGCCTGCTCATATGCAATGCCATTGCGCAGAGTAAGCAGGCCGCCGCCTGTCAGATTGCCCAGCGTACCCGTTGCGGTTGCGTTTGCGTTCATGGTGCCAGTCAGCGGTACCGCACCCTGCCCGGCGATCTCCAGCACGTCGTGAACCTGAGCGTCGGCCAGTTGCACCTTCGCATTGACTTGCGCGTAGTCGTCGAACGCGTAAGAGACCACGCCGCGCTTGACCAAGCGGTGCGGTGTGATACCACCTGAAAGATTAAGAATCGCACTGCCACGACGAATGGTGGAAGACGCAACGGTGACGCCTGCCGGGGAGTAATCCGCGTCCGCGACCACGGAGTCGATTGCGATGTCGCCCGCACTGCCCAGGTGAGCCTGCAGTTGATTTGCCTGTAGGTGACCTTTCACTCTCAAAGCGCTGATGGGACCTGACGCTGTGCCTTGGAAGTGTGCATCACCATGCAGGATGACCGGCAGCGCACTACTGCCTTTCTTGCCGTTACTTTGATAGCCCACGGCATTCAGGATGGAGTCAAATTCACCCAGGTCACGCAGATCGGCTGTCAGGGCAAGTCGTGTTAGTGGATCACCGTTCGCGACACCGACCGTACCCGTCGCCGCAACATTGCTGGCAGGTGTGTGCGCTTCCAGCTGCTGAATGCTGACTGTCTCGTCGGAACCCCGGTAGGTCGCCTTCAGCAATCCACTGAGCGGTATGTTTTGTCTGCGGCCACGGCCCGCAATGCCCTGTGGAGCAAGCTTCAGATCGGTTGTCACAACGACGGAACTGGGCAGGTCCTTCGTCGAGCCGCCCCATTCCGCATGCACCGGCCCGTTCACAGCCGTGTCAAAGCCTAGATCCTGATATCTTTTCGGCTCGGAGATCTCGTTGATCGTGCGTAGCGAGATATTTGTGACCCGCACGTCGACATACCCATGGGCACGCTCGACAGGATCGATGGTTGGCGAACCCGTAACCGGCGGTTTGGCCTGTGCGATTTTCGCTGTCGCGTTGATCGTCTTCTGCCCGGCAACCAGCGTGGCAGATTGCGCGGGAGCGTCCGGCGGAACCACGCCCAGCCAGTTGTGAATACGCAGGTCGCCAGCGATGCTGCCACCGGCGGGCAAGTTGAGCGCGATCGCGTTGAAGAGCAATTCGGTTGGCGTCACGCGCACCGCAGCCGCGCCATTCACGTTCTCTACGTTCACGTATTCGTCGCGGTAGCCCACTTGGTGCAGCTTGGCGTTTCCAGCCATCAGGTAACCCTTGTCGCAAATAGGGCTGGGCGGTAGAACCTTCGTATTGCCAGGCGTATGACCTGGATTATGTCGCTGGAAAAAGTTCGGTTTCTTTTGTGCGATCTGCGGCGTCACCGCACAGGAATGACCCGAGATATCAAGATCGACTACACCGGAGACAAGGCCAGGAAATCCACTCAATACGGAAATCTGCGGCACTTCGAGGTTGCCCTTCACCGCCACATTCCAGACCGGGTCATCGAAGTTTTCTACGTGTGCATTTGCATCAAGGTGCGAGCTTTTACCGGTGTCAAACGAGAGACTCTGCACAGAGATAAGTTTGCGGCCAACTTCGGCCTTTAGCTGCAGGCGAGACTTCGCCTCTGGCATCTGCTGCATGCGGGTGCGCAGGTCGTCGATGCCAATGTTGATGGCGTAATGATCAAGCGAACGCAGGTAGCGAACGTCGACGCCAAGATTGCTGGCTGCCAGGTCGAAGGGGATGGCCCGGTCATTCAGCAGAGCCAGGCCGTCAGCTAACTCGACCTTCGAGGCCTGCAGATCCAGCAGCGTATCCAGCACCGGTTCAGTGCTGGTGCTCTTCGTTTTAGGCACGGGCTGGTTGGTTGTGCCGTCCTTGTTGATGATCAGGTGAATGTGCGGACGATCCACATGCAGCAGCGCCAGCGTGATGTACCGCATGGCACCGGTAGAGTCAGTGGCGTGCGAGAACAGGCTTTTCAGCGTGATGCGGATGAGGATGCGGTCTGCGGAAAGATAGGGTGCCTGGTCCGGCCCTTCCAACCCATGAATGACCAGTCCATCGGCCTCGACCGCGAGGTGCAACAGGTTGAACTGAATGCCTGAAAGCTCAACCTTGCCGCCGGTTGCCTCCTGCAGCGTGTTGACCAGGGTGCTACGAACCCGGTTCTGAAAGTCCTGCGTGCGGGTGTAGAAGCCTAGCGCAACGACCACTAAAAGGAACAACACAGCCAACGAACCGATGATCCAGCCTGCAATGCGCCAGCCCCTGTGCCTGTCCGGCCGGGCTTGCTGTGCAGGGTTTTCGGAAGGCGTGTTTGCATCGAGGAGTGCCATCAGGGAGCCTCCTCACCGGTCTTCATAATACGAACGCGGCCGCTGTCACGCAGCGTCTTTAGCCAGTCATCCAGCAACGAACTCACCTGCTGCTGAAGCAGCAATTCAGAGACGCGATCACGCACGCTATCCAGCGGCGGCGCGGTAGCTTTCTGCTTCGCATACTCTGGCAACATGGTCTTGTTGTAGAAGTCTTCAATTTGGTGATCGCTGATCCGCACGCCGGTCCGGAAGCGCTGCTCGATAAAATGCAGAACCTGGCTACGTTGCCGAATGCGACCACGCAATTCTTCCTCGGTGAAGCCTGCATTGCTGAGAAAGCTTGCCCATCCCGCATCTGTGGTGCAGTCTGCGTGCGCGCAGGCGGGCAGGTCTTTACGCAGGTCAGACTCGTCCTTATTGACCTGGTCATCCGTCACCGGCGTCTGCGGAAAGCCCGCGAGCTGCTGCTGTATCAGCGTACGGTCGATCAGGCGCGTGACGGCTTGTTCCCGCAGCGGCTTACCTTCTGCGACACCGTAGGGATATAGCTTCGTGAAGCGCTCTTCCTCTTCCACGTCACTCTCCAGCACAAGGTCGCCATTTACCGTAGCCACAATACGATCCACGATCGTTCCGCGCTCTGCTGGCAATTTGTGCGCATCTGCCGCTGTCTGTTGCCGCGTCACGACTTTTCCTTGCGAGACAGGTGCCGTGGCCTGGCTATGCGCCCCAGCAAAGACGCCAAGGATTACTACCGCAACGGCAGATCGGGACGTGGCGGCGATGGTCAGTGAGAAAGTCATTAGAAGCTCTGGCCGATCGAGAAGAAGAACTGGAAGTGGCTGGCTTGACCTACGTGATGCGTGGGCACAGCTGCCGTGTAATCGTCGATGATCGGGTAGATCGGTGGATTCAGGTTGTAGCTCAGGTCCAGTCGAATCGGGCCAACGGGCGTGTTGTACCGCGCGCCGAGACCGACTGCATGAGAGAAGTAATTGAAGTCGCAGGTGCCCACAGTGGTGAAGCCGGTGACCTGGCGGCAGGTCTGCTGGTTCGGCTGCTTGAAGCGTGCGATCGACGGAAATAGGTCGCCGGGATGTAAGAAAACATTGCCCATGTCGTGGAAGACTACAAAGGAAACGCTGTCGCCGACGATGGGTAACACAGGGGGCGGCAGGCGCATTTCGAGTGTGTTGACGAATACCGCAGTGCCACCGACTGGGTACCCCGTCGTAAGATCACGAGGCCCGGCAGAATTAATGCCGAAGCCCCGGTGCGAAGTTGCACCGCCTGCGTAGAGACGTTCTGGAAGAGGCACTGGATCGCAGGACGCATTTGTGTTCAACAGAACACCCTCGCAACCAGAGATGCCTGCGTTCGGGTTCTTGCCGGTGGCGCTTTCAATACCAAAGCGGGTGTTGCGGGCAAAGGTGTACTTACGCCGCTTACCCCATGTGTAATACGTCGAATAAGTCGCGTCAACCTTGTTAAAGTTCGTCTGCGAACCAAAGGCCGAGTGCGACAGAAACTCATTAATCGAGAAGTACATACCCTTCTGCGCGTTCAACGGCGAAGGATTGCGAGTGTCATGGAACCAGGTAATTCCCGGTCCGCCAACGCGCACAGGCTGTGACAACAGCGGGATAAGATTGGCCGTCACCTGCAGACTATTTTGATCGACAGACACGCGACGATAGGTGAAGTCATAGATCAGCGTGTCGGCTTTTGGAATCTTCTGGGTTACTCGAAACAGGCCCTGCAGCGTACTGGCCTTAAAGGTCGAGATATTTTGCACGTTGCTGTAGCCGCCACTTACCTGGGTCGACAGATTCTTACGGCCAAGGAACTTGGGTGTATTAAACGTGGCCGTTGCAACACGCTCTAGAAGGCCGTAGGTGGTATGCAGGGTGATGGATTGATCGGTGCCAAACAGGTTAATGCGCGTGACGTCAGCCGACACCCGGAACGAAGCACCTGCAGTCCCTTCCTGTGAACAGCTGCTACCAGTACCACCCAGAGACTGCTGTGCTCGGCAATTGGTTTGTGGTGTGGAGAGCTGGGCTTCGAAGCCGGCGCCATACGTCACGTCCCAACGCTTTGCCTCGGTCAACTGCACGAGCACGTTTTTGCGATCGGCGAGGCCTTCCGGATTTTGTACGGCGACGTTTGCCTCTGAAAAGATCGCCAGGTCATAGTAGCGACGCTGCATCTCCAACAGCGCAGACTCGTCTAGGGGATCATGCGGCTTCAACAACAACTGGTCGTCTACCAGCTTCTTGCGAGCGTGATACACGCCGGAAATCAGGATGCGATCCACCTCAACCTGCTCCCCTTCCGAGACAAGGTACTTCACGTCGGTAACAGTCGGGTCGTCCTTACGATTCACCTGTCGAACCTCAACCGTGGCCTGATCAAAACCCTTGGCAAGGTAGGCAGTCAGGATGTTGTCACGATCACTGGAGACGTTCGCCAGGGCAAATGGCTGACCCTTTTCAGCAGTAATCAGCGCCTGCATCTGCGCTTGCCGTGCAGGCTTTTCACCAGTGAGAGTGACGTCACCAAACTTTTGCTGCGGCCCTTCATCAATGGCAATGTTGACCGTGATGGTGCCAATTTTCTTGTCGGGATCTCGCTTTACTTCTTTGCTGGTAATCGCAACCTTGTTAAAGCCATTCGCTCGGTAAAGGGAGGTAATAGAATCAACATCGTTCGACAGCAGCGTGGGCGAGAAGCGACCGTTCCGAACATACGCGTCGGCCCTTACCACCTGCATCCGCTCTTTGATATTGTCCGTGCTGAAGTACTTGTTGCCGGTGACATTCACGGCCGCGACCTTATAGCGGCGACCCTGCGTGGCCTGGAAAGTGACCACCTCTTTTAAGTTGCTCGGTGGCGGCAGGGGCGTGCCATCTGCCGCGTAGGTGGGCGTATCCGGCACACCCTGCACTAGCGGATCGACCTGCGCATCGAAGTAGCCCTGGCGCGCCAGGAACTCGCGGACGTTGTGCGCCCCCTCGTTCAGCAGGTCCGTGTCTACGGCGCTCTCCTCATAGATGGGTAGCAGCTGCTTCTGCCGGGCCTTTGATACTTTTGTGCCGGTGATGGAAACACTCACAATCGGTCCCTGGTCAGCGCGAAAACTGTAATCCAGTTCCTTGCGACTGGCCTGGTACTCAGCCTTCTCAAGTGCCACGGCGGCTTCGAGCCGTTCGTTCTTCTGGTAAAACTTGCGCAGGTTGGTCAGCGCTGTGCCAGTGGTGTCGTGCGTCACCTTGTTTTTACTTTTGAAGAAGAACAGGGTGCGATTGATCGACTGCAACTTGCCGCGCTTGCGAAACTCCTCAACTGATATGCCTGGGTCCCCGGTCAGATTGACCGCGCCTACTATGGCCTGCGGTCCAACATTGACCAGGTAAATGACGTCAACCTGCTTGCCGTCTGGCAGGTGTTCCGTGGCCGAGGTAATTTCGGGGGCGTAGTAGCCGTTCTGCGCAAGCGTTTGTTTCATGCTGGTGAGACCAGCCTTGACCTGCGCATTCGTGAATGGCAACCCCGGTTGCAGCTCAGTGGCGTACTGCAACAAAGACGCTAGACGCTCAACCCGCACGCCCTGTACACGTACACGTCCAATGAAGAAACGGGGCGTCCCCTCAAATACGAGGGTGACCGCGTTCGTGCCCGATGGCAGGCTCCGGATCTGAATGTCGCGGTACAGCCCCGTGAGGAACAGCCTTCGTGTCGCCACGCGCACCTTGGTCGGATCCAGGCGGTCGCCTGGCGCGATTCCAAGCTCGCCGCGCAGGGGGTCGTCGTTTCCAAGTTCCACGCCACTGAAGTCGATTCCGGCGATCGTTTGCCCGCGCAGGGCAAACAGGCCTGCAGTGGCATCGTCCGCCACCTTGGTGGCCGCAGTGGCTTGCACCTGCGTGTCTCCCGCATCCGCAGTCGTCGCGCTACCAAAGCCATCGGTTCCGCTTTGCACGTTGGTTTTCGGCAGCGGTGTCTTTCCCGGTAGCACCTGGGAAGGTGTCGTTCTAGGTGCGGTCGGGCTGGCCGAATCCTGCGCTGCCATCTGCAGAGTGCCTGCGGCAAACAGGACAGCCGCTGCCGGGCAGGCGAAACTCTGAATGCGCCTTGCAAACAACCTGCTCTTTACCAAACGCCTCTGTGACCCCAACGTCTTCTGCCCTCTGCTTCACAGACTGGTGCAGGATGCACCCGCCTTAGTCTACCCGCGTCAGGTAGGGATAGGTAATGCAAAACGTTGGGATGCGAACAAGCGCCCGGGCGCTCGCCGTCTCTCCCAGGCGCAGCTTCTACACTTGAGGTGTGGACTCTCCTTCTCTCGCAAAAACGGATGTGGTAGCCAATCCTGATGGGACCGCTTTCGAGCAAAAGGCTGATGCGGGCCGCTGGGCTGACCGTTACTCTCGTCAGCGGCTATTTCCGGGCATAGGAGACGACGGTCAGCGACGGCTTGCCGCTGCGCGGGTCACGTTAGTGGGCTGTGGCGCAACGGGTGCCGCATCTGCGGGTTTGTTGGCACGCGCTGGCGTTGGTCGACTGACCATCATCGATCGTGACTTCGTAGAGCCTTCCAACCTGCAGCGGCAGATGCTGTTCACAGAGGAGGACGCCGAAGAAGCCCTGCCCAAATCCGAGGCCGCGCGGAAGAGGCTTCATGCCATCAATAGCGAGGTCGAGGTGCGTGCTCATATTGCGGATTTAACCCCTGCAACGTGCCACACCCTGCTGACGGATACCGACATCCTGCTGGATGCCACAGACAACTTCGAAACCCGCTACCTGATCAACGACTACAGCGTGCAGACAGGCACACCATGGATCTACGCCGCGGCCATTGGGTCGTACGTTGCCACCATGAACATTCTGCCCACCGGCCCTGGCCAGACCGCTTGCCTGGCTTGCCTGTTCCCAGAGCCGCCGGGCGGTACGGTCGAAACCTGCGATACCGTCGGCATCCTGAACACCGCGGTGAATGTAGCGGCAGCAATGCAGACGACCGAGGCGATCAAATTTCTTTGTGGGAACCTGAGCGGCATGCGCCGAACCTTGCTCTCAATGGACCTGTGGAACACCGACCGCTCAGAGGTTCAGGCAGGCAGGCCAAGGGCCGGGTGCAGTGTCTGTGGCCGTCGGGAGTTTCGGCACCTGGCGGGCGAAGGACGACCGCACATTACGCTGTGCGGTCGTGATTCGGTGCAGATTCACGAACACAATCGCCCTGTTGATTTCTCTGCGCTGGCCGAGCGCCTACGCAACCTGGGTACGGTGCGCTTCAACAGTATGTTGTTGCGCTTTGCGTACGGGGACTTCACGCTGTCAGTTTTCGCGGACGGACGCACCCTGGTGCAGGGCACGACAGACGTCGCACGGGCGCGCGCCTTGTACGCCCGCTTCATCGGGTCCTGATTACAAAGGTAAATGGCGCTGGTAGGGCATCGTCAGCCTTTCATTTCGAAAGCAAACGAAGGAAAGCAACCGAATCCACTCTATTCTGCCTCACACAGAGAGGTCGGGCAGGGAGAGCGCGCCGCGGATGATCCTGTATTCTGAAGGATAGCTGGTGGCTTTTTCGGAAAGGCGGCGCGTCATGGAGACGGGCCAGGCTGCGGCAATGGAAAATCAGGGCAACGGAATGACACAATCGAACACGACGCCACCCGCTGGCCACTTTAAGCGCAATCCACCCATTGCAGGGGAAGCAGACGCCCTGGAACGGGCAAAAAATGGCGATCCAGATGCATTTGCGAAGCTTTATTCTCTGCACAAACGCCGGGTGTACACGCTTTGCCTGCGCATGCTGGGAAATGTTTCAGAAGCTGAGGACATGACGCAGGAAGCGTTCCTGCACCTTTTCCGCAAGCTCGGTTCTTTTCGCGGCGAAAGTGCTTTCTCCACCTGGCTTCACCGCCTGACCGTGAATCTGGTGCTGATGCACCTTCGCAAAAAGGGCTTGCAGCTGGTTTCGCTCGAAGAGACGATCAATCCATCGGAAGAAGACGCACCAAAGCGCGACTTCGGATCACGGGATCCGCGACTATCCGGTTCAGTGGATCGTGTCGCCCTGGAGCGAGCCGTTTCCACTTTGCCTCCCGGATACAGACTGGTATTTGTACTGCACGACGTGGAAGGCTACGAACACAATGAAATCGCCGGCATGCTGGAATGTTCCACCGGCAACAGCAAATCACAGTTACACAAAGCGCGGCTGAAGCTGCGTGAAATCCTGCGGCAGAACGAACAGGCTGCAGTCTTGCAGGAGTCAAAATAATGCCGGATACAGATGAGAAGCGTTGGACGTGCGAGGAATTTGAGCGTTCTTTGCCCGAGTTGTTCGAGCGTGCCCAGGGTGGAAAGCTCAGTGCAGACCCCCGATTTGTCAACATCCTGCGGGATTGTCCTCAGGCAGCAGAACTGATTCGGGACCTAGAATACATCGCGGAGACGGCTCGAATGCTGCTGGAGCCTGAAGGCGAAGTTCCCAGCTCAGACCTTTGGGGCAAAATTGAGGAAAGCCTTGTAACTGAGGCAAAAATCCCTGCTACGGATGGCACCAACTAATGGATGACCGACTTGCCGCCGGATGTACCGCGGTGTAGTCTCCTTGAAGCTATGCAGACACGGTTTCAGTTCGTAAGCTTTGCCCGCCGCTACTGGTATCCGTTAGCGGCCTGGACCCTGCATGCGTTTCATTCGGTTTGAACAACGAGTTGAAATCCAGCCAGTCTTCGGAGCCGCAACCCACACGGGTTGCGGCTTTTCTCATTGCAGCCAAATCTAACGGATCGAGTTCTCTATGATCACCCTCTCTGAAGTCGCCGCAGATGCAAACACAAGCCTCACACCGCGTCCCCTGCCCCAACGCATCGTCCTTGTCGGCTTCATGGGTGCAGGTAAAAGCACCGCAGGAAGATTGCTGGCACAACTGCTGGGATGGAACTTTATCGACACCGACACGTTAATCGAAGAGCGCTTTGAGACCACCATCTCCGCGATGTTTGCTGCGGAAGGTGAGCAGGTCTTCCGCCGTCGAGAATCGGCGGCGCTTGCTCGAGCGCTGGGTGAGCAGCAGGTGGTGATCGCAGTAGGGGGCGGCGCGCCGGAGGTCCTAACAAACCGTCTGCTGCTGGAACAGACGCCAGGCACTGCCGTCGTCTTCCTGGAGGCCTCATTTGCGCTGCTGTTTGACCGTTGCGTGCTGCAAGAGGGTGCACTGCTGCGCCCCGTGCTGGCGGATGCAGGTGCCGCAGCGAGCCGTTTTGCCGCTCGACTACCCTTCTACCGACGCTGCTCCCAACACCAGATATCCACCGAACGGCTTGATCCGGAACAGACAGCAGCCGCAATCCTGCGACAACTGTCCCTTTCTTGAAGGATTGCGCTTTCGCAACAACGCCACTTTCTGTCAGTTGCATCAAAAGCCTAATTATCAAGTGAGGTAACACCCTGGACACTGCCTTGGGAGCTCCGTCTTTCCCGGACAAGCATTATCGCGACGTGCGCAAGCACATCGTCTTTACGATCGCCTGCCTCTGCCTTTTAGGACTCTTCTGGAAAATCCGCCACGTACTGGGTCTTGTCTACCTGTCCGGTTTGTTTGCGGTCGTGCTGAACCCCGTAGTCACGCGCATCTCCAAACTTCGGTTTCGGGGTAGGGCTCTATCGAAAGCGCTTTCCGTGGCTTTGCTGATGGTCGGACTGCTGGTGGCGCTTGGTCTCTTTTTCTGGATCGGCCTGCCCCCTGTTCTGCGTGACTTCCGGAATTTCTTGACCGACCTGCCGAGCCGAATCCCACTGATGACGGCGAAGCTGCACAAGATCCCCATGGCAGACAAGATTGGCTTGTCCGATCTGAATGCCAAGGCGGAAACAGCAGCCGGAGAAGCTGCCACCTACATCTTCGCTGCTTTGCCTGCCCTGGCAGAGCATGTGCTGGATCTGCTGACTGCCGTCATCCTGACCGTGTATTTCATTCTTGAAGGGCACGAGGTGTACGAGTTCTTTATCTCGCTGGTTGTACCCGGCTCGCGTTCGCGACTGGCAAATACCCTGCAGATTGGCGAAGAACGGGTCTCGCGCTGGCTGATCGGTCAACTGGCACTCATGGCATGCGTCGCCGTTTACAGCCTGGTGGTCTTTCGCGTGTTGAACGTGCGGTACTTTCTGCTGCTGGGCGTGTTGATGGGTTTGACCAACATCATTCCTATCGCTGGAAACCTGATTACGATCCTGCTCGTCGTTCTGATTGCAGCTGCGGATACCTGGGCCAAAGCGGGCCTGGTGCTGGCCTCGTACGCAATCTATGTGCAGATTGAAAATGCTTTCCTGACACCACGCATCATGAAGTCAAGCGTCGATCTGATGGGTATCACCGTACTCGTTGCCCTGCTGGTTGGAACTGCGATCAGCGGCATTCCAGGCGCCCTGGTGGCGGTACCTACAGCGGCGGTCGTTGTGGTCTTCGCGAACGAATACCTGGTGCAGCATGAGGATCCGGAGCGGATCTCTGTACTGGATTAAAGTGTACCGGCGATTAGCGCCGGGAGCCTGAAAGGGCTGCGGTATCCTTGAGTCAGGCCGATCATGGTAACCGCAGCCCCAGTCCCGGTCACGCACACCCTTCGTACGTCGACGGTCTTGACGGATTACGTGGAGTTGCTGAAGCCGCGGGTCACGCTGATGGTTATCATCACCGCCGCAGCAGGCTTTTACCTTGGGTCACTACGTTCCGGCATCAGCCCCCTCAATCTGCAATTTGCGTACACCATGTTTGGGATGGCGGCTGTTACCGGCGGTTCCAGCACGTTGAACCAGGTGCTGGAGCGGCGCACAGACGCCCTGATGCCCCGCACCGCTAAGCGTCCCATGGCAGCAGGCAGGCTCTCCTTCGCGCACGGACTCATCTTCGGCCTGCTATCCATTGGACTGGGCTCCGCGTTTCTGGCCGTCAAGACGAACCCAATCACGGCCATGCTGACGCTGCTGACTGCGATCAGCTACGTAGCCATTTACACACCGTTGAAGCGCATGAGCATGGCGGCAACGTTCGTGGGTGCTTTTCCTGGTGCGCTGCCACCGCTCATTGGCTGGACGGCATCACGGGGCCGGATCGAGTGGGCGGCAGTCGCGCTGTTTGCGATCCTTTTTGTCTGGCAGTTTCCGCACTTCGAGGCGATCGGCTGGCTTTACCGCGATGACTACGCGCGCGCAGGCATTCGCGTCACTGCCGTGGCGAGCCCAGGTGGCCGCGCTACTGCTGCCCAGGCCATGTTTTACGCCGTGCTGATGCTCCCAGTAAGCTTTTGGCCGGTCTGGATCGGTATCAGCGGCAAACCGTACGGTGTTGCAGCCCTGCTGCTGGGCGCTGTTTACCTCTTCTATACCGTGCGGTTCACGCGCATCACACGGGAACTGCCGCCTGCACAGTCGCGCAAGGTAGCGCGAGATCTGTTGCGGGTTAGCGTCATTTACCTGCCTCTGCTGCTTGCCGCCATGATGTTGAACGCGCAGGGTCGAATCTTTTTCTAGGCACCCATGTCCCCTGTCCATAGCCATCCCGTCCCCGCTCCAGAGCGCCTTCACACGCCGCCTGCCATCATTCTTGGCATTCTGCTAGTGTCTGCCGTGGCCAGCATATTTCTCGGTTGGCTGGTGTACTTCCATGCGCCTGCTGATGTGGCGCATACACACTTGCTGTTCCTGCCTGCCTTGAATGCAGTACTCAATGCATTGTCGGCAACCGCATTGGTCATAGGTTTCGTCAAGGTCCGCGCGAAGCAGATCAGCCAGCACCGCGCGGCTATGTTTGCGGCTTTTCTGTTTTCGTCAGTTTTCCTGGTGTCATACATCACGAACCATGCCCTGCATGGTGACTCACACCTGCCCGTGTCGCACACCTCCACTATTTGGTACGGGTATGCCACGCTGCTGACGTCTCACATCATCCTGTCGATTCTGGCACTCCCAATGATTCTGATTACGTTCTTCCTGTCACTCACGGGGCGTTTTGAGCAGCATCGCGGCCTCGCGCGCTGGACGTTTCCTGTGTGGCTCTACGTGTCGGTCACCGGCGTGATGGTCTACCTGATGCAGGCGGTCATCCGCTGATGAAGACACTCCAGGAACCCGGACAGATGAGGTCAGACACGCGTGCCATTCTGCGCGTTGCGGCTCTGATTGAGCTTGTTGGACTGGTGTGTGGCTCTGCCGTGTGGACCACGGGCGGCATGACCAAGCACGGACCGCACGGCAACCTGGGCTGGTTCGGCCTGATTATCGCCCTTGGCTGCCTGCCTACCGGCTCGTTCTTCTTATTGCTGGGCGGAGCAAAGTGGCTGGGCGATCGGTCTCGCACAACCTAGATCCGGGTAAGAACACCATGAAGCAACGCATCTATATGGACGCGAATGCAACCACGCCTGCCCTGCCGCAGGTGGTTGATGCCATGCGACCCTTTTGGGAAGAGCGCTTCGGGAACGCCTCAGCCGTTCACAGTTTTGGTCGGGCCGCGCGGTCGGCCATCGACACGGCTCGCGAACAGCTTGCGGCGCTGCTGCACGTTCGACCATCTGAAATCATCTTCACCAGCGGTGGCACCGAGAGCGATAACCTCGCTCTGTTCGGTCTGCTACATGCCGGGGATCACCTTGTAGTCGGTTCCACAGAACATGACGCTGTCTTGCACGCTGCCGATGCGCTGAAACGCCTGGGCATCGGGGTGACGCGGGTTCCCTGCGATACCAACGGCATCATCCATCCCGAAGCGGTGCAGCAGGCCATGACCGGCCAGACAAAGCTGGTCAGCGTTATGCTGGCGAACAACGAAACGGGTACCATTCAGCCCGTTCGCGCCATCGCCGACGTGGCTCACGCCGCGGGTGCGTGGATGCACACAGACGCAGTGCAGGCGTGCGGTAAGCTGCCGGTCGACGTCACTTCGCTGGGCTGCGACCTTTTGTCGGTCTCTGGGCACAAGATGCATGCCACGCAAGGCGTCGGTGCCCTTTGGGTCCGACCCGGAGTACCGCTGCAGCCAACGGCACACGGTGGAAGCCACGAACGCCGACGGCGGGCAGGCACGGAGAATGTACCGGGCATCGTCGGGCTGGGCGAAGCAGCCAGGCTGGCAGCGGAGTGGCTGTTGGAAGGCGGAAGTGAGCAGATGTGCCGATTGCGCAACTCGCTTGAAGCACGACTTAAGTCCAGCACCACCGGCGTCAGGATCCACAGTGAAGCTGTCGCCCGGCTACCCAACACGACATCGGTCTCGTTCCGGGGCATCAACGCGGAAGAGCTGGTCATCGCCCTCGATCTGCAGGGCCTTGCGATGAGCGGCGGCTCAGCCTGCCAGAGTGGCGCAATTGAGCCATCGCATGTTCTACGGGCTATGGGTTTGCCAGACGCCGCAGCGGGCAGCAGCGTGCGCCTGTCTCTCTCACGGCTCACTACGGAAGAAGAAGTTTGCAGTGCGGTCGACATCATCGCTGCCGCCGTACGCCGCATGCAGCTGTTGTAAGTACGAGACCTGAGAGAATAGAGCCATGGTCACCACTCAGGACAGCGAGACGATACAGGACGCGGCGGGCGGTGTTCCACAGGCGCCGGACGCGGCCAGCACCATTGCCGTGGCCATGTCGGGCGGTGTGGATTCGTCTGCAGTCGCAGCCCTGCTTCGGCAACAGGGCTACAACCTGGTCGGGCTAACACTGCAATTATGGGATCAGCGAAGACTGTCCGGCGACAACGGCATACCAGAACAGGTACAAGGCAGGTGTTGCTCTCTGGACGATGTGTACGACGCACGACGCGTGGCTGAGCAGATCGGCATTCCGTATTACGTCGTAAACCAGCAAAGGCGCTTTGAGCAGGATGTCGTAAAGCCTTTTGTCAGCGAGTACCTAGCTGGCCGGACACCCATCCCCTGCACCCTGTGCAACAACCACCTGAAGTTCGATGAATTACTGCGCACGGCCCGCGGCATCGGTGCGGAACGTGTGGCCACCGGCCATTATGCCCGCGTCCGGTTTGATGCCGAGCGCCAGCGGTGGCTGTTGCTGCGCCCTGCCGATCAGACCAAGGACCAGACGTATTTCCTCTTCGGCCTGACCCAGGAGCAGTTGAGCCGCACCCTGTTCCCGCTGGGCGAGATGGAGAAGCCGGCGGTCCGTGCCATGGCTGCGGAGCAAAACCTGCGCGTTGCAGACAAGCCTGACTCACAGGAGATCTGCTTTATCCCGGGCGGTGATTACAAGGCCTTTCTGGCTGCCTACTTGAATGAACAGGGGCAAAGCATGCCCAATTCATCAGGCCAATTGGTCTCTACCACTGGCGAGGTCATGGGCAACCATGCGGGCATTCAAAACTTTACGGTCGGTCAAAAGAAGGGTCTGCAACAACAGTTAAGCGTGCACCCGGTCGAGCCTGTGTACGTGCTATCCATTGACCCTGCTACGAGCCGTGTCACCGTGGGTCCGGAACAGAGTCTGCATACAACAGTCGGGCTTGCAGAAAAGATCAATTGGATCGCAATTGACTCGTTGACCGGGCCCCTTCGCGTCGAGGCGAAGATTCGTCACCGCCACCAGCCCGCACCAGCCACTCTCTTTCCTGCCAAGGCTGGCCGGGTACGCATCGAGTTCGATGAACCGCAAAGGGCAATTACGCCCGGCCAGGCTGCCGTCTTCTTTCAGGGTGACGTGGTTGTAGGCGGTGGTTGGCTCGCCTAGTCGAACGGATTAGGCGTGGTAATCATCCTCACGGCCGGTGTAGATACTATCGCCCTCGAATGCAACGGGCTTCGGTGTTTTACGCTCGGTCGCGGATTTGTGCAGCAGCGACTCGATCCCGACCTTGATGCCTTCAAACAGACCTGAGGCCTGACGAAAAGGTGCCAGCACTGCACTCTGTACGCTGGTCGCGATGTTTTCCGTCTTTGCCAACGTGCTCGAGATCAAGTCATCGACGCGCGCTGTCTGTTTTTGAGCCTTCTGAGCGGTGTCACTGATCAAGGAGTCAACCTGCGCCAGTTTCGCGCGATAGACGTCTGTCGTTTCGGCGATGTTAGTGGTTACTCGCTTGATCTTTGGCTCAGAGTCAGCCGCCACATTGCGGGCGACGAGTGCAATTTCCTGACCTTTTACGGCGATGTCTCGAACGGATTCAAGGATGGGGTAGACCTTGCCCTTGGCTTCCTGGGTCAGCGCGGTCACTTGCTTCATCAACTTTGCGGCTGCAAGGGCCAGGATGACAATGGCAATGGCCTCGATCAAGATCGCAAAAGCGACGATACCGGTGTATGCAAGCAAGTAAGTGGACTGGTGTTCTGTCATGTTCAAGACCTCTTGGAATTACTGCTGGATAGAAAGAAGCCCGCGATCAAGGTCGCGGGCTTCCGTGTCGATCTGAGCCTGGTTAGGAGAGTTGGCCTTCGGTCTTTTCCTGATAAGCCTGTTTACCGGCGTCCACTGCCTGGGCAACTGCTTGTTGCTTGTCCTGAACGAAGTCCTTACCCTTGTCCACGTACTGGCTCCACTGGGTACGACCGCGGTCATAGTAGTCACGGCTCTTGTCCACGTAGTCGTTGATCTGTTCCTTACCCTGCTCGACATACTGGTTGGCCTTTTCCGCAGCATCACGCGCCTGGGCGGCGAGATCGTCACGCGTTTCCTGGCCGCTCTTGGGTGCGTACAGCACACCAGCAAGCGCGCCAATTCCCAAACCTGCAATAAACCATCCGAGACCGCTGCTGTTATCGTCTGCCATTTCTCTCTCCTTCGAAGCCCTTGGGCCGCGGCTGATGCATTCTCTGCTCTGGATATTTCGTCGTCATTTTGTGTGCGGTGTTCGCCCACAAAACGCATCCATCAGAGCACTCAGAGGGATGCCTTGCTCTTCCATCCGGTTGCCGCGTCATATCAAGAACTGCAGCACGTCGTAGGAATGTGCAACCGGGGCGAAAACGACAGCAGACCTGCCCTCGTGTTAGAGAATGAGGAAAGCATGGCTGCGGTGACGGCCCTGGCGGGAGATAGCATGGAGAACCGGAAGCAACAATCAGCACGATGGGGTACGACGTTAACGCTTACAGGTGTTCTTGTCGTGGGCACAGCCGGTTGCAAAACCGCTGCTACGGTCGACGATCCGACCCTGACATCACAGGTGCAGCAACGATTGGCAGCGGACAGCGCCATCAACCGCGAACCGGTGCAGGTGATGGCACAGGCTGGCGTGGTGACGCTGACGGGCGCGGTCAGCAACAACGCCGCCCGGAGCCTGGTGGCAAATGATGCAGCAGGTGTTGCCGGTGTTCAGGAGGTGATTAATGACCTGGTCGTGAGTGCAGCGACTCCCCCGGTGTCAGCAACGGTCACTACGCCGCTACCGCAGATTCAGCCGTTGCCGGTACCTGCGCCCAGGAAACAAGTCACACCCCGCAACGAGTATGTCGCGCCCGTGACCCGCCCCTCCACCACGCAGACACCGGTCTATCCGCAACCGTCGTACCGGCCACCCGTCGCGCAAACTGCACCACAGGCACCTGCCGTGCGCGTCGTCACGCTCCCTGCGGGCAGCACCCTGCCCGTGCGGATTACCCAAACGCTCGACAGCGCGACGACCCAGCCGGGAGACACCTTTTCAGGCGCGCTGGCGGCAGACATCCTGGTGGACGGCATGGTCGCCTTGCCTCGCGGCACAGCCGTCAATGGCCGCGTTGCAGAGGTTCACGAGGCTGCCCACTTCAAGGGTTCTTCCCTGCTGAGCATTGAACTGATCGGTGTCAGCGCCCGCGGAGAACGCATTGCACTGTCTACCCAGCCCTACAGTGTGGAAGGCAAGGGCCGCGGCAAGAACACGGCCGTAAAGACCGGCGTTGGAGCAGCCGCGGGCGCGGTGCTTGGCGGCATCTTCGGCGGTGGCAAAGGCGCTGCCATTGGGGCAGCCGCGGGCGGCGGCACGGGTGCCGCCATCAACGGCGTGACCCGCGGCGACCAGGTGCAGATCCCGAGCGAAAGCGTCGTCCGCTTCGTTACCGCAGACTCCATTGCGGTCCGCACCTCGGAACGTGCAGGCGCATCGCAGGGTGAACCCAGTCTGCAGACTCGCCCGTAGAAGTCGCAACGAGTGCCCAGGAGGCCGAGCCAGAACGCTGGCTCGGCACTCCTGTTTGTACACAGAGGCGGAGGAAGATCACGAAACTTCGGTACCAGACACTCCGTCACCTCATCAGACAACCACAGTAAAGAGGGGGCGAAGCCACATGGAGCAAGAGCGGAAGCATTCAAAGGGATACTTCGCCCTGGTGTTGCACGCCCATCAGCCTTACGTGGTGCACCACGGCACCTGGCCGCACGGTCTTGAGTGGCTGCTGGAAGCCGCTGCGGAAACCTACCTGCCGCTGCTTGACCTGGCCCAGCGATTGCTGGCTGACGGCATCCGACTGCAGGCCAACGTAAGCCTGTCGCCTGTGCTGCTGGAGCAACTGGCGCACCCTGACTTCCGCGCCGAGCTGCCACGATACCTGCAACGAAAGATTGCAGCGGCGCAGGAAGACGGGGCCTTCTTTTCACAGGCAGGCGAACTGCATTTACTCTCTCTGGCCCAGCATTGGGAGCGGGTCTTTACGCGAGCAGCCGACATTCTGGCCTGCCTGGACGGCGACCTGGTTGCAGGTTTCCGGCGTGCGCAGGAGAGTGGCACCCTGCACCTGCTGACCTCTGCAGCAACGCACGGGTACGCTCCCCTGCTGGGCACGGATGAGAGCCTGCGCGGCCAGTTTCAGACAGCGGTAGAGACCCATCGGCGACACCTGGGCCAGGCTCCGCTGGGCGCATGGCTGCCGGAATGTGGCTACCGTCCGGCAGGTCCCTGGCGCTTCCCGGTTCCGCCCGAGAGTGGTGCCGCGGCCCCGGAGCAGCGCGTCGGCGTGGAGCAGGTACTGGCCGAAGCAGGTCTGCGGTTCACTTTTGCCGACTCCCACATGATCGGGGATGCGGACTCTCCGGACGGCGTTCCTGGTCCGAACCGTACGCTCTACCGGCCCCACACCATCGCGGGCAGCGACGTTGCGGTGTTTGCGCGAGATCCAAGATCTGCCTTCCAGGTGTGGAGTGCCCAATTTGGATACCCGGGCGACTTTGCCTATCTCGACTTCTATAAAAAACGCTGGCCGGGCGGACATCGCTACTGGCGGGTGACTGACGCCGGTACCGGCATGCCCGACAAGCAGCCCTATGACCACGCCGTTGCCGCGGAGCGTAGCGTGACCCACGCACACCACTTCGTCACATTGCTGACGGAGACGTTGCGAACCAACGCAGGAACAGACGATGCGCCGCCGATCCTGTGCGCTCCTTTCGACCTGGAACTGTTCGGCCACTGGTGGCATGAGGGCATGCTTTTCCTGGAGCATGTTTCGCGCATTCTTGCAGCAGATGGCGGAAGCGTACAGCCGATCGGCTGCAGGGACTACCTGCAGCTGCACGGCACCGCAGGGTCCCTGCACCTGCCTGAAGGGTCGTGGGGTGCAGGCGGCGACAGCAGCGTATGGCTTAACGGCGAGACGGCGCCTCTTTTGGGCCGGATGTACGCTGCCGAGCTGGCCGTGCAGCAGGCGTCTCAGCATGCAGCCTGGACGGACGGCGCTGCAGGCGAACGCATCGCGCGGCAGATGTGCCGTGAATTGCTGCTGTTGGAAGCCAGCGACTGGCCCACGCTGATCACCACGGGCGCTGCACGCGACTACGCAGAACGACGGTTTGAAGAACACGCTGTCTCGTTCGCAACGCTAGTGGGTTTGTGGCAGCGACAGCTTCGCAACGACCTCGCGGACGAAGAACTAACCGGGGCAATTGCTCCCATCGAGGCGAAGGACGACCTTTTCATTCATGTTCAGCCAGCGCACTGGCGACGAAGCCACACGCAATCACAGCAACGCCTCCGCTGAACAATGGCAAAACGTCGTCCTTCCAGTGGCGGCGAGACGTGGTGTGCGCCTTAAACTGGAAGCGTGGCTACCGCCGTCTTAACGCCAGCAGGCCCGCTCCACGCCGTTCCGGCGCTGAAGCTGTGGCACCTGCTGAGCCTGGACGCACCCTCAGTGGCGGCACTGTGGACCTGCTTTCTAGCGCACGAGGTGTTTCAGAAGCAGACGGCAGCGGTACCCGCCGCGCTGGCACTCGCCGTCTGGCTGTTGTATGCGGGCGACCGCGTGTACGACACCATTCGGGGCGAGGATCGGCAGGAGCGGCATCGCTTTCTGTTCCAGCATCGTGGTTCTCTCTACGTCGCTGCAGCGGTCGTCGCGGCGGCACTTGCCGGCCTTATGCGTTGGCTGCCTCCACATCTACGCACAGCCTGGTTGTTGTTGGCGCTGCCGTTGGGGCTCTACGCCGCAGCGGTTCATCTGCTACAGGTGCGCGTGCCGAAAGAGCCGCTGGTGGCAATCTTCTTCGGACTGGCGACAACCTTGCCCCTGTTCGCGAGCCGCTCCGCTCCGTGGGGAACCCTCGCGCCGATCGCTGTTGGCTTCGGTCTGGTCTGCTGGCTGAACTGCGCTGCGATTGCACGCTGGGAAGCTACCCTGGCTGAGGCGGACGGATGCACACGCTGGTTAGGCCGATACTTTCCCTCTGCCAGTCCATCGCTGGTCCTGCTGACTGCGCCTCTTTTATTGCTGCCCCATACCGTCGGTATCGGGCTTTCGTTAATGGCCTCGGCTGCATGCCTTTCCGCAGTGGACCGGCTCCGCCTCCGCTTTGAGAGCACGACCCTGCGCGCTCTTGCGGATCTCTCGTTGCTGACGCCGCTGGTGGTGTGGCCACTGCTGGCGAGCCTGAAAATGCGATGACCAGCGGCTTTGACCGTCTAGCTAGACCCTACCGATGGATGGAGTCCCTGGCTTTTGGGCAAGCACTGCAACGCTGCCGCTGCCACTTCCTGCCCGAGCTAAGAAGCACGCGCCGGGCCCTTGTGCTGGGCGACGGCGACGGACGCTTTGCCGAGCAGCTGCTGTTGTCGTCTCAAACGGAGGTACTGGCGCTCGATGCGAGTGCGGCTATGCTCGCTACCCTGCAGCAGCGCTGTACGAAGGCAGGAATGGGCGACCGCGTGACGGTGCAGCAAGCCGACCTGGCCGCACCTTTGCCGGCGCTTGCGCTGTCGCAGAAATTTGACCTGGTGACGACGCACTTCTTTCTCGATTGCCTTTCCGAAGACGAAGTAAGGCTACTGGCGGCACGCCTGCTGCCCGTGTTGACGCCGGACGCGCGTTGGATCGTCTCGGAGTTTCATGTTCCGGGTAATGCACTCCGCACGCCTGCGCGCCTGTTGATCCGGTCGCTCTATCTTGCCTTCCGCCTGTTGACCGGGCTCAAAACGCAGCAAATGCCGCCCTACGGCAACGTGTTGACAGATCTGGGGTTACGTCGCGTACGACAGGTATTCCATCTGCGCGGATTGCTGGTTTCGGAGATGTGGATGCCGCCTCGCTCATAGGCCTGTAACGCGAGCGGCTTAGAATGCAGGCTGATGAATCTTTACCTCATGCGACATGGTTCGGCCGGCACGCGCCGCAGCAATCCCCTGCTGGAGCTGCGGCGGCCACTGGACAAAGCCGGCAAACGCGACTGCCTGCTGCTAGGCAATACGCTTACGTCGATGAATGTGAGCTTTGACCTGGTCGTCTCAAGTCCTCTGAAGCGCAGCCTGCAGACGGCGTCGCTGGTCGGCACTGAGACCGGTTACGAGCAGAAGATCCTGCTATCGGATGCTTTGTCACCTTCGGCGATCTTCCCCCAGTTTGAGAAGCTGCTGGTGGAATGTGCCGGTCATGAGTCGGTACTGATCGTGGGCCACAGCCCCAACCTGGTTCAATTTATGGGCATGCTGATGCAGCCTCCGCAGATGAACAAGGCAGGGCGCCCGCCAGCTGCCGTACGCATGCGCAAGGGTTCCATTGCAAAGCTGAACTTTGAGCGCGGCGCGGCGACGCTGCAGTGGATGCTGGACCCACGCGTGGTGCGTACGCTTTACGCCAACTCGACGATCAGGTCTCGCCGGAAGATTTCGCGGAAGTAAGCGGCTTCCTTGTTGAGCGACCATCGCTCCAGTTCTGCACCGCCGCGCCCGGGCTGCAGTTCCAGCACCACTCGTTTGGGGTAAACGCGGACACCGACTTGCACCGGTTCGTTCGCGCGGTTTTGATTCAGTGCGACCGCCAGTCGCAGCAGTACGGTCACGCATGTGACGTAACCCTGCTGCTCCAGCGGAATGCTGCGCATTGGGCGCTCCATTGCATCGGGACGGCTCTTGCCCAGGTAGCGTGCGATGGCGCTGACGATCGTCCGCTCGGCAGGTGAAAAACCAAAAATTTCAGAGTTTTCAATGATGTACTGCGTGTGCCGATGGTGGCCCTGGTGGTTCACAAACTTACCCACTTCGTTCATCATGGCGGCAGCGGCCAGCCACTCACGAAACTGCGGCGGCATGCGGTGGACGCGCTCCAACGCGTCGTACAGCTGCACGGCGTGTGCCCGTACCGGGTCAACACGCTTCAGGTCGATGGCGTAACGGCTGCACACTTCCAGCACACCGTTCCAGCGTTCCTGCTCGACAGCTTTGTGAACGGACGCGCGCTGGTCGCTGTCAGAAAGCATCTGCGCCAGGATGCCGTCGCGCAGCCCCAGCGGCGAGTAGCGAAAACCCTTCAGCTGCAGCCGTTCCAGGATCTCGGCGTAGACAAACGCACCCCCAATAATGATGTCGCTGCGCTTGGGTCCAATGCCGGGGACCAGCTGGCGTTCGCTGTTCTTCATCTTCACCAGCCGTCGCGCCAGGGAGCGTAAGGCGCCGGTTTCGGCCTGCAGCACCGCGGGCGCAGCCGCTCGTTTCATAGCAGCCGAATTCTTTGCAGCAGATTTCTTGGCGGCAGCCGGTTTGGTGGCAGCTTTGCCAGAAAGCACGCGGGGCTGGCTGGCCTCGGCGAGGGCGGCGGCGGCACCTGAGGTAGCCAGCACCAGCTGCACGCTGGGCTTGCCCATCTTGCGCTCCAGTTTGCGCATTTCGCGGTCGATGTACGTGTGCAGCTGCAGCAGCTGATCGTGGGTGGGCGGGTCGCTGTGCAGGAACTCCTGCTGCAACCGCACGGAACCCAGCGGCAGGGAGACCATCTCGCGGATGCGTCCGTCCTCTGACAGCGTGATCTCGCACGATCCGCCCCCCAGGTCGATCAACACGCAACGACCGCGGGCACCGGGTTCGTGCGTCACCACGCCCAGGTGGATGAGACGGCCCTCTTCCAGGCCGGAGATGATCTCGACCGTCCAGCCAGTTGCGGACTTCACCCAGGCAATAAAGGCGGCGGCATTGCGTGCATCGCGCATGGCAGACGTCGCCACCACGCGCACGCTGTCCACCACCTGCGACTGCACCGACTTCTGAAAACGCTTCAGCGCACGGATGGTGTTGGCCATGGCATCCGGGGAGATTTCACCCGTCTGAAAAACGCTTTCGCCCAGCCGCACCACCTCGCGGTCCTCATGCAGCACCTTCAACTTGTGCTGTTGCACCGATGCAATGGCCAGGCGGCAGGAGTTGGAACCGATGTCGATTGCGGCAAAGGTGGGCATGTTCAATCTCCTGAAGGGTTGTGCGCTGGCTGAGAGCGAACGTACACGCATAACCCTCTGCACTGTACACGACGACGTGTGTCGGTTCCGGGCGCGCGCACCCTTCTACAATCGGGAAGTGGAAACGAGCAACAACCTGGCCGGGGAACGAAGAGCCGTTGGACGGCATCTGCTGCTCCTGCTGCTGATTTGGGTCGGCGTCTACGCGGCGGCCCTGTTTGCGCCGCCGCTGCTGGACGACGCCGACGCAACCCACGCCAACGCCGCACGCAACATCCTGCTGACGCACGACTTTGTCACGCTAAAAGTAAATGGCATTCGATACCTGGAAAAAGCCCCCCTGCCCTATTGGCTGGCGGCGATTTCCTTCCGCATCTTCGGCGTAAACGCTTTTGCAGCGCACCTGCCGCAGGCGTTGGCCGTGCTGGCGCTGGCACTCCTGGCCTATGCCTGGGCGCGGCGCGGCTGGGGCAACCGGACGGGGCTTTACGCGGGTCTGGCGATGCTTACCTCTGCAGGCGTCTTCCTGTTTACGCGCATCTTCATTCCGGAGGTGCTGCTGTCGCTTTTGCTCGCGGGCTCCCTTTTCGCCGTGCAACGCGCTTTGGAAACGGGCAGCGGCAGACGCCGCTGGAGAGGCCAGTGGATCTACCTGGGCTATGCGCTGCTTGCGCTGGCAGTGCTGACCAAGGGCCTGATCGCGATTGTCTTCTTTGTCGGCACCGTAGGCTTATACCTGCTTGTGATGGGCGAGTGGAGGCGCTGGCGAGAGCTGCGCGTGGTGACCGGCGCGCTTCTATTCCTTGCCATCGCCGCGCCCTGGCATGTGCTGGCCGGGCTGCGCAACACTGGTGCCTACGGGGGCCACGGCTTCATTTGGTTTTACTTCGTCAACGAGCACTTTCTGCGCTTCCTGGGCAGGCGTATCCCGCATGACTACAACAAGCTGCCGAGTTCACTCTTCTGGACACTGCACCTGGTCTGGCTGTTTCCCTGGAGCCTGTTTCTACCCGCGGCCGCGGCTGCTGCCTGGAAGCATCGGGCGAATGTCCGGCAGTTGCGCAGCACGGAAACCGGTCGCACCGTCCTCCTGCTGGGACTCTTTGCCGGGCTGATTCTGGTGTTCTTCTCGCTCTCCACCAATCAGGAGTACTACACCTTCCCAGCCTACCTGCCGCTTGCCGTCCTGCTGGCTGCCGGCATGACCGCCGCAGAGCAGGACAGCCGGTTACGGGGCTGGATCACCGGCGCGCATGCAGCCCTTACAGTGCTCGGTGCGGCCATCGCCTTCGCGCTCGGGAGCGGGCTTTGGAGCTCCCGCCACCTTCCCTACGTGTCTGACATCGGCGAGTTGCTTGCCCATCGCGGCGTGGGCGACTACACGCTTTCCATGTCGCACTTTTTCGACCTCACCGGGCCTTCGTTCGCAGCCTTGCGGCTGCCGGCGGGGCTGGCTGCGCTGGCATTTGCGTTGGGACCGGCAATGGCCTGGGTTCTCCGCAGACAGGGTCAGGCAGTTCGCAGCACCGTAGCTGTGGCGTTTACCTCGGGCGTCTTCCTGGTGGCGGCGCACATTGCGCTCATCCGCTTTTCGCCCATGCTGTCATCTGCCGCTCTGGCGCGTGATTTCACGGACGCGGTGCAGAGCGGCACCCTTGAGCCGGGAAGCCGGTTGATGCTGTACGGCGACCAAGCCTACGGATCGTCCCTGCCCTTTTACACGGCAAGCGTGCTACCGCTGGTTGAAGGACGCACCACATCCATGTGGTTCGGATCGACCTTTCCAGACGCTCCGCACATCTTTCTGACGGACGCTGACCTGCTGGCCACCTGGGGCAAGGGCGAGCGCAAGGTGTTGTTTGTACCGCTGGAAAAGCGAGACGCCGTGGACCGGCTGCTGGGCGCACGCGAGGTCATGCTGGCACAGCTTTCTGGCAAGGCCCTGATCACCGACCGACCGCTACGCCATTAAGGTGCAGGCCTTCTTCGCGCACCCGCTTGCAACCGCTATGACGCATACCGTACAGATGAACAGGCAACGATGAACCCAGCGCAGCAAACCAGCCCAGCAACATCCGCGCCCGCCGCGCAGGCGGCAAATGCTCGCCGCAGGCAGTCCATTGGCGTGCTGGTGGTGGTGTGGTTTGTGCTGCATCTGGGTTGCCTGTTTTCACCAGGTCTGCTGGACGACGTGGACTCGGTCTACATCGAAGCCGCGCGTGAAATGCTGCAGCGTCACGACTACGTCACGCCCTACGTGGATGGCATCCGCTTCTTCGACAAGCCACCCCTGATGTACTGGATGGCCGCCGGCGGCATGAAAGTCTTCGGCACGTATGACTGGGCTGCGCGGCTGCCACTGGCGCTGTGCGTGCTGGGACTGTTCCTGGCGGTCTATGCGCTGGGCACGCGGCTGTTCAGCGAACGCGGCGGCTTTTACGGGGCGCTCATCTTCGCTACCAGCCTGGGGCCGTACCTGTTCACACGGTTTTACATTCCCGACATCCTGAATGCGCTTTGGATGACGCTGGGCGTCCACCTGTTTTTAATTGCGCTGGACCGACAGCGCGAGGGCCGGTCAACGCGCCGGGCTGCGTGGTGCTTTGCGGTGGTCATGGCGCTGAACCTGCTGACTAAAGGCTTGATCGGCATCGTTTTCCCCATCGGCTTTGTCATTCTGTACGCGTTGCTAACCCGCCAGGTGCATCAACTACTGCGCCTGCACCTGCTCTCAAGCCTGTGCCTTTTTACCGCCGTTGCCTTGCCGTGGCATGTGCTTGCCGCGTTGCGGAACCCCGCCATCGCCATGCCTGCTGGCATGGGACTGCCTGCGCGCGCTGGCTGGTTCTGGTTCTACATCGTCAACGAACACTTTCTGCGCTTTCGCGGCCTGCGCATACCGCACGACTACGGCCAGGTTCCAGTTCCACTGTTCTGGGCCATGTTCTTTCTGTGGCTTACGCCGTGGCTAGTCTTTTTACCCGCCGCGTGGACGCAGTACGCCCGCATGTGGCGCAACCGGTCGATGGAGACCTCGCGCCGCAAACAGGCCGCCGTCACGGTGCTGCTATGGAGCGGCATGGTGCTTGGCTTCTTTACGCTGTCGTCGCGGCAGGAGTATTACTCGCTGCCTGCGCTGCCCGCGCTGGCGCTGATGGCCGGCGGTGTACTGGCCGGTGCGGAGCATGGCGACGCCGCGCTGCGACGCAGCATCCTGTTCGCCAGCAAGTGGTTTCTCACTCCGGCAGCCGTACTCATCGCGGTGGTGTGCGGTGTGCTCGGCCTCTTGTCGCGGTCGGCCCCGGCGGGTGCGGATATTTCGCAGCTGCTCACCAGCAATCCCGCCCAGTACAACCTGGCGCTGGGCCACCTGCATGACCTGACGACGGGCGCCATGGGCTTCTTTCGTGGTCCGCTGATCGGCATGGCAGTTGCGATGTTGGGCGTGGGTCCGCTGGCGCTGCTGGTCCGCATGCACCAGGGCAGGCGCTTTGCCAATCAGCAGCGTGCCGCCAACGCGGTGCTGGCCGTCAGCATGTGCGGCGTGTTGCTGTGCGTACACGCGGGCCTGACCCGCTTTTACCCCATTATCGGATCCAAGGGTCTTGCGACAGAGCTTGCAGCCACGCTGCAGCCCAGCGACACGGTCCTGCTCGACGGCGAACTGACCAGCGGATCGACCCTGCTGTTCTACACCGGGCACCCGCTGCTGCTGGTCAACGGCCGCGTGAACGGCCCTTGGTTCGGATCGATGTGGCCGGACGCTCCGCGCATCTTTCCGGATGAGGCGGACCTGCACCGAGCCTGGGCAGCAGGCCGCCGTGTCTTTCTGTTGACCTACGATAAGCCGCGCATTGCGGATCTTCAGCGCTTCGCACCCGTCCGCGTCTTTGCCGCGGCGGGCGGCAAGATGATCCTGACCAACCGCTAGGCTTCGTTTGCACCGACCGGATCGGCCTGCAGCGTGCCATCAGCCATGATGCGGAAGCGGGTGCCGTGGTAACGCGTGTCTGCCGGAAGATAACTGCAGCACCAGACGACGAAACCCAGCAGATCGCGCAGCGGATAGATCGCCGTGTAGAAGAGAACGCGGTCCGCACCCAGCACCCGCAGCATGGCAGCTGCCTGCAGGAACCGATTCACTACCGCGAGTGTAAGGAAGGCAACGGCAGGTAGCCACGCACCATGGGCCACTTCGATTGCGAGACCCAGCAAGCCGAATGGCATGGCGAAAGTGAGTCCCGTGCCCAGGTGTCCCCACGGGCGTGAGCGGCGGGTACTCTGCATCCAGCGCAACTGGTCTCGAAACGACCGGACGACACCCACATTTGCCACCACCAGCCGAACGACCTCGGTCGACATCTCCACGCCATACCCAGCCTCGGCCAGCCGGTGGCCCAGCACAAAATCCTCGGCCCAATAGTTCCCAAGGTCTTCGCATCCTCCCGCCAGTTCGAACGCAGCTTTCTGCTGCACGACGGCGACGCCCAGCGAAAAATCCGTGCCACTGAGCAGGTCGGCGATTAGCACACCCGACCCCATCTCCACACTTTTTCCAACCGCATCCAGATGAGTGAACAGGCCCCCCGCATCCACGTGGCCCACATACAAACACGAGGCCAGCACAACCTGCCTGCCCCCCACCGTGTGCCCCGGTGCAAGTGCCTGTACGGCCCGCAGCAGGAAGTCAGGGCGAACGCGACAGTCCGCATCGCTCGTCACCAGGTGCTCGTGCATGGCCGCGGCGGCCATCACGCTGAGCGAAAACATCTTCGGATTGGGGTACAGCGGTTCGCCACACGCCAGAAAACGCACCGGCTGCGAGGGGTAACGCGCTGCAACGCGTCGAGCTACGTGCAGACCGGCGTCAGTCTCATGTCTCGCGCAGAACAGGATTTCGTACGGCGCAGGATAGTCCTGCAGAAAGAAGCTTTCGAGGTTTTGCTCAAGATCGGGCGCTGCACCATGCAGCGGCTTCAACACGCTGATGGGTGGCGCAAAGCCGGGCAAAGCCCGCCGGGCAATTTGCCGTCTACGACCAAAACGCACGATGGCAACCAGCGCCAAGCCGCAGAAGATAGCCGAAGTGAGCGTACCCAGACCGGCAATCCAAAGCAGGATGCGAGCCAGCAAAGTCAACGCTTACGAACCGGCTTCGCAACCGCCGCTTTGGCGGCAACGGTCTTGCGGGCAGCAGCCTTGACGGCCACGGGCTTCGCAATAGCCGCCCGGGTCACAATAGGTTTGCCGACCAGCACCGTGCGGCGCATGGGCACCAGACCGGCCTCTTCACGCGGAGGCTGTTGCATACGGCTCAACATCTCGTTGCGAACATAGTTCACAAAGTTCTGCATGTCGCCATTCATCTGCTCCATGCGCTCGCGCATCTGCAGGATGATGGCAATGCCCGCGATGTTCACGCCGAGGTCGCGTGCCAGGTTCAGGATGAACTCCAGCCGCTCCAGGTCTTCGTCCGTGTACAGGCGCGTATTGCCCTCGGACCGAGAGGGGCGCAGCAGGCCCTCTCGCTCGTACAGCCGCAGCGTCTGCGGATGGATGGCGTACATCTCCGCTACGGAAGAGATCATGTACGCGCCCTTTGATTTTCGTTTGGTCGCCATGATGAACCCCGCCCTATCTTACCGTTCCACACAGCCGCTGTGACACGCACGCGCAACGGCCCCACTATCCCCGGCGTCCTACGCACCATGATTGGCAAGCTTCTAAAGTTCGGCACCAAGACGGCGTGGGGTATGGCGAAGCGCAAGGTACGTCGCAACCCGGTGGAAAGCAACGTCGCATTCGGCCTGATCGGCGTGGCCGTGACCGCGAACGAGATTTACAAGGCACAGCAGCGTGCTACCGCTATGCGCGGCAAGGTCGTCGTCATCGCCGGTGGCAGTCGAGGCCTGGGCCTTGAGATTGCGCGCCAGTTCGGCCTCGGTGGGGCACACCTGGTACTCGCCTCACGGCATGAAGACGAACTGCGCGAGGCGCTCGGAAAACTGCACGCCGAAGGTGCCATTCCCAATGGCAACGCCGCGCACATCGTCGTCGCCGACGTCAGCAAGCAGGACGATTGCAACCGCCTGATTGCAAGTGCAACCGAGCGTTATGGCCGCGTCGATGTGCTGGTGAACTGCGCCGCCGTCATGCAGGTGGCACCCATCGAAGACCAGACCACCGAAGCCTTTGAGCAGGCCATGAGCGTCAACTTCTTCGGCGCACTCTACGCCACGCAGGCCGTCATCCCGCAGATGATCGCGCGCGGTTACGGCCACATCGTAAACATCGCCTCGGTGGGCGGCAAGATCGCTGTGCCGCACATGCTGCCCTACGTTGCCAGCAAGTTTGCGCTGGTCGGCTTCAGCGAAGGGTTGCATGCAGAGCTTCGCGGCAAGGGTGTTCGCGTAACCACCGTCTGCCCCGGCCTCATGCGAACGGGCGCGCACGTGCAGGTGAAATTCGCGGGCGACGTGGAGAAGGAATACCGCTGGTTCGTCTTTGGAGCCATGATGCCGGGCGTCTCCATCGCGTCACGCGCCGCCGCACGCAAGATCTATGCGGCCACCGTCGCGGGCAAGGCAGAGATCACCATCACGCCGCAGGCCTGGCTGGGTGCGCGCGCTGTCGGTATCGCGCCCAACCTCTCACAGGGAGTCGCTGCCGGTGTGAACCAATGGATTCTGCCCGCCGCCAACGGCAACAAGGAAATCACGAGCGGCCTTGAGCTTGAAGCTCGTCATAAGTGCCCTTGGGGCGAAGAAATTCAGGCCAAAAATAATCAGCCGACCACCTAGCACCAGGCTTGAAAGGCCACGTGGTTTTAGCTGCGAAGACAGGTTAGAACAAGGCGAACAAAAGGCTTCAGCTGCCGAGATTTATTCTCGGCGGCTGAAGCCTTTCTCCTTACGATTCACAGACCAGGCCTGCTTGGCACTTATTTGTGCTTACCGACGACTTGCCCTAGACCTTCGAGAACATCTCTTCGCGAGGGTCCACCGGATTCAATTTCGCCAGCTCTCGCAGGATCTCCTTCGAACGCTCGTCCTGAATCTTTGGCACCACAATCTGAACTTCCACAATCTGGTCGCCACGCACGCCCTCGGTGGATGCCGATGGCACGCCCTTCTCGCGCAGGCGCAATTTCTGCCCGGTCTGCGTGCCGGGCGGAATCTTCAACTGCGTGCGTCCGTCAATTGTTGGCACATCGATCTTGGTCCCCAGCGCTGCTTCAAACGCCATGACCGGCACGGTCACGCGGATGTCGTCCGCCTGGCGCGTAAAGATCGAGTGGGTACCCGCCTTGATGATCAGGTAAAGGTCACCCGCAGGCGCTCCCTGCGTGCCTGCGTTGCCCTTGCCGGGCAGACGGATGCGCTGCCCATCGCGCGTGCCTGCCTTGATGCGAAACTCGAGCGAGTCGCGCCTGGTGACCGCGCCTTCGCCGTGACAGGTTGGGCAGGTCTTCTGAATCTTGCCGGAGCCGCCGCATTGCGGGCACTGTACGTTGAACTTCATGCGGCCGTTCATCTGGGTTACCTGGCCGGTGCCCTCGCACTCTGGGCAGGTCTGCGGCGAGCCAACGGAACCCTGACCCTTGCAGGTACCGCACTGGTCCTGCCGCGTAATCTCGATACGCGTGGTGCCGCCGCGAATGGCCGTCCAGAAATCCACTTCGACGTGGTACTCCAGGTCAGTGCCCGCCTTGGGTCCGCGTGCGGCAGGCTGCCCGCCGCGACCACCACCGGCACCGCCGTTGAACATGCCACCGAAGATGTCGCGAAACGACGAGCCAAAGCCACCCGCGCCACCACCCTGCTGCTGCGGTGCGCCCGATCCACCGGAAAAATCAAAGCCGCCAAAATCAAACGGCACACCCTGCCCCGCACCCGCGGTGCTGCCGCCGCCACCGTAGCCGCCCGCGCTGCCATAGCCGCCGCGTGCTGCTGCCGCTGCCTGCGCGGGATCGATCGAGTCCGAGTAAAAGCCGACCTGGTCGTAGACCTTACGCTTCTTGTCATCCGACAGGACGTCGTTGGCTTCAGAGATCTCTTTGAACTTCTCCTCGGCCTTCTTGTCGCCGGGATTCACGTCCGGGTGGTGCTTCCGTGCCAGTTTGCGAAAAGCCTTGCGGATCTCGTCCGGTGTGGCGGTCTTCTTCACGCCAAGCGTGCCGTAGTAATCCTTGTTCGGGGTGGTTGCCATAGCGTTCTCTCAAGCTTAGATGGAAACCACGCACACAGGTTGCGATTCCGCCGCACGACGCAGCATTACCTCTGCAGTGGCCGGACATGCGGAGGCTTCTTGCTAGCTGGTAACGAGCACTACCTCCGGCGATACACGTCGAAGCCCTCGCTCGATCGGTCAAGCCGGTACTGACTCCAGACCTGTGCGAAAGAAGCATCCTGTGAAAACCATTGCACCGCGTTGAAGGGGCGGCTGTAACTTTCGCAGGCATGCTGCGCGTCGCATCGTTCCACAAACACGAGGGAAGGCTGCGTTCGCTGCAGGTCCTCGGTCGTTTCGCTACGCTGAAGGGCGGAAAGCTCGGTTACGCGCGTTGGCTCCAGGTGGTGAACACTGCGACCTGCAGGTGCAGGCACCTCGTTTGCCCGGATGGCAGGCAGCATCCAAAGATGCGCAAAGCGGCTGCCCCACACCAGGTGCCGTTCCATGACCACCGGAAACGCATTCATGCCGACACTGAAGGCATAGACCGTGGTGCCAGGCGCGACGCGTGCCAGTTCTGCCGTCATGTCATCCGTAGCGGGCTGCGCATGGCGTTTGTGAATCAGCACCGCAGCGAAAGCAGCTACGGCGTACAGCGGCAATACGATCCATGCCGCTTTCCGCAGCCATCCCCGGGTTTCTATGTGGTGCAGGCGCGGGCTGAGAAGGTCCGCCGCAATCCACACGGTGCCAATCTCCAGCAGCGCCACCGCCGGAAATCGCTGATGGTACCAACCTGTGTGCTGGACCACGTAAGCCAGAAACGCGCCCGCTGCTGTCGCGAGGATGGCGCCCGTAAGCTGCGGCAGCATGAGTCGTTTCCGCACGGCAATCCATACAGCACCCAGCACCAGGGTTGCGAACGTCAACGAACGGCCCACGCGCAGCAGCATCTCCGCATCGGTGTACTCGCCCAGGGCCCAGTATGTGCTTTGCAGCAGCGGTGTTATGACGGTGAGATAGGTCGGTGTGAAGACGCGTACCGCGGCCACGTAAAGCAGGCCCGTCACAACGGCTGCAAGCACCTCAGGCGTCCACAACCTGCGCAGGGCCCGGGTGTACAAGGCCAGAAAAAGTTCCAGGCACACCAGCGTGATCAGGTGCTGCGGTTTGAAGCACACCGCCGAACCTACACAGACGCCAAGCGCAACCCGCTCGAACGCACCAAGCTGCTTGACCACGCCGGCACCCACGGCCAGCAGGTAGGGCAGCAGCAGCGCCAACAGCAACTGCTCGCGCTGGCCAAACTCGGCAGGCTGGGTGACCACGATCAGCAGGAAGGTCGCGGCCCAAAGCGTTCGGCCCAGTCGCCCGCCCAGCCGCAAAGTAAGACCAGACAGGCGCAGCAGGCGCGCGCCCCACGCAGCACTGGTCGCCAGCATGGCCAGCACCACCAACCGCAAAGCCAGAACGGCATCCAGGTGCAGGACCTGCGCCAGCGCTGCCGGCACCACTGAGAACCACACAATAAACGGCGGATTGGTCTCCACAAGCCGCGGCCCGTCCAACTGCACGCCGTGCAGTACCTGCTGCGCGGCATACAGCAGGTACGCCTGATCGCCTTCGACGTGGCTTAGCAGGAACTCGTACAGCAGGTACAGGATCAGCACCGCCAGCATCGCAGGTTCTGCCAGTGAAAGCAGCACACCCTTGACCGATGCTCTTCGTTGCGCCGCCCTGCCCGTCATGCGGCCAGTATACGAAGCCGTCCGCTAAGACCGCGGCCCGTGCTTCTCTGCCGCCCGCCCGGCGCGCAGGCTGGTGCCCTGTGCATAGGCGGATTCGTTCTGCGCGTCCGTCGTCTTCTGGTCGTTTGGGCACCAGTACAGCGTGCGGCCCGCAACGTCCTTGCGCAGGATGGTCTCGCCGCACACAAAGCATGGCTTGCCATGACGACGGTAGACGTAGTGCTCCTCACCACGTTCGGCCACGGCTTTTTTGCTGGGCCGATCCTTCTTGTCGGTGCACACGATGCGCCGATCGACCATACCGGCCTGCATCAGCGGAATGGAGTCTTTCCAGATCGCCTTCAGCGTCTTCAAGTCCATCTCGTTGCCGGGCGTAAACGGGTTCACGCGATGCCGAAACAGCAGTTCCGCGCGATAGATATTCCCGATGCCAGCAATGATGGACTGGTCCATCACCAGTTCGCCGATGCTGGTCTTCTTCGCCAAAATCTTGTCGAAGGCACGCTGCGGATCGTCATGATCTCCGGGCTCATGCGACAAGGGATCAGGCCCCAGCCGATCCAGCAACAACTGCCACTTTGCCTTGTCGTAGACGCTGCAATCGGTCGGTCCGCGCAGTTCGCACCAGTCCACATCGTCTGCTGAGAAGGGCTTGGACCCGTCGTCGTTGGCGCACGTCAGGTTGTGCGGCTGACCCTTTTGCGAGCGCGACGGCTTGCCTGAGCCGGCTCGCTGCAGAATGGCGCGCAACGCACCCTTCGGCTCTGGCAGCGAACCGCAACCCTCGGTAAAGTCGCCAAAACGCCCGAGATGAATGTGCAGGTAAAGCTCCCCGGGAAACTCATAGCCCAGGTGCTTGCCCAACGCGTGTACCTTTAACAGCTTTTTGCCGTCGACCAGGTGCGCGTCACTGAAACGGTGGTTCGGTCCCGGCAGGACATTCAGCTTCTTGCCTGCAAACGCCGCGGTGTGTCGCGCGGCCCATCGATGGATCTCATTTCCTTCTGGCATTGTTCCTCGTACCTGTTTACTGTAGGACGCCGTCTGGAAGAGATATCCATTCGGCGCGATGCGTCATTTTCAAGGCATGGATGCCGATAGGTTTAATTGGCGGAGGACGAATGACACCCGGCAGATTCTACCGTCCACAACTGGACGTGGTTCGTTTCTGCGCCTTTCTGGCGGTCTTCGGCCATCACACCCTGCCGCGCACCGGTGACCATTCTCGCTGGCTCACCACCGCAGCGGACGCCATGGGATTTGGCCTCAGCCTGTTCTTCGTACTAAGTGCTTACCTGATCACGCTGCTGCTGCTGCGCGAGCGCGAGCAAACCGGCAGCATTCATCTGGTGCCTTTCTATAAGCGACGCGCCCTGCGCATCTGGCCGCTGTACCTGCTTGGCATCGGCATTGGAGTCGTCCGCGCCGTCAGTCACGGTGTGTTTTTGCAGCAAAAAACGTGGTTCATCGCCGCTCTGCTGCTCTCCGGCAACCTCATCTACCCGGGTACCATCCTGATGTCGCATCTGTGGAGCATCTCCATCGAGGAGCAGTTTTACCTCTTCTTCCCGTCTGCCTGCCGCACCTTCGGGCGGCGCGGCATGCTGCTGTTCGCGCTTGTGCTGATCGTCGCGGCGAACGTCACGTTGATCCACTTCGCACACATCCATGCAGATCTGGACGTGCGTGTCTGGTTCAGCAGTTTTGTGCAGTTTGAGATGTTCGCGGCAGGCATCTTGCTGGCACTGGCAGACAAGCACCTGCCGCGCTGGTCCGTCGTCGTCAGTCTGTTTGCGTCAGGCGGCGCAGCACTCCTGTGGTTCGGTGCCACCGCCGTCTTCCACCTGAAAACTACCGGCGCCGTTGCGTCATCCGCTGCCGGCCTGTGCGTTGGGTACGCGACCGTTGCAGCTGCCTGCTGCCTGCTGCTGGTGGCAGTTCAGGGGTTGCCGTCACCTGCACCCATGGTCTACTCCGGCAAAGTTTCGTACGGCCTCTACGTTTTCCACCTGCCGGTGATCGCGCTCGTTTCCGCGCGCTTCGCCACATACAGCGTTGGTGTGCTGGTCAGCATGGTTTTAACCTACGGTTTGGCCGCGCTCTCTTACCGCTACTTTGAACTACCTTTCCTGCAAAGAAGGCAGCATCTGCAACTCATACCCACCCGCGCTATCTAGACCGGTTGCTGGTAGTACAAAGCAAGGGAATGCACGCCCGCGCGAGACCTTTCGTTCATAAAACAACGCCTCTGTGCTGCTGGACATGGTGCGCGATCTGGCCGCCGTGCCAGTACTGTTCGAACACTGGCGTGTTTCAAACAGACACCATCCGGTCATCGCTCAAATCACGCCTCTTCCAAAAAAACAAAACGAGACCCAAACCCGGATCCCGTCATCACCGCTAGAGCATTCCAGCCAGGCCCGCGCTACGCCACATATGCGTGATGTACCTACACTTACAACCCGGTGTACCATCTGCAGCAGTCCGTTATCGTTGCGTGGACGGTGCTATTCTGCGGTAAACCAAACCACCTTGAGAACCGCAGACAGGTCCGATTCAGAATCACTCATGGCGCTCAACGAAACGAACAAGCCGTTCTATAGACCACAACTTGATGTGGTGCGAGGATTGGCCTTCCTCTGCGTTTACGTTCATCATGCATTTCCGCGCACGGGTGTCACGTCGCACCTGCGCAGCGCCATACTGGACGCCAGTGGCTTCGGGTTGAGCCTGTTTTTCGTTCTTAGTGCCTACCTCATCACACTCCTGCTTCTTCGTGAAAAGCAGAAGACTGGAAACATCCAGTTACGCCTTTTCTACATACGGCGAGCGTTGCGCATCTGGCCGCTCTCTCTACTTGGTCTCGCGATTGGTTTACTCTTCGACCACTCCGGCTGGCATATCATTCACGGGCGCTGGTACCTGGCAGCGTTGATCATGTGCGGCAACGTTGCTACTTGGCAAACCGCAGCCGTAGGCCACCTTTGGAGCATCTCCATCGAAGAGCAGTTCTACCTTCTTTTCCCCGCCGCGATGCGAAAGCTGAGTCCAAGGGGCATCTGCTACCTAGCGCTGGTGATGATCCTTTCTGCCAATCTGGCACTGGCGCGCTTCACTCACGTTCACGCGGATCTGGATACTCATGTCTGGTCTTCGACTCTCGTGGGTTTTGAGATGTTTGCTGCGGGCATCTTGCTTGCACTCGCCGATAAAAACCTGCCCGCCTGGTCGCAATGTCAAAGCCTGGTCGCCGCGTGTACAGTTCCTGTGGTCTGGTTTGCTGTCGCGTATCTAACCCCTATTAAGCGTCCTGGTACGCTGGCGTCCGATCTCCCCATCCTTTGCGTTGCATATGCTCTCGTGGCCGTAGCATGCTGTGTACTTATTACTGCTGTGCAAAAACTCAAAGCCAACGCATTCGGGGTCTGGCTGGGAACGCTATCGTACGGTCTGTACGTCTATCACATCCCAATGATTCGGCTCTTCCACTCGCGTTCCAAGCTCGCCTTCCTGCCGACCTTACTCTGCGCCGCCCTCTCGTACCGCTTCCTCGAGTCACCCTTGCTGAAGATGAAGAAACGCTTCGAAGTCGTCGCCTCGAAGCCAGTAAATCCGATAGCGGTACAAAGAGTTTGAGCGACACCGAATTCGGTGTCGCCCGGTCCTGCTTGCCACGTTGCTAGTTCCAGACGTGCTGGATCGGCATGGGTTCAATGCGCAGAATCGTGTCTGGCCGCACGTCGTACAGTTTGCGTGCGAAATCCTTTGCCTGCTGCTCGCTGTCGAAGATGGTCTGCTCGTGGAGCTTGCCGGCAATGTACTGATCGCATTTCCAGATGGTTGCGTTGGTGGTCATGTTCATTGCCCTGTCTCCCCTGTTCTTAGCTGATGGATATTCATACACAAAGGGCGCTCGATGCGCTGTGCGACCTTCGAACGCCCTGCCATGCTTGCGGGATACGCAGCCGATTGCAGCGACTGTGTACCTGTCCGGAATGACCGTTGTGCCTCTTCCGGGTCTTGCAAACCGCTCTCTTGTTATGGGCGGCTACTTACTAACGATTAGAGTGTTGCAATCGATTCCAGGCTTCAAGTTGCAGGACGACTTACTTTCGGAGGAGGCCGGAGTTGTGCCCTGCACTTTCATGCGGCACAACTCCGGCTCCAACTCGATGGGCAACTTACTGACCGTATCGGCTCAGCGGGTCAGTTTACTTGTGGTCGACGTCTACGTACTCGGCGTCGATCACGCCCTCATCCTGCTTCGGTGCTTCAGCGGTCGTACCGCCCGCCGCTGCGGCACCATCAGTCGGCGCGCCCGTCTTGTACATGGCCTCGGCTAGTTTGTGGCTTGCCTGGGTCAGACGGTCGTTGGCTGCTTTCAGTTCCGTTGCGCTGGGCGTGCCGGTCAGCGTAGTCTTCGCGTCGCTTAGAGCACCCTCAACCTGCTGGCGCTCGTCGCCGGAAATCTTGTCGCCGTTCTCACGGAACATTTTCTCCACGTTGTAGACCATGCTGTCGAGCTGGTTGCGCGCTTCAATCTCCTCACGCTTGTCCTTGTCCTCGCCCGCATGTGCCTCGGCTTCCTTCGCCATCCGCTCGACTTCGTCCTTGCTCAAGCCCGAGCTGCTGGTGATGGTGATCTTCTGATCGCGACCGGTAGCATTGTCCTTCGCCGTGACGTTCAGAATGCCGTTCGCATCGATGTCGAACGTGACCTCGATCTGCGGCACGCCGCGCGGCGCGGGCGGAATACCAGCCAGCTTGAACTTGCCAAGCGTACGGTTCTGCGTGGCCAGCGGACGCTCACCCTGAATAACGTGAACCTCAACCTCGGTCTGCGAATCCGCAGCCGTTGAGAAGGTCTCGGTCTTCTTGGTTGGAATGGTCGTGTTGCGCGGGATCATGGGCGTCGCGACCGAACCCATCGTTTCGATGGCCAGGGTTAGCGGCGTCACATCCAGCAGCAGCAGGTCCTTCACTTCGCCACCCAGAACGCCACCCTGTACCGCCGCGCCAATGGCCACGACTTCGTCAGGATTCACACCCTTGTGCGGCTCCTTGCCGAACAGTTCCTTCACCAGCGCCTGCATGCGGGGCATGCGGGTCTGGCCGCCGACAAGAACCACCTCGTCAACCTTGCTGCTGTCGATGCCCGCATCCTTCATGGCCTGCTTGCAGGGTCCAACTGACTTCTGCAACAGATCCTCGACAAGCGATTCGAACTTGGCGCGCGTCAGCTTCTCGACCAGGTGCTTCGGTCCGCTGGCGTCTGCCGTGACGAATGGCAGGTTGATCTCCGTCTCCATGGTCGTGGACAGTTCGATCTTGGCGCGCTCCGCGGCATCGCGCAGGCGCTGCAGGGCCATTTCGTTGCCCTTGCCGCGCAGGTCGAGGCCTTCCTTCTTGCGGAACTCGTCAATCAGCCAGTCCACCAGGCGCTGATCGAGGTTGTCGCCGCCCAGGTGCGTGTCGCCGTTGGTCGCCTTCACTTCAATGACGCCTTCACCGACTTCCAGCACGGACACGTCGAAGGTACCGCCGCCAAAGTCATAGACCACGATGGTTTCGTCCTTCTTCTTGTCGAGACCGTAGGCCAGCGCTGCCGCCGTCGGCTCGTTCACGATGCGCTTCACATCCAGACCGGCAATCTTGCCTGCATCCTTCGTGGCCTGGCGCTGCGAGTCGTTGAAGTAAGCAGGCACAGTGATGACAGCCTCGGTCACAGACTGACCCAGGTAGTCTTCCGCGGCCTTCTTCAGCTTTTGCAGAATCATCGCGCTGATCTCGGGCGGGGTGTATTCCTTGCCCTGTGCGTCGATGTAGATGTTGTCGCCCTTGCTGACGACCTTGTACGGCACCATCTTCATCTCTTCATTGACTTCGTTCGGCCGACGGCCCATGAAGCGCTTGATGGAGTAAATGGTGTTCTCAGGGTTGGTAATGGCCTGGCGCTTTGCCACCTGGCCAACCAGCCGCTCTCCGCTTTTGGTGAAAGCCACGATCGACGGCGTGGTGCGTCCACCCTCTTCGTTTGCAATGACCTTCGGTTCGCCACCTTCCATCACTGAAACGCAGCTGTTGGTGGTTCCCAGGTCGATTCCAATAATCTTGCCCATCTGTAATGCTCCTCCGGCGGCCGCAGCCGCGATGTACGTCAGAAACTCTGCTGGAATTCTGTGATCAGCCTATTCAGAATCACATGTGAGTGACTTACTGTCAATGTATCTGATGCAAACGCGTTCGCTGGGATGCGTTTCAGTGACGTGCCTGCAGCGTTTGCGCGCCTGTCCGCGGGAATAGACTTGTCCCGCCACGTCCCGCGGAAGGATACAGATGTTCGGGTGGGGTCCGAAGAACTCGCGGCCAGAAACCCAACACGCGTAGCCCACCGGATGCGCTCGCTTAGCCCGGAATCGGCCGACGCATTTGCCTGTCGATCCAGGCACCAAGCCCTATCGCAAGCCAGTAAACGACGATGTCCCACAAGGAGAAGATTCGCCCCAGCAGCAGGACGCCAGGCAGCGTCAGCCGAAAGGCATCCAAATCCGGCGCATGGTAGAGCTTCAACAACTCAATGGCGGTAGACATTGAGACCGCGCAAAGCGCCGCAGAGCCTATCCGCCAGCCAGGCTTGACTGTCGAGACAAGCCAGTAGATCAGCAGAGCCCAAAGCGCGGAACCACCGTACTTGGTCACGAGGCGCGGCAATCCCAGCGGCACAAAGCGAACCAGCAGCCCGCACGCAAGCGTCGCGCTAAGCAGTGCAAAAGACAGCAGAAAGGGCCGCCTTTGCCTGTCAGAGTCCAGGCGACGAGGCTGCCAAATCACTGTTGGGGCGTGCTACCGGAGCCGAAACTTCCCGTCGGTGACACGGAAGAGGGAGTGCCCGACAGACCACCGGTCCCCGAGGAACTGCTTCCACTGGTGGGAGCAAAGATGCTGGTCGACCCCGCTCCAATGGACCCACCAAGTGAACCGGAGCCGCTGGCCGCCGGGCTGCCGCCAAAGATGCTGACCTTTGCCTTCAGCAATTCCACCCGGGGGTCGTATAAAAACTCCCAATCCTGAATGTTTTCTGAACCGTTCCACTCAACCAGGCCAGCCCCTTTGGCGTTACTGCCCACGCCCAGAAACGCCCCTTTGCTGCCCTGGAAGCTGGTGGCGCTGGTGCCGGAACCAAAGCTGCTGCCAGTCGAGCTACCGCTGCCACCGGCCGAACCGGAGGCTTGCGAAGACCCTGAACTTAGGCCGCTGCCGTTGGAAGACCCAGTGGAACCGCTGGCCTGAGTGCCCCCGAAGCTGGAGCTACTGCCAAAGCTGGAGGTGCTGCCAAACGAGCTACCCGAGCCAGCCGATGTACCCGGTGTACTGCCACCGAAGGCCGATCCCCCTGTACCACCGGCGTTGGACTGCATTCCCGCGACCGACCCAAGGTTGCCAGCAGGCGCGCCTGCCAGTGGCTCACCAAAGAAGCCCTTCACCTCGGTCTTTGCAGTTCCCACCTGGATCAGGCGGTAATCGTCGCGGGTAAGCGGGTCTTTATATTGCTGACGAAGGTACTTCACATTTGTCGCGGCAGAGATGCCGGTGGTGCCAGTGCCCAGCAGCTGCTCAATCGAGCTGGGATAGCGCTGGGTTTTCTTGTAGTACAGCTGGATGGCACGCACATATTCCAGCGCTCGGTGTTCTGACTCAACCTCACGGTCGCGCTCCAACTGCTTTGCCACGCGCGGCGCGGCGATGCCCAGCGCAAGGATCAGCAGGAAACAGACGACGACCAGGCTAATGAGGAGGTAACCCTCATCGCTTGTACGGTTTGCCCTTGGATCACTCACTGCTGGCTCATGGAGAGACGCTGCATGTTGTTGTTCGACAAGTCCGTCACTTCAACACCGGTCAGCGTGATTGCACCCACCTTGTAGCGCCGGTTCACGACGTCACCAGTTGATGCGATGAACACATCCTCCCCTCGGAGGAGGAAAGCCTGGCGCTGGCCGCCCCGGCTCGTAGACGTGCCAAAAAAGCGGAGGTCGATGGGCGGCGGAGGTGCAGGGCCGATTGGGCCGGTCGGTGGAACGTAGCGTGCGGTCTGCAGCGGTACCGGGATCTTCACGGCAGATGCCGTAGAAACAGCCCCGGCGGGCAGAAAGATATTGCGCCCGCTGCCAGAGTAGACCAGGGATTCTGTCAGCAACATACCCTCGGGATGCAAGGCGGGGTCAAGCTTTGAAGGGGTCGCGCGCGTCGCCGCAGGGGTGCTCGCAGGGCGGCTGGTTGTCACTACCGTCACAGGGGCGGGTGCCGGTGCGTCAGAACTGCTGCTGCCGCCGAAGATGGTGTAGATCAGGTAGCCGACGGCCAGCACACCAAAGCTGCCGGCGGCGATCAGTTTTTTCTGGTCCTCGCTGCCGATTTTCATCGCACCGCTCCTGTCCCTGCCGCGGTGGTCAGAATGGGCTCACGAATGTACGTTCCGATGCGCATTTGAAGGTTTACCAGGCCGTTTTGCGCGCCGCTGAGTGCCATGTTTTCGATCAGAAAGAAGCTTTTATCGCGTTCCAGACCGTTCACAAACTGCGCCAAAGAGCGGTATTCACCGGTCACGGAGGCGTCAATGCGCAACTCCGTTGCACCGTCCACCGATGGTGCAGCAACGTAAGAGGCTCGGCTGAGACGGACACCCGTCCGCTTCGACAGGACGCCTAATTGCGCCGCTACATCAGAGTAGGCGTAAGGCAGGCGGTCCGCGTAAAACCTTGCGGCCTCGGAATCGGAGGCGAGCAACTTGCCGTCGAGCCCACGCAGTTGCCGCGCCGCAAGCTCGGCAGTCGCTACCCGTGACTGCGCCGCGGCGATGGCTGCTTCACCCTGCGCACCCGTGCTGCCGCTGATCAGGAAAAGCTTGAACCCAAGGTAGACGCAGACCAGCAGGAGAGCGATGGCACCGGCGATGTGCAGGTTCAGCAGCGATGCGGCCTTCTGCAGCCGTTCTCGCCGCTCGTTGGAAAGAGCAACACCTGAGGGCATTTTCATGGCTGCACCTCGTCTTCTGTGTGCGCTCGCTGCTGCAACCGGTCGTGGAGTCGAGCCTGCAGCGGGTTGTAGCCGGAGACAATTTCGAACTCAACCCCAGATACAGGTGGCAGGCCGTTTGTGCCGACCGTAATGGTTCCCGGCTGGGGCAGGCCATTAGCGCCAAGGGCCTGACGACTACCGTTAGCATTCGCTGTCTGCTGTGCTTCGCCGGCCAGCTTCGGCGAAAGGAAGCGGTGCGAACCCTCAAGATTCCGCACAAATTGAACAGTTCGTTCGCGTTCGCCGAGCACACGCAGACGGATGCTGACCTCGCCCGTGGGGGTCACGATGGGCTCAATCGACTGCACCTGCACACCACCCGGTAGAACGTCTTCCAGGTCCATCAGCACGGCGGTCCAGGAGAAGCTTTTGCGCGCAAACAGCGTATTCAGAAACTGATTACGACTCAACGTCGCAGCATTGGCAGGCTGGCGCAGTCTGGCTTCGTTGGCGGCACGTTCCCGCCCAAGTTCGTCGGCACGGGCGTTCAGCGCTGCCATCTGCCGCTGCTGCTCCGCTGCACGAGCGGTCATGCTGTGCAGCCAGATGCCGAGCGCCAGCGCCAGCAAAGCCAGCGCGCCAAGCGCGATGCGAAGCTGACGAAGCAGCCGCTCGAGTTCGACGTAGGGCCGTGTTGCGAGATTGATCTGGACGCGCACGTTAGCCTTTCAACGCTCCCCGCAGACCGGCCAGCAAACCACGCGACACCGAGGTACCTGCCAGCAGGTCGCTCGACTGCAACACATCCCGCGCCGTCAGACCCGACTCGGCAATCATCTGCTGCAGAGCTGCTGGTGCCAATGTTCCCGAGGTCAGTACCTCGGACGGCGCAACTGCCAGCGAATCCTCGTAGTAAGCAGCCGCGACGGAGATTGCCTGCAGCAGTTCCAGTTCTGCCTGTTCAGCCCGCTCGGCATCTGACAGTACGCTGGCCTGCATCATCTCGGCAACGGCCACGTCGCTACTGCTCCCGGCTTCCGCGGCCATGGCGAGATTCGCTGGCTCCAGAGCAACGGCTGCGGCAGCCTGTGCCATGGGATCGGACTTCAATTCCAGCGTGCGGTGCAGCAAAAGTTCACCCCTGCGCAGAATGGCGGTGGTGACGGCAAATTCACTCCCGTTCACCAGCAAAGTCGCTGCCTGCCCAGCTTCGTCAATGGCGGCAGCCACGGCTAAGGTACTAGGCAAAACGGCACCCGGTTCAAAGCCTGCCTCGCGCACAGCGGACTCGTACTCTGCCAGCACCTCGATCGGCACGGCTACCACCAGCACCTGCAACAC
>JBPBQP010000122.1:0-5715 GCA_050954745.1 Janthinobacterium lividum | reverse complement strand
CACCGTGCTCATCATGACCAGCAACATCGGCGGTGCGCAGTTGACGACGGCCTGGGCATCTGGTGCAGACGGCTTCGAAGACGCGAAGAATCGTGTGCTGGACGATCTGAAAAAGCACTTCCGGCCAGAGTTTCTAAACCGTGTCGACGACGTGGTGGTCTTCCACTCGCTGGGTGAAGACAAGCTGCAGCACATCATCGACCTGCGTCTCGCAGACCTGCAAAATCTGCTGCGTGACCGAAAGATCACCATTGAACTGGCACCGGAGGCACGGCACCTGATCTTTGAAAAAGGCTACGACCGAGCTTATGGTGCGCGTCCGCTGAAGCGTGCCATTCAGCGGATGGTGCAGGACCCGCTGGCACTCCGCATTCTGAACGGCGAGGTGCGGCATGGTGACCGTGTACGTGTTGACGTGGAAGGCGATCACCTCGCCTTCCACGTCGACGGAACAGCAGCCTTGCCAGTGGCGGCGGAGTGAGACGTCTCTACTGATTTACTTCAAGCAGTGGAGCGGATGTGCCCTGGTAGGGCAAGTCGCCCACCCGCCGTATGCGCCAGTCTGGATGCTGAGCTTTCCAGCGCTCGAGAAACGGGCCACGTGCCCAGGGTATGTCCAGGTATAGGAACTTTTGGTGGGCAAGGAAGAAATCATCGTCATACATAAGGCCGGGCTGGTAGTCGCTTTCCAGAACTGCGTTCAGTGTGCCGTGCTCACGCCTGCTTAGGACAAAGTAGAGGTTGGAACCTTCGCTGGCGGCATAGTATCGGCTCTCCAGGAAAGGGTCGGCATCCTGCAGAACAAGAGGAAGGCGAACACTTGCTGCAAGGTAGGGGCGGATGTTTGCATACGGAATCAGTCGTTGCTCTCGCAGCGTAAGCATGTGCAAGGCAATGATGAGGAAGCAGGCACCCACAGCGAATGCCCGTTTGCGTAAGTGGTAGGTTTTCTTGCTGAGTTGGTCGCCCGCGAACCACAACGCGCCTGCACACATACCTGCAACGCCAAGTCCGTAAGGCATTAGGTAGCGGCCAACCCACACCGGCTTATACGCATGGGAAAGAACAAACATGCCCAGGGGAAGGCAGAGCAGCAGCGCCGAAAAGATGAGCATCAACCTGCGTCCGCTGTCTCCGGGCCCATTTCGCGTGAGCTTACGTTTTGCCAGAAACGCTCCGCACACAATCAGCAATGCGAGCAGCGTGTTGACCAGGTTGCTGAGGACCGGGTGTGACGACACATAAAACGGTGTGTGCAGGTAGTAGCGAAGCAGGTCAGTGGCATGCGGCATCTGGACCCAGGTATAAGCCGCGGAGCCCGCATGGATGGCGGTCCGAAACAGAAGAATCAGTGACCACGAAGCCAGGGCACCTGCAATCGCGGCAGCTTTTTTCGTCCTGGGTAATCGACTGAAGAGCATCGCTGCGACCACGAACGAGCTGAATACCACGCCCAGCATGTGCGATGTAATCAGAAAACTGCTGCCCGCATACATCAGCAGAAAACAAACAATGGCCCGGGGTGCATGATCCTCTACCCAGATCATCAAGATGGCTGCGACTGCCGTGGCTAGCACCAGAAGACCGTAATACCGAACCTGACCAAGGTGGTCCACAAACAAGGAGTTGCAGAGCCACACAAGACCGCAGGCAGTAAGTGCAGGAAGAGTGGAAAGCTTTCGACGCAACACCTCAAACCACAGCACTGCCGCCATCCATAGGCATGCAGCGGAAAACAGGCGAAGCACGTACGGGTGCGGTCCAAAGACAGACACAAGACTGTGCCCAAGAAGATAAAACAGCGGTCCACCGCTATCTGCCGCGCGGCTCCAGCTCTGGTAGGCGTGTCGCCAGGATGGGTCCGTCATGACAAAGAAGCCGGTAAACTCGTCCGCCCACATCAAACGATGACTTGAGAGATACAGGGAGATTCCGCCAAAATACAAGGCGGAAAACAGCAGGGCCGAGACGTGCAGGAGCCGCGATCCATACCTTCCGATGAGGGATGCGAACATGCGACCAGAATACATCGCATCCAAAGCTGAAGCCTTCGCTGTGCTGTGGCGTAAGCACGTCGTTGCAAAAGCTAAAAAGCTTCCGGCAGCAGGCCTTTCTGCCGCAGCACGCGCGCAAACAATGACGATCCAGCCTCTGTGAAGTGGTGCGTATCAAACTGCAGTGGCACGTCCGGCGCTGCCAGCGTGGTGCACCGTGAACCGTCTTTCGCAGGGCAAAGCAGGTCGTAGGTTGAGATGTAGGGCACGTGCCAGGTGTCCGCTGCGCGCATGCTCATTCTGTGGTCGAGCTCCCTGGTGCGGCCTGACAGGTGGCGAGCCGGCAGCAACGGATCGTGGTTGCGCAGCGCAAAGGCAAGTACGCGTGGCAGCGGCGTGTCGTACTCGGGCACAGGCCCGAATACGATGGCGTGCATGTGCCTCGCACGCAACCAGGCGAGCGTCTGCCCCAGTTCCTCCAGATCGTTGGATTGCCAGCTCGCCGCGAGCAGCACGGAGTCGACGGGATGGGCGGGAAGGTACTCACCGAAAATCATGGCGGACATGCGCACGCAGTTCGCAGCAAACTCGCTTTGCAGCGACGCCGGTTGCGTTACAAAGGGGCGGCAGTCGGCAGCGTTTGCCTGCAACAGCTGCCAGTTCGGAAAGTTGCTGCGCAGTCCTGGGTACAGGTGCGCAGCCATGCTGTCGCCCAGCAGCAGGAAACGCGGTCCACTTCCTTTTGCCTGCAGGCAATTCCCAACAGAGAAGCTTGAGAACGAATCTTTTGGAACGAGAAAACAGAGTGATTGCCGGTACACGCGGTCCGGTTGGTAGCCTGCGTAAGCAGCCAGCTTTACCGCGTTGGGCGGAAAGCGGCCAGGTACACCGCCGCCCACAAGCGCAACGATGCTGAACGCAAGCAGGCAGGCCGCTGCGCCGCCCGCAAGCGCGAACAGTCGGCTGCGGACCGGCTTCCACCTGCCCTTACGGAACGGGCTTTCTACCAGGTAATAAGACAACACAGCCATCAACAGCGATGCAGCCAGCAAGCCCATCTTTGACGTCCGGGTCAGCTCAGCGTCCGGCTGCAGCGAGGCCCTGTTCCAGAACACGATCAGCGGCCAATGCCACAGGTACAACGAGTAAGAAATTGCGCCCACGAACACGGCAGGCTGCCACAGCAGCAACGAACCCACAGTCGACGAGCCCTCTTCGCCTGCGGCCACGATCAGTGCCGTGCCAAGGCAAACGGGTAGGGCCGCCAGACCGGGGAAGGCTGTGCGATCCGAGTAGAGCAGTGCTGGAATCAGGATGAGCAGCAGCCCCAACGCTGCACCAACCTCTCGCGCAGTACGTGTGCTGAACCGTGGCAGCAGCCAGCGCTGTGAAAGCACCGTGCCCACCAGCAACTCCCAGGCACGTAGCGGCGAAGAGTAGAACGCGACCGAAGGAGCCCTGTACACCCAGACTGCTGCTGCCAGCAACGACGCAGCAGTCAGCAGCCATAACAGCTGCTTTACCCGGCCGGGACATCGGCGTTGCGCCAGTAAGACCAGGAGCGGCAGAGAGAGGTAGAACTGCTCTTCCACAGCCAGTGACCATGTATGCAGCAACGGATTCAGCAGGCTTGCGGTGTCAAAGTAGCCAGCCTGCCGCAAGAAAGTAAAGTTCGCGATCGAGGACAGGGCAGCCAACTGCGCCTGTGAGAAATCCTTCAGCTCTGTTGGCAGCAATACGAACCACGCGGCTGCACTGCTGGCCGCAAGCATCACCAGCAGCGCCGGAAAGATGCGCCGCACTCGCCGCTCGTAAAAGTCGGCGAGCGAAAAGCGGTCGGCTTGAATCTCTGACAGGATGTGTGCGCCGATCAGGTATCCAGACAGGACAAAGAAGACGTCCACGCCAACGTAACCGCCGGTGACCCGTGTGCGCAGGTGGCCCAACACCACCAGCAGCACCGCCACCGCGCGAAGGCCATCAATGTCGGCGCGGTAGTGCATGCGCGTCATGTGTGTCTCCTGCTGTGTGCTGCAAACAGAAACAGTGTCAGCAGTGTGGCCAGGCTCAGAGCCACGCCGACCACGTTGTCCCAGCCCCTGCGCCAACGCACTTCCACGACGGCATCTGCGGCGGGGAGTTGCAGCATGATCCGTCCGTCTCTGCGGGGGATGAGTGGCGCGGCGCGGCCCTGCGCCAGCACCGTCCACCGTGGATAGTTGCGCAGCGGCAGGGTGCAGGTGGCGGGGCCTTGCAGGTGAAAGCGCAACTGCAGGGGATGTACCGACAGCGTCTCCGTCGGGGCAACGCTTGCAACACTACATGAGGGCGAGTCCATTTGCTGCAGGCCTGTGTTATTCGCGCCGGCAGGGGTGTACTCCTGCGTGGGGCGCAGTTGTATACGCGCGGCGACGTCGGCGGGCCGCAGGCCGTGCTGCTCCATCTGCTGCGGATCGCGCCAGTATGTCGCTGCTCCTGCAGACATGAGCATGGCACTCACGGCTATCGACACCAGCACGGCATGCGACGGACGAATGCGAACTTCGTTCACCAGCAGTGCGACTGCGTATGCCAGTACCAGTGTCAACAAACTCAAAAGGCGCCAGGGAAACTGCAACACCGCAAGCTTTGGCAGGTGCTGCCAGACAAACGCGGACGGCGGCAACATAAGGAAGAATACGAGGCATGCCAGAACGCTGAGCAGCAATCGCAGAGATCCCGGATAGGTTTCTGCGACAGGCCGCGGTCGACGTCGTCGCAGCACGCCAATGGCCACGAAGACACACAGCAGGGCAAACACGTAGGCCGCCATCATCGCGGTCACTTCGTGCAGTGTCTGGCGACTGGTAAGTGCGGTGTGCCGTATCAGGAAATTGTCACGGAAGCCCTGGCCGTGTTCGAAGGCCGTGTCCAGTTGCACGTCTTTCGCCTGCACCAATGCAGGCAGCAGGAAGAATGAGGTTAGTAGCAGGCCAAGAGCGGTACCGCCTGCGAACACGCCCGCCCGCAGCGCGACCACACATGCAGGTGCCTGCCGCAACAGCATCTTGAGCAGTTGGAAGACCGCGACGAACAGCAGCAGGTAACTCCCCAGGATTGCCGTTGGAGCGTTCGTCAACCACAGCAGCGCCAGCGGCATCGCAATGGCGGCGACACTGGGCGCAGGCGAGATGCACGCGGCAAACAACAGGGGTAGCCAGGTCGCCGCCAGCAGTTCACCAAAAGCTGCGCGTTGCAGACTGCTGAACAGCATGTAAGGCGCGGCGGCATAAATGCTGGCGGCTAACAGCGCAGCGGGCACCGTCGCCCATCGACGCGTGGCCCAGTACATCGCCAGCCAGCAGCCCGCAGCCGCAAGGCAGATGAACCATTCCGCTGCATGCGGTGGCGTGGCTAAGGTGCGTAGCAGCGCGCCCAGCAGCCATGACAGGGGTGGGTAAAAGACGAAGCGCGGCTCACCCGCACCATACGCTGCGGCCGCTTCCCACTGTGGGTACACGCCTTGCCGCAGCAGTAGGGCCGCCGCCTGCCAGCTGCCGAGGTGAAAAGGCAAATCATCGCCAATGGAGTAGCCATAACTCAGGAAGAAGAGAAGCATCGTCAGCAAAGAGCCGGTCAAGGCGGTCGCGGGCTCAAGCAGGCCTTTGCGTGGCGACCCGGATGCATCTTCCTTGTTCAACGACCGGGCACCCTGGTCCGCGCTGCCGAGACACCCATGGGG
>JBPBQP010000121.1:0-8796 GCA_050954745.1 Janthinobacterium lividum | reverse complement strand
TGACCTAAACTTTGGAAGGCGTGGGCTGATAGCTCAGTTGGTTAGAGCGCCTGCCTTACAAGCAGGATGTCGGGGGTTCGAGTCCCTCTCGGCCCACCACACCCTCCCACATAAAATCTGTGTCTCGACCAGTGGCCGGTTCCCGTCACGCACCGCATAATTGCATATGGCGACCACGGCGAACCTTCTTCCAGCCTCTGAACTCGTGAACTCGCGCAGCGGCCTGCCTCGCGAATGTACCTTTTCCGCAAGTGATTGGCATGCACTCGCGCCCTTCTGGTACCCGGTCGCCTTCTCGCACGAGGTGACGAACCAGCCGTTTGCGGCGCGCCTGCTAGACGAGCGCGTGGTCGTCTACCGGCTAACGAACGGTTCGCTGGCTGCCGCCAAGGACATCTGCTTTCATCGTGGAGCGCCGCTCAGCCTGGGCCATGTCGAAGGCGACGAAATCATCTGCAAATACCATGGCCTGCGCTACAACGCAGACGGCCAGTGCACCTGCATTCCGGCGCATCCGAAGGGTGCCATCTCATCGAAGCTGCACCTGCACACGTTTCCAGTGCAAGAAGCGTATGGGCTGGTCTGGGTGCGGCTGGTCGACGACGGACCCCGCGCCCTGCCGGTGATGAAGGAGTGGTCCGACCCGGATTACGTGCGGGTCCTTCCGAATGGTGTGACCATGCAGGCATCAGCCGGTCGACAGATGGAAGGATTTCTGGATGTGTCTCACTTCGCCTTTGTGCACGTGGACACTTTCGGCGAGGTGGACAATCCTGAGGTGCCGGATTACACCACCACGAAGACCGAAGCGGGCTTTGTGGCCGACTACTTCAGCACCGTCAGCAACTACTCGCGCGACTTCAAACACCTGAATCCGCCCGGCTACGTCTGGCACCGGCGCTTCGAGGTGTTCCTGCCGTTTACCGCGAAGCTGACCGTCACTTTCCCAAGCGGCGGGCAGTTACATATCCTGAACGCGGCGTCGCCCGTGTCCGCGCGCAAGATGCGGCTGTTTGTACCCATCTGCCGTAATTTTGATCAGGACGCCCCCATGCAGGCGTCGCTCGACTTCAACCACCGGGTGTTTGCGGAAGACCAGGCGATCGTTGAGCAGCAGTACCCTGAGGATCTGCCACTTGACCTGCAGGCCGAAGCGCACTTCCCCGCGGATCGCAGCTCCATTGCGTATCGCAGAGGGTTGGCTGGTTTGGGTCTGGGCCGTACGTTCACGGCATGATGCAGACACGGATGACCTCAGTTCTGATCATGCAAGCGATGAACTAAGCGTTGGTCCAGCAGCAGTGATGCCAGTACCTTTCGGCATTGGTTCCGTGAGGTACATGTCGGCGTACAGCAACAACGGGCTCTCGGACAATGCCGATAGGTCCCACCTTCACACAGCGCAGCGTGAACTCAAAATCCTCGGATGGAATCCTACCAAGTTCCTGCCGGAAGCCGCCAAGTTTTTCGAAAAAGGGTCGCGTGATCATGATGGTGTATACGTTCAGGAATGACCGGGAGCCTTGGGCCGCATCTTGGCTGACAATCCACACCTTTGATGATCCAGGGATTAACTGATTGTGTGGACGGCTCTGCCAAGTCGCAGAAAGGATTTCCGCAGACGACGGTAACGATAGGTTGAAATCCACCGGAGGCTAATCTTCTGCTACACTCGGTAAGTCGCAGAAGAGCGATATGGCTCCTACAGTCATACGCAATACGCGGTCGGTTCGAAGCGTGAATTGATAGTGCGTAGTACTTATACCAGCAATGCTGGGGACGTAGCTCAGTTGGTTAGAGCGCTGCCCTGTCACGGCAGAGGTCGCGGGTTCGAGTCCCGTCGTCCCCGCCACACATCCCTCAATGTGTGGAGACCAAGTGACAATTGAACTCCCCCCTCTAATTCATGTTCGGCTCGATTAGCCCATGTTCACTCCGCCTTAACCATGGGAACAGCGCATGCAAGCGGCCTTCTACGCAATCAGGAAAAGCCACACGAATTGCTGTGACCTTACTTCGTGGCCTTTGGCAGCAGCACGATGTAAGGCACGCTATTGCTGTCAAACAGATCACGCCGATCCATAGAAGCGTAGGGCGGGGCATGATCACCGACCACCACGATCGCGGTTGGCCCGGTGCTTTCATCGAGCGCCAGTTTCTTGACGGAGTCGAGAACCACACCGATATAGGCCAACTGCGCGCAAACCTCAGTGTCAGCCGTAATAGGACAGGGCTTTGCGGGTGCGTTGCTGACATCGACCGGCAGGTGGCTGGTCAACGTCATCCAGTACAAAAACTGGGGTGGTCCGCCTTCCCTGTGCTTCGTTGCCAAACGCTGCTCGATGTGTGACGCGATTGCACTGTCGCATGCGCCATAAAAGGCTCCAGAGCAAGTGGGGAGGTCTTTCAGCTCTGTCAGAAAGTCGCTACTCTCGAATCCGAGAGTTGGATACCACTTCTCACGCAAGAACATGGCGCCGCGGTAACCGTGGAAGGACGCAGTTTCGTACCCCAGTCCGCGGAACTGCTGTGGCAGGCAAGGTGGCTTGCCATCCAGAGTCGCATCGCTTACATGCACGGTGGATTGCAGATGACACAGTTCCCGCATTTCACCGGGAACGGTCGCCCCGGTGAAGGGCACGCTGCCCACAGTGACGGCGTAGCGGCTCTGAATCGCCGAGTCGTACTGAAAATCGTTCAATTGACGCGCACGTGCAGCCACATCGGTAAGCAGGCCCATGGACTCCACGACCACCACCACGACGTTCTCACGGTTGGTGCGAACAGGTGATGCACCCCACAGCGGATCTGTCGCGCTGTGGGATAACTCCGTGGAGCCCTGATCGTGTGACACCGAGCGGGACAGTTCGAGCGGCATCCGGACCAAAACCTCGCCGACGAGGTGCGGCCGCGCCCTTCCATGGGCTCTAACCAGCAGTGGGTTGTAGCCCTGGGTCAGATCGACCGTGGCCGCAACAGCCAGCAACGTAGACAGCAGAAGAAGGCCGGGTATTAACCGTCTGCGAGAGACCTTTGGTATCAAGGCACGCCACAACTGGAACGAACCAGCCGTCAGCGCGAGGAAGGCCACCAGCCATGCCAACCCGACGAAGCGGGGCGTGTCCGCGAGAAAATGCATTGCGAACAATGCGTCCTGCTGTGAAAAAAAGTAGACCGCATCCAGCAGGCGAATGGATTCAAGTACATAGACGACGACAAAAAGTACAGAAGCAAGCGTCAGATACCCCGACGCGGCTAGTCCTGTGATGAGGAAGAAGTCGATATTGAAAATGCCCGAATGCTGATGAAGCAGAGCCCGCACCATGATGAACGGCAGACCCGGCAGGGTGCTGGCCAGCGTAAGACGAACAGCGCTTTGACCGCCCAAAAAGGCACGTGCACGACGCAGTGCAGGCGACTGCGAAAGGCCGAGTCCTACGGCTGTCGTGCCTAGTTTGTTACTTCCGTTCACACTGCTCCTGACACGGGAGAAGTAGAACAGTTTTCCTGCGACACGCAAAGGACTGTAATTATTATCATCAAGGCTGCTGCTACTTCGACCCTCAATTCAGTCGGCTAAGCAAAAAACAACAGCGACAGGGGTCGCCTGTCGCTGTGGTGCCTTTCCAACGTCTGCCCGCTTCAGGCGTAGATGCCGCGCTGTTTCGTGGTGTACGCCACACGGTCGATCGCCAGCATGTACGCAGCAATGCGATTATTCACCGAATGTGACTCCGCATAGCGGATGACATCTGTGAAGCTGGTCATCATGATACGGTCCAGCCGGTCGTTGACTTCGTCTTCGGTCCAGAAGTAACCCATGCGATCCTGCACCCATTCAAAATAGCTGGCGGTCACGCCGCCTGCATTTGCGAGGATGTCCGGAACTACAAAGACGCCGTTCTGCTCCAGGATGGTGTCTGCTTCAGGCGTGGTCGGACCGTTGGCACCTTCCACCAGGATGCGTGCTTTGACCGCACCGGCGTTGCGGCTGGTAATGACATTCTCGTGCGCGGCTGGGATCAGGATTTCGCAGGCCGTTGTGATCAACTCGTCGCTATTGGCTTCGCTCGCACCTGCAAAGCCGCGGATGGAGCCGGTCGTTCGGCGATGCTCGATGAGCGCAGGGATGTCAATGCCAGCCGCGTTGTAGAGGGCGCCATCCCACTCTGCGATGCCGATGACCTGGTAGCCTTTGCCCTGCAACAGCAGAGCGGCATTCGAGCCAACATTGCCGAAACCCTGCACGATCACTCGGCAATCCTGGGGCTGCATGCCAAGGTACCGCAGCGCCTGGTCGCAGCTGACGGAGACGCCGCGACCGGTCGCAGCCGAACGTCCGCGTGAGCCGCCCATGTTGATGGGCTTGCCGGTCACGACGCTAGTCACGGTCTGCCTCACATGCATGCTGTAGGTGTCCATAATCCAGGCCATGGTCTGTTCATTGGTGTTGACGTCAGGCGCGGGAATGTCCTTTTCAGGGCCGAAGACGTCAATCATCTCTGCGGTGTAGCGGCGCGTCATGCGTTCCAGCTCACCCTGGCTCATCTTTTTGGGGTCGCAGATGACACCGCCCTTGGCACCGCCGAAGGGAATGTTGACGATGGCGCACTTCCACGTCATCCAGCTGGCCAGTGCGCGCACTTCGTCCAACGACACATCGGGCGCGTAGCGAATGCCGCCCTTCGCGGGTCCTCGCGCAATGGAATGCTGGACGCGATAACCGGTGAAGACCTCGATGCGACCATCGTCCATCATGACGGGAAAGTGGACGATAATCTCACGGGCGGGCTGCCGCAGTACCTTCCAAATACCGGTGTCCAAATCTAATTTTCCAGCTGCGAAGTCAAAACGGGCGGCCTGCGCTTCCCAGGGGTTCAACTCTTTTTCATCGGCGTGCTCCAGACCGGGAGCGATGCTTATTTCTTTCATTTCCAGTACTGCCATGGTGCCAGCCTTGCCTTTCTTGCCACACTCCACGGGGACGTGAAGCGCAATTCATTAGACGACCTCTACCTTGCTGCGGACTGTACCGTAGTCAACGCGGCAAGCACTTGTGGCAAGCCGCATGCTGGTTCCAACAGCTTGGAACGCTGCGAGTATAGGTCTGTGTGCAGGCCAGTCACAATGCTGCGTCACGTGCCTCATCAGGTTCATCGGTCCATTCCGACCTGACATCAAGTTGCGGCACCCTTGGGTTTCTTTGTTCCTGGCGGACCTCTAATTGGCTGCCTACAATGCGGAGATGGCGTTCTCTCGCGGTCAGCGCGTGCTGCTGGCAGTCGTTCCACCGCTTGCGGCGGCTGTCTTGCGCCTGCTATGCGCCACGCTGCGGTTCGACGAGGTAGATGCACCCGGCGCACGGCCAGCCGACCGTTTCCCCAAGGAACCGGCGCTTTATGTCTTCTGGCACCGCGCACTGCTGTTGGCGGCATACCGCTATCGCGGGCTGGGCATCCGGATCCTGATCTCTGCCTCGTTTGACGGCGAATTAATCGCACGCTTGGTGGAACGGCTAGGATTTGTCGCGATCCGTGGCTCCAGCTCTCTGGGTGGCGCCGCCGGGCTGCTGGCGTTAACCCGCGCACGGCAGGCGGGGTACAAGGTCGCCATTACGGCGGATGGTCCACGCGGGCCCATGTACGTCGCCAAGGCCGGAGCCGCGGCCGTCGTGCAGCACACAGGCAGTGCCGCGTCATGCTTTCACCTGCATGCGCAGCGTGCGTGGCTGCTGCGGTCGTGGGACCGCTTCATGATCCCAAAGCCGTTCAGCCGCGTGCGCGTGAGCTGGTCTGCCCCCCTGGCCATCGCCAGGCAGGAGAATGCAACTGCCCTGCTACAGGCGAGTCTCGACAACGCTGTTCAGCAGGCAGAGGCATGCGCTTCTCTAAAATAGACAGGTGCGCGTTGACGACTTCGACTTCCACCTACCGCCAGAACTGATTGCCCAGCAGCCCCCTGCCGAGCGGGATGGCGCGCGCATGCTGACCGTAGATCGTGAATCGGGAGCCTTGGCGGACAGACGTTTTCGTGGCCTGCCTTCCCTGCTGCACCCCGGCGACCTGCTGGTGATGAACGACAGCCGCGTGATCCCGGCCCGGCTGTTTGGCCGACGGGCCGGTCTACGCACGCAGAAAGGTTCACCCGCCCCCAGCGGCCAGGTTGAGGTTCTGTTGACACAACCCCTTGGCGACGATCGCTGGCGCGCGCTGGTGAAACCAGGCCGCAAGGTGCCCGTAGGGGAACGGATCGTCTTTGAAGCTGGGGATTTGGTGCTCACCGCAGATGTCGTGGATGCAGGCGAGTTCGGCGAACGCACGCTCCAGTTCCTGCCCGCTTCAGACTTTTTCGGCGCACTGGACAAGCTCGGCCACATCCCGCTGCCGCCATACATTCACCGCGACGCCTCCACAGACCAGGAGGATGACCGTGCGCGATACCAGACGGTCTACGCCGGTGCGCATGGCTCGGCAGCCGCGCCCACTGCTGGTCTGCATTTCACGCCTGTCATTCTGGACGCCATTCGCGCACGCGGTGTCGCGATCGCGCACATCACTTTGCACGTTGGCCTGGGGACGTTCCAGCCGGTACGCGCGGATGACCTGGCAGACATCCGCCTGCATGAAGAGAGCTACACCCTGACCGCGTCGACCGCAGCAGCCATCCGAGGCGCACGGGCGGAGGGCCGACGCATCGTCGCCGTGGGCACCACCACGACCCGCACGCTGGAGCACATTGCGCAAACCGGCCATTTGGAGCCGCATACCGGCAGCACCCGCATCTTTCTGCAGCCAGGTCATCGCTTTCGACTGGTGGATGCCCTGCTGACCAACTTCCACCTGCCACGGTCCACCCTGCTGATGCTGGTGAGCGCCTTTGCCGGGCGCGAACACACTCTGAAGGCCTACGCCCATGCTGTTCGACACGAATATCGCTTTTTCTCGTACGGCGATTGCATGTTCCTGAGCTAGGCTGTGTCGACATGGCCCGGCAGAATGGACTCACCGATAACGAACGGACCGGGTTGTGCTGCCCAAAATTTTCTTCTTGCCCCAAGGCGAACAAAAGGCGTAGAAATCAATCTCCAGGGACCGACGGCAACGCAAAGCATTGCCAGCGACTTTGATCGCACCCGGACTTTGATCTCCCGATTCGCTGCACCGTGCGAAGGTTTCGTACGGGCGCACCCCATTTGACTGCAAGCAGAACACGCAACGCATCCAAGAAAGAAGGACGCAAGATGGCGAAGTCAACGGTAAAGAAGATTCCAGCCAAGAAAAGCACGACCCTGAAGACAGTGTTTGCGACTGCGCCACGTGTGGCCCTGGCCGGTAGTACCCGGTCTGCGCTGCCCGGCAGCACACCAGAAGCCGGGCCGAAGCTGCGCGGCAACCTCACGGTGTCGGTGATCGTAAAGCGTAAGGCTGCGCTCTCGCAGGAGTCCATCGGCGGAGCATACCTGACGCGGGCCCAGTACCGCGCAACACACGGTGCCGATCCCGAGGCAATCAAGGCGGTGAAGGCCTTTGCAGCAGAGTTTGGCCTTTCAGCGGAGGCAGATGCCGCGCGCCGTACGATTTTAGTCAGTGGCTCACTCGCCGCCCTGCAGACTGCGTTCTCGGTAAAGCTCTACCAACACGTGGTCGGCGACCAGACGTACCGTGTACGGCAGGGCGATATCTGCCTGCCAGAGCAGCTGATCCCCTACGTCGAAGCGGTGCTGGGCCTCGACAATCGCCCACAGGCGCAACCTCACTTTCGGGTGACGCCCCGGGCAACCGGCACTTCCTTTACCCCGGTCCAGGTCGCGAAGCTGTACAACTTTCCGACAGTCAGCGCAAAGGGCCAGACCATCGCGCTGATCGAGCTGGGTGGCGGCTTCCGCCCGGCTGACATCACGGCGTACTTCAAGACACTCGGTATTACCGCGCCCAAGGTCACTGCCGTCCTGGTAGACAAGGCAAAGAATGCGCCCACAACGCCGGACGGTGCCGACGGCGAAGTGATGCTCGACATTGACGTGGCTGGCGGCGCGGCGCCGGGCGCAAATATCGCTGTCTACTTCGCTCCCAACACTGACCAGGGCTTTGTGGATGCCATTACTACGGCCATCCATGACACCACGAACAAGCCCACGGTGATCTCAATCAGCTGGGGCAGTGCGGAGCCAAACTGGACCGCGCAGGCTCGTGCGGCGATGGATTCGGCCTTCCAAAGCGCGGCGGCGCTCGGCATTACGGTTACGGTCGCCGCGGGTGACAACGGGTCCAGTGATGGTGAAACTGACGGCAAAAACCATGTCGACTACCCTGCCAGCAGCCCTTATGTCCTGGGATGCGGGGGAACCAGGCTGACGGCGAGTGGTAGCGACATTGCGACGGAAGTTGTCTGGAATGAGACTGCCAGCAACGAGGGTGCAACTGGTGGCGGCATCAGCGCAGACTACCCGCAGCCCACATGGCAGGCCTCTATCGCTGCCACCAAGACAGGTCGCGGCGTACCAGACGTTGGCGGCAACGCCGACCCCACCACCGGCTACCAGGTGCGTGTGGATGGACAAACCATCGTGGTGGGCGGCACCAGTGCCGTGGCACCGCTTTGGGCTGCGCTGGTTGCGCTGATCAACGCACAAAACAAATCGTCGGTAGGCCTGCTGCAGCCCAGGCTCTACGCCGCAGCTGCCGTCAGCGGCTTCCACGACATCACACAAGGTAACAACGGGTCTTTCAAGGCCGCAAAGGGCTGGGACGCCTGCACTGGTCTTGGTTCACCCAACGGCATGGCACTGGCTGCCCT
>JBPBQP010000120.1:0-8845 GCA_050954745.1 Janthinobacterium lividum | reverse complement strand
CTGGTTTGAGAAGGGCGACACCATTGCCGACGGTATGTACGGTCCGCCATCCATGGTGTTTGCCGGCGCCGTGGCGCGCGCCGACGATGCGCAAGGCATGGCGCAGGGGCCGGTGGGTTCGCGCTTTGGCCGCGTAAACGGTGCGGCCAAGGCGCGCATCGAACCGCTGATCGGCCAGATGGAGCACCTGTCCATGGAACGCCAGTTGATTCCCATCATTCGCGATGCGGACAACCACCTGTGCTTCTATGGTTGCCGCACTCAGGCCGACGATCCCTACGGCGTGCTGAAGTTCTTCACGTCATACCGCATTTTGCGCTACCTGGAACGCTGCTGCCGCCACTACCTGCTGCAGGTTGCAGGCCAGGTATTGACGCGCGACTTCATGGACCAGCAGATTGAAACGCCGCTGAAGCGCCTGCTGGATGAACAGGTGGAGCAGGGCACCATCCTGGGCTATGACATGTTTGTCGACAAGGATTCGCAAAAGCGTATGCAGGGCATTTGCGATATCACGCTCAGCGTCATGCCTACCGGTCCGGCAGAAACGTTCGTGTTGAAGATCGATGTACCTGAATTTTCAAAGACAGAGCCCTCGAAGAACTAGGCGGTTTGCCATGAACCAGTTACGTTTTCAGATCGGGGTACCGAAGGCCGGATCGGCGGCGCGCGAGGCAGAAAACTCTGCGGACGCGCCGCTCGGTTCCATCCGGCCGCGTGCGGGTTCCGCGGCTCGCGATGCTGAGGAGCGTAAGCGCGCAGAGCCGTTGCAAACACAGCGCGGCGCGTCCGTGGGCATGCGCGCGCAAGGTGGCCGTGTAGTTACGGCAGAGGAAATGCGTGCTGCGTCGGGAAGACCGCCTGCCGCACCACAGGTTTCGCCCGAAGAAAAGAAGGCAGTCGTGTTTGAGCGGTTGGCACCCACCGGCACCTCGGTCCCTGGCACCCAGATGGTCTCTACGTCTTCTATCGCTATACCGGAACAGGTTGAGGAGAATGCCTCCTCGGGCTCGCTGCAAACGGCAGCAGTCCGCATCAAGTCGTTGGTTCAGTCGCTTTTTTCCTCCGGCGACTCTTCCAGCTCATCCTAACGACGCAGAACGAGCCACTTCGAATAAGGAGCCATGTATGGCAAACCCGTACCGCACGACCGTAACGATTGATGGCAACAAGTTTCAGGCTGTCACCACCAGCGTGAAGTTCAACACCGCGAAGGATCGCGCGGGCGTCGCCCAGATGGGTTCGCTCTCGACCAAAATCCGCGTGTGGGCCGACCTGCATGACGATGTGAACCTTCCCTTCTCCGTCGTGAAGAGCCTGTTCGACCTGGCGAACGTGGTCACACGCGACAAGATCAAGCCGGTGAAGATCGAGTTCTGGAAAGACGACTCGCAGCAGGACGCGCTGATCTCTTACAGCTTCAACGGCTGGATCCGCCGTTTTGAAACCTCGAACCCGCTGGACTTTCTGCCGCGCCACGCTTCGGCCAGTACCGAAGATGCACTCGCTGAGGGCAATGCGCCCAGCCTGAACCACATGCTGGTGCTGGATATCGAGCCCGCGTTGAATCAGCAGAACTTTCAGGATGTAAAGCTCAGCAACTAGCTTTCGCCGCACCTTCAGGACCTTGCAGCCCCTGCTAGGTTCCGGTACCAGGCCCGCGCTGTCCCACAAGGCGCACTTTGAAAGGAACGGTTTCATGGCTTCTCCTTACCGCAGCACCTGCACCATCGACGGCAACAAGTTTGATTGCCTCTCCATTTCAGTTGCGTTCAACACAGACAAGGACCGCGCCGGCATGCCGCAGATGGGTTCATTGAATACGAACATCCGCGTCTATGTCGACTTCCATGACGACACCAACATTCCCTTCTCGACCATGAGTGCGCTCTTCAACCTGTCGAACGTGGTCACGCGTGACAAGGTCAAGCCGATCAAGCTGGAGTTCTGGAAAGATGATTCCCACGAGGACGCGCTGGCTTCCTACAACTTCAACGGGTGGATCAGTGGATACCACACGCTGAACCCGTATATGAGCGATGACCAGCTGGCGAAGGAAGATCACGCCGGCATCAACCACATCCTGGTGCTGGACCTGGAAGCGGAGATGAACCAGCAGAACTTCCGCGACATCACGCTGACCAACTAGTTTCGCCACGCTTGCCAGGCGAGGGTGTCTGCACCGTGCAGGCACCCATCCTGTTTCTGCTGCCTTTGCACGTCTGACATTTGCCTTGCGGGGTTCCATGCAGTCCCTTGCCTTTCCCATGCGGCTCCAGGAAAACGGCCTGTTACGTCGTACAGAGCGGTCTGCCTCCATACTGGCTCTGCTGCAGATGATGGCGCGTACGCCGCAGGGTTCATGGAGCGCCTGCCCACAGTTTGGCCTGCGCGACCTGTTTGAGCACAGCCGTACGCGCGCAGACCTGCCGCGACTGGCCACGGAACGCATCAACGGTGCGCTGATCGACCTGGGACTGACGGATTACACGGTGGTGGAGGTGGTGCGTGAACTGAGCGCGAACCGCGACGTGGATACCTATTCCATCACGCTCGAAAACGTGACCACGGCCGAAACGCTGACCACAAGCTTTTCGCAGGAACCTTAGACGGGAGGGTCGATTCAATGGGCACACATACACCGAACGTGCTGGAAATCGACCGCAAACTTCGCGATGATTTCCGTCGGCGCGTCAAGGATTTCGGTGTCAGTTCCGAGACGACTGACCCCCTGCTGGCGGTGTTGTTCCGTACGGTAGCGCAGCAGATTGACCAGGTCTACAGCGATACCGCACAGCTGCGCCAGTCACTGCTGCATGAGTTGATGCGCGGCCTGCAGGTGCAGCAGTACCTCGCCACGCCCGCGCAGGCGGCGGTTCGACTGGTGAACGATCTGCCCGATCCGCGGGTGCTGCGTGCCGGGACCGAGTTGAATGCGGTTGCGGCACTGGGCGAGCGGCTGGTCTTCAGCCTGGACGCCACCTGTGAAGTGTCGCGCGCACGCGTGGCCTTTGCGCTGGCCTACCAGGATCAGTCGGTGCGCATGCTTTCCGGCGTGGAGATGAGCGACTCCATCACGGCGCTGCGCCCCTCGCTGGAGGCGGTACCGGTCGGCCTGGGGCCGCAGCCCGCGCTGTTCCTTGCCATAGAAAATCTCTCGCCACAGCTGCTGAACCGGCACGGCATGTTCTTTGAACTTGGACCAGGCACCTACCCGGTGCAGCACGCGCTGTGCCACGAACCATGGTGGATCTTCGGCGCCGATGGCGACCTGAGTGGCGAAGGCTTGTTGCGGCCCAAGCGCAGCAATGCAGGTGTCTACCAGTTGCAGTTTCAAACGGCAGCGAACGAGAGCACGGGCATGCTCGATACGCCAATGCCGTCCATCCCAGATGGTTTTTACACGGGCCGCCAGTTTGTGTTTCCACCCATGGATGCCGATGCGCCCTTCCTGTGCCGCGTCCCGCTGCTGCTGGAACCGGCGATGTCTCGGCTGCTGAACCGCGATGCGGCGGGCGTACTGGCCGAGCCACGCCTGTGGATCAAGATTCCCATGCCGCCCGGCATCCCCTCGCTGCACCACGCCATCAGCGGCATTGTTTTACATGCGATGACGGCTTCCAACGTCTTTGCGCGCAACCAGACGGTGCAATTTGCGCGCGATGGTATCTCCATCCCTGTAACCAAGGCAGGTGGCACACCGGAACACCTGGTGGCACCGCTGACCGTCATGAGCACCGACAACGACCTGTATGAACCCGTGACGCAGCCGAGTGCCAGCGCCACCGCAGGCCGGTATGAACTGCACAACAGCCGGCTGACCATTACGCCCGGTCGCCACAGCAGCGGCGAAGAACATGCCGCGGCGAATGTTCGACTGTGGCTGACGAATGGCGACCTGGGCAACCGGGTGGGCCCGGGCGATATTCCCGGCTTTGCCAATGCCGCGGCCCTGGCGGGCATCCGCGTGGCACCGCTGACCGCGGCATCCGGCGGGTCCAACGGCGAGCAGGTTGCCAGCGAGGAGCGCCGCTTTGCCGACGCCCTGCTGTCACGCGGTCGCATCGTCACCAAGCAGGATCTGGAGACTGCAGCACTGGCGGTGGATAGACGCATTCTGCAGGCCGAAAGCACGTCGGGCACAGAACGCCGACCGGAAGGTCTGCGCCGTGTGGAACGCCTGCTGCTGACGCTCGATTCTGCCGGATTTACGCGCCCTGAGATCGAGCTGCCGGCGCTGAAATCGCAGATGGAAATTGCGCTCGGTTCGCGGCTGGTCCACGGGCTTGAGCTGGCGGTGGAGTTCACATGGAGGCAATAGCCACGCTGCTGGGCGAGGGCACTGCACCCGCCACTGGCATGACGCCCGCCCCGGCACCGCCGCGCATGCCCGCGTTTGCGGTGGGCAAACAGGCGCATCACCACTCCATCCACTCGGCACTGGCGACGCTGGAGGCGCTGGGTATCGGGTCGCACCGCATCGTCATTGAGCGCGCGGGACGCGACGCGGCACAGGCAGGCACGGTCGTCGGACAAGCTCCCGCGGCGGGTGAGCCGTTGCTGCCAGACACGCGCGTCCAACTCCGCATCGCAGGCCTTGGATTCGCCCACGCACTGCCCGTCGGCATGTGGGATTCGGGCGGTGAAACGCATGTAGGCACACGCGAGATTCTGCAGGGCTTCGACGATCCGCTGGAAAAGCTGAAGCACTGGTTTCATGAAGGCGCACCCCTCTTCCGGATCGCGCCGGAAGACCCCACCGCCTGCGCGCGCTGGCTGAACCTGTTTGGCGTACGGCCCGAACACTGGCCCCGGCACCTTTGGTATCGGCTGGCAACGCTGATTGCGGGCATGGCGCAGTACAGTTGCGGGCAGGAAGGCTGCGCGTTTGTGCTGCAGTCGCTGCTGGGGCTGCCGGTTGCAGGGTTCCACTACACACCGTCGTTTGCGCGGCTGCCGGATGCGGCGCTGTCGGGCCTTGGATCGCGCGCGTCGCGCCTGGGCGTGGACCTGATTATGGGGGATGCTGTGGAAGAACCAGCCGCCCTCGAAATCGAGATTGGCCCGGTGCCGTTGGCCCACTACGAACACTTTGTTGAAACCGCCGAGGGTGCGGCACTGTTGCGGCAGACGCTGGACATGGCCGTGCCCGTGGCGACGCAGTATCGCGTACGCTGGTCGGTGCTGGACAGCAATCGAGCGCCGCGACTGGGCGTGCGCGACGGCAACAGCCGCCTGGGCGTGAACACGCACATGGGCCGCGAACTGGGCAGCGCCCTGGCGATGGCGGTGTCAGAAACCATGGCGGCCACGCATCCGGCTGCAACGGAGCAAACGGCGTGCGACGGACGGCACCTTTGACCAGGGGAGATTTTGGATGGGCAGGACAAAGACATGAGTGATGTGCGGCGTGAGGCGGGCGAAGCAGCCCGTGGCGATCTGCAACTGCGGTCGGTGAACTGGGAACATGGCATGTTGCTGACGCCGGATCACTTCCTGCGGCAGGAGCAGTATCTTGAGTCGTTGAACGCCTGGGGCATGCGCTACCTGTCGCAGGGCAGCGGCCTGGTGGGCGGCGGTGTGCGTCTGCCCGAGGCTGATCTAGGGACGATCCGCTTCGATCCGGAAGTGTCTTTGAACGAGACTTCGGAATACCTCGATGTGTCGGTCAACCGCGCGCGGGGCGTCACGCCCATTGGCTCGATTGTGGACGTGGAGACGGCAGGCACGGTCTCTGTCCGCTACCCGAAGAACGAGCTTGCGGGCGTCGTGGAAGCCCTGATCCACGTGGTCATTGACGCGGGCGCACGGGAAAAGCGCAATGGCGCGGTGGACAGCTTCAACCCGCAGATGCGGACCGAGCGCGTGCCAGCCTACCGCGTGGCGCTGCAGGTCACCGCGGCGGAACGCGCGCACAGCATCGTGGTGGGCCGTTTGCGGCGTCCAGCCGCTGGGATGTCGTTTGAGGCCGATCCGCAGTTTGTACCTGCGTGCATCTCGGTTGCCGCACATTCGGAGTTGATGAGCGGAACGCGCCGTATTCTGGATGCGACGAACCGTCTGGCTGCAGGCTATGCGGAGCTGCACCGTGCCATGCGCGAGTTCATGCAGATCTTCACCGAGCGCGGGCTTGAGACCGAGGTCGATCGTGACTCCATGGTCTTCGCTGAACGCATGGTGCTGGAACTTCAGGACACCGCATACGCCCTGCTGGATCGCACGCAATCGCCCGCGCAGTTCTTTGGCCGAGTGCGCCGCATGCTGCACTCTGCCGCCATCTATTTCGACCTGGCCGAGGGCATGCAGCAGTACTACGACACCTTGCGCGAAACCGGCGAAAGCGAACTGGTCGGCCTGATCGAACTGCAAAAACACACCCTGCAACTGGGCCGCACGCTGCAGCTGGACGAAGACCTGGGCATGGAAGTGCGCAAGGCACTACAGTCGCTGGGCGGGCTGGAGCGGTTGGAGCGTGCGCTGGAAGGCAAGTACATCGACTTCCGCAAGTCGTCGACGCTCGAAAGTACGAACTTCATCTTCGACCGTGGCGGCAAATCGCTGTACCGGCTGTCGGCGCGTGCGTCGCGTGTGCAGGGTGTTGCGGACGAGATGACCATCTTCTTCTCAAACCTGCGGTTGGAAGGGCGCGACCGCTACCGGTTGATCCTGGTGGGCGACCGTGCCACGCCGTGGCTGCGCGGCACCTCCATCGGTGCCGAGGTCCGGCTGAACGAGGGTTCGGGCTTCCGTCGCGAAAGCTACATCCTGACCGGCGACGTGAAGCTGGACGAGCAATACAACATCGAACTGGATTTTGAAGCGCCCGATGTGCCAACCATCACCGACGTGCGTGTCACCGTGCCCGCGTACCACACGGTACGGACGGCGCTGCTGTTCATCCGGCATCGCTTTTACAGCGGCAGTCGGCAGGAAACGCCGGACGCACGCAACATCGAGCGTGAGCCGGAACGCCCGTTGCCCGAGCCGGTGGCGACGTCACCGATCTCCAGTGGTCGTGGCAACACCAGCTTCCCAGAACCGCCACGGGGCTTTGGCGACAGCAGCCGCATGTCGCAGGACAACGCACCGCGCCGCAGCACCTTTGCCCCGGCGGAGCGTGTACCCGAACGGCTGGAGCCGCCACCGCCCGCGGCACAGCCCTCCTGGATGCCGCGCGAGGCCCCACCGGCCGACGACGCAAACGACCTCAACCGGCCCCGCCGCCGCAGCAGGCTGGAATAGTTCCAGGGAAAGACAAGAACATGGCATTGGACCTGAGCAAGCTTTCCGACGAAATGGAATCCGCATTGGCGAACGCGCGTCTGCTGGCCGAGGGCCGACGCCAGGCACTGATTCAGCCCGAACACCTGCTGCTGCTGCTGCTGGACGGTGATGGCAGTTCGCTGCGTCCCACGCTGGAGCGCAAGGGCGTGGTCTTTCCTGCGCTGCTGGATGAGCTTTCGCGGCGGGCCGATGCCCTGTCCGCGCAACGGCTGGATGATGGGCGCCGTCCGCTGGCGTCGCAGGCGCTGCGCACGGTGCTGGCGGAGTCGTTCGACATCGCCGCAAAGCATGGCCGAGAGTCGGCAGAGCCTGTCGATGTGTTGGAAGCTGCGTTGACCGGTGAAGGCTCAAACGAGCTGCGGAACGACTTCCGCAAAGCCGGGTTTACGGTCGACGCGTTGGAGCAGCCTGCAGCGCCCGCGCCAGCTGTTGCGACGAGCGGTGGAACCGCGACGGCTCCGGCTGCAAAAGCAGCCGAGGGTGACCTTGCGTCGGGTCCGAAGATGCTGGAAAAGTTTGGCCGCGACCTAACCGCCGCTGCCGCTGCTGGTGAACTGATGCCGGTCGTTGGCCGCGATGACGAAGTGCGACAACTGATCCAGACGCTGCTGCGCAAGACCAAGTCGAATCCCGTTCTCGTGGGTGATCCGGGCACGGGTAAGACCGCCATTGTCGAAGGCCTGGCGCTTCGCATTGCCGCGCAGGACGTGCCGGAAAGCATGAAGCGTTGCCGCGTCATTGCGCTCGATCTGATGGGTCTGGTCGCCGGAGCCAAGTACCGCGGCGAGTTTGAAGAGCGGCTGAAGGCCGTGGTCGACGAGGTGAAGCTGCGCAAGGGCGAGATCATCCTGTTCCTCGATGAAATCCACCAGCTGGTGGGCGCGGGCGGTACCGAGGGCGGCATGGACGCGGCCAACATCCTGAAACCGGCGCTGGCACGTGGCGAACTTCGCTGCGTGGGTGCGACGACGTTTGACGAGTACCGCGAACGCATTGAGAAGGATGGTGCGCTGGCGCGCCGCTTTGAGCGGGTGCAGGTGGGCGAGCCTTCTGACGAGTCCATGCTGTACATCCTGCGTGGTATTCGCGACCGCTACGCTGCCTTTCATGGCGTGGAGCTTACGGATGAGGCACTGGTAGCTGCGGTGAAGCTGTCGCGCCGCTACATGCGCGACCGCTTCCTGCCGGACAAGGCGATCGACGTTATCGACGCCGCCACGGCACGTTTGCGCATGCAACTGGAGTCACGTCCCACGGCTCTGGATCAGCAGGAACGCCTGCTGACACGCCGCCGTGCGGAGTTGGAAACACTGCGCGGCCTGCCGAAGCCATCGTCCGCGCAGACCAAAAGCATTGCCGCGCTCGAAGCGGAGATCGCCCAACTGGAACCGCAGGTCACCGCCGACGCCGAGTCATGGGAGCAGCAGCGCAACGCACGCGCAGACCTGGGCAAGACCGTGCAGGCCATCGAGGAAAATACGCGGTCGCTGTCGGCTGCAGAGGGCGCGGGCGATGTAACCCGTGCCGCAGAAATCCGCTATGGATCGCTGCAGCACCTGGA
>JBPBQP010000119.1:0-8849 GCA_050954745.1 Janthinobacterium lividum | reverse complement strand
GGTTGTGTTCACGCGCACCCTTCACCAGCAAATCGGCGGTAGAGAAGTCGAACTTGCCGGGTTCGGTTTCCATTTGCTCCCAGTAGATGGGCGCAGCGACGGTGTTCGCATGCATGTCTGCCATGGCGGGCCACACCTGCGGCAGCGTGCCGGCCCAGGAACTTGAGTTGTTAATCTGCGCGCCCAGTACCAGGTACGGCGCGCCGTCAACCAGCAACGCGTGTCGACCGTTTTTCTCCACGATGCGTGGTGCTTCCGTGGCGAACACGCTGAGAGGGGCAGTTGCCAACAGCAGGGAAAGAGCGAAACGGCGAAATGGGGTGAACATAATGGGCCCTGTCAAGAGGCGATCGACCACGGATCAGGCGAGCAGCCTGAGTGCCTGCGGCATGTTGTAAGGGGAAAGAGAGGAGGTGCCGCGCGCCAGGCCAGGGCCGATGGCCACTGCGAGGCCACTGCCCGCGTGCCAGGCCAGGAACCGTGCTTCGGCCGCACCCGGCAGCCGCGTGAGATTCATCCAGGTGTAGTAGGCCGCCTGCTCAGCGTCGATGCGGGACCCGGCCGGGTCGGCGCCGGTAGCCGCTGCGCCCGCCAGCATTTGGTCCATGCCCTGCTGCGCCTGTCGCGGTGTAAAGCGCAGCAGCAGCGTTTCCGGCTCCGCTCGGCGCAGACATTCGCGCGCAGCCCACTGCACAAACGTTGTGGAAAAGATCTGCGTGCCCGACCCCTCGGTGAGCAGTGACAGTTGAAAGTGCGCCAGGGTAGGGTCGGCCTGCAGCATGCCGATTTGCTCCGGCGTGGTGCGTGCCATCAGCGACCGTAACTCCTCTGGCCCGCTGCGTTCGGCGCTGATGACGTTGCGCGCGCGGCCTAGCAACGAGGCTCGAACCGGCGCAAGCGCGTCATAGCTCACCTGCGTCAGGCGGTTGTCTGCGAGGGCTGCCACACCGCCGTCGACGTACCAGTGCGTATAAGGCTCGGGACGGGTAGCGGCACGCTGTTGCAGATGGGCCAGCAGAACGTCCATGCCATCTGGATCGGAGACACGTAGGGTAACGCCGTGTTCGCGCAGCCTCGCAAAGTGGGCAGAACCGGTCAACGATGCATCCAGGGTGGCGACGACCAGGCGAGGCGACCCGGTTCGTGCGGCCTGAGCCGGCATCGCCGCGGCGTAGTCCTTCGCGGCCTGGCGAAACGCCGGCATTTCACCGCTGCTCCACAGTGTGGCAGTCAGCGCGTCCAGGTAACTGCCGGGGTCGTTGATCCAGTCGATGTCGGCAAGCGCGGCTGGCAGGTGCAGCGCAGCAAACGGTGCCACCACGGCCGCCCGTTGGTCCGGTTGCAGTGCGCGCAGGTACGCCAGTTGCGCGTCAATGCGGTCGCGCTCACGCGGAAAGCGCCAGTCGTAGGCACTCATTTCGCGCAGCAGCAGTGGCAACAGGGGCAGCGGCAGCCGCTGCAGCAGGGAGAGGTTGCGAACAGTCAAAGCCCGTGCCTGCGGCGGATACGACGCAAACGCCGCAGCTGAAAGCACAGGCGGCTGTGCCCGGGTAGCGCGTGCGCCGGGGCTTTTTTGACCGCCTGTTTCTACACGCTGTTGCATTACGACAGCACCTCGGCCAGCGGTGTGCCCGCGGCAAAGCGCGCCTGAAAGCCCAGCCGCGATGCCAGCGTGGGTACCAGGTCCAGCGAATCCACCGGACGATCCACGACGACGTTTTGACGGACGCCCGGACCCATCACCAGCATCCACGTGGTCCGGCTGAGCGGGTCGCCCGTGCGGTGATGCTGAAATCCGTTTCCGCCCGCGTCCTCATCTGCGTCTCGACCAAAGTCAGGCAGCACGTACATGGTGGTGCGGCCCTTGTACTCCGGTTCCGTCTGAATCGTCTTCCATATCTCCGCGCATAGGCGATCGCTGCGTTGAATGCCATCCAGATACAGCGAGAAGGCGCCGGAATGCGCGATGTCTATGTCGTGCAGCGTGATCCACAGCAGCGACGGTGCCACGCGACGCATGAGCTGCCGCGCAATGTAAAACGACAGCTCGTCCGGGCTGGACAGCGTCGTTGCGTGCGCTCGGAAATCGTTCACGGAGACGTCCAGCAACTCCGCCGTGCGGTGCAGCTCTTCCTGCGAAACCGATCCAGTGGGCGATGGGTCGAAGAGCGGTGTTTCGTAGTTGTCGCGCAGCAGGTGTTCGCTCGTGCTGCCCGCCTGGCCTCGCATGGCCGCGGCCAGCAGCAGCTTTGGAAGGATGACGCGTGCACCCAGACCCGATCCATACAGACGATGGCTGCTTTCGCCGATGCCACCAAAACCGTTACTCGGAGCTACCACCCAGGTATCGTCCGCGGGTCGTCGCAGGTCGCGGCGCATGTACTCAAAGACCGTAGGATTCTGCGGCTGCACCGCGGCAAAGTTGTTGAAGTGTTCGTACACTCCCGTGGCCAGCGAAGCAGTCGCAACATAGTGGCCCAGGATGCCACGGTTGATCACCTGGGTGTAGAAGGTGGCTTGCGGCACCAGGTCGCGCAGCATGTGGGGAATGTTTGCCTGGCCCTCTGGCGCGAAGGTCTCTGCATCTCGCGCGCCGCCGCCGAATGTGACGACGACAGCCTTGGGCGCACGCGGAGCAGTCTGTGCCAGCAGTGCAGACGCACCAAATACCTTGCCCGCCGCCGCAGTACCAGCGGTGTTGCGAAGAAAGGCGCGTCGCGATTGCGATTGGGCGTGCGCCGTCTCGCGAAGATAGCGGCCTAGTTGGAGGTAGTTAGAAACTTCATCACCTCTTGCATCCGCTGGTTTTCCGCAGTCTTGGCTTCCGCGGCATACTTTTGCTGCAGTGCGATCTCCTGTTGTGCCTGCTCCCGCTTGCCGATGCGCGCATAGGCACGAGCCAGCCGGTAGTGCGCTTCCGGATAGGCAGGGCGTGCTGCAATCGCCTGCTGTAACGAGGCGGAGCTTTCTTCCCACTGATTTTGAGACTGTTGCAGTGCGCCCAGTTCATACCAGGCGTCGGCCAGCTTTGGATCTGCCTTCAAAGCATTGCGTAGCAGGGTATTCGCCGCGGCGGAGTTCTGCAGGTCTGCGGGCTGGTGCAGGATATTTACGGCGGCGAAAAGTGACGCAGGTGCATTCGCGGGGTGAGCCTGCGCAAACTGCTGCAGTGAGGCGCAGCCAGCCTGCGGCGTACCGGTAAGCGCACTGCAACTACGACCCAGTAGGTCTGCCGTCCTGGCATTATCCGGCTCAGCGGCAAGCATGGCTTCAAAGATCGGCACTGCCTGATCGTAGTTGCCGTTGCCGTAGAAGGCGATGCCCAGCGCCAGCCGAAGTCGGCTACTGGATGGAAAGCGTGCCAGGGCAAACTGGAAGATTTCGATGGCCGATGGGAAGGTCCAATGCTGCAACAGCTCGTTGCCATAGGCGTATAGATTTGGCTCGCTCTGTTCCAGCTCCGCTGCCTTCTTGAAGTGTTCCAGCGCGACTTTATACTGGCTCGTCTTCTCTTCTGCCTCACCCAGCAGCTCCTGTATGGCTGCGGTAGAACCCGCCTGGGGGAGCGGCTGCAGCGCAGCGATGGCCTGGTTTGCCCGGTCGGCGCGCAGCAGGGCAACCGCCCAGTCATAACGCAGGTCGGCATCGATGGGCTGTCCTTGTGCGCGCAGCAGCACGTCCGCACGTGCAAAGGACTCGAGAGCAGCTGGCAGGTTGCCGTTCTCTACCTGTGACTGTGCCAGCGCGGCGCGCACGCTGCCGTTGTCTGCATGTTCTTTCGATGCCGCCAGCAGCAGGGCCTCGGCGCCCTTGGTGTTGCCCATCTTTTTCTGCGCCAGGGCAAGGTTCAAGGTGAGCTCGGCGCTGTGTGGAGTCAGTTCGTGCGCACGCTTCAGGTACGGGATGGCGGCCGCTATGCTGCCTTGTTCGGCCAGTACCATGCCCGCGGCTGCCTGCGTCTCTGCATGATTGGGGTAGCGCCCAGCAAGGTCGATCAGGACAGGCTGTGCCGCAGCGAGGTTACCGGCATCGTAGTCGGCCAGCGCTGCCTGCAGGCGATTCGCGTCTGGTGCGGACATAACGGCAGACGCAGCTTGACGAGCTCGGACAGGGGACGAAGTCTTTGGATTGGGTCTGCTCTGGGCGCCTGCACAACCAACTGCTGCACCCACCACCATGGTGCTCAGGTGAAGACCGAAGCTGCGGAAGATTGGCTGCACGACAGGGCTACTCCAGACTAGATTTCTCAAAACGATTGTGAGCGTGCGGGCACGCGTCTTAAAGAAGAGTAACGGGCACAGGCAGTTGCGTTGGCTATGACACAAACAACACAGCCGGAATGAAGAACATTCCGGCTGCCTTGCTGTTGTTGGCGTTCATTCTCAGTTAGAAGTTGATCTTCGCTGAAAATTGGAAGAAGCGGGAGTCAGGCGTGAAGGAACCCAGGCTCCGCGACGAGGTAATCTGGCCGCCACCGTTTCCGATGTTCGCATCCGGGTTGCCGTAGGCGGGCGTGTTCAGCAGGTTGAAGTAGTCGGCACGCAGCTGGAAAGAAGTTTCGCGGAACAGGCCGAAGTTCTTGAAGAGCGATCCGTTGATGCGCTCGTAGCCAGGTCCGTAGACCGAGTTACGCGGTGCGCCGATGTAGGGCAATGCGGATGGACCGGCGGTCGCCTGATTACCGGAAAGGACCAAAGGATTCCGGAACGCGCAGGGGTTGTACCAATTCACAGTGTTCCGTGTCTTCGTGGGGCATGCAAAACTCTGACCCTGGGGATCAGGCGTCCCGCCACCCTGCGCCGGATCCATGATCTGGTACGCGTGCGCATTGGAACCGGCGGATGCCGTAATGCTGGTGTTCATGGTGAAGGGATTGCCTGTCTGTGCGATGAATGTCAGCGAGTTGGTCCAGCCGCCCAGGACAAGGTCCAGAACTCCATGGTGATTGCCGTACTTACGGCCCACACCATACGGGATGGCATAGGAGCCGTTCAAAGTAAAGCGCTGACGAACGTCAAAGGGCGAGTTGCTGTAATCAACACCCAGACCCAGGGCGTTGGGATTGCGATAGCCACCATCGCCGCGGCTGCCTAGCGGAGTCGGGGCGTTGTCGAGTGAGTGGGAATAGGTGTAGGCCGCCAAAAAGCTGAGGCCCGTGCGGAAGCGCTGGTCCAGCTTGGCCTGGATCGAGTTGTAGCTGGCGGAGCCTACGTACGAACTGTATGCCGTTCCGCCAATGGTTGGGAAGGGCTGGAACGGAGTCGTGTTCGCGCCAGGTGCCAGGATCGAAGTGGGAGCGTTGTAGTCCGGGAACGTCACAAGGTGGCGTGAAGTCGAACCAACATACGACAGGCCTGCAGATAAGGTCGGATTAATGGCGTACTCACCCGACAGGTTGAACTGCTGACTGTAGGGCGTGCGCACCTTGGCATCGGAACCGCGCAGATTCGGGTTTGAGACCGCGTTCTGCAAGCCCGCTGCAATGACGGAACTGAACCCGTTTTCAAGGGTCAGGCCGTTGTTCCGGCAAGACTGTAATGTGCAGGACCCATACAGCGTCTGCGAGTTATACGTTGAGTCGAACTGGAACGGGTAGTTCTCACCCAGGTTCGGGTAGTAGCCGGCACTTTCAAGGCCGCCAAAGAAGATACCGTATCCGCTCCGCATAACAAGCCGCTCGTTTACCTTGTAGGCAAAGCCGAGCCGCGGCGCGAAGTTAACCTTTTGGGGGTCAACCAGGAAGCGATTGCCCGTGTACTGCAGCGAGATATGGTTGGCAGCCAACGTGTTGGTGAAGCTGGCAGCGAGTGGCACACCACTCTTGGAAAGCGGAACCCGATATTGCGCAGTACCAGCACCCGGTGCAATGGAGGTGATGACGAACGCGGCCTGGTTGTCGTGGCGCTCCAGGTACGGCTGCGAGTATTCATACCGCACACCTACGTTGATCGTCAGGTTCTGTGAGGCCTTCCAGTCATCCTGGAAGTAGCCAGCACGGATCCAACGAACATCGTCCGACGTGAGGCTGTTCGAAACAGCTGCCGTATCCATATTGTTGGTCAGGAAGTCGGCCACGCCAAAGCCGCCGTAGTTGAGACCACCGACGGTCGGAGATCCCTGCGCTGCTGTGAATTTTCCAGTGAAACCGTAGGAGCCGCGGGGCTCAGTGGGCTGCAGCGTCGAGAAGCGAATCCGCTGGAAGTTCACACCAAAGCGCATGCTGTGTCTACCGGCGATCTTGGTCACGTTATCGAGAATCTGGTACACATTCTGGTACTCGTCGGTAACGGCAAAGGTGGGTGAACCAAAGCCGGAGATACCGCTTACTCCGATGTTTGGAAGACCGCCGTTCAGTGCGCCACCCGGTATGCCGCCAAGACCGATACTGGCCGCAACGCCGGTCGTGCTTGCGTTTGGCTGCAGAAAGCCAAAGTGCCCGTAGTTGTAGCCGAACCGTGCTTCATTAATAAGATTCGAATTGAAGACATGGGTTTCGCTGAATGCTAGTGCTTCGCTCAAGTTCGTGATGGTACCCGTGTCGCCGAAACCGCCACCGTCAAGCACGCTGCCGAAGATGGGCTGGCGGGTGCCGGGCGTGTCGGAGTAACTGACACGGACAAAGGCCTGGTCCTTCTGCGTCGCGTTATAGTCTGCACGAACGTCAAACTGTGTCGTGTTGTTGATCGCATTCCGGCTGGAGAAGTAGTTGTTGGTGATGCGTCCATTGATGCTTTGGTTCGGCAGCGGAAACAGGTTCAAAATGCGCAGAGCGGTCGGATTGATCTGCGCTGACGTCAGAACATTGCCGGCAACCGGCCGGGCGATGTTGGCTGAGTTCGGTTGGACCAACTGAACCGGCGTGTTGCCTGTCAGGTTGCCGTTCAACAGTTCAGAGAAGTTGCCCTGACGCATTAGCAGGGTCGGAACGGTGGCGCTACCAGTTTCAGCAAAGACAATTCGATTTGCCTCTGCGTCGCCAAATAGGAACAACTTGTTCTTAATGACGGGGAAGCCGATCGTCCCACCGAACTGGTTCTGACGGTATTTGGGCACGGTACGGTTGCCGAAGTTTGACCACTCATGGATGTTGAATGCGTCGTTCCGGATGTACTCCCAGGCCGAACCGTGGATGGAGTTCGTACCGGACTTGACGGAGGTGTTGATGACCGCGCCCGCAGAGTGGCCGTACTCCGCGCTGTATGCACCCGTCTGCACCTTGAATTCGGCAAGGGCCTCAGGCGGAGGCTTCACGCTGTAGCTGGCGCCGTTGAAAAAGTCGACCACGTTTACGTTGTTGTCCACGCCGTCGAGCAGGAAGTTATTCTGCTCCGAGCGTTGGCCGTTCGCCGAAAAGTCTCCGGCACCCGCGCCACGCGAGCCGTTCGCCGGCACAATACCTGCTGCAAGCTGTGCAATAAAGACGTAGTTACGACCGTTGAGCGGCGTGTCGACGATGGTCTGTGCTTCTACTACCTGACCGGTGGAGCCGTCACTGGTCTGCAGCAAGGGGGCTTCCGTGGTGACCTGAACCACGTCCGTGTTGCCGACGCTCAGCGAGACATCGACGCCGGCGCGCTCACCCACGTGAAGCTGAACATTCTCCTGTTCCTTCGTGTTGAAGCCAGGGGATACGACTTTGATCGTGTACTTGCCGATTTTAAGCGGCGAAAAGGTGTACAGACCGTTGCTGTCGCTCTTGTCGGTCAGGGTAAAACCTGTGTCAACGTTGGTAACGGTGACCTGCGCCCCTGCAATGACGGCGCCAGAGACGTCTTTAATGGTGCCGGAAATGGTGCCTTGGTCGACCTGGGCGCTTGCTGTGCATGCAACAGCAAGCGGGAGCGCCACCAGCAGTCGGCTCACAGAGGAGAGCGACATCGATGGGCAAGGATTAAGAAAATTCTTCATGGGTGCGCCTCGTAAAGCTTCAATGGAAGGTCGTGGTTCACATTTGCGTCGAAAGAGCACGATCACAATGTTTTTGCCATCCGAACACTAGGTGAGCAGGGTTATCCGTGTCAAGTTACGCCAACGGATTCCGGCTTTATTTATTTACTTCAACCACATCGACTCAGGCATCCCTATGATTTAGAGGGAGGTCTCCCTCCGTAGACACAGCGTTGCTGCGCTGCGGCATATTGCCGGCGCGTGCGCACTTCCAGACCGACAGCGAGATCGCGTGCTACGCCACGACCATCTATGAGCGTGTCAACTGGCCATGGATGATGAACGGTGGGGGCCTGTTCCATATGGGCTGGAACCCTGGGGACGCACGAATCCTGGCTTCATTAAGGCGACGAGGAACCACGATTGCGAACTGATGATCCCGCTGCTAGCCTTGGCTTCGCCCACGCACCCGGTTGATGCTGCTGTCTGGAGTGCGTGGTCGCAGCCGACCATGCCGTACGCCAACATCGAGTACATCAGCGGCGGCGATGACCCATTGTTCGTGTATCGGTACAGACCTCCCTTCTTCGACTTTGCGGCAAGGCGTTTTGCCTCGCGATAGGCGCGCGGTACTCTGACGATTGTTGGGGCATAACCGCGTCCAACTCGCAAGCCGGGTACCAGACGTGGGGCGGGTCGCCCAAGATTGGCCGCCGCAATGGAGCTTGCAGGCGTTATGTCAGAGCCCCAGAAGAGACAGCGGCAAAGCGCGCGCGTTTGGACTGCGCAATGGTCCGCCAAGGGGTAGTTGAGCTGATTCTGCTCCGCTGCCTGTTCGTTGTGTCAAAAGTGCAATTACCGTTTGACATGTTCCCATCCGGCACGTATAACCAGTGAGTCGGGCATTTTGCTTTTGCTGAGATGTCTGAGCGCGGTACGCGCGACGCAGTCCAAGCGTTTGT
>JBPBQP010000118.1:0-9012 GCA_050954745.1 Janthinobacterium lividum | reverse complement strand
TTTTCTGGTGGACTTTTCGTGGGAGGCGTTCATTGACCAGGACTTTACCCGCGACATCAAGAAGCTGGAAGAGGGTTTGAACTATGTCAAGGCAAGCGGTGGAACGGCGATCTATGACGCCGTCATTGCCTCCGCCGACTACCTTGCACGCAACGCCAAGCAGCCAAAACAGGTATTGCTGCTGATTACCGACGGTGATGACAATGCCTCCAGCTCTACGCTGGAAGAAACGATTCGCCGCGTGCAGGAACTGGATGGCCCCACGATCTACTGCGTCGGCCTGCTATTTGGGCCGGACGAAGACCGCCGTGAAAGCCGCCACGCGAAACGTGTGCTGGAAACGCTGGCAGAACAGACCGGCGGCGTCGCGTACTTTCCCCGACGCCTGGAAGATGTCGACAGCATCGCGCAGCAGGTAGCAGCCGACATTCGTCAGCAGTACACCCTTGCATACACCTCTACCAAGCCCGCACGACTGGGCGGCTACCGGACCATCCACGTAACGGCACAGGAAAAGGGTTACGGCAAACTGACCGTACGAACCCGCAGCGGCTACTTCCCAAAGGGCAGCGCGCCCACAGGTTCCGCAGCAGCACCGTCAGCTTCACGGCAGTAGCGCCCGGCGACTGACTTTTCATCCGTGGTGTAGCAGGCGTGCCGATACAATCAGCTAGCCACTGTGACTCGAACGTTTCCCATCTTCATTTTTTGCCTGGCAACCGCAGCCCACGCGCAGCAGCCCGTGGTGCTTCTGGACCCGGCGCGTGGCGGGTCTGAATCCGGCGCACGCATTGCTGACCGCATGCCAGAAAAGCAGGTAACGCTTGACCTGGCGGGACGCCTGGCTTCCCTGTTGCGTGCGCGCGGCTTCACCGTCGCCCTGACGCGAGAATCCGACGTCGATGTCACCAACGACGCCCGTGCGGCCATGGCAAACAATCTCCGTCCTATCGCCTGCATCCTGCTGCACGCCACGCCATCGGGCAGTGGCGTGCACCTGTACACCACGGCGCTGCGTCAAAAGGTTTCGCCGGTTGGTACCCCTGTGCGCTGGGACGAGGCGCAGGCAGCCTACACGGACCGCTCACATGCACTGGCTGACGAAGTGAAGTCGGCCCTGCAGCAGTCCAAAGTGACCGCCTCAATCGGCCAGACCTGGGTACGTCCACTCGATAACATGCAGTGCGCTGCCATCGCGATAGAGGTTGCACCCGAAAAGGACGGCACAGGTGCCGAAGACAGCAGCTACCAGGCACGGATCAGCAATGCGCTGGCAAATACGCTGTTGCAGTGGCGCAGTCGCGTAGGCAGCATGGTACCGCCCGACCCACAGCCCGCACCTGTCCCGATCGTCGCACCTAAACCCAGGCTGGATGCATCTGCTGACTCGCCTGCAAAGCCTGTGAGCGTCACACCCGCTGAGGGTGAGGCGGTACGAGTCAAGCCTGCAGCGACGGCCAAGCCGCCCGCATCCCCCCGCCCCGCGTCCAAACTGCCCGGCCTCAATCCCCTTGACTCAGACAGGACGCAGCCGTGATTCCCCGCTACCAGCGCATCCTTTTCGTGGCCCTGTTGGTTAGTTCCGTCTTCATGGCGGGCTTTCTGGTGTACCTGCACCAGAAGAACTTCTCTGAGGTCAAAAACGCGGACAACACGCCCATTGAGGCCCCCGTCTACTCCGCCGCAGACCAGGTCACACTGCTGCTGGCCAGCGACGCCGATGGAAACCTGAAGGTGGAGAACCGCCTGATCGCACTGCCTCAGTCCCCCGCCGTGCGTGGACGCGCGCTGCTGGAACACCTGCTGGCGGAATACTCCCTGCCGCACGCCGCACACAAGCTCGGTGGAGGCGTCGCGGTAGACGATGTGTACCTTGTGCCGCTGCCGTTGGGCGGCCAGACCGCAGCCGATGCAGGCATCTTCACAACGCCGACGGCCGCCGTCACAAAGCAGGACGAAGCCGACCCGCTGACACATGCCACCGGCCAGCTTGCCATCGTGAATCTACGTTCAGCATGGGTGGATGCGCATCCCTCCGGCATCACCACGGAAACGCTGACCATCCAGTCCATGGTCGGCACCTTGCACGCAAACCTTGGCGAGATTACAGCCGTCCGCTTCCTGGTCGACGGCAAGCAACGAGCGACCCTGGCAGGCAACGTGGAACTGGACCGTACCTACGACGCGGCGGATGCATCGCGGTGAACACCGACCTGCCCGTCCATGACAAACGGCCCGTCGTCGGCGTCTTTGACTCCGGCTTTGGCGGTTTGACCGTCCTGCGCGAACTGCTGAAGCACCTGCCGGGGGCGGACTTCCTTTACCTCGGCGACACCGCGCACCTGCCTTACGGCTCCAAGTCGCAAGCGGCAGTTACTCGTTACACCGCAGCTGCCATCCAGCTGTTGAGCGGACGCGGCGCAGACCTGGTAGTGATCGCCTGCAACACCGCGTCTGCGCTTGCGCTGCCCGCCTTGCTTCCAACATCACACCTTCCACTGGTTGGCGTCATTGGGACGGGCGCAGCGGCAGCTGCTGCCGTTGCGCTGCCGGGCAGCACTGCACTTGTGCTGGCGACAGAGGCCACGGTGGCTTCGCACGCCTACGCAGAAGCCTGCGCCGCAGCTGGATTGCGCACGGTCGAGAAGGCTTGTCCGCTGTTCGTCCCGCTGGTGGAAGAGGGCTGGGTCGATGGCGTCATCACAGAGCAGATCGCGGCCGTGTACCTGCGAGAGGCGCTGCAGTATGGAGATGAAGTACCCAGTGCCATCGTGCTTGGATGCACGCACTATCCCCTGCTGAAGCCGCTGCTGCAGCGTGTGACATCGCGCCTCGTTGGGCCGGTACCCGTGGTGGACGCGGCAGAAGCCACCGCGCGGCACGTAGCCCTGCTGCTGCCGAACGCAGTTGCTGCCAAACAAAGGGAAAGCACGCTGCAGTGCTTTGCGACGGACAGTGCGGCGAAGTTTCAGCGCTTAGGCCCGCGCTTTCTCGGCCGGGAGATAGACCGCGTCGATCTGGTGGACCTGGACGATTGAACGCCTTCAAGGCCTCGCGCTCTTGGCGAAGTTGGGGACGTGCTTTGCCGGCAACGAATCTTCGTTGCATTGCCGCAGCGGATGCAATAGCTTCGAGACATCCCAATCAACACCCCGCGTGCAGATAAGAAAGCTTCTTATCTACCTTGCATCCCTGCACGTTTGAAAGGAAGTTTCTGTGAGCCCTCGTCGTTCCAGCTTTTCCGCTGCGTTTTGTGCTGCGGCCATGCTCCTCACCCTAGCTGCACCCGCGCAGGAAACGAACGGCGACAAGGTCGATCTGCGCGAACTGAACGCGATCAAGAATGAAGCCTTTCAACATTCGAAGGCAATGGAGTCGTTGTTCTACATTTCTGAGGTGTACGGCCCGCGTGTCAACAACAGCCGCAACCACCACGCCGCCGCAGAGTGGGCCATGAAGCAGATGAAGGATTGGGGCCTGCAGAATGTTCACCTGGAGAAGTGGGGCCCATTTGGCGACGGCTGGCAGATTAAGAAGTACTACGGCTCACTGGACACACCGGCCTACGCCTCGCTCATCGGATTTCCGCTGGCCTGGACACCGGGCACGAACGGCCCCGTGACGGCAGACGCCGTGTTCGCTCCCCTGCACTCAAAGGAAGACTTTGCGAAGTACAAGGGCAAGCTGCGCGGCAAGATTGTGCTGATCTTCGATCCGCGCGAGCTGCCCATGCACACCGAGGCTGAGGCGCGCCGCCTGACCGACAAGGAGATTGAGGAACGCACCAAGACGCCCGATCCTTCGCGCAATGGTTTCGGCGGCGGTGGCAGGCCCGGTGCGGCGGCACCTCGCGCGGGCGAATACACGCCCTCCACCCTTTCCACGGCAGCGCCCAGCGGTCGCATTCTGCGCAACCAGGTCAACGCCTTCCTGAAGGAAGAGGGCGTGGCCGTGGCCCTGACACCGGGGTACAACGGCGACGGCGGCACCATCTTCGCGTCGTATGGCGGTTCCCAGGATCCCAAGGACCCGGTCGGGCCGCCCATGGCAGCCATCACGCCGGAACAGTACAACCGTATCTGCCGCTTGCTGGAGCATGGCATCACGCCGAAGCTGACCTTCGACATCCAGGTGGAATACCAGAAGGAAGACCCCATGGGCTTCAACGTGGTGGGCGAGCTTCCGGGCAGCACCAAGCCGGAGGAAGTGGTCATGGTGGGCGGCCACTTCGACAGCTGGCAGGGCGGCACGGGTGCGACGGATAACGGCACCGGATCGGCCGTTGCTTTGGAGGCGGTGCGCATCCTGGCCAGCCTGCACCAGCCCATGGCACGCACCGTGCGCGTGGCATTGTGGGGTGGCGAGGAAGAGGGCCTGTACGGTTCGCTGGCGTACGTGCAGCAGCATTTTGCGCCGCGCGACACCATGAAGAAGACGCCCGAATACGACAAGCTGGACGTCTACTTCAACGATGACTCAGGCTCCGGCAAGTTCCGCGGCGTATCGGCGCTCGGCAATGCACAGCTGGCCGCTATCTTCGAATCGTGGATCGCTCCCATCAAGGACCTCGGCATTGAGGCGGTGACAGGCCTGACCGCAGGCCCCACGCTGACGCCCGGCGGCACCGACTCCACGAGCTTCTCGTGGATCGGCCTGAATGGCATCGGCTTCATGCAGGACCCGCTGGAATACGGCACCCGCACGCACCACTCCAACATGGACCTGTATGACCGCGTCCAGAAAGGCGATGTCATGCAGTCGTCCATGATCGAAGCCTGGTTCGCCTACAACGCCGCGACCCGGGCCGAAATGCTGCCGCGCATTGAAACGCCCGCACCCACAACGAAGTAAGAACCGTGGCAAAGCCGGTAGCTGCCTGTCATGGGCAGCTACCGGCATTTGGCGGCTACGAACGACGCCCGGCTGGTATGCTCATCCACGACACCATGCCTTATCTTTTGAAATCAGAACCGGACGTGTATTCCTTCGACGACCTGCTACGCGATGGTGAAACCGTGTGGGACGGCATCAAGAATCCGCAGGCGCTCATGACGCTGCGAAACATGACGAAGGGCGAGCATTGCGTCTTGTACCATTCCAATGTGGGCAAGGAAGCGGTCGGGCTGGCGACGGTGGTCTCTGTCGACGCGACTGACCCGAAGCACCCTGTGGTGAAGCTGAAAGCCGGCAAACGCCTTAAAACCCCGAAGCCACTCGCGGCCATGCGTGAAAGCGCAGTGTTCAAAGATTCCGTTCTCTTCCGCCAGTTTCGCCTTTCCGTGGTGCCGCTCACCGACGAGCAGTATGACTGGCTGGTACACGGCTAAGGCCTGCAACACGCACGAAAGGAAAAATCATGATCGATCTACAGGGAAAAACCGCAGTCGTATTCGGCCTCGCCAACAAGCGCAGCATCGCCTGGGCCATTGCGCAGAAGCTGAATGAAGCGGGCGCGCGTGTGGCGGTCTGCTACCAAAGCGAACGCCTCAAAAAGGAGGCCGATGCCCTGCTGCCGGAGCTGAACGACGCCCGCAGCTTCCAGTGTGACGTCTCCGTCGATGCAGAGATCGACCGCGTCACGGAAGAACTGAAAGCCGCCTACGGCACCGTGGACATGGTGGTGCATTCTGTTGCATTCGCACCCTCCGATGCCATCAAGAACGACTTTCTGGAAACGAAGCGCGACGACTTCCGCATCGCACTGGACGTTAGTGCCTACTCGCTCGTCGCCGTCAGCCGTGCGCTTGCGCCGATCATGCCTGAGGGCGGCAGCATCCTGACGCTGACCTACTACGGCAGCGAAAAAGTTTTTCCCAACTACAACGTCATGGGCGTCGCAAAGGCCGCGCTTGAGGCCACCGTGCGCTACCTTGCGGCGTCGCTTGGGTCGCGGGCGATCCGCGTGAATGCCATTTCCGCAGGCCCCATCAAAACACTGGCTGCACGCGGCATTGGCGACTTCAGCAAGATTCTGGACGCGGTCACGGCCCGCGCTCCGCTGCATCGCAATGTTGAAACGGCCGAGGTCGGCAACACCGCAGCGTTTTTGCTTTCGCCCTTGGCCAGCGGCATTACCGGCGAGGTCACCTACGTGGACTGCGGTTACAACGTCACCGGCATGTAAGGCAGCGCATCACGGAGATGCACCATGACGATTGCAGAAATCCTCCTCCTCGACTTTGACTCGGAAGCCATCAGCACGCGCCGCGTGCTGGAGCGCGTGCCCGCAGACAAGGCCGACTGGAAGCCGCACGATAAGTCGTTTACGTTGGGTGCGCTCGCAAGCCACGTGGCGACGCTGGCCAGCTTTGGCAATATGATCCTCTCGACCGACGAGCTTGACCTTGGGACGACAAAGTTCCCGACGCACCCGTTCACCACCGCGGAAGAGGCTGTCGAAGTGGCAGCGGGGTATGCCGCAGAGATCCGCACGGAGCTGGCTGCCATGAGCGACGAGGATCTGCAGAAGACGTGGACGCTCCGGTTCGGCGATCACACCATCGCGGCCATTCCGCGCATGCTGGCCTACCGCACCATGTTCTTCAACCACCTGATCCACCATCGCGCACAAATCACCGTTTACCTGCGTGAACTGGACATCGCAGTCCCGGGCATCTACGGCCCGTCGACGGACGAACCGTTCAAGGGCTAACGCCATCTGCAGGTTCTTCCGCGCGCGAAACGAGCATGTATGCTGCGGTCACCTATGAAGAATCTGCTTGCAGTTGCCCTGCTTGTTTCTGCCTGGCCTGCTTCCACTGCTTTGTCGGCAGCACAGCGAAGTACCCCAGCCAGCGGCGACTTCACCGTATTGCATGCGGCGCGACTGACGTGGTTGCAGGTAGAACCATCTCCCCCGGTGAGCTACTGGTCGAGGGTGACCGCATCCGCGAAGTAGGTGAGCAGGTGAACCATCCTGCCGGTGCGAAGGTCATCGACCTGGGCGACACGACGCTGATGCCCGGCCTGATCGACGCTCACGTCCACCTGTTCCTGCACGTAGGCAACGAGGCCAACCAGACCGTCGATGAGTCGGTGCCGGAGCGCGTTCTGATTGCCGCCGACGCCGCAAAAGCCGACCTGATGGCGGGCTTTACGGCAGAACGAGACATGGGGACCGAAGGTGCGGGATGCGCTGACGTCGCTGTGCGCAATGCCATTAACCGGGGTCTGATTCCCGGGCCGCGCATGCGTGTGTCGTGCAACGCCATCGACATCAACGGCGGTCATGAAGACAACGGGGGACGCAATCCGGAAGAACACCTGTTAAGCAATGCCGACCGTGCTGACGGTGTCGAAGAGCTAGTCCGCGTAATGCGCGAACAGCGTAAGCAGGGTGCGGACTTCACCAAAATCTATGAGACCGGCCGCGACAGCCTGCGCGACGGAGTATTCACTACGCCCTACCAGTACACCGAGGCAGAACTGGCAGCCGCAGTTGCCGAGGCGAAGCGCACGGGCAGCCGAGTGGCCGTGCACGCCACGGGCGAACCGGGCACAGGCTTCGCCGTCGACGCGGGCGTTGTCTCCGTCGATCACGCCGATCAACTGTCGCCGGTCACGATGAAGCGGATGAAGGAGCGCGGCATCTTTGCCGTGCCAACCTTCGCCATTGGCGAATACTTCGCGGAACACGCCGGATTTCCCGCTACGACGGCACGACGTCGTGAGAGCGAGGCCTTCCACGCCGCGGAATACCGCAAGCAGATCGCAGCAGGTGTGCCCTTCGCGGTCGGTTCGGACGTGGGTCCCTTCCCGCACGGTACGCAGGCGCACGAACTGGCCCTGATGGCAAAGTACGGCATGCCGAACGCCGACGTGCTGCGTGCCGATCTGCTGAATGGGGCCAGGTTGCTGGGCTGGGAAAACGAAATAGGCCAGTTAAAAGTCGGCTTTCTGGCCGATATCATCGCTGTGTCCGGCGATCCAATCAGCGACATCAGCGTGACAGAACATGTTCGCTTTGTCATGAAGAACGGCGAGGTCGCGCTTCGGTGAATGCAGTGCGACCAGCACCGAAGGTGAGGCCGGTCTGCACACGCTGCGGCGGGTCAGCCTTTGAACGCATTCCGCGTCGTGGATTTTGGCAGCGTCGCCTGTTGCAGCTCTTCCGGCGCTACCCGTGGCGGTGCGCACTGTGCAACAAACTTACCTACAGGCCTGAGCGCAAAACGAAGGAACTATCACCAGACAGCCCCTTCCGTACTTGATTCCTGTTCGGTCTGGGAACTGGTCTGGATGACGCGAAGCGTGTCAGCCAGACCAAACCTCGCGTTGCTAGATTGCTTTCTGCGCCAGATCTTCCCAGCGCGCATACAACACTGCACTGGCCGCCTGGGCCTCAGCCTGTTCCGTCAGCGCGGCCTGCAGCGATGCCGCATCGATCGCAATCGCCGGGCTTGCAAGTGCCACTTCAGCGGCAGCCACTCGTGCATCGGCGGCAGCGATCAGGCTCTCCAGACCGTCCCATTCGCGCTGGTCCTTGTAGCTCATCTTCTTCTTGGGCGCATCGGCAACAGGCGCTGCGGCGACCGGTGCCGCGGCTTCTTCCTCCTCCGGTTCAGGAGGCAGCTGCATCCACTCTTCCCACTGGCCGAAATCGGCGAATTGCTGCGCACGGCCCGTGCCATCCAGGCCCAAGACCGACGTGCTGACGCGGTTCAACATGTAACGGTCGTGAGTTACAAGGACAAGCGCACCCGGGTACTCCAGCAGGCTCTCCTCGAGGATTTCCAGCGTCGGAATATCCAGGTCGTTGGTCGGCTCATCCATCAGCAGCAGGTCGGCGGGTTGCAGCATCAGGCGTGCAATCAGCACGCGAGCGCGCTCGCCTCCGCTTAGCCGTTCGACCGGCTGGTTCAACTGCTCGCCCGTAAACAGGAAGCGGGCGGCCCAACTGGCCACGTGAACGACGCGCCCGTTGTGTACGACGGAGTCACCTTCCGGTGCCAGCGCCCGGCGCAGCGTCAGCGACGTGTCGATCTCACGTGCCTGCGAGAAGTAGACGACCCG
>JBPBQP010000117.1:0-9674 GCA_050954745.1 Janthinobacterium lividum | reverse complement strand
TGTCCCGCCACAGCTTTCACGGTGCGCTCCATGTGGTTGTGCACATCGCCCGGATCGTCGTACCACATGGGAATGCGGTAGGTCAGCGCGCGTGTGCCGTCAATGCCCTTCCACTGGAACAGGTTCTGCGTGATGGCTGGCTTCTCCAGCGCGTTAGGCCGCATGAAGATGTAGTACGGCATGCCCTGCAGCTTCAGAATCTGCGGCATGTTGCCGTTGTGGCCGAAGGAGTCAGGGTTGTAGCCTACATCGGCGCGACGACCGAAAATGCGCTCCAATGAACGCTGACCATACAGACCTTGCCGGATGAGCGATTCACCATTTGGGACGTTTACATCAGGTTCGACCCACCAGCCGCCGACGACGTTCCAGCGGCCCGATTTCACATGAGCCTTGATTTCCGCGAGCATTCCGGGGTCAGTGGTCTCTACCCACTCGTAGAACTGGGACGAACTAGTCGTCATGGTGAGTTCCGAATCCTCTTTCATGCGATCCAGGGCCGACCGGAAGGTGCTGTGGATCACAGCGGTCGCCTCGGACAGCGGCCACAGCCAGGGCGCGTCAACGTGCGCATTGCCGATCATGTGCAGCTTGAGGGCGGACGCCTCTGGGCTCCAAACCTGGGGCGCGGCGGGTGCAGCGTTCTGCGCAGCTCCATGTACGGTGGCCGAGGCAAACAGGAGACTGAGGCCGGCAGCGCGCCGAACCAGACACGTCTTTTTCTTCATGTTGGTATCGATTCCAGGCATCGCACGCAAACTGTAGCTTTTACGCTTTCATGGTGTCAAGCGAGTAGTACCTGAAATGGGCTTGAGGCGAGCGACAATGCTCAACAGACTGGCATATCCCTTGACATCGCTGCATCTGCGGGAGCATCTTTTATCCCACGCATTGTTGGTATCGATTCCAAAAAGGTGTTCTGCCGCAGGCACTTGCGGATTCAAGAGGTCATCCCTATGTACTCACGCCGTCCTACCCAGTTCCTATCTATTGCAGCAGCCGCTGTCATGCTGTTGCCCATCGCCAATGCTCAGGAAACACGCGCAACGCTTAACGGTCGCGTGGAAGATGCAGAACACGGTGCTGTTCCCAACGCCAGGGTCACGGCGCGGAACGCAGCATCTGGCGTTGAGTCCACCGTCGTGTCCGGTGGCGACGGCAACTACACCATTGCCTTCCTGCTGCCGGGTAACTACACCGTCACCGTGGAAGCACCCGGATTTAAGACGCAGACCCGCGCCAACGTGGAGCTGCACGTCGGCGACAAGCTCACCGTGGATGTCCCTTTGGCTGTAGGTGCCACGTCCGAAACGATTACCGTTAGCGCGGAAGCTCCCCTGCTGGATGAGGCTTCTGCCACACGCGGCGGCCTGGTGGATGCGGCCAAGGTCACCGAACTGCCGGTGATTGGGCGGAATCCGATCAATCTTGCAAACCTGATCCCGGGTGTGGTCTTCAGCGGCAACCAGTCGTTTCAGAGACCATTCGACAACGGAGACGTGGTGAACTTCTCCGTAAACGGAGGCCTTCGCCAGACAAACTCGTTCCTGATCGACGGCGCGCCGGATGACGCGTATTCCGACACCGCAGGCGACCGCTCCCACGCCAATCTGAACGTCGGCTACATTCCCAGCGCCGAGGTTACGCAGGAGTTCAAGGTCGTCAGCAACTTCTATGACGCGCAGTACGGACGCACCGGCGGCGGCATCTTCAACATCGGTACAAAGGTCGGCACAAACGACTTTCATGGATCGCTGTACTACTTCATGCAACGCTACGGACTGAATGCCAATAGCGTGGGCAACAAGTTCAACGGGCTCCCACTGTACTCCGTGGACCCGGTCACGAAGCAATTCCTCGCAGCTCCCCAACTGGATCAGTTCGGCGGGCAGGTTGGCGGACCGATACGCTTTCCGAAGCTTTACAACGGCCGCGACAAGAGCTTTTTCCTGTTCGGCATCGAGCAATACAACGAAGACACACCCAGCCCGGGCCTGGTTGGTACGATCACCGCGGCGGAGCGCGCGGGCGACTTCTCCAAGTCGGGCGTCAACATCTATGACCCGTACACCACACGCCTGGATGCAAACGGACGTTGCTGCATCCGTGACCAGTTCCCGAGCAACATCATCCCGGCAAGCCGCCTGACCGGTGCAGGTGCCGGCCTGGCGAACGCCTTCCCCAATCCCACGGCAGCCACTACTACGTCAGCGGCGAACTACAACGTGGGTGCAAACCTTAGCCGCGACCGCTACCGCACGTGGCTTGCACGTGTGGACCAGAACTTCGGCCAGAAAGAGCGCATCTACGGCCGGTTTGCACATGGCCGCCGCAACCAGACAGATCAGGGCAACACGAATTACCCTCTGCCACTGCTGGATGCGCAGGACCCGCTGGCACGCGTGAACAGCAACGCCGTACTTGATTCGCTGACGCAGTTCAGCCCTCACCTCACCATGGACCTGCGCGCTTCCTTCACGCGCTACAGCGAAGCGGTTGACCGTTCCAGGGCGTCTGCGTATGACATCACGCAGCTTGGCTTCTCTTCGAACTACGCGGCAAGCCGGTTCGTGAAGCTGCCGCCAAAGCTCGGCTTTGATAACAACAATGGTGTCAACCTTCCCGGCGGTCTGGGCGGAACGGGCATCGGCTCGCGCGATCCGCGCTACGGCATCAGCAACACCATCACGTTCCAGCCCAGCATGGAATATCTGCGCGGCAAGCACGCGATCCATGTCGGCGCCGACATTCGTGACTTCGACTACAACACGGGCGGCGGATCGTTTGTGCTGGGACAGGGCGGGTTCAACTTTACGGCAAACCAGACGCAGCAGGATCCAACGGCTACCGCGGGCAGCACACAGGGTTCCGCAATTGCGTCCATGCTGATGGGCTTTCCAAACAACGGCATCATCCAGTACACCCCGAACCTTGGCTATCGTTGGCGCTACTGGGCGGCGTACCTGCAGGATGATTTCAAGCTGTCGCAGCGCCTGACGATCAACGCCGGGATTCGCTATGACGTGGAAGGTTCTCCACACGAGATCCAGAACCGCCAGAACCGAGGGCTTGATTACAACGCCGCATCGCCACTGGCTGCTGCTGCACTGGCTGCTGCTGCGAACTGCCCCGCATGCGCAGCGCTCAAGGGTGGCCTGCTGTTCGCGGGCACGGGTGGCCAGTCTAGCAGCGCGTTCAACACGCAGTATGAGCATGTGCAGCCGCGTGTTGGCGCAATCTTCCGCGCATATCCTGACACCATCTTCCGGGGTGGCTACGGCATGTTCTTCCTACCGGAAGCAGCGTTCGGCGCAGCCCAGGGTTTTGCGCAGGACACGTCCATGATCGCCAACAACAGCACGGCCGCTGGCGCAGGTGCGGCAGACCAGTTCCGGCCGCGAGGCAACAATCCTGGAGCACAGCCGTTGAACGACCCGTTCGCCACGGGCGTGCTGCAGCCTACGGGTTCGTCGCTCGGCCTGTCGACGTTTCAGGGCCAGAGCATCATCTTCAACGACGTCAACCGCAAGATCCCGTACGTTCACCAGTACTCGTTCGGCATGCAGCAGCAGTTGCCAAAGGGCATTCGGATTGACGCGTCTTACGTGGGAAGCCGGACCAACCACATCAACACCAACGACAACCAGGCGGGCGGCGCACGCAACATCAACGTGCTCAGCGCGTCACAGCTTGCAACGCTGCGCCAGCAGGCCATTACGGCGGGCTTCGTTCAACAGACGGGCCTGTATGCAGGAACAGCAAACCTCAACGGGTATCTTAGCCAGACTGTCGCCAACCCCTTCGCTGGTCGGCTCCCCGGAAGCAGCCTGAATGGCGGGACCGTTCAACGTCAGCAGCTCCTTCTTCCTTTCCCTCAATTCCAGACAGTAAGCCTTGGGCAGGAATCGGTTGGCAAAATCTGGTATGACTCGTTCCAGCTTTCCGTCGAGAAGCGTTACTCTCGCGGCCTGACGATCCTGGGCGCTTACACCTGGTCCAAGACCATCGAGGCTCTCTCTTTCCTGAACCCGCAGGATCCAGCGCCGTTCAAGAATATTGGCGCACAGGATCGTCCGCATCGCCTGGTCATCTCGGCGGTGTACGAGCTTCCTTTCGGCCACGGACACGCCCTGCTGGGTAACGGAAACAGGCTGACAGAGCTGGCAGTCGGTGGGTGGCAGTTGAACATTGTGGAAACCATCCAGTCCGGCGTTCCGCTTGGGCTCAACTCAGGCTACCGTCTCACGGGTGATCCTCGCATCAATGTGCAGAAGAGCCGTCTCAGTTACTTCAACACCTGCACGCAGTTCGCCAACGGCACCACCACGCAGCCAAACGGAACGCGCACGGCGTCGAGCCAGGCTTGCAGTAATCCAGTCTGGCTTCAACTGAACAGCGCAGCGGGGGAGTTTGCTAATAGCGGATTTCAAACTGGTTTCATCCGCAATCCGAACGCTCCCATCGGCAACCTGTCCGCCAGCAAGCGGTTCAAATTTACAGACAGCGTGAACGCACAATTTCGCTTTGAGGCATTCAACTTCACCAACACTTACGTTCCCAACGGCCCGCAGAACAACCCGTCCAACGGCCTGTTCGGAACGGTCAGCGCCAGCACGTCCAATCTGAACTTCGCCAGTGGCCAGTCCAACATACCCCGCATCGTGCAGATGGGTTTTAAGCTGAACTACTAACGCAGCACCTACACTGGAGCCGGAGAAGTCATTCTCCGGCTCCTTCTTATGCAACACAGCGGACCCGCATTTGACCACGCGCCGACAGTTCGGTCAGTACGCCATCGCGATGGGTGGCATGGTGCTTCATGCAAACAGCGGGCTTGCGTCCGAGATGCAGGCATCTGTTCAGGTCGCGGTTCCGCTGCAGCCCTTTGCGGCGCAGGCACGTCGCCTGGCCGACGCCCTGGCAGCAGTAGGCGCTCCGCTCAGTTCGACCGAAGTCGATCTCATGCGCCAGGCTGCGTCTGCCGCGGATGAAGCCAGCGGCGTGGTCGCGATTGGCAGCTTATTGAACAAGCGCGTCTTGATGGAAGTGCGCATCAATCCCGAAGCACGGCTAAGTGTGGCACGCGGCGCTGCGCCGGCAAACCTCGTGCAGGGCGGTTGGACTACCTTCCTGATTCGTGTGGTTAATGAAGCCGCCGCTACGTCGCCGCTCAGGATTCGGTCGCCACAGGGCGGCGCAATGGGCCGCACGTCGTCAGCCGCCGTTGAAGGTGTGCACGACTTCACCAACGGAGCGGTCGATGCCACGGAGTCCCGGGCCCGCTGGATCGCACTGAACAACTATGACCTTCCGCCCATGACGCCCGCCTTGAGTGGGCTCGCCCTGGAGTACCGTTTGCTGCAGGTCTACAGCCGCGACGCAGGCATGCGTGAGGCAAGCCTTATCGCCGACGCCGGCTTTGGCGAGCAGGATCTTGGCTTTCGCAGCACACTGCCTGTACTCTTCCGCTCTGCACCGGCCGTTACAGTACGTTTCAAAGTACTTGATGAACATGGGAGACCGGCCACTGCGTCTCTCCTGATCCGTGACCCTCTTCAGCGTGTTTATCCTGCACAAGGCAAACGAGATCTGCCAGACCTTGCTTTTGAGCCGCAGATCTATCGCGCGCATGGAGAGTCTGCTGCGCTTGCTCCTGGCCATTATGCTGTGGTGTTTGGCCGAGGTCCGGAGTACCTGCGCGGCAGTGCCAACTTGCACGTAGAAGCTTTTTCCACGGAGATGGTTCTGCAACTGCAACGATGGGGTCGACCCATCGCACTTCGGCTACTACTCCGGCGACACACACATCCACGCCGCTGGATGCTCCCACTACGAGAGCCCGACGGAAGGTGTCACGCCCGAGGTCATGGCGCGGCAGGTCGCTGGCGAAGCTCTCGACCTTGGTTCCGTCCTCAACTGGGGACCTGGCTTCGCATACCAGCGCCGGTTCTTTTCCGGTCACACCTTGGCTCCAGAGATACACCATGATCATGCCATGGTGGGCGCAGAGGTCCTGCCAGCTTCCCTCCCAGGCAGCGGGCTACTGCGGTACGACGTGGAGGTTTCCGGCTTCCCTTCAAGCCACTGCGGCCATCTTGTGCTGCTGCGATTGAAGAACGACACCTACCCCGGAAGCTCGTCCACGCAAGACTGGCCGAGCTGGAATCTTCCCATCCTGCGCTGGGCCAAGTCTCAGGGCGCCCTGACCGGTTACGCCCATGTAGGTCACGGCCTTGTCACCGAGATGACGGCGCTACCGAACTACGTCATGCCGCCGTTCAACAGCAGCGGAGCCAATGAGTTTCTGGTCGATATCACGCACCCGGGCATCATCGATTTCCTGAGTGGGTGCGACCTGTGGCCCTTTGCAGAACTCAACGTCTGGTACCACACGCTGAACTGCGGCTTTCGCAGCGCTTTTGCGGGCGAGACTGACTTTCCCTGCATTACGGACGAATGTGTGGGAGGCGGGCGAAGCTACGCACGCCTGCCGAATGGCCCTCCGGCAGGGGACGAAGGTTACAGCGCCTGGCTGCAGGCCCTGGTCTCTGGTGACGCGTACTTCGGCGACGGCCGCAGTCACATCATCGACATGCAGATGTCCTCAGCGGGTGCAAAGGCCACCGGCGACGGGATCGGGCGCACACTCGCATTGCATGAGGCGCAGAAAATTACGGTCACGGCTCAGGTCTGTGCGCGCCTCGAAGCCGAACCCGACCAACGCCTGAAAGCCATAGCAACCGCCTCGCCCTACAGCAAGCCTTACTGGCATGTAGAGCGGGCGCGCATCGACACAACCAGGCGCGTTCCAGTGGAACTGCTGGTCAACGGCCATTCCGTGGCACGTACTGAAGTGGAAGCAGACGGTGCTGTCAAGACTGTCCACTTCACGCACCGGGTAGAGCGCAGCAGTTGGATTGCACTCAGAATCTATCCGTCATCCCACACCAATCCCGCCTGGGTTTCTATAGGCGATGCCCCCTTGCGGGCTTCCCGCAGGAGCGCTCTGTGGTGCCGCAAAGCGGTCGACGTGTGCTGGGAACAGAAGCGGCAGCGCATCCGGCCCGGAGAGATGGAAGCGGCAAGGTCAGCGTATGAACATGCACGCACAGCCTACGACCTCATCATTCAGCAATCCTTTCAGGATGGCCCAGACACGGAAGACATCAGGCTCCCATCTGTCTTTCCTGTTACGTAAGCGGCGGTCGAGCCTGACGACAGAACACGGAGATCCTCTTGAACAAGCATCTTGAAACGCTAAGTGTCCGGCACCCTGCGTTGTTGCCCTGCATCGACACCATTAACCGGGCCTTCACGCTCTTGCGCGACTCCCTTCAACAGGACGGCACCCTGTTCCTTGCAGGGAACGGTGGCAGCGCCGCGGATGCAGATCACCTGACGGGGGAACTTCTGAAGGGCTTCTGTAATTTGCGGCCTTTGACCGCGGACGCGCGCAGCGGACTACGACCGGAGATCGCTGACAAGCTGCAGGGCGGCATCCGCGCCATTCCGCTGACGGGGTTTCCTGCCTTCACAACAGCCTTCTCGAACGATGTGGATCCCAACCTTGTTTGGGCGCAGCTCATCCACACACTGGGCCGCCCCGGCGACGTGTTCATCGGACTTAGCACCTCGGGCAACGCAAAGAATGTATGTGCCGCGGCAGAGATAGCTCGCGCCCGAGGGCTAAAAGTCATGGGTCTTACGGGTCAAAGTGGTGGCAACCTCAAAGACCTATCAAATGTCTGCATTCGCGTCCCTGCCACCGAGACCTACCACGTGCAGGAGCTGCACCTGCCCACATACCACTGCCTCGCGCTTATGCTGGAAGATGAGTTTTTCACCACACAACAACTGGACGACGACTTAGGATAGGGCAGCATGCAAACCGTTCTGACTGCTGCCCACCTGTTAACCGACGACGGCCTAATCGAACGTCCGCTGATCGTTATTGAAGACGGTTACATCCAGGCCATTACGTCCCGTGATGCAGCCGAAGTCAACAACATCACGCACGACTTCGGCGACGCCATCCTCACCCCCGGCCTGCTCGACATCCATATGCACGGGTGCGCAGGCAAGGACGTGATGGAGGCGACGCCGGAAGCTCTTCGCATCGTCTCGACGTACCTTGCGCAACATGGTGTGGCAGAGTACCTTGCGACAACTGTCACTGCCCCTCTCGACGCGACCTTGCGATCACTCGACGGCCTTGGCAGACTCATCAGCAGCGGCGAACACACCGGCATCGCAGAGCCAATCGGGATCCACATCGAAGGTCCTTTCGTCTCGCATGCCAAGCGAGGAATGCACCCGCCAGAGCATATCCTTGAACCCACGCCAGCGTTGCTGGATCGGTTCTGGGAAGCCTCTCACGGTCAGATCCGCTTGATGACGATAGCGCCCGAAGTTCCGGGTGCCGTGGAAACGATCCGCAGAGCAACAGATCTTGGCATCCGGTCTTCCATCGGCCATTCCGATGCCAATAAGTCCGAGACCCTGCAGGCGATTGCCGCGGGCGCAACGACAGCCACGCACACCTTCAACGCCATGCGTCCGTACGGCCATCGCGATCCCGGCATCCTTGGCGTTGTCCTTGATGATGACCAGCTTTACAGCGACCTGATCTGCGATGGCATCCACGTCTCACCTGAAGCGGTAAGGCTTTGGTTCAAAGCAAAAGGCCCGTCGAAGGCGATCCTCATCACGGACTCTCTAGAAGCAACGGGCATGCCGAACGGTGATTACACGTTGGGTGTGACCCGAGTACATGCAAAAAATGGCACTTGCACAACAGATGAAGGCGTCCTTGCAGGCTCCATCATCACGCTGAAGCAGGCTCTTGAACGTTTCCGCTCCTTCACAGGAGCCGACCTTGCGACTGCGGTACACCTCGCAAGTCGAAATCCATCACTCATGTTGGGTCGTGGGGCGCAGCTCGCTCAAGGTCGTCCGGCCTACCTAAACGCCTATACGCGTGATGGCCTATTGCTGACCAGCAGCTTTCGCGGCAAGATCGACCACAATAAAGTTCTCTCCGTGGATCACTGATCCGCATTGCAGCTATTTCCTCAGCTAAAGGTACGGGCACTTGCCGTGCAACAGCCTTAGATGAGTAAGCCGGACACTGTTCTGGCGCTTTAACTGCAGAAGTCGGTGACCTCGTGCCTAATTAAGGCTGTATCCGAGGGAAAGCCTCACCGTTGCTCTGCTCCACTCAGTGCAGCCTCAGAGGCTCCCCTTACCAGCCGAAGTATCCCTCAACATCCCAAAAGCAAGTCCGCGCTACGCGCGTGCAAGCTGGTGAGAAAAAGCTCCGTGCAGCTCCGGGTGTTCGCTCCCTCCGGGCCTTGCAGGCCTGCTCTTCCAGAGCACCTTTCCCACTGCGTTGCACTTGCTACCCCTCGCTGGCGCGGGCCAGGGCGTGACTGAACACAGCCACAGCCTAACCAATGAAAGCGAGAAGCAAATCTATGAAGAAGCAAAAAGCAGCCCAGAACTCAGCAACCGCAGCCAAGTCCAACATCTACCAGGTCGTCACAGACCGCATCCTGACCAGCCTAAGAGAAGGACTTATTCCATGGGAGAAGCCGTGGCAGGCACCCAGCTTCGCAGGCGGCCACTCCCCCGCAACTTGCGCACCGGCAAGCCTTACCGCGGCGTGAACGTCTTCC
>JBPBQP010000116.1:0-12153 GCA_050954745.1 Janthinobacterium lividum | reverse complement strand
CAGCACGCGCAGCGGATTCGTCTCTGCGCGGCGCTGGTTGTCCGGGCACATCTGGTCCTTCACCGGCAGCAACGCCTCGCGCAGTGCGGCGACATAACGCGGACGATCCGTGCTGCTGCCAACCGAGTTCAACAGCAGCCGCCAGCCCTTGTACTCGTTCGCCTCAGAAGCACGCGGAATACCCAGTTCGTCCAGCAGGGCGGCCAGCATCTCGAGCACCTCCGCGTCGCGCAGGGGAGACTCACTGCCCGACGTCGCGGGTCCAATGGCCTCTGCGCCGATCTGGAAAAACTGCCGGTAGCGGCCCTTCTGCGGGCGCTCGCGCCGAAACTGCGGGCCAATGTAGTACAGCTTCTGCAACTGGCCGGTGTCGCCCAGCTTGTGCTCGATGTAAGCCCGCACGACGCCTGCCGTGTTCTCAGGCCGCAACGTCAGGCTCTGCGGCTTTTCACTGGCAGCACGCGCGCGGTCTTCCCACGTGTACATCTCCTTGCTGACGATGTCGGTCTCTTCGCCTACGCCACGCGCAAACAGCTCGGTAGCCTCCAGCACGGGCGTGCGGATTTCCCCAAAGTTGTAGCGTGCAAACACCTCGCGCGCGGTTCGTTCCACGCGGTTCCAAAGGGCGGTCTCGGGCGGCAGAAGATCGCGCGTACCGCGGATCGCTTTGACTATTTGGGCCATAGCTTCAGTTTAGCGGTAGTGACTCGTCTCCGACGCTTTCGGAAGGGCATGGCTTCAGCCATGCCCTTCCGAAAACACACAGCCCGAAACTTCACGCTGTTAAAAATTCGAGCAGGCCACGCACCGCGCAAGCGCGAAGAAGCGCCCTACGGCATCCCGTACAGCTTCGCCGCGTTCCCACGCAGCACCATCTCGGCGATCGCTTTCGCGCGCGGCAGATCGATTTCACCATCGCGCAGCATACCCGTCAGTGCCAGTCCCAGCGCCTCACGCTCGGTGCGGTTGGCAATCCACAGCGACTCCTCCCAGCCCAGCGACTCACTGTACGGGTAGCCGTCCGTGCCGTACAGCACCTTGTCCGGGTACAGCTCCAGCCATTCGCGCAGCCACGTACTCATGGTGCGCGGCGAGAACAGGATGGCCTGCTGCGACAGGTCGAGATAGACATTCGGCTTCTGCAGCAGCGCACCGGCCTCATGCACGTAAGGCCAGCTGCCGTGCAGCATAACGAAGCTCGTGCCACGCAGGTCCGGGTTGTTAAACGTAGGCTCCAGCAGCATGGGGTTCACGCCGGCCAGGCCGAAGTAGCTGCCCGCACCTTCGCCGGTATGCAGGTGGACGGCCATGCCCAGCCTGCCGGCCTCCATGCAGATGCGCCAGAAAAGGTAGTCCTGCACGACTGCATAGTCGCTGTCTCGCGGCGTGTATTTGTACCCGTCCTGTGCGTAGATGCGTGCGGCCACGTCACGCGATGGAATGCCGAAGTGAAAGGCACGCAGGTACGCAGCCTCAAACTTGATGGCGACAGCACCACCCATGCGCTGAGCCTGTAGCGTAGGCACTACTACCAGGCGTACGTAATCGTCCAGCGTGGCAGGGATGACTTCTAGACGAACGGCCTGCAGATAGCGCTGCAGCACCTTCGCTTCCAGCGGAAAGAACTGGCCCTTGTCAGGCGTGGCGGCAGCCAGCTGCTCCGTGTTCAGCGGAAACAGCAGCGCATCGTCATACGGTACCCACTGGAAACGCGGGCGGTCGATGCTCGGCCCCATGGCCACGCGGTTCGCCAGCTGCACACCAACGTTGACGCGGTTCAACAGCCAGGTGTCGTAGTTGGCACCTTCGCGTCTCTTGATCGAAGTGCGCGCGGCTTGGAGCTTCGCCAAGGCGTCCGATGCTAGCGGTGGCTTGCCATTGAAACCCCACAACGCCTGCCATGCATCGGCCAGCCGCGGATTGCTGTCACGCAGTGCAACCGGGTCAGTCTGTGGTGCCATGCTGTCGACAGGCAGCGCGTCGAAGTCGCGGTCGGTCTTGTCATTCGGCGGCGGCAGCACGGTGTGCGCATGATTATCGATGGCCGCGACCGATGCGATGTACCGTGCCAGCTCCGGATCGATGTCAGCCTGTACCGCACTTGTTTGCGCCGTAATTTGCACGGCATAACCCAGGCCGCAGAGTGCAAGCAGGGCACAGCGCAGCGCCTTCAAAGTCCTGTCCATGCCGTAGACGTTAGCACGGCGGCGAACCTCTTCTATGCCGGGGTAGTGGCTCGCAGCGCAGCTTTGCAGGCAGCTCTCCGACGCGCCCCGAGGTGCCACGTCGCGTGATTCACACGGTGCGCGTGCTGGAGTGGAACGCGCGGCTCCTGCATTTGTGTGCGGCCGCTAAATGAGTGCTTGCCATTGCACTATTTGCGGTGCACCATATTGCTGTAATGCAACGCGCTTATTCGCGCACGTGCGGCGATTGTGCATCCTAAAATGCATTGAGTGCGGAGGAGACCATGTTGGAAGACGATCTCAAACTTTATGCGGCGGCCAAGGACGATTACGAGGAAGCTGAAGTCGACGAGGATGATGACGAAGACGAAGACCTCGAGGACGACGAAGAGGATGAAGAGGACGAGGTAACCACCACATCGGACGACGACGACATCGATGAAGAGGATGACGACGAAGAGGACGATGATGCGGTTGCTACAGCAGACACGACCGACGAAAAGACCCTCGACGAAGAGGACGATGACATTGACGATGAAGAGGACACGGACGATGATCCCGATGAGGATGACAGCGACGAGCTGCTTCACAAGGATCATCACTCTGAGACTGCCGTCCTGACATCGTCCCCCTCCAGCCAGGCTGATCCGTACACGCCGCCCGATGAAGAGCCGGCTTTGCCCGAAGAGAATGAAGCCGAAGTCTCGCTCGGCGACACAATGCTCGAACTCGGTTCGGCGCTGACGACGGCCTTCTCTGAGTCGGCCGACACCGAGGCGCCTTCAAAGAAGTCGTCACCAAAGAAAGCTGCGAAGAAGTCGGCGCCTGCGGCCGCAAAGAAATCTCCGCCGCCACCCGCAGCAAAGAAAGCTGCGAACTCGGCACCTCCGCCGCCACCACCTGCTGCCAAGAAAGCAGTGAAGAAGGCCGCTGCTGTACCTGCGACCAAGGTTCAGCAGAAGGTCTCCACTGGGTCATTGACGGCGAACAAGGGTGCTGCGTCCGGGAAGTCTGCAACCAAGACGGCTGCCAAGCCCGTGGCAAAGTCTGCAGCCAAGCCCGTCACCAAGGCAGCTACGAAGAAAGTTTCCGCGCCTGTCACCCAGGCCAGGCAGACGAAACCTGCTGCCGGCGCAACAAAGTCTGCCACGAAAACACCCCTAGCAAGTCGTGGCGGCAAGGCTGTCGTCAGTAAGACGGCCCAATCCAACCAGCGAGGCAAATCTTTGGCAACCAAGAAAACAGCAGCACCCGCAAAGAAACCAGCAGCACCTGCAAAGAAGACAGCGGCGACGAAGCCGACCGTAAAGACACCGGCGAAGAAGGCTGCCACCAAGCCCGCCGCAACCAAGACCACTGCAAACAAGACCACTGCAACCAAGGCGACCACCGCACCGAAGACTGCAGCCAAAAAGACTGTTGCCAAGAAGTCTGCGACGACCAAGGCACCTGTTACCAAGGGCTCCGCAACCAAGGCCGCCGCACCGAAGAGCGCCGCACCGAAGGCGACCAAGGCAGCTGCAACAAAGACAACCACCAAGACTACTGCTGCGAAGAAGACGACCGCCAAGAAGACCGGCAAGTAACTTCATCCGCAGAACTCGGACTACGCTGTAGCAGCAAACGCAGTCAAGGCAAGCAAAAAGGCCCGGCTCCTCAACAGAGGCTCCGGGCCTTTTTGCGTCCTGACGCCAGGACTGCGTTTAGATGGACGACTGCAGCACACGGTTCAGCCGCTGCACGAAGTTTGCCGGGTCCTGCAACTGCACGCCTTCCAGCAGCAGCGCCTGGTCCAGCAGCAGCCATGCCGCGTCTTCCGTCATCGCGTCATCAGGCCGAGCCAGCAGCTTTTTCACAATCTCGTGATCCGGGTTGATTTCGAGCGTGGGCTTGGCTGCGGGCATCTCCTTCTGACCCATGGCACGCAGCATCTGTTGCATCTGCAGGGAGGGCTCTTCCTCGTCTGACACGATGCACGAAGGGCTGTCGGCCAGACGTACGGACGCGCGCACGTCCTTCACGCGGTCGCCCAGTGTTGCTTTGATCTTCTCCAGCAGCGGCTTAATGGCGTCGGCCTGCTCCGGCTCGGCGTCATCCTTGAAGTCTTCGCTGGTGGCGGCCTTGCTGACGGCCTTCAGGTCGGTTTCGCCATACTTCTCGATCGTGGAAAAGACGATCTCGTCGACATCGTCATCCAGAATCAGGACCTCGATGCCCTTCTTCTTGTAGATCTCCAGCAGCGGCGAGTTCCGCAGCAACTGCTCACTGCCGCCGGTGATGTAGTACAGGCTCTTCTGGTCTTCCTGCATGCGGCCCTTGGCATCGGCAAAGCTGGTCAGCCCGGCCACCGCGGTCGACTTAAAGCGGATCAAATCCAGCAGAACCTCGCGGTTGGCGTAGTCGCTGTACAAACCTTCCTTCATGGGCCGGTTGTACTGCTCGATGAACTGCAGATACTTGTCGGCATCACGCGTAGCAAGGTTCTTCAGCTCGCTTAGAATCTTCTTGACCGAGGCCGTTTTGATCGACGTCAGCACGCGATTCTGCTGCAGCAATTCACGCGACACGTTCAGCGGCAGGTCTTCGCTGTCGATGATGCCGCGCACAAAGCGCAGGTACTGCGGCAGCAATTCCTTGCTGTCATCCAGAATGAACACGCGCTTCACATACAGCTTCACGCCCGTCTTGTACTCGGCCTGGTACAGGTCCAACGGTGCCTTAGCCGGAATATAGAACAGCGTGGTGTATTCGAGCGAGCCTTCGGCCTGCGTATGGAACCAGAACAGCGGATCGGTCGAGTCACCGGTCAGCGACTTGTACAGTTCCTTGTAATCGTCGTCGGTCAGCTCATTCTTGCTGCGCCGCCACATGGCGCTGGCCGCGTTCACCTGCTCCGTCACGCGGGTTTTGTCGCTCTTCTTTTCTTCCGCGTTCCACTCGCTCTTGTCATACGTCAGGTAGATGGGGAACGCGATGTGGTTCGAATACTTGGTGACAATTTCCTTCAGCCGCCAGCTGCTCGCGTACGCCTTGCCCTCGTCGTTGAGGAACAGCGTAACCGTGGTGCCCACGGCATCGCGCGTCGCGGGCTCGATGTCGAAACCGGTCTTGCCGTCGCTGGTCCAGCGGTATGCCTGCTCTTCGCCAGCCTTGCGCGAGACGACTTCGATTTTGTCCGCCACCATGAACGCGCTGTAGAAACCAACGCCAAACTGGCCAATCAGGTTCGAATCCTTCTTCGCATCGCCCGAAAGCTGCGACAGGAAGTTCTTCGTACCCGACCGAGCAATGGTGCCTAGATGCGCGATCAGATCGTCCTGGTTCATGCCGATGCCGGTGTCGGAAACGGTCAGCGTATTCGCCGTCTCGTCCGCCTCCAGGTCGATGCGTGGGCTGAACTCCAGCGTCTTGAAGGCCTCGTCGGTCAGTGTCAGGTAGCGCAGCTTGTCCAGCGCGTCGGACGAGTTCGAGATCAGCTCACGAAGGAAGATCTCCGGGTGCGAATACAGCGAATGGATGATGAGTTGGAGCAGTTGCGATACTTCGGTTTGAAACTCCTGCTTTGCCATGGCTCCATTATAAAAAGCCTGCGGCGCGCGTGCCAGAAGTCGCCCAATGCTTGCCGAGCATCCGCACGAATCTTCATGCACAATCCACCTGCAAAAGCGCACAATAGCCGGATGCCAACCGCACCCCTGCTCACGCCGCGTGAAGCCGCCCGCATGCTGGGCATCAGCTACCCCACCATCAAGCAGTGGATCCTGACGGGCAAACTCGCCACCACGCCCACGCCCGGCGGCCACCACCGCATCCCGCAGACGGCGCTGAAGCCATTCCTTGCAAAAGACGCGCAAAAGCCCGCAGAGGAATCGCGCGAACGCTACCGCCGCGTCAGTGGACGCAACCAGCTCGCCGGCAAGATCGTGAGCATCCGCATCGAAGGCCTGCTGGCCCAGGTGGTCATCGCCATCGGCGACCAGAAGATCACCAGCATCATCACTGCCGACGCCGCGCGCGAACTGAACCTGAAGAAAGGCGACACCGCCGCCGCACTGGTGAAATCAACGGACGTCATGATCGAGCGGCTGGAAGACTGACTAAGAAGGGCGCTCGTACCCTCCGTCTAGCACGTAGGCCCTCGGTCGGCACCTGTGTCTGTTTGTCATCCCGCAGCGAAGCGGAGGGATGACAAACGCAGTAAGAGGTCACGAGGTCAATAGAAGCACGTTGCAACACGGCTCAACCTCCCGCATCGAATGCACAGAGGCCCGAACCGATGCCCGTAGTCCGCACCTGCCCGCACTGCCAGACAAAGAACCGCATCCCCGCAAAACACCTGTCCGATACAGGCCGATGCGGTGCATGCAAGCAGGACCTGCCCCCGCAGAATGAGCCACTCGCCGCAGACGTCGCGCTGTTTGACGAGGTAGTGCAGAACGCCACCGTGCCCGTGCTGGTCGACTTCTGGGCGGCGTGGTGCGGACCCTGCCGCATGGCCGCACCCGAAGTCGCAAAGACTGCCAGCAGCATGGCCGGTCGCGCCATTGTGCTGAAGGTCGATACGGAGGCGCACCCGCAACTCTCCGCCCGCTATAACGTGCGCGGCATCCCCAACTTTGCCGTGTTCAGCGGCGGCAAGCTGGTGAAGCAACAGGCCGGGCTGGTCGACAGCACGCAGATGAACGCCTGGCTAACCGCCGCCTGAAGCTACACGTCTGCAAAAAGGGCCACACCGCAGCAGCGGTGTGGCCCTTTCTTGCTCTTGCGATGCCCGTTTAGGCCAGCAACATCTTGCGGATCGCGCCGTCCGGATCATCCGCCATGCCGCACTTGTTATCGAACACCATGGTCTGGTTCCGCTCCGGATCAGACGGAGTCCAGGTAGCGCCCGGCTGACTGGGATTACCGGTCCGTGCGAAGTTTGCCCATGCCGTCGCCATGGTCTTCGCCAGCGCCTGCGCCTCCGGCGTGTTGCCCGTGCCCTGTTCGCAGCGCTTCGTGTTGTCGAAGCAGAACGCCAGTTCTGCCGTGTGCCATGCACCTGCAACGCCATCCAGCACGGGCGACTGCCACGTGAAGTAGTACGCATACACCGGCGCACCCTTCTGGTCAGACTTCATCCTGGCCAGCCGCACCACGTTGTTGCGTTGCCCCACACCCTGCACACCGTAGGACAGGGTGCGAATTGCCTTCTGCGGGTGCGCCTTTTTCATCGCATCGATCACCGCCGTTGCCTTGGCGTCGCCCATGGTCTTGGCCAGGTTGGTGTGCCACTCGTCTTCCGTGGGCCGCTGGCCCATGCGATTGCCCTCTTCGCTGACCGAGCCGATCAACATAGGCACGTCCTTCGAAACCTCCGGCGCTTCCTTGTAAAACGACCGAACCGTAATCACCTTGTTATCCAGGATGGGCCCCCAGCCAACGCGCGGCGTCGGGTTCGGAGTGGCTCCGATCGCGCTGCCGGTTGGCGCAGGGTTGATCTTGGCAATGGCCGCATTGCCCGCGGCAAACAGCTTCGACCACTCCACCTTTTGCAGGCCGGCGATGTCGTTCGGCTGCAGGCCAAGCTCCACCATCAACTGCTTCGTCATGGCGCGTGCCTGCTCACTGGTCGGCGGATTGCCGCCGCCACCCGACTGCACGGCGGCGCGGTGGAATAGGCCCTTGGCCGAAGGCATACCCATCAGCGTCGTCACCTTCGACCCGCCGCCCGACTGGCCGTAGATCATCACGTTGCCGGGGTCGCCGCCAAAATTTGCGATGTTGTCGCGCACCCACTTCAACGACGCCACCAGGTCCGTCATGCTGACGTTGGCCGACTCGTCATAGGCGCTGCCGCCGACTTCCGACAGGTCCAGAAAGCCGAGCACATTCAGCCGGTGGTTTACTGAAACCTGCACCACGTCGTGCTGCCGCGCCATCTGCGCACCCTCGTGCGAGGGCAGTTCATACGACGATCCGAAGGAAAAGCCGCCGCCGTGAAAGTACACCATCACGGGCCGCTTGCCGGTCAGCGCGGGCGTCCACACATTCACCTTCAGCATGTCTTCATTCATGTAGCCGTCATCCCAGTCCTGAATGAACGTCTGCTCAATCGCCGTCCACGGGTGCAGAGTCTGCGGGCAGTTGGCACCGTAGATCAGCGCCGGGTACTCATCAGTCCAGGGCTTGGGCGCCTTCGCGGGCAGCCAGCGGTTCTCGCCCGCAGTGTCCTGTCCATACGGAATGCCCTTGAAGGTGAACACGCCGCCATCCAGAAATCCGCGTACCTTGCCGTACTGCGTGTTGGCAATGGCGCTGCGCGGCGTGGACAGGTTTCCCGGCTCCTGATGCGCCGCCGTTTTGACGCTGTCTGACGCTGCGCCCTGCTTGGCCAGCAGACCAAGGCCCGCCGTAGTTGCCAGCTGCAATGCCTGGCGCCGATTAAGACCACCCTGTCCGAACTTGCCTGCCTTCATCTCGATGGAACCCCTTGTCCTGTGCTTGCGAATCTGCCGTTACGCCTGCATCGTTGCGACCTGGCTTCGCTTGGCGGCACCTTTATATCACCTCCCGAATTAAAGTCGCGCGGCAGCAGCTGCGGCAAGGCAGTGTTGGTCGTCTGCACGTCAGCCGCTTGGGCCTGCCGGTTATAAAAGCTGCTTTTGACGTTTTCTCTGCGACGTGAAGAAACTACGTGCGTGTGGCTGCCTGTAACTGCAGGGCATTTGCCGTGGCGTGGCGCAGTGCGGTGTTATCGAAGATCACCCACACATCGCTCGCGGGCAAACGCTTCCGATCGGCCAGCAGCCGCTGCGCGAACGCGCTTAGAAAGTCGTCTTCGTAGTTTGAGTAGTAGGTGCGCGGCGACCCATGCAGCCGCCAGTACCGCAGCGACACGTCCCCTGCAGGTTCCGCAGCCAGTGGCGACGCCTTCGCAGGATCGGCAGCCACGCGCGCAGCCTCAAACTCCCGCAGCAGCCGGTCCGCCTCGCCAGTGAACCAGCTTGCATGGCGCGGCTCTACGGCCACCGCGCCCGTATGCAGTTCGCGCAGGGTGCTCAGAAACTCGTGCACCACGCCCTCGTCAAACACGAGCTTCGGCGGCAATTGCACCAGCAGCGGTCCCAGCTTCGGCTCCGCACCTGCATTGAGGCCGCTGATCTCCTGCATAAAATCCAACAGCAGTGCACCCGTGTTGCGCAGCTTGGCCTCGTGCGTAATGCGCTTCGGCATCTTCACGGCGAAGCGAAAGTTCGCGGGCGTGGTCGCAGCCCAGCGCTCCCACGTACTACGCCGGTGCGACCGGTGAAAGCTGCTGTTGATCTCCACACAGCGGAACACCTGGCTGTACCGCTCCAGGTGCGAGCCGTCTCCTGGAAAATGTTCCGCGTGATCGCGAGCCACCGACCATCCAGCCGTACCGATGCGCAGCGGTCTTTGCGGAGCTTTCTTTGGCGGCAAGTCAGCGACCCAATTGCGCGTTGAAAAAGCCAGCCATGTAACCCCACGCCTCACGCGTCTCCGGCAGCGTGTTGTTATTCCAGAAGCAGTGCGGCAGCCCCTCAAAGACAATCAGCCGAGCATCCGCACCGGCCTGCAAAAACGCACGATGCACCATGCTGGTCGCGCTCAGCAGCAGGTCGCGTTCGCTCGACAGGAACAGCGTAGGCGGCATGCCGTGCAGGTCCGCATACAGCGGCGACAGCACCGGATCCTTCCGATCGGTTGTGCCAACATACTCCGGGTCTAGCGGCTCGCCTGCCACCGGCACAAACCCACGAAGGCCATCCGTGTTGTACAGCGCGCGGGAGTCACCACCGTCCACCATGTCGCTTGGCGTCGAGAACGAGCCCAGCGCACCGGGCAGCGGCAGCTTCAACTGCTTCAGCCGAACCGCAGCCTCCAGCGTCAAACCCGCGCCTGCCGAGCTGCCAAAAATACCGATGTGCCGCGGCGCGTACATCTTCAGCAGTTCGCGATACACGGCGACCACGTCGTCCACCGCAGCAGGAAACGGAGCCTCCGGGGCCAACCGGTACAGCACCGAAACCACTCGCGTCCCGGTCATGGCCGCGACCGGGATCGACTCGGAATACGAACCCGAATCGGCATTGAACCCGCCACCGTGCAGGCAGATCAGCACGCGATCCGCATGCGCACCCTTCGGCACCACGTCATGCACGGGCACCCCGGCGACCTTCTTGTCCGTGATCGTCACCGCGGGGAACATCTGTAACAACTCATCCCGATGCCGTGCCTGCGAGACATTCAACTGATCCCGCCGCTGCATCAGCGTCTGCGCAACCGGCTGATCGGACGGCACAGTCCGCTTCAACCACGCCTGCGCCGTGGGGCTAAGGTGGTGCGGCAGCGGCACAATCCGCTGCATGCGCACGGTGCCCTCCGCGTCGGTGGCAGCGTGGTTCGTGTCAATGTGTGACAGCGCTGCATCCTGCGCAAGTGAAGCGCCGGACCAGCCAGCGCACAACAGAATCAGCAGGACGGAAAGCAGACGACTTTTCATGCACACCATCCTACCGAGCGCGCCGTCCGTCTCGCCTGACGCGCCCGGATATCGCTTTTGGGAACCCCGGCGACTTTCCACTGCGACGGGCGCCGGAACTACACGACGGAGTGCCGCAGCCGTTCTACACTGGCAACCATGTGCGGAATCGTCGGTTACATCGGCCCTAAATCAGTCGTCCCCCTCATCGTGGAAGGCCTGCGTCGTCTGGAATATCGTGGCTACGACTCGGCCGGCATCGCCGTAGCCGGTGACGCCGCGAATCCAACGAAGCTCGACGTGCGCCGCGCCCCGGGCAAGCTCTCCAACCTCGAAACCGTCCTGCGCGACCAGCCGCTGCACGGCACCTACGGCATCGGCCACACCCGCTGGGCCACCCACGGCCGCCCCACCGAAGAGAACGCGCACCCCCACCGCGACGGCAGCGGCACCCTCGTCGTCGTTCACAACGGCATCGTCGAAAACTACCTGCAGTTGAAGCAGGCACTCATCGCGCGCGGCCACCGGTTCGTCAGCGAAACCGACACCGAAATCATCGCGCACCTTATCGAAGACGAACTCGAAAAAGCCGCAGCCGCTTCTAGCAACAACAAGCTTTCGGAGGGGACGGGCTTCAGCCCGTCCAACCAGGGTCAGCAAGCACATGGGGCTTCAGCCCCTGAGGCAGATCAGGCCGAAGCCAACTCAGCCGAAGCCATCGTCACAGCCCCCGCCTCCTCCATCCCCCTGGAAGAAGCCGTAAGAAGAGCCGTCAAACACCTCACCGGAGCCTTCGCCATCGGCGTCCTCTCCGCGCGCGAGCCCGACAAGCTCGTCGCCGCCCGATCCGGACCGCCCGCCGTCATCGGCATCGGCGACGGCGAATACTTCCTCGCCTCCGACGTCCCCGGCATCCTCCACCACACCCGCGACATCGTCTTCCTCAACGACGGCGAAGTCGCCATCCTCACCAAAACCGGCGTCACCTACACCGACTTCGAAGGCACACCGCACGACCGGGAGCCGCAGCGCATCACCTGGGACCCCATCCAGGCCGAAAAAGGCGGCTACAAGCACTTCATGCTCAAGGAGATCAACGAGCAGCCGCGCGCCGTCCGCGACACCACCCTGGGCCGCGTCTCGCTCGACAGCGGCCAGGTCTTCCTGCCCGACCTCCACATCTCGCAGGCTGACCTGCAGGCCGCCAGCAGCATGACCATCGCCGCCTGCGGCACCAGCTGGCACAGCGGCCTCGCGGGCAAGTTCATGATCGAGCGCCTCGCCCGCCTGCCCGTCGACGTCGACTACGCCAGCGAGTACCGCTACCGCGACCCCATCCCCGGCTCGCTCGGCCTCCTCATCACCCAGAGCGGCGAAACCGCCGACACCATCGCCGCCCAGCTTGAAATGATCGGCAAGGGCACGCCCACCCTCGCCATCTGCAACGTCGTCGGCTCCGCCATCACGCGCAAGGCGCAGGGC
>JBPBQP010000115.1:0-14314 GCA_050954745.1 Janthinobacterium lividum | reverse complement strand
CGGGCCGCTTGAACCGCTGCTCCCGGGTTCCCCGCCCGGGAGCGCACCGCATAATGAGAGTTCATGTCTGATCAGAAAAAGCCGCCCGTGTACCTGCTTGACACCATGGCGTTCGTCTTCCGCGCCTACCACGCTATGCAGCGTTCGCGTCCCATGTCCACGCGCACGGGCGTGCCCACTGCCGCGACTTATGTCTTTATCAACATGATCAATAAGTTGCGCGAAGACTTCGCACCGCACTACATAGCCGCAATCTATGAAGGCGGCGCGCCGGTACACCGCAACGAAGCCGCCGCGGCTATGAAGACGATTCGCAAGTTCAACATCAAAACGCAGCAGTTCGACGAAGTGGATTACGCCGGCTACAAGGCGACCCGCAGCGAAACACCGGCAGATCTGACGCAGCAGCAGCCCTACATTCGCCGCGCGCTTGAGGCCTTTGGCATCCCGATCCTGCACCATGAAGGCTTCGAGGCGGATGACGTCATCGGCACGCTCTCATGTCGCCTGGCGGAAGAGGGTCATCACGTCTACATCGTGTCCAGCGACAAGGACATGATGCAGCTGGTGAACGAGAATGTATCCATCCTGAATCCGACCAAGGACAACCTGATCCTGGATCCGGCAAAGGTGGAAGAGGTGCTGGGCGTACCGCCTGCGCGCGTCATCGACGTGATGGCATTGCGCGGCGACTCCATCGATAATATCCCCGGCGCACCCGGCATCGGCGACAAGGGATCGGTCGAGCTAATCCAGCAATTTGGCACGGTAGAAGCCGCGCTGGACGCCGCCGCGACCATCAAAAAGAAGACCTACCGTGAGTCGCTCGAGAACAATCGCGACACGGTCCTGCTTTCGAAAGAACTGGTCACCATCCACTGCAACCTGCCGGTGGAATACTCCCTGGAAGCCATGAGCACGGCAGGCGAAGCGAACCTGCCCGCGCTGCGGTCGCTGTACACGGAGCTTGAGTTCACCACGCTGCTGAAAGACCTGCCCTCACCGGAAGCGGCCAAGATCGACTATGTATTGCAGCCCACCCCGGCAGACATCGCAAAGGTTCTTGCTGAGGCGCGCCGCAGCGAACTGGGGTTGGCTGTCTTCCTGCCCGTCGACGCCCGAGCACTGGCTGAAGAGAGCGGTGCCGAGGCAGAGACAGATACGGAGGCAACCGCCGAGCCGATCGACCCGCCAGCGACCAACTTCAACCTGTTCGCCGCACCTGGGCCGGAGGACGCACCGCTGCCAGCCACGGCTGCGGAAGTACCCCTCAGAATCGGCCTTGCCGCGGTGGCCGGTACCGCCCTGCTCATTGACCTGTTCTCCGAGGTTGCGGCACCCATACGCGAGGCGCTGGCCGACGCCGCCCTGCCAAAAGCGGTCCATGACTTGAAAGCTGTGCTTCGCACGCTGGAGTCCGCGAAGCTGTCCATCGCAAATGTGCGCGACGACGTGATGCTGTACAGCTACCTGGTGAACCCCACGCATGGTAGCCACACCCTGGCCGACGTAGCCGCGCGCTTCAACGACCGCTCCCTGACCACCGTGGAGAAGAAGCAGGCACCGCCAGAGTTTGCCCTGGCAGAAGCAGCCAGTGCCGTATTGCAGTTGAACAGCACGCTGCGCGGACAGGTTGTCGAGGGCGACCTGGACAAGACGTACCAGGAGATCGATCTGCCGCTCGTCCCTGTGCTTCTGCGGATGGAACAGGCCGGTTGCCGTATCGACACGGATTTGCTACGCAAGCAAAATGCCCGCCTTGCCGTCATGATGGATGATCTTGCGGAAGGCATTTACAAGGAGAGCGGCCACCGCTTCAACATCAACTCGCCCAAGCAGCTTGGCGATGTGCTGTTCAACAAGATGGACTTGCCCAAGCCGCTGAAGTACGGTAAGGGCAAAGTCGTTTCTACCGCGCAGGATGTGCTGGAAGAGCTTGGCGAGAAGTATGAGATTGCACGCCACGTGCTGGAACATAGACAGTTAGCCAAGTTACGCAGTAACTACACCGAGCAACTGCCGAATATGGTGGACGCAGACTCGCGCGTTCACACCACATTCAACCAGGTGGGTACAGCAACGGGGCGGCTTTCCTCGACAAACCCCAATCTGCAGAACATCCCAACGCGCACCGAGCTTGGCCGCGAGATCCGCGCAGCCTTTATCGCTGCCCCCGGCAACGTGATGTTATCGGCTGATTATTCGCAGATCGAACTACGCCTGATGGCGCACTTCTCGCAGGATCCCCTGCTGCTGCACGCCTATCGCAACGACATCGACATTCACACGCTCACCGCGAGTGAGGTCTTCGGCGTTGATCCGGCCACGATGAGCAAGGAAGTCCGCGCACGCGCCAAGGCCGTCAACTTCGGCATTGTGTATGGCATCTCGCCCTTTGGACTGGCGGCAAACCTGGGCATTGACCAGAAAGAAGCCCGCACCTACATCGAGACCTATTTTGACCGCTACAAGGGCGTGCAGAAGTTCATCGCAGATACCATTGCGAGCACGCGCGAGACTGGCAAGGTAAGCACCCTCTTCGGCCGCACACGGCCAATTCCGGACATCCAGTCGCGCAATCCAAACGCCCGCGGATTTGCGGAACGCACCGCCGTAAATACGCCCCTGCAGGGTACGGCAGCCGACATGATCAAGGTGGCGATGCTGCGCATCGACGCTGCCCTGCGCGATCGCAAACTGGCCACGCGCATGACGCTGCAAGTGCACGATGAATTGCTGTTCGACTCGCCGGAGGCTGAGGTGGACGAAGTCGCCGCCATGGTCAAGCAGGAGATGGAAGGCGTTATCGAGCTTTCCATTCCGATCGTTGCGGATGTAGGCCGCGGTCCGAATTGGCGTGACGCCAAGTAGCGCGCCAGCCCGGCAGGCGTATTTGCAAGGCACCATGCGGGCAAAATGAGACAATCCGAAGCGGAGCAGTCGTCTCATCTCGTTACGTGCGGCGTTCCGCAAAGCGAATGTTCGACCACCGTCCGACCAGCACTTTAGAAGCAGTGTGTCCATGAAGCGGGCTGCAGACACGGCAGGGTCGACGAGTCACTTGCAGACGAAGATTAACTAAGAGCTCAAAGAGCACAGAAAGTGCCGTGAAGATCCATGCTTGAAAACGCGACGTATAAGGTAAGCCAGGGCGTGCCCCAACCGATGGGAGCAACCTGGGACGGTGCCCGCACCAACTTCTCACTCTTCAGCGAGAACGCCACAAAGGTCGAGTTGTGTCTTTTTGACGAGACCGGCGAACACGAAGTGAGTCGCCTTGCGTTGCCAGAGTTCACCGATGGCATCTGGCACGGCTGCGTGGAAGGCATCCTTCCCGGAACGGTCTACGGCTATCGCGTAAGTGGCCCTTACCTGCCACAGGAAGGTCACCGCTTCAACCCGCATAAGCTGCTGCTGGATCCGTATGCCACCGCGCATATCGGCGCGTTGGTGTGGGGGCCTGAAATCTTTGGCTACATCATGGAGACGGGCGACGACACCACCTTCGACACGCGTGATAGTGCGCCATTTGTGCCCAAGTGCATTGTGACCGATCCGTCGTTTGAGTGGCATGACACCCGCACCAAACCTACCTACCGCGTGCCATGGGACGACACCATCCTGTACGAGCTGCACGTGAAGGGCTACACGGAGCTGCATCCCGACTTGTCGGAAGATCAACGGGGCACCTACGCAGGGCTCGGTCAACCTAAGGTGGTTGAGTACATTCGATCGCTCGGTGTTACCTCCGTCGAGCTGCTGCCCATCCACATGTTTCTGGATGAGCCGCATCTACGCGGCTTGAAGTTGACGAACTTCTGGGGCTACAACAGCATCGGGTTTTTCGCCCCGGAACCGCGCTACGCCGCGGACCCCAAGCACGCGCTGCAAGAGTTCAAAGCCATGGTGGCGCAGTACCACGACGCGTGCATGGAAGTGATTCTGGACGTGGTGTACAACCACACCGCAGAGGGCAATGAGCACGGGCCCACGCTGTCGTTCAAGGGCATCGACAACGCGAGTTACTACCGCCTGCAGGGCAATCGTCGCTACTACATTAACGACACGGGCACCGGCAACACGGTGAATGTAAGCCACCCGCGGGTGCTGCAAATGATCTGCGACAGCCTGCGTTACTGGGTGGAACAGGGCCATGTCGATGGCTTCCGCTTCGATTTAGCCACCATCCTGGCGCGCGAACCAGCCGGATTCGACCAGGGTGCCGGATTCCTGAAAGTGGTTGGGCAAGACCCCGTGCTAAACCGCGTCAAGCTGATCGCCGAACCTTGGGACATTGGTCCGGGTGGCTATCGCGTCGGCGAGTTCCCGCCCGGCTGGATGGAGTGGAACGATACCTTTCGTGACCGGGTGCGAGGCTTCTGGATCGGCAAAGGCAACAGCGCAGACTTTGCCCAGGCCCTGGCGGGATCGCCGAAGATTTTCGATCGGCAGGGCCGCCGCCCATGGACATCCATTAACTTCGTGACCGCGCACGACGGATTTACGCTGTATGACCTGGTCAGTTACGGTGCGAAACAGAACCAGGCCAATGGCGAAGACAATCGGGATGGCAGCAACAACAACTTGTCCTCCAACGGCGGTGCGGACGGTCCCACGCAGGATGTGACCATCCTGAAGCGTCGCGAGCAGCGGATGCGTAATCTGCTGGCCAGCCTGCTCCTGGCGCAGGGCACGCCTATGTTGCTGGCAGGTGATGAATTTGCGCGCACACAGGGCGGCAATAACAATGCCTACTGCCAGGACAATGCGATCAGCTGGGTGGACTGGAGTCTTCGCGGCCAAGCGGACGCGATGGTGCAGTTTACCCGCCAGCTCGCCATGCTGCGTCACGAACATCCCCTTCTGCGCAGCCGCCTCTTTTTAGAGGACAGCGTGGGGAAGGTATCCCCAGCTGCCGATGCGCGAGCAGATGGCGCCTCGGTACCCCGCAGAACCTGGCTGGGGCAGTCACCCGGCTGCTTTGGCATGCTGCTGACGGATGGCACCTCTGGCTCCACCAATGCGAGCGATGCAGATGCTTTGGTCCTGATTACCAACACAGATGGGGTTGCTACGTCATTTACTCTGCCGACAGAACCAGACGGCAAGATATGGAAGCTGAAAGTCGACACGGCCGCACCCGGCACGCCCAGTACCGCGATCACTGGCGGAACGTATACGGTGCAACCGCAATCGATGGTGCTGCTGGCCGCTGATTCGCAGCAGCCCCAACGATAGGTCAGCGTTACTTTTCCGGGATGGCGCGCGTCAGCGGCAGGTGCGCTGCATGCGATGCCATGTCGCGCAGCGCAAGCAGAACGGCATCATGAATTTCCTCGCGAAAGGCCTCACGGACGGTGTTGGCCACCTCGCCTGGCTCAAAAGGCACATCGCTTGAGGAACGCTCCAGCACCCGATCCAGCAGCTGTTCAACGACCGGCTTCACGTGAATGTGCTTCGCCACAATCTTTGCGACTCGGCGAACAGGGATCTCCATGGCTGATTCCAGCGTGTTGGTGGCCAGCGGCTTGGCACTGGCCCAGTCGTGCTCAAACACTCCAACCATTTTCTTGATCGCGGCTGCTTCGGTGAAGATGACGCCGATCTCTCGACGTGCCTCAAGCTCAAGCTTGCGGAGGCTCTGGCTACCGAGAAATGCAGCCTTGCCGTCCCGAATAATCGCCCGCGCATGCAGGCGCATCGGCAGCACGCGCAACGGTAGCTGGCTCGTTTTTTCGCCGGTGCGCCCGATGATGCGCACGTCCACCCCCTGCGCAGTTTTCTCCCGTAGCAGCCGGATGAAATCGGGGTCGCTGATCTTCATCTCGTACAGCAACAACTGCTTTTTCGCACCGTTGATGAAGTTGGTCAGCTCCTTACGCGCATTGACCGGACTTACCACCAGTTGCGGCGTAAAGGATATAAACGGCGTGCGATGCACGTCCGATTCAAACAGCCGGGTAGCTTCCGCTACAACGACCTTGTCCGTGATGGCAGCGGCAAAGGACCGGCTCAGCATGATGTCTAGATGCGTGTAATTGAATGCCAGCAGGTAGAGTTCTTTGTGGTCGATCAAGAACATCTTGCCGTGGTAGCGGACCAGATCGTCGGCGGTGCGGCTAACCGTGATGCCATGTTCCAACAGCCGCATCTCCAGCTTGCGCAGATTCTTCTCGTCGCCGCGATTGGTGAACGCGATCAACGCCTGCACGGTCACGCCGCGCTGCACCGCTTCAACCAGCGCCCGCTCGATCTCGCTGCGGTCGTAGCGAAAAATCAGGATTTGTATGCTCTTCTTCGCCCGCTGCAACGCTGTCAGGATTGGGTCGATCCCGTCATCTGGCTGTACGATCAGTTTCAAAAATGTGCTCCCGTCGGCGTGGCAAAGTGGTCTTAATGGGGATGCTTCACACTACCGGTTAGATGTTTTGTTCGCGTCGCTGCATCGACTTCGGCAGCTTACGCTTCCAATGGTGTACCAGTTCACAGGAGTGGCAATGGTCCGGTTCCTTAAGATGCAGCGTGTTGTCATGGTATTTTCACTGACGTGTTTCACGTCTGCAGGCTTCTGTGTGTTGAGTGCGTCCGCTCCTGCACACGCGCAGAAGGAATCCCCTGCCACCAACCACGAGGGCAAAGAAAAAGACAATGATCGCCCCCTACCCGCAGACGCGGTGAAGAATGCCGTGCTGTGGCACGACCCCGGCAACATCGCCGGTCTCGATCTGTTCTACGGCCAGGGTGGTAAGGATCATCAACCGGAAGCTCCCTTCACCTTCGTGAAAGAAGACAGGAATGGCACAAACCCAAAGATGGATGTGCGCGACGCGAACGGAAAGAAGTGGCGTGTCAAAGAAGGCGAAGAGGCACGGCCTGAGGTGGTGGCATCGCGCCTGCTGTGGGCGATAGGGTATGGCGCGAACGACGATTACCTGGTACACGCTGGATCCGTGAGTGGCGTAGTGTTGAAGCGCGGCTCCAATGAGTTAAAGCTGGGCACGTTGGCGGACGTTCGCTTTTCAAGAAAGCCAGGCGGTCAGAACAAGGTTGGCACGTGGGAGTGGCGCACCAACCCATTCACAGGAACGCGCGAGTTAAACGGGCTGCGCGTAATGATGGCCGTGATGAACAACTGGGATCTGAAGGACGAGAACAACTCCGTCTATGCAGACACGAAGACAGGGTCGCAGCTCTTTTTGGTCAACGACGTCGGTGCCACCTTTGGGGCAAACGGCCTGGGTTGGACGAGGGCAGGTGCAAAGGGCAACGTCGAAAGCTTCCGGGACTCCAAGTTCATCAAGCGCCTTACCGACACCGAAATCGATTTTTCAACGCCGAAGCGACCCACCGGTATTTTGATTGCGTCTGCCGGGACCACGCTGAAGTCTTACGCTATGCGGTCCGGGCTGGACTGGATCGGTCACAACATTCCTCGGCAAGATGCCCGGTGGGCGGGCTCGTTGCTTAGTCAGCTTACCCATGCCCAGCTTGTCGATGCCTTCCGCGCTGGCAACTTTCCCGCCGATGCCATCGACACTTACGTCTCCATTGTGGAGAGCCGCATCGCCGAACTTAAGCAGCTTTAAGGCTGCTGCCTACACTGCTATGACAAACGTGTCTTCTGTCCGAGTTACGCGGTTGTAGAGAGTGTCGCGCTCCACCGGCTCCCGTCCTGCCTCGCGGATCAGGCGTTCCAACTCCGCTCGGCGCATGCCCTGGGGCGTGGTGGCACCTGCTTCGTGGTAGATCTTCTCCTCCACCACTGTGCCGTCGATATCATCCGCGCCGAAGCGCAAAGAGATCTGTGCCATCTTCGGGGTCACCATCTGCCAGTAACTTTTAATGTGCGCGAAGTTATCCAACATCAGTCGCCCCACCGCGATCTGCCGCATGTCGTCGAAACCGGTGGTTCGAGGCAGATGGCCAAGGACGGTATTTTCCGGATGGAATGCGAGCGGAATGAACGTCTGAAAACCACCGGTTTCATCCTGAACTTCGCGCAGTTTGACCATGTGATCGACGCGGTCCTCTTCATTCTCGACGTGTCCATAAAGCATGGTGGCGTTGGATCGCAGACCTGCCTGGTGGACCATCTTCGCTGTGTCCAGCCATTCGCTACCGTCAATCTTGTGGTCGCAGATGATGTGCCGCACACGGTCCGCGAAGATCTCTGCGCCGCCGCCCGGGCACGAATCGACACCGGCTGCCTTCATCTGTAGAAGTGCGTCTGGAATGCTGACCTTTGCACGCTTCGCCAGAAAGGCAACTTCCACCATGGTGAACGCCTTGATGTGCACCTTCGGAAAGCGCAACTTAAGACCTTTGACCAGGTCGAGGAAGTATTCAAAAGGAAGGTCGGGGTGCAGACCGCCGACAATGTGGAATTCGGTAACCGCCTCACTGTAACCTGTTGCGGCAGACGTCCACGCCTCTTCCAAAGCCATGGTGTAGGTGCCGCTGTCGCCCTTCTTCTTGCCAAAGGCGCACAGTCTGCAGCTTGCCACGCATACGTTCGTCGGATTAATGTGTCGATTGACATTGAAGAAGGTCAGGTTCCCATGCTTCCGCTCACGTACCAGATTGGCCAGCCAACCAACTGCTAACACGTCAGGCGAACGGTATAGCGCGACGCCGTCTTTTTCTGACAGACGTTCACCTGCCTGCACCTTCTCAGCAATCGGAAACAGCGCAGCATCATCAGTCTGAAATTCGTGGCGAGGACGTCCGGTCGGTGACTCAGTCATAGCACTAGTTTAGACGCGCTAAAACGCCCCACGCTCCCGGCACATTGCGTGCGACAGCGTGAGGCGTTCGTCTTTGTTTATAGCGATTAGTTGCCGGTACGTGCTGCAGATGCGGAGTCCACCATGCGTGGCTGCAGAACGACGCCATCATAGGGCGTAATGCCGACGAGATGATCGCCCACCGGCCGCACGCCGCGAAGTTCCCACCCTGAGTCGCGGTAAGACACCTTCAGATCGGGCAGGTGGACGCTGAAGACCAGGTGATCAGACTGATCCGAGGTAACCAGGACACGATTGCTGGTGGCATCGAAGAAAATATCGCTAACCGATGGCACGAAGAGGTTCTGCGCCGTCTTCCAGGCCGCCCCTTCATTATCGGAGTACCAAATGCCCTCGCGACCCCCTACCCACAGGTGCCCGCTGCCGTCGACCGCCGCTGCTTCGATTCGGGTAAGTTCCTTCGGCGCAGAGATGTTGTGGAAGGTCATCCCTTTGTCCGTGGACAGCGAAAGGACTTTCAAGTCTGCAAGAACTACGCGTGGCCCTGCGACGTTCACAACGCGCCACGGTTGATTGCTGGCACTGCGCACATGGTTCCAGGTTTTTCCGTTATCAGTGGAGGTAAGCAGACCATCTTCCGTGCCGGCAAAAACAGTGCTGTCATTCACTGCAAGCGCGTAAACGCCGGTATTGGACTCTGCGGCAGAAGGTGTGTGGATGGGAGCGGTCCCGACGGACGGAGAGCGCTTGACACCTGCACGAACAGGCGCCTCAGCAGACTTCCGCACAGCCGTCCGCCCCTTTGCGACCGGATTGCTGTTCGATTTGGCGCGCGCGACCGGCGCACTGGTGGGCAGAGTTGGTGCAACTTCTTCTGCAGGCATTGGCAGCGTTAGTCCTGAAGCCTGCCAATTCTCTCCACTCAAGCGAAACATGCCGTGGCGGGTGCCAGCTAGAAGCGTGCCGTCGGGTGCCTCGGCTAGTGAAAACACGTCCGCACCGCCCAGACCTTTGCTGGTCTGTTCCCAATTCAGTCCACCGTCGGTACTCGCGAACACACCGCCCGCGGCCTTGTCATTAATCACGCCGACATATAGTTTTTCAGAGTTTTTACGGTCTTGGGCGACGGCGGTGATTTGCCGCGTTGAGAAGCCTTTGTTAGAGGAGGTAAAGGTCAAGCCGCCATCATTGGACAACAGAACACCTGTGCGGTCTGTTGCAAGCAGCACACGCTTGCTGTTCTCTGGATCGATATTGACGTCGTTGATGATCCAGCCCGGGTTGCCATTACGCGTAAAGGAATGACCGCTATCCGTCGTCCGCCAGAGGCCCTCAGTTGTTCCGGCGAAGACCGTTCCCGTCTGTTTCGTGTCTTCCATCAAGACCCGCGTACGACGCGCAGTAGAAGGAATGCCCTGTACCTTGGCGAACTTTGCTCCCTGATCCGTGCTGCGGTAGATACCCGAGCACGCAGACAGATAGATGTTCTGCGCATTTGCAGGATCTACGATGATCGAGAACACGTCGGAGTCATCAATGATGCCCTCTTTCATGTTGGTCCACTTGGTACCACCATCGGTTGTCTTCCAGGGTAGGTGCCAGGTGCCTGCGTAGATGATCTTTGGGTCCTTAGGATCGATCGCGATGGACTCAATCTCGTGCAGCTCATGACTGCCTTCCGGACTGATGAGCGCCCAGTTTGAACCGCCATCTGTGCTGCGGTAGACACCGTCCAGAGCACCTATAACCATGGTTCTTGGATCTGAAGGGGCGACTGTCAACGCACGAATCGAGTGGCCCTTAAGCTGGTCGTTTGCCTTCCATGTCTTGCCAGCGTCGTTGCTGACATACAGACCACCATCCACATGGCTCAGCACCCATCCGCCGACCACGACATGGTTTGGATTAGCAGGATCCACCAGGATGTTGTCGAGAACAAGGTCATCCCGCATGCCGACTCGGGCAAGGCGCTTCCACGTGGCCCCGCCATCATGCGAGTCATAGATGGTGCCGCTAACGGTGCCAAGATAGACGTGAGTATGATCTTTCGGGTCAGAAGCGAAGGCACGGGCATCTCCGCCATCCGGACCATACGGAAGCCAAGGCGCCTGAGCGCAGGTAACGGTCGTGGACAAGGCGGCGAGCGAAAGAGAAAGGCAGCAATTCTGGAGCAGGAACTTCATCGGAATCCTTCTTTGGAAATCCTCTTTAGTTTAGGGCAGCAGGAGGGAGGCAAACTATAGAGGAATCGAGGAGGGTACCAGCAGCGACACGCAGCGACCAAACGAAAGGGCTGGCCAATTGGCCAGCCCTTTCGGTGTACTACCGATCAACTACTTGCGGCGGTGGTGCGCACGACCCGCGCGGGGCTGTACTCGCACGCGACCTTCATCAACAGCGGTTCCCATGTCAGGAGCCGTTGCACCAGAAGGCACGATGGTTGAGGTCACGGAGTTGGCGCTATCGGTACCGGTGTAGAGCATGATGCGCGACGCATCGACACCCTTCTCGGTGACCAGATATGCCTTGGTGTTTACAGCACGCTCTGCTGCAAGCCTTGACGCGCCCTTCGACGTGGCGGAGTTACCTACCAGTCCAAGCTTTGCATCAGGGTTACGCTGCAGATTCAGCGCGATGTCATCCAAGCAAGCCTTCGCTTCGTTGTCCACGCGTGCCGGACGCTTCATGTCGCGATCAAACGTGATCGAGCACAGAGCGGAGGTAGCTGGTGCAGGACGAGCTGCAACAGGTGCGCTGATCGTCACCGATGTGGTGGCAGTCGCGTTGCGGCCCTTGTCGTCTGCAACGTTGCAGGTGACAGTCACTGTGCCAGGCGCGGCACCGGTCGTCGAAAGGGTTGCGGTGGTGCCGCTACCCGACACAGAACCCGAGGTCGAGCTGTAGCTATAGGTGTAGTTGACCGGCTTACCGTAGGTGTCGGTGATAGTCGAGTTGATGGTCGAAGAACCACCCGGCGAGACCGTAGAGGGGCTAGCCGAGCAGGAAAGCGAGAGTGCCGGCAGCGGATTGACAGTGTAAGGAACCGTGCAGTCTGCGAAGCGACCAACCTTCTGGCTCTCGGAGACAGTTCCCTTCACGTTGTAGTTACCAGGATTGAGACCCGTGGTGTCTACAGTGGCCACGCTGCTGGTCCCTGAAACCTTACCGCCGTCAGCCGTCCACGAGTAGGTGGCCGTCTTCTTGGGGTTCAGGTTCAAGGCTGTGCCAGTTACGGTGATTGGGTCGCCCGCATAGGCTGAGCTCGGGCTGGCAACGCAGCTGTACGTTACAGGCGGTGGGGGCACGATGTGACCGAAGTGCATCAGGATACCGCTGCTCAACTGAGCAGAGCTGATGTTCGCACGACCGCCAAGCACGCCAGCGGTGGGGATGCCAACGTATGGGCCATAGTCTTCATGGATGTAGACATAATCAGCCTGGAAAAGACGAATGCCGAACAGGTGGTTGGCAAACGGCAAGTCATAGTCCATACCACCACCAACGGTGAGGGACGGTCCCCAGCGGTAGGGCTCATGGTAGAACGGCACCTGGCTGTTAGGACCACCAAGGTACGCGCCGCCAGCCAAAGCATGACCGAAGAAGGTCACAGACGGCGTGGGCAGACGGAACGTGGGACCGGCCTGATACAGGTACAGACCATCATTCTTTCCGTCTGGATGTGCAGCAGCGGAGATCTCAATACCAGCGTACTTGCTGAAGTAGAAAGCGCCCGAGCCGATGGCGCCAAGGTTCACTGAAGAGTAGCTAACGCCGGCAGGCTTCAGCGTGCCGTGGCCGCCCCAATATGAGTAACCAAGAAACACATCCACGCGGGATGGATTCGGACCTGCGGGTGGGGCAGGTGTTTGCGCACCCAGGCTTGCAGCGCCCAGGCTAACTGCGCTCAATGCCAGTAGCGACCGGCCTAGTATGCGAAACGGCTGAAAAAGCATGCGACGTATCCTCCGCGGAATATTTCTTTGTAAAACTTGTGAGCTCTACTGCGAACGGCCCACTCTGTGACGACTTCGATTGGAGTTTATAGCAGCATTTCTTCTTCGTGAAGAAATATTTGCCAAGATGAATCTTTGGTAAGCAGGCTCACTGCTGAAGTTCAATAATACTTCCGCCTGTTGCTGATGCCGAGTTCAACAAGTACCTTTTCGGCACACCAAGCAAAATCTATATAAGTTATGCGATGTTCAAAGAGTCCCGGATGCTGCCCCGCTCTTTTTGTATTTTTTCCTGCAGCAGCGTAATTGCATATAACAACTGTTCAGGACGGGGAGGGCAACCGGGTACATAGATGTCGACCGGGATGATCTGGTTTACTCCCTGAAGTAAGGCGTAGTTATTGAAGACCCCACCCGAGGTAGCGCACGCACCCATAGAGATGACCCACTTCGGTTCCGGCATTTGCTCATAAAGGCGGCGAATCACCGGTGCCATCTTTTGCGATACCCTCCCTGCGACCACCATCAGGTCACTTTGGCGGGGTGAGGGACGAAATACCTCAGCGCCAAACCGGGCAATGTCGTAGCGCGAACCGCCCATGCTCATCATCTCGATGGCGCAACATGCCAGGCCGAAGGTCATGGGCCAGACAGAGTTTTTACGCACCCAGTTTACGGCAGCATCCATGGAGGCCAGGACGACACCCTCAGGCTGCTGCGGGCCCCAGTTGACTTCACGGAGCTTCTCGCGGTTCTTTCCGAATGAGTCCAGCGCGCCAAAGAAGTAGCGATCGTTCTCCTGCGTTGGTGCAGGACGTCCATTGCTAGATGTCTCATTCGCCTGTGTGCTCATAGGTTCCATTCTATGCCAGGGGCGGTGCTTGGACTGTGGTGGCGTCAGCGATTTCGATGTCACAACCGGCGAATCGTTCACCTTTAGGCGCAACAAACAGCGGTAACGGGGCCTACCGGCACCATGTTGTGTACAGTAGACGAAACGAATCACCCCAGTGCCTGGTTATCTGCTGCAAAGCACGATAGCAACACGCCGTGTTTCATGGCGCGGCTGACTTTCTTTCTCGTTTGGAATCAGGTGGATTGCACTATGCGGAATCTGTTCATGCTCCTTCGCCAACGTACATGGATATTCCTTATGGGCCTTGTTTTGCTGCCCTGCCTTGCCCCCGGCCAGACGACGCCGATAGGACCAGGGCAGGAATTGCATGGCGTTACCAGCACTCCAGTGGCTACAACCTCTGAAACAAGGCTTTCTACCCTTGAGAAGCAGAACGCAGACCTGCAGGCCTCGGTCGCAGCCGCGCAGTCTGCCGGTGATAACGCATGGATGCTGGTTTCCGCAGCATTTGTGTTGATGATGAGCGGGCCCGGACTAGCCCTGTTTTATGGCGGCCTGGTCCGCCGCAAGAACATTCTGGGCACCATGATGCAAACCTTTGCCATGATGGGCGTGATCACCGTGCTTTGGGCACTGGTTGGCTACTCGTTGGCATTTGGTGAGAACACTGGCCACCTGGGGTCCTTTATCGGTTCGTTCCAGAACGCCCTGCTTCACGGCGTCGGCCTTGTTCCGGATAAGGTGTATGTCACCACTATTCC
>JBPBQP010000114.1:0-15796 GCA_050954745.1 Janthinobacterium lividum | reverse complement strand
GCCAGCAGCGCGGCAAGTGTGCCGCCGCCGATGATGAGGCGCTGCTTCGCATCCATCCTTGCCCAAAGCTGTTTCAGTTGATCCAGGACCTTGCTCTGCATGCGTCAAAATCCCCTCAGAACTGCATCTTTTCCATCTCTTGGTAGGCATTCACGACCTTGTTGCGTACCTGCATCATCAGCTGGAACGCGACGTCAGCTTTTTCTACCGAGACCATGACCTTGTTCACATCAGCATCGCCGGTGCCGGTAAGCATGCTTGTGATCTGCTGGTCGGCGCCCTTTTGCAGTGAATCAACACTGTTTGCCGCAGACTTGAACACATCGGCAAAGCTGGTCTCTGATCCCGTGCCTGTAACCGGTGTGGTGACCGTGCGCGGGGCTGCAAGGGGCGCGCCGACTGCCGTGCCTATTGCGCCCGCAAGAGACCCCATGACGGAGCCAATGGCTGCAATCATTGCTGTCCTGCCTTTTGTTTAATGGTTAGTGTGGTTAGCTTTTCAAAATGTCGATGGACTGCTGAATCATCTGCTTGGTTGCCGTAATGGCGGATGCATTCAGCTGATAGCTGCGCACCGAACCCATCAGGTCCACCATCTCCTGGGTAGGGTTGACTGCGGGGTAGGCCACGTAGCCGTCCTTGTCCGCGTCGACATTGCCCGGATCATAGCGACGGATGGGGTCTGCCTTGTCTTCGTTGACCTGTGTTAGTCGCACGCCGCCCGCTGTGCCTGCGACGGTCTGCGAACCCCGGTTCAACATCGATCGAAACTGCGTGTTGCCGCCGGTGCTCTGCAGCACTACCTCGCGACGGCGGTACGGCCCTGTACCACCTGTAACGCGAGTCGTGTCGACGTTGGCAAGATTGCTGGCTGCAACTTCGGAGCGTTGCCGTTCTGCGGTCAGGGCAGAGGCGCTGATGTTCAATGCATTGAAGATGCTCATGCGCGTGGCTCCTTACTTGTCGCCATTAATGGCCGACATCAGTTGGTGGAAATTGCTTTTCAAGAGCTGCGTGCCCACCTGGTACTGCAACTGTGCTTCTGACAGCAGCACCGATTCGCGGTCCACATCGACGTTGTTGCCGTCTGGGCGCTCCATTAACCCGCTGACGGTGTGTACCTGGACCGGCTTTGTTTCGCCTTCGTTGGAAGAAAGGGCGCGGCTTAATTCATGTTGGAAGTCGACGTCGCGGGTGTGGTAACCGGGCGTATCCACATTGGCCATGTTGGACGCAATCACCGTCGCCCGCTTGCTGGTCACGGACAGGTACTGCTCCAGTTGCGATAGGACGGGTATGTTCGTCATCTCGGTTTCGATCTCCCGGCTGGTGTCCGAATGAGAGTCACTTCAGCCTGAACACCTCATCGTCCGGGTTCAGGCAGAACTTTAGTTTTCGTTCACTCGCCCTTTTTTTCCTCGGCGACCTTTGCCATCTTCACGGGTTCTGCCTTGCCAGCTGCGGCTTCGGTTTTACCTGCTGCCGGCTTCTCTTCGCCGCCTTCGCCGCCGGCCGCTGGTGCGGGCGCTTCCATCGGCGGGCCCGGATCGACGATCAGCGTCACGCGACGATTGGAGGCGTCGGTCGGTGCCTTCAGGTTGCGCGGCAACTGGTCGGCAAAGCCGCGCACCTGCGCCACCTGCCCCACGCCGACGCCGCTCACCTGCAACAGGCGTCGTGCGGCGTTCGCGCGGTCCGCAGAAAGTTCCCAATTCGTATAGAGCCCTTCACCGCTGTAGGGAACCGAGTCCGTGTGGCCCTCGATCGAAATATGGTTCTGCATCTTACCCAGTTGCGGCGCGATCAGCTTCAGAAAGTCGCTTAACGTGCTGGTGGGCGCGGCGCTGCCGGACTGGAAGAAGGTGCCGCCGGTGGCCTCCAGCAGCTCGATGCGCAAGCCATCTTGTGCCTCGGTGATTTCGACCTGCTTTTTTAGCTGCTCGAAGTTCGGCATCTGTCGTTCGGCCTGCAGCAGCTGGTCTTTCAGCTTCTCCATGTCTGTTGTGTTCAGCGGCATGCCCTGGCCAGAACCGTTGCGATTCGTACCCTGCTTGTCGGCAGTGCCCTTTGGATCGTTGAAGTAATGCGCTACCGACTGCTTCACCGCGTCGGCGCTGCTGGTAAGCCAAAGAACGATGAACAGGCTCATCATCGCGGTCACAAAGTCGGCATAGGCCACCTTCCACGCGCCACCATGGTGACCGCCGTGTCCGGCTTTCTTACGCTTGATGATGATGATGGATTCTTCTTTGGGCTCTGCCACCGGCTAGGCTCCTTCCGCCGCGCCACCCTTGTCTCGGCAGGCTTTTTCCAGTTCTGCAAAGGCAGGTCGCACATGGGCGGGAATGGCACGACGGCCAATTTCTACGGCCATGATCGGTGCGGTCCCCTTGATGAACGCCAGCAGCGTGTGACGCAGAACGCCGTAGTAGGCTGACTCTGCTTCGACGCCCTTCGTCATGTTGGCGGCAAGCGGACTCACCACGCCGTAGCAGAGCAGAATCCCCAAAAACGTGCCGACCAGTGCAGCCGCAACCTTGTGGCCGATTTCTGCCGGCGGGCCGCCCAGCGCGCCCATGGTCACCACGATGCCCAGCACCGCGGCCACAATGCCCAGGCCGGGCAGAGCGTCTGCCATGCTGTTCAGCGCCAGCGTGGGTGCCATGGAGGTGTGGTGATGAACCTCAAGATCCATCTCCATCATCTGGTCCACATCAAAGGGCTTTACGCCGCCCGTGACTGCCATGCGCATGGTGTCGCAGACAAACGCGGTAACGTGGTGGTCCTTCAGAAATTCCGGACTCTTCGAGAAGATCGGGCTTTTTTCCGGCTCTTCAATGTCAGCTTCGATGGCCACCATACCTTCTTTGCGGGCCTTGGTGAACAGGTCGAACAGCATCTTCAGGGAATCGACATAGCGCTTCTTCGGCACCACGCCACCCTTCAACACGCCGAGGACGCCAGAGAGAATCCCCTTCAAAATGTGCATCGGGTTAGCGACCAGGACCGTGCCAAGCGCAGACCCCAGAATCGTCAGGAACTCTGACGGCTGAACCAGAACGGGCAGCTTGCCCTTCTCCATCAGAAAACCGCCAATGACCGATCCAAGCACAATGACAATGCCGACTATTGAGAACATGGTGCCTTTCAGCTGCGGATGGGCAAACCCGCGCTGACATCCTTATCGGCGTTGCCTGGTCACCGCATGAAAGTCGTACAGTGAAGTACGATTTGTCGGCAAACCTAAAAGGGCACTGCGCCACCGGCCAGTGTGCTTTGTGCAGCGGCAGCCTGCACAAAGTCGCGCATGGCTGCGCGTTCGCCTTCATTTTGGAACTGAAAAGCGAGTCCCGCGTCGCGTTCCGCACAGCGGGCTACGCGTGCATGCACCACCATGACGCTAAGTGCAAACGACAGGTGAAGCAGTCCAGTGGTCCACAGGTCGAGTTCTTCGGCAAAACTCGCCATGATGCCAGATTCACTGATGTTGAGGCAGTTCCCTTTTCTTTCCACTCCGTCTTCGCCGGTGAAACAGAGTGGAAAGCTCAGGTCGACCCGTTGTGCCCGAACTGCAGTGCTGCTTTGCACGTATACGTGTCTCCCAAGGGCTTACTGTTACACAGCCCCGCCGATCCAAGCCTATAGATGCAGATGGCAGTCGCAGATAGTCGTGGCTGTTCCGCCGTGTGCCGTCAATACCTGCCGCTCTGAAACCATTGCAGGCTTCGTGTCTTCGCCGTACCATCGCCTGAGATGGACTTCCTGAACAAAAAACGTTTCGACAGTAACCGAAGCACCCAAAGTGCAGACGCAGACCGGCTGGTAAGCGCCAGCAGCATGGGCGAGGATGCCGCCTTCGAGTTGAAACTGCGACCCACTCAACTGCGCGAATTTATCGGACAGACCAAGGCCAAGGAGCAGCTCGCCATCGCACTGGAAGCCGCCAGAAGCCGGGGCGATGCGCTGGACCATGTGCTGCTGTTTGGCCCCCCTGGGCTGGGTAAAACGACTCTGGCGACCATCATTGCGAACGAGCTGGGAGTAGGTTTTCAGCAGACCAGCGGACCCGCACTGCAGATTCAGGGCGACCTGACGGCTATCCTGACCAACCTGCGCGAAAGGCAGGTGCTGTTCCTGGACGAAATCCACCGCCTGCAGCCGGTGCTGGAAGAGAAGCTGTACACGGCGCTGGAGGATTACAAGCTCGACATCATCATCGGCCAGGGTCCGGCGGCACGCACGCATGTCATGGAGATTCGGCCGTTCACTTTCGTTGCCGCCACCACGCGGCCCGGCCTGCTATCGTCACCGCTGCGGTCCCGTTTTGGCATCCTGCTGCGGCTGGAGTTTTATACCGATGACGAACTCCGCTTCGTCGTGGAGCGCTCTGCAGAGGTGTTGGGGGTGCAGATCGACACGGACGGAGCAGCGGAAATCGCGATGCGGTCGCGGGGTACTCCCCGCATTGCCAACCGGCTGCTACGACGCGTGCGGGACTATGCCCAGGTTCGTGCTGCGGGCGTCATCGACCTGCCCACAGCGCGACTCGCCCTCCAGATGCTGGAGGTGGACGCGCACGGCTTTGACGAGCTGGACCGGCGGCTGCTGCGCACCATTATCGAGAAATATGACGGCGGTCCCGTTGGCCTGAACACCCTAGCCGCCGCGCTGGCGGAAGAAGAGGATGCGCTGGAAGAGGTCTATGAGCCCTTCTTGATGCAGATCGGCTTTCTCGACCGCACACCCCGGGGGCGCGTCGCCACGCGTAGGGCCTACGAGCATTTTGGCATTCCCATGCCGTTAAAAGCAGGTCAGTACGACCGTCCTACCCTCTTCGAGTAGTTGGCCGCCTAGTGGTCGGCGGCAGACCTTGCGGGGGTGGACCGTTTTTTCGTCTTCGCAGGCGAAGATGGTGCCACCGGGGGCGCGGGAGTAGTGGTCTGCTGCAGCGCCGCCTGCAGGTCTGCGGTACGCTGCTCTTGCGCCTTGAGCGTGGTCAGCACGGCATCTCCAAGCTCGCGGCGCGCAGTGTCCAGCAGGCTGGCAGCCTGTTCCAGCTGCGTATTCTGGTCGCGTGGCGCGCTGGCGCGGGCAGCAAGACTGACCCGCAGCAGAACGCTGTACAGCGCGTCCAGATTCAGCAAGACAGGCAGGGAAGCAGCGGCAGAATCGGGGGAAGCATCCGCTGCGTCCAGCAGTGGCGGCAGAGTCGTTTGCAGGTCTTTCTGCATCGATGCGAGGTTCGCGTCGACCTCCTCCCGCAGCGTGTTTGGACCCTTCCATCGGTTCAGGTCGACGGCGCTGCCAGCCTGCGCAACCTGGTTCAGCGCAGGTCGCAGCAGCGAAGAAGGCGACTGACGTTGACTTGATGCTTGAGGCGTCGAGGAACCCTGAGACAAGGCACCAACGGCCGTCACAAGAGAAGCGGTGAAGATCAGAAAGCAATTTCGATTCATGTGGCCGCCTCCTGGATGGCGCCTGCCTTGGCCATCCGGCTGAATAGACCCATACTCACGAGCAAAGCTGCGTTACCAAAGCAGAGAGGAGCCGTGACGGCTCCTCTCTGTAAGCATGGTCAAACCTGTTTACGAAGCCGACTCGACGGCAACCAGCTGCGGCTGTTCGGCGGTGCCGCCCTTGTTGTCTCCGGGCTTGCGGATGTCGATGCCACCCTTGAAGAACGCTCCGTCTTCAATGGAGATGCGTGCCGCAATGACGTCGCCGGTCAACGAACCTTCACTGCGAATATCGATGCGGTCGCTTGCCTGGCAATTTCCGCGAACCTTGCCCAGGACGACGATTTCTCGTGCATTGATGTTGGCTGCTACCTGGCCATTACGACCCACGGTAACGCGATTGCCGGGCAGGGTGATGGTTCCTTCGATGCGGCCGTCGATATACAACGACTCAGAACCGGTAACCTCGCCCTTAACCGTCAGGCTCTTGCCGATGGTGGCCTGCTCGCCGGTTGCGTTGGCTGCCTGCGGGCTCGCAGTACGGCTGGTGGGCTGTTCGGTGACAGGCATGGTCGCCGGCGGGGTGGGCCGGATGGGGTCGGGAGTGGCGGGAGTGGCGTTACCGGAGCCGGGAGTGTTGGGTTTCCACATGAGCTTCTTGGGTGTCCTTTCGGCTTTGGAGATCGGGCGTAGAGGGCTGGAGTACCTGAGCCGTCGCGCTGGGATGTCTTCCAGCATCTTACGCTGCCATGGTGTAGGCAGATTCTGCCGAGGGCGGGAAAACTCTGCTGAGAGCCTCCGGGAATCGAGGCGGATACGCTCCGACGTGTGCCCTGGTCGTGCCTTGGGCATCGTTTGCCTTAACAGGGAGAGCAGGTTACTCTCAGCGCGTATGTTGCTCCGCATCCCTTTCGTAATCGCCTGTAGCCTGATCGTGCTGGTGCCGCTGCCTGTCAGAGCGGCCAAACCGCCAAAGGTGCACACGGTCGTGCTTGGGCCGGTTCGCCGGGTGCCCTTCATCGCGGCGGACGTTGCGCGTGAAGCAAAGGAAGATGAGGCCGGTACACTGCGCGTCCGCGGACTGTATGTCGACGACAAGCTGCGCGAATGGACCACTGGCGATCAGCACGACCTGACCGACCGCAGCTTTGTCACGCGTCGCGTGCTGCATGTGAATGACGCCTTGCCGGGTGAAAAGGCCGGACGCTGGGTATGGCAGCCCGGCCCGTGGTTGTTGATCGATCGCATCTCGGGCCGTGTTACGTCGCTGCACCTGCCAGAGTTCGACAGCAGCCTGAGCGAGGTGGTCTGGTACCGCGATTACGCTGCGTACTGCGGCATCCACACCGCTGCGAAGGGGAGTGGCTTAAGCGCTGAGGTCTGGCAGATTGGCGCGCGCCGTGCCGCCCTGCAGAAGGTCATTGCACCGTGGCCGCAGGTAGAACGGGTGCGTCCCGTGTGTGCCCCGGCAATCTGGCAGCGCGAGCCCATGCGTGTGACCCTGCGCGCCATGGGTGGTGAACCACTGCAGTTCAGCGTGACCGGGACTTCGTCGTTGCTGGTAGAAGATGGAGAGGGTGGCGAAGATGACAACTGATGCCAGAGCGACAGCTCCGCTTGACCTGGACGCGCTGCTGCAGGACGCAGCCGTAGCGCACGGGCACTTGTGCGCAGGCCAGGTGCTGGGCGTGCGCATGGCCATTCATGCCTGCCAGCTGCTTGGCATTGAAGAACCTCGAGGACGCGACCGCAAACGCCTGGTGACCTTTGTCGAAATCGACCGCTGCGCGACGGACGCCATCGGCGTGGTGACGGGCTGCCGACTGGGCAAGCGTGCCCTGAAGTTCGTCGACTGGGGCAAAATGGCGGCCACCTTCATCGATCTGCAGCGCGCCGCGGGGGACGGTGTTTATGGCGGCATCCGCATTGCTGCGCGCGAGACTTCGCGGGAACTAGCGCGCGCACGGTTCCCTGAGGTGCTGGATAAAAATCAGCAGCAAATGAGGGCCTACCGGGAACTAACGGATGAGGATCTGTTCGTTGTGGAGCAGGTGGAAGTAACACTCCCCGCGAATGAATTCCCGGGGTTCAAAGGGGGCCGCGTAGCATGCGCCATGTGCGGTGAGGGTATCAACTACCGCCGGGAAGTAGTCCGGGACGGGCAGGTGCTGTGCCATGGCTGTGCCGATCCAGACGGGCGCTACTACCGCGTTGTGGCCACGTAGCTTGCTGTAGGCAAAACAAAGGCCGGTGCGTCGCCACACCGGCCTGAACATCGTTTGATCTTCGAATTACCGACGGAAACCGCCTCGGCCTGCGAAGCCACGTCCACCGTAGCCGCCATACCCACCGCGTCCGTAGCCGCCGCCATAACCTCCACGTCCGTAGTAGCCGCCCCGGTATCCGCCGCCGTAATAACCACCACGGTAGCCGCCGCCGTAGTAGGCACCGCCATAATAGGGCCGGCCATAGTAGCCGCCGTAATACCCACCATAGTAGGCAGGCGCGTAGCCTACGGCATAGGGGTAGCCGTAGCCGTAACCATAGGCGGGTGCGTACCCGCCGTAGTAGCCCGGTCCACCGATGCTGATGCCAAAGCCGATGCGCTGAGCCTCAGCCTTGTGCGGTGCCGCAAACAACAGGGCACCCGCGAGGGCCGCGCCCGTAAGCCACTTCGTAATCGTCTTTGTGATCGACATTGTAAGATCCTCCACCGTACCTCAGTAGGAACCCAGTGCCTCGCAAAGTGTTGCGCAGGAATCGCTGCTAACTGTTCTGCTGGGCCGACTCCAGTGCTTGGGCAACCCGCAGCAGCTTGCCTTCGGCAAAATGGCCCGCCAGCACCTGCACGCCGATCGGCAAGCCGTTGGAGGTGGTGCCGCAAGGCACGCTGATACCGCAGATACCCGCCAGAGAGGCAGCCACCGTGTAAATGTCGGCGAGGTACATGCTGATGGGGTCATTGGTCTTTTCGCCCAGCTTCCACGCCACCGTGGGCGTCATGGGGGTCACGATGGCATCCACCTGTTCAAAGGCAGCGATGAAGTCACGGGCAATCAGCGTGCGCACCTGCTGCGCCTTGCGGTAATAGGCGTCGTAATAGCCAGAGCTGAGCGAGTAGGTGCCCAGCAGAATGCGGCGCTTGACCTCCGCTCCAAAGCCTTCCTCCCGGCTCTCACGAAATAGGGCGGACAGGTTCTTTGGCTGGTCCGTCCGATGGCCGTAGCGCACGCCATCAAAACGCGACAGGTTGCTGGATGCCTCGGCCGTCGCCAGCACGTAGTAGGTCGGCACGGCGTAGCTGGTATGCGGCAGGCTCAGGTGGTGAACGGTGCAGCCGGTAGCCTCCAGGTCCTTGATGGCCTGTTCCACGGCGGCGCGCACTTCAGGATCAAGGCCGTCCGCAAAGTACTCCTTGGGGATGCCGATGCGCATGCCCGCGACGGGCTTTTGTAACTCGGCCACGTAGTCACCGACGGGCGCAGCGGAACTGGTGGCGTCCATCGTGTCCGCGCCAGCTAGTACCTGGAGCAGCAGTGCTGTGTCTTCCACGGTATTCGCAAAGGGGCCCACGCGGTCCAGCGAACTGGCAAAGGCGATCAGGCCATAGCGCGAAATGCGGCCGTAGGTCGGTAGAAGGCCAACGACGCCGCAGAAAGCTGCCGGCTGGCGAATGGAGCCGCCGGTATCCGTACCCAGCGAGGCCGCGCAGAAACCCGCCGCAACCGCCGCTGCAGATCCGCCGGACGACCCGCCCGGGACGCGATCCAGCGCACGCGGGTTGCGCACGGGCCCAAACGCTGAGTTCTCGTTGGAGGAACCCATGGCAAACTCATCGCAATTCAGCTTGCCCAGTAGCGTTGCTCCCGCGGCGTCCAGCCGGGCTACGGCGGTCGCATCGTAGGGCGGATGGTAGCCCTTCAGCATGGCAGAACCAGCGGTGGCGGGTGCGCCGCGCATGGTCAGAACGTCCTTGATGGCGATGGGAATACCGGCCAGCACGGGTAGCGGGTCGCCTTTACGTGCCAGTTCATCGACTGCCGCAGCCTGACCCAGCGCGCGATCTTTCGCCAGCGAAAGGAAACTGTTGATCTCTGCGCCCGGAACCTGGTCGCCCGCGCGAATGGCTGCGAGGTACTCCGTTGCCAGGTCGGTCGCGGTGACACTGCGGTTTTGAATGGCATCTCGAAGGGAGCGAATGGTGCGGTGTTGCTGATTCATCTGATCTTTCCGTCCGGCCTATCGCTCAATCACTTTGGGCACCTTGAAGAAGCGGCCATCGGTCTCCGGCGCTTCCTCCATGATGGCAGTCCGTTCAACGGATGGGCGTGGCTCATCGGCTCGCAAGCTCGATCCGGTCAGCGCGGGCGCATGCGCATACAGCTCGCTGACCTGCGCCAAGGGCGGTACACCTGTCGTGTCGAGGCTGCTGAGCGCCGCGATGTGGCTCAGGATCGCATTCAGGTCGCGCTGCATGCGCGGCTCTTCCTCTGCGGTAAGCTGCAGATTCGCAAGGGTGGCCACGTGGCGGACTTCTTCCAGCGTTACAGTGGCGGCGCCTGCGTCGGCAGGGGGCTGGTTCTGGGTGTTCAGGTCGGTCATGGGCGCTTTCGTGTCGGGCTTGGTGGAAGCGTTACGCCCTTGGCGGCCCATTGGGCCGGGTCTCCGTTTGCCACCACGAAAAGTATATCGGTCAGGGGAACGCGGCTGACGCGCTGCAGATCTGATTGCAACTGCCCGGCCATGATGCCGAGCTGGCGATGCCAGGCTTTGCCTTCTGCCGCGACCGTGACCACGCCGGCTTCCAGCGCCACCACGCTGGAGCGCTCGGCGATGGCATGGCCCGCGACCACCGGCCATGCGGCGCTCAAGCGGTCCAGCGGCGACAGTCCGGCCAGTGACTTCGCCAGGGACGTGCGCAGTACATCCTGCATCGCCTGCATGGGACCTTCTTTCTTGGTTGCGCTCGAGCCTAACCGATCGTTTGCAAAGCCTGTTCCACGTTGGCAAGAGAGTCAGCCGCCTGCGGCATCATTTCCAGGATGGCAGCACGCATCGCAGCCAGGAACACAGGGGCCGCGAACGCCTCCGCATTTTTTCGAGCGGCTTCGCGGGTGAAGGTATTTTCGTGGGATTCGTACCGCAACATGGCTTCTATCAACGAGTCTGCCGTCTGTTGAGCGAAGAAGATGCCGGTTGGGTCCGGCTGTGGCTCTCCGCGGACTGTCTCAAGCGCGCCGCCGACCCCGTACGCAATGACCGGACGACCGCAGCTCTGGGCTTCCAGCGGCACCATGCCCAGGTCTTCATCGGCGGCGAACAGCAGGGCTCGGCAACGGCTGTACTCATCCCATAGCTGCTCCTGCGACAGGTGGCCCAGAAACTCGACGGTGGGTCCGGCGATGGCGCGTAGTGCTGCTTCTTCCGGTCCAGTGCCCACGACTCTTAGCGCGCGATGCAGCCGGGTGCAGGCCTCGACGATGATCTCGGTTTTTTTATAGCCGACCATTCGTCCCGCTGCCAGATAGGCGATGCCGGGCGTGTTGAAGCGCGCGCGGTGCAGGTCGATGGGCGGGTAGATCACGACGGATTCACGGCCATAGTTCTGCTGAATGCGGCGTTGCACATAGTGGGAGTTCGCCACAAACCGGGTCACCTTCTGTGCCGCCGCATAGTCGGAACGGCGTACCCGTGGGGCCAGCCAGCTAAATAGCAGGCGTTGCACACCGGCCATGGAGTCACGATAGTCCTTGAAGCCGTCGTACAGGTATCGCATGGGCGAGTGACAGTAGCAAAGGTGGGGCGTGCCCTCGGGGATGCGGGCGCCCTTGATCGGTCCAGAGTCAGAGGAGATCACTAAATCAAAGCCGCGCAGATCGAGCGAACGGGCAGCCTCGGGGTAGAGCGGCATCAACTCCCGGTGTCTTCTGTTTGCGCCCGGAATACGTTGCAAAAACGATGCATGAAGCGAGCGGTCGCGCAAAGATTGAGGAAGGCCCTGCGGCGTGTGTACCAGGGTGAAGATCTCTGCTTCCGGCAGAAGGGCAGCAAGGCATTCCGCGACGCGTTCTCCGCCGCCGTGGGTGACAAACCAGTGATGTAGAACCGCTACACGGAGACGAGACACCCCGTTAGTATGCCCCGTCCGCATTGACTACCTTGGTAACGGTGCGGAAGAGCAGCTTAATATCTCCGGAGAGAGACCAGCGTTCGACATACTGCCGGTCCAGCGCAACACGTTCATCGTAGGTCAGGGTTGATCGTCCGGACGCCTGCCAAAGGCCAGCCAGGCCTGGTTTCACGGCCAGGTAGTAGCCGAAGTCGGTACCGTATTTCTCAGCCTCGGCAGCCACGATGGGCCTGGGTCCAACCAGAGACATCCGTCCGGTAAAGACATTCCAAAGCTGTGGAAGCTCGTCAAGTGAGAATCGCCGCAGAAATAAGCCAAGGCGGGTCACGCGAGGGTCATTGCGCAATTTGTGATTTCGGGTCCACTCATCCCGTTCTTCCGGGTGGGTAGCCAGGTGCTGCTCCAGGATCTCGGCAGAGTTAACGCACATTGTGCGGAACTTCCACATGGAAAAGAAGATGCCACCACGGCCGATACGCCTGTGTGAGAAAAAGACCGGCCCCGGGGAGCTAAGAACCACGCTGAGACCAATGACAAGGCAAATCAGTATGGTCAACGGTGAAGTCAGCAGGATCAGAAACACATCCAATGCACGCTTCAGCACGGCATAGGAAAATTGGCGAGCAGGGGCAGGGACGGCGGTACGCCGGTCCGACGGCATGGAGTAGTCACTCGCAGAATAGCTCGACAGCGCGGGTGAACTGCCGGAGGTTTGCTCGTTAGACTGCATCCACCCCTTCACGTACATGGCCACTGTACGCTGTTTGTGCAGTGCGGAAGGCATCTGCACCCCTTAAGTTTGGCTCACCCATTTGCCTGCTTGATAGGTCTATGAGTTTTTTGCCAATTTTACCTTTCAGTTCGCTCCGCTAAGCACAGCTACCCAAATTAAAGACCCATAGCACTGTGAGATGTTGCGGTCAGTTCCTGCTCGATCGAGCTTAGCCTATCCTCCCGGCGATGAGGGAAAGCTACAGGACAGTCGCCACCCTCAGTGGCACCGAAAAGGAACAATCGCTTGACGCCTGCGGCATGCCCTGCCTCAAGGTCTGAACAATGATCGCCGACCAGTACGGACCGGTCCAAACTAAGTTTATGCTCCGCCGCTGCCCGCAGCAGCATGCCAGGCGCTGGTTTTCGACAATCGCTGTCGCGCCGGTACTCACCCAGCCCATGAACCGGGTGAAAAGGGCAGAAGTAGATGGCGTCCCACGCTGCTCCCTCTTTGCTCAACTCTGCCGAAAGGTGTCTCATAACGCAGTGGAAATCCTCTTCGGTGTAGAGGCCCCGACCGATGCCTGCCTGGTTGGTCACTACGCAAATGACGTAGCCCAGGGCATGTGCGGTACGCAGCAGGGAAGCAATACCGTCCACCAGAATGCAGTCTTGCGGCCGGGAAAGGTAGTTCACCTCGACGTTGATCACGCCGTCGCGATCCAGAAACAGCGCTGGCCGCAGGTGTTGGGTTGGTTGGGTCATGCTGGCTCCGCGACGCCGCCGATGGAGATCAGTGAACCCTGCAGGACGGGCGCTCGTACCTCAAAGGCTGCCGGCTCTCCACTTTGCTCGCGGTTCAGCAACTCTTTCAGAGCGTCGAAGGCCAGGCCAGGCGTAATCTCTGCCATGCACTGGTTGTCGCTGCAATTGGCGTAGCGGCTGCCGTCATAACAGGGACGGCACGCGAAGGACTCACCGCCCCACAGTGCCATGGCACCGGGCCGGCGTGGCAGGCGCATCCGTGGGTCAACCGGACCAAAGATACCGAGCAGCGCACATGAGGTAACCCCGGCCAGGTGCAGAGGTCCACTGTCGTGCGTTACGACGGCATCGCTGCCATCAAAGACGGCGAGTAGTTGCGGCAGCGAGAGCCGGTCAATCAAATCTGTGCAGGGCATACCCTCGAATGCTTTGCGCACCCATGTGTCGCCGGGGCCTCCGGTCAGCACCACTTCGTGGCCTGCCGCGACAAGCATGCGACCTAACGCGGCATAGCTTTCAACGGGCCAGCGCCGCAGTAAATCATCTCGCAGCAGGTTCTTGGCGCCCCCCGCCGCCAGCACCACACGCGTACCGGAAGGTGGCGGCAGGGGCGAAACGGGCAAGCCGACCGGTGCGAGCGGCGAAAGACTCGTCGGCTCAGGGCCGCCATCCGCAGCGTGCAGGCTGACAGACCCCAGCAGGATTCGGGCAAACTCGTCGGTGTGGTGGCGCCCGGGTAACAGGCGTACCGCCCGATCTTCATGGCTCAGCTGAACGTGGCGACTTGTCCGCACGGGCAACGACAGCAGCCGGTAGCGCCAGTCGTAATAGAGTGCTGCAACCAGGTCATACGGCCCGGTGAGCTGTTTCCACACGCTTCGCAATGCACTGAGCTTTGCCAGGGGCGCACCCTGCAGAATCGCTCGCTCATCGGCTTCAATAACTCGCACGAAGGGATAGAGCTGAAGTACCGCTGCTGCCTGATGACTCGCCACCCAATCAATCTGGAAGCCCTGCTGAGACAGCGCATGAACGGCGGGCAGCGCCATGACCACATCGCCAATGGCGCCGAGCTTTACGATCAGTGCGCGTTGCATGCTTTCGCCGATTCTAGCGTGTTCTACCGTGCTGGCAGGTCTGTTGCGGCAAGCTCACGCAGCGCTACGACGAGCGATGCCTGCCAATGCGGCATGTGCACGCCAAACGCTTCGACCAGCTTTTGGCAGTTCAGACGAGAGTTGAGCGGCCGTGCTGCAGGCGTCGGGTACTCCGCGGATGCAACTGGAACGATCGCAGGTACGCGCAAGTCATGTTCCTGTTGCAGGTACTCGCGAATGTGCTCGGCAAAGCCTGCCCAGGTAGTTTCACCGCTTCCAGCGCAGTGGTACACACCGCTGGCCGTCTGCATGGTGTTTGCGAGTGGTTCGCTCCCGGCCTGATCCTCGACTGACGTCATGATGCGGAGTGCAGCGCTCGCCAGGTCTGCGGCAGAGGTCGGCGCGCCGTGCTGGTCGGCAACAATCCGCAGCGGTTCCGAACGGGACGAGAGTAGACGCAACATCGTGCGGGCAAAGTTCTTGCCGCCGCCCGAGTAGACCCACGAAGTCCGCAGCACGACCCAGGCAAGCGGAGAAGCGGATGCAACCGCCGCGATGGCCTGCTCGCCAGCCAGCTTGCTTGTGCCATAGACGTTCAGCGGCCCGGTTGCGTCCGTTTCAAGCCACGGCTCATCGCCGCTGCCGTCAAAAACATAATCTGTCGAGTAGTGGATCAGGCCTGCGCCCGCCCTTGCTGCCTCTTCCGCCAGGATGCCTGGGGCGGTAGCATTTGCGGCAAACGCTGCTTCCTGCTGGGTCTCTGCAGCGTCCACCGCCGTGTAGGCTGCGCAGGAGACAATCCAGCGGGGCTTGCTGCTACGGATATGACTGCGGATGCTCTCACGGTCTGCGAGATCCATCTCCGTGCGGCGCGGAGCCAGTATGGACGCCGTGGGCAGTTTAGCCGAAAGCAGTCGGATAACGGCCGTACCCACCTGCCCTGACGCGCCTGTGACCAGGACGGGGCCGATCAATCTACGCTCCAGTGCACTTCGTCCCGCACCAGGCGTCGCAGGTATTCGCCATAGGTGCTTTTGCCATAATTGTTGGCCAATTTCTCCAGTTGGGTGCGGTCGATCCAGCCAAGCCGGTAGGCGATCTCTTCCGGGCAGGCGACCTTCAGGCCCTGCCGCTTTTCGATGGTGTGGATGAAGACAGAGGCCTCCAGCAGCGAGTCATGCGTGCCGGTGTCCAGCCATGCAATGCCGCGGCCCATCACCTGCACATGCAGCCGGTTCTGCTGGAGATACCAAAGGTTTACGTCGGTAATTTCAAGCTCGCCGCGGGGCGATGGCTTGATGCCTTCTGCGCACTCAACCACATCCGGACCGTAGAAATAGATTCCCGTGACCGCATAGCGCGACTTCGGCTGGGCGGGTTTTTCTTCCAGCGAGATGGCACGGCGGTCCGCGTCGAATTCCACTACGCCATAGCGCTCCGGGTCAGTCACGGCATAGGCGAATACATGGCCGCCGCCGTCGCGCGAGGCCTGCTCTGCGGTGGCGCGCAGCGACCGTGCAAGGTCGTGGCCGTAGAAGATGTTGTCGCCCAGTACCAGGCAGCAGCTGTCGCCTGCCAGGAACTCCTTGCCGATCAGAAAGGCCTGCGCCAGACCGTCCGGGGAAGGCTGCACG
>JBPBQP010000113.1:0-16407 GCA_050954745.1 Janthinobacterium lividum | reverse complement strand
ACCTGTCCCAGCCGGGCTCCGCTACCGGCCTGCACCTCGCGATTGATCATGAGGTAGTAGCTGCCCTGCTTGCCTGCCTGCGGAAACAGGTACGACCGAAAGGCGAAGCTGTTGACCGTGCCTTTTACGCGGAGGCGAATGCGGTCTGCCCACATCGCAGCCGGATCGAACGGCACGCGGACAATCGTCCAGCCGAGATCTCCGTCGCCTTTTTCCAGCGTCGCCTGAAAGTTCTGGATCTGCATGTCGTTCTGATCCATCATGCCTACATTCCTGGTCCGGCATTGCGAATGCATCATCAATGCTTCGCTGTCTCTACTGTCTTTGTAGGTTGCACGGGAATGCCGCGCAGGCTGAAGCTCGCAATCGCTGGCGGATTCGAGTTTGGGCGAACCTGCAGCGTGCCCAGCACCTCTGCCCCTTCGGTCTGGTCGCGCAGTCGGAAGACGAGCACGCCGGGCTGCACCTCTCGGGCCGATAGTAGGTTGTAGCCGCCCGACTGGTGCCGCAGCCAGATCTGCGCGGCGACGGACGAGGCCGATTCCATGTTCGGCAACGCCTGCTCTAACGCAGAGTAGCTGGACTGGTTGAACGCCGCCAGCCAGCCGTACAGCAGGTGTCCGGATGCCGTGTCAGGGATCAGGCCGACCTGCTGGCCGAAGCGCGGCAGGTGTACGATGACCGTCGCATGCACGTTGCTGATGCGCTGGCCCTTGCGCGCAGGCACGGGCGCGTCCCCCGCGTCGCCGAGCACGATGGTGTCGACCTGCGAGGGGTCGTCGTCCTTATCGTCCTCTGGTGTGGATGCGGACCCAGATTGGCTGCCCGCCGAACGCGAGGCCGTGCTCTCGCCGCTGTCTGGCCGCGCATGACCGCGTTGATGCAGGCCGTGCCCGATGAGGTAAAGCGCTCCGCAGGCGATGAGGATGGCGAGCAGGACAGCCTCAGGCCGCAGCGGCTGGCGACCGGTGACGTAGAACGTGAGAGCGGGACGTGGCGGAACTGCCGTTTGCGGTCGCTGCTCCATGTGCTGAGTCCTGGTTCCGTAGTAGCCAAACGGGCGACGATTCGAACAGTAGGGTAGACGGCTTGCAGTGCTTAAGCAGCCGTTGGGGCAAGATCGAGCTGCTCCAGCAGCGCCTTTGTTTCTGCAATGACATCGGCGGAGTTGGCGCTGGAGAGCGGCCAGCGCAGCACGCCCTGCGGTGTGAACTGTGCGCCTTTTTTTACATTGCGGCTGACCAGCTTCATCAGCATGCCGGGGTCGATCTTGGCCTTGCTGTCAAACTTCAGAATCAGCATTTCGCGGAAGACTTTTTGCTTGCCCTCTTCCAGCTGCACGCGCTTGCGGTCGAGCTGTGCCACGGCGATTCGCTCGCACTGCAGACGCACCTCTGCGGCGGCCAGCAGGTTGACGACGCTGTCTGGTAGCTCGCCGTAGCGATCCAGCATTTCGGCTCGCACGTCGCTCAGCACGCCCGTGTCCGTCGCGCCCGCGATGCGTTTGTACATGCGCAGCCGCTGGTTTTCCTCGGGAATGTAGGTGGCGTCGATGCGGATCGAGATGCCCAGGTTGAGCGTGACGCCGGGCCGTTCTTCCTGCGCTTCGCCCTTGATCTTGCTGACCGCTTCCTGCAGCATGCTCGTGTACATTTCGAAGCCGATGGCCTCGATGTGGCCGCTCTGCTCGCCGCCCAGCATGTTGCCCGCGCCGCGCAGCTCCAGGTCGAGCGCCGCAATTTTGAAGCCCGCACCCAGGTCGCTGAACTCTTTCAGCGCGGCCAGGCGGCGGCGTGCGATTTCGGTCAGTTCGTTCTCTGGCGGAATGAGCAGGTAGGCATAGGCGCGTCGATCGCTGCGGCCCACGCGGCCGCGCAGCTGGTACAGCTCGCTCAGGCCGTGGCGGTCGGCACGATTGATGATGATGGTATTGGCGCGGGAAATATCCAGCCCGTTTTCGATAATGCTGGTGGCGCACAGAATGTCGAACTCGCCAGCCATGAACGCGAGCATGGCTTTCTCCAGTTCGCCATCATTCATCTGCCCGTGTGCGACGACGACGCGTGCCTGCGGCACCAGTTCGCGAATCTTCGACGCCAGTTCGTAGATCGTCTCGACACGGTTATGTACGAAGTAGCACTGACCGTTGCGCTCAAGCTCCATCTCGATGGCGGTGCGCAGCAATTTCTCATCGAACTTGGCCACGATGGTCTGGATGGCCATGCGGTCTTTCGGCGGTGTCTCAATGACGGACATATCGCGCAGACCCAGCAGGCTCATGTGCAGGGTGCGCGGGATGGGCGTGGCCGACATGGCCAGCACGTCGATGTGCGCCCGCATCTGCTTCAGCCGTTCCTTGTGGCGCACGCCGAATCGCTGTTCTTCATCGACCACCAGCAGGCCGAGATCCTGAAACACGAGGTCTTTCGATAGCAGCCGATGCGTGCCGATGAGAATGTCGACCTTGCCCGCGGCGGTGTCTTCAAGGATCTTTTTCTGCTCTTTTGCGGTGCGGAAGCTGGAGATCATTTCGACGTTTACGGGGAAGCGTGCGAAGCGTTTTTTAAACGATTGAAAGTGCTGGAAACTAAGTACCGTCGTCGGCGTCAGAACGGCGACCTGCTTTGAGTCCTGCACGGCCTTCAGCGCGGCACGCATGGCCACTTCTGTCTTGCCGTAACCCACGTCGCCGCACAGCAGGCGGTCCATGGGCTGGGTGGATTCCATGTCGCGCTTAATGTCCGCGATGGCGGAGATCTGGTCGTCTGTCTCGGTGAAGTCGAAGGCGTCTTCGAACTCGCGCATCATCTGCGAGTCGGGCGTAAAGGCGTAGCCCAGCGCGGACTGCCGCTGCGCGTACAGCTTCAGCAGTTCGCCGGTCATGTCCTGCATGGCCTTCTTGACGCGGGCCTTGGTCTTGCCCCACGCAGCGCCGCCCATGCGGTTTAGTTCGGGTGCGGGTCCAGAATCGCTGCTGCGGTATTTCTGGATCAGATCGAGCCGTGTCAGCGGCACGTAAAGCTTTGCCGCCTCTGCAAACTCGAGGATCATCAGCTCCAGCGGAGCGCCGTCCTGCTCCAGCGAGCGCAGGCCCATGTACTTCGCAATGCCATGCTCGACGTGTACGACAAAGTCGCCCACGGTCAGGTCGCGGAAGTCGCTGATGAAGGCCGACGTCTTCGACTTGCGCTGCACCGGACGCGCATGCACGTCGGCTTCGTCGTTCAGGTCCTGCGCGCCGAAGACGATCAACTGCCGCGCAGTGGCCTTGTCCAGATCGAGGAACTGCACGCCGTTTGCCAGTGCGGCTTTTACGATGACGGGCGTGCGAATGTCGCCGGTCAGGTAGGTCGTTTCGTCGTAAACGCTGGCAGATCCGCTGGCCTGCTGCACACGGCTGCCGATGCGATAGGCCACGCCGTACTCCTGCAGCAAACCGGCGAGACGTTCCACCTCACCCTGGTTGGCGGCGGCGATCAGCACCTGTGCATCCTGTTGTTGCAGGTGTTTGAGCTGCTCGGTAAATGCCGGGATTGAGCCATGGAAACGCATCGTGGGACGCGAGGAAAACTCAATCTCGCTTTGTGTTGCCTGCGCCGCGTCCAGCACGTCGACGGCACCCAGTTGATCCAGATCGATGCCCGCGTATTGCCGCAGGCGGTCGTCCAGGTCCCACGGCGACAGGTAGATGTCTTCCGGCTTGACCAGCGACCCGATGCCGCTACGTTCGTGCCTCTGCTCAACCTTGTTCCACCAGCGTTCGCCCTGGTTCTTCACCATGGCGGGCTCTTCCACGTAGACGCGCGTCTTCGGGCCCATCAAGTCCAGAACGGTGCCGTGCGCACCCGCGACAGGCGCGAAGAACTCCCACCCAGGGAAGACGGACACGTTTCCGACATGCGTCTGCATCTCGCGCGGCTCTTCCCCGCCTTCTAGGTTTGCGCCAGCCGTCCCGGCGCGGACCAACCGCGCATGCACCGCGCCCAGCAGCTTTTCTGTCACCGGCGTTTCCGTCAGCGGCAGCAGCGTGATCTCGTCCACGGGCGACGACGACCGCTGCGTCTCCGGATCGAACTTGCGCATGCTCTCGATCTCGTCGCCGAAAAAGTCGATGCGGACGGGACGATCCATCTCCGGCGAGTAGACGTCCATGATGCCGCCACGCAGCGTCACCTGGCCGGGCATCTCGACCACGTCCACGCGGGTGTAGCCGACCGTCAGCAGGTGGTCCAAAAGCATGGCGGTGTCGTATTCTTCGCCGCGCTTCATCTCCAGCGCCAGTGCAGCGTAGTAGTCGCGGCCAAACAAGCGCATGCAGAGCGACTCCAACGGCACGATGACCACGCGCGCGGCACCGCTGCAGATCTTCCACAGCGTGCTGGCGCGGCTCTCCTGGATTTCGGCGTGCGGCGACAGGTTTTCAAAGGGCAGCACATCGTGCGCGGGCAGCCGCAGAACTTCCTCACAGCGCAGCGCGCCGGTCAGCTCACAGGTGGCGTTCAGCAGGCTTTGCAGGGCCTCTGCCGCCTTGTTGTCGCTGACCAGGATCAGCGCGGGAGCGTTACTGGCGCGGACCAGCAGGGGAAGGTAGAGGGCGCGGGCCGTGGCCGTCATGCCCGAGACACGGCGACGCCCAGATCCGGCGCTCAGGTGGCGGCGAAGTCGCTCAAAACTATCGGTGTGTTCCAGGTCCGCGATCATTTCGCGAACAAAAGGGAGAATCATGCGTTACCAGTTTAGCGGCTTACGGGGAAGCGGGCATTTTGCGCCGACCGCTCGCGTAGATTGCGTTTGCTGCCGTAGGATGAGGCGCGCTGCAACGACCGTTCTGCGGAACCGTCTGCAGCCCGGGGAGTAGCTGCTTTGAAAATTTACGCCATGTTGTTTGCCGGTTCCATCCTGCTGCCCTGCACGCTGCCGCTCGTGGTGCGTGCGCAAACCCAGGCTGCACCGGTGCCGGCAGCCGCCCAGCAGCGGCTGCGCAGCCGCATCTTCGTCTATGACCTGCGCGACGGCTCGTCGAAGCTGGTGTACACCGCCGACACGGTTTGGGAAGCGCCCAGCTGGTCGCCGGATGGCAAGTACCTGATTTCAAATTCCGGCGGCGGCATTTACAAGCTGGCCTTCCGGTCAGACGGTACGGCTACCCCGGAACGCCTGCCCATTCCAGCCGAGTACCGCTGCAACAACGACAAGGCAATTTCGCCTGACGGCAAACTACTGGCCTTCTCCGCCACGCTACCCCCAGCCAAAAACTCGAATGTGTACGTTGCAAATGCGGACGGCACAGGCATTCACGCCATGACGACAGAGGTTCCAAGTTACTTCCACGGCTGGTCGCCGGACGGCAAGACGCTGGCCTTCGTGGCGCAGCGCAGCGGCTCGAAGGACTACAACATCCTGCGCATGCCTGCGACTGGCGGTGCGGAGGTCGCCATGACGAAGGCGCCCGAACACAATGACGGCCCGGATTACACGCCTGACGGCAAGTGGCTCTACATCAACTCCGACAGAACGGGCCACCAATCCATCTACCGCATCCGACCAATGGCGACGTCGACCGACGATAGCAAGGCAGAGCTGCTGCTGGCCGACGGCGACGAGGACTGGTTTCCGCACCCCTCGCTCGACGGCAAAAAGCTGGTCTACATCGCCTACCCGGCGGGTACGGCCACACACAATCCGCGCGATGTCCAGGTGAAGCTGATGCTGGCTGGCGTGAACGGCGACCAGGTCGACGAGACCGCAAAGGTCCTGACCACCTTCAGTGGCGGCCAGGGAACACTGAACGTCAATTCGTGGGCACCGGACTCCCAACGCTTTGCGTACGTCAGCTACGAGGTTTTGAAGGACCAGTAAGCCGGGGTGGCCTACTGACCTGCCGTTGACGCCGGGCTGGAGGCGTCCGCGGTACGCTTGATGACGATGGCGCCGTGGTCCTTCTGCTCGAAATCGTTGTAGAAGCTGCGCACTGCGGCGTAGTCCTCCAATGGGAAGTACATATCGCCGAGGATCAGGTCGCGACGTATCGTAATGCTGGAGCCGGCCTGCGATGCCGTCTGCGAATAGGCGGCGAGGTTTTTATACTGCGTTGTCACTTTCGCCGGAGGTGCCTCCACGGTAAAGCCGGGCGGCAGACTGTAACGCACGGCGTCCTGCTTCATCTCCGAGTAGGGAAAGTAAATTCCCTGGTCGCGTTTCGCGTGGGGAAAGGTCGGTGTCCTGTTCGCTTCAAACAGGCAGACAGGCAGCATGACGCGAGATCCGACAGCGTTGCCGATGGTACCGCTGACGGTAGCCTTGACCGTCAGCGGTACTTCGCCATTGGTCAACCCGCCGATCGTCTCGACCTCTACCTCGGTTCCGCCCGGCATTACCCGCTCTATCTGCTTCTTCAATTGGTCCCGCAGTTCCGCTTCATCGTTTCGCAAGGCGACGTGACGCCACTGCAACGCGGGATTGCCATCGTAGGTGAAGGTAACCGTACCGGACATGTGGCCGTCGCGCTGCACCTGCAGGTCTGCCACGCGTGACGTGCGCGAAAACTTATAGCCGTCGGCCGAGGTTAGCTGAAACAGCTTTGCCGGGTCAGGATTGTCCTGCCGAACACCGCCAGAGATGGAGTGCTGCCACTGCAGATGACCGAAGGCGGCGTAGCGTGAACCGGGGTCAAGAAAATGCTCTGCATTGCCGTAACGGATGACCACAATGTTGTCGGTCAGCTGCGCATTGAAATCCATCCAGTTGGGATCGAAGATCCGATTGCTGCGGTCAACCACCGTCATGACCGAGGCCTGCAGGCCGGCAGCGCGTGCAAGGGCGACGTAGGTCATGGCAATCTGATCGCTACTGCCCCGCTTGCGTTTCACAACGTCTTCAGCAGACCTGACCTCTGCCTTCTCTTCCTGGCCGGTACGCTTGCGGGTGTAGTCCGTGTTTTCGAAGGTCATCACATCCGCATACAGCGTGCGCGCCTTGTCCTCGTCCGTGGCGGCCCTGGCAGTGGCAGTTTGTGCCTCGGCCTGCACCGCAGCAGACACCTTCGTGAACTTACCGGTGTCGGTGTTCCAGTACTTTACCTCGGTGTCCCAGTACTCCTGCGAGCTGCGGTACGGCGTGTAGTAAAAAAACACGTGGTAGCGCGACGAGCGAATGGGCGGCATGAACTCTTCATTACCGAATGGCATGACGTTTGCCACGTTCAGCGTAATGTCAAGCCGTTGATTTGCCTGGCGAATCATCTTGACGTCGGTACCCTTTGGCAGCGACTGCGCCCAGGTAATCCGGTTGCTGATATTTTCGCGGCCGCCCCGGGTGCGGCTTGACAGCTCTTTGTCCGTGGGCTTCCAGTGAAACCTCCCGCTGCGCAGAAACAGGTCCGATTGCACGATCCAGTCGGGCGCGGAATATGCGTGATCGTCCCAACGCACATAGTAGCGATACTCAATAATGCTGCCGACCTGCACGGCAGGCATGGAGAACACGCGCGCGCTAAAAGCGTTCTCCTTGTCCTTGTACAACAGCTTGTCATGTGGCTTGCCGGTAAACGGCACCACCGTGCCGTCAGGCTGAATGGTGCGACCGGTAATGTCCTGCACCGAAGTACCCATGGAGTCGCTGCGCTTGTCATACTGCAGCTCGACGTCACCCAGCTTGATACCGCCCTCTGACAACACCTTGATGCGGTAGTAGTACATCCGCGAGTGGTTGTCGTCGTCATCTGTCTCTTCACGATTCAGCATGACCGCCTCTGCGCCCGGCACATCGGCAAGGGCGGTCATATGCAGCTCTTCCGGGGTGGGCGTGGTCCAGGATTGGGCTTGCACAGGTGCCACCATCAAAACCGCCGCGGCAAGGGCGGCTAGGGTCCAGCGATGCACAGTGACAGCGTTCATGCGAAGTTCCTTTCGTACAGGCAGGTCAATTACCGCGCTTCAGTACAACGTTGCTTTGCTCGTCTGCGCCAATGGCACGTGCCAGTTTCTGGACGTCCGGGTAGCGGCTGGCTGGCAGCACAATCTCGCTGACGGCGTAGGTGCGCTGGTAGTGCAGTACGTTCTGCTCGACCGTAGTTTTGCTGTTGTAAGTCGCAAAGCCAAGGTCCAGGTGAACCGGTTCCGGCACTTCATCTACCTCAAAACCGGCCGGCAGGGTGATGGTGAAGTCATCGTGGACCTGCTGTGTTTTGTCCAGGTCGATGGGCAGCTCACGGTGCTTGCTGTCCACAGGAAATGACTCACGGCCCAGGACGCGGGGACGAACCGCCAGCAAGCCGCCTAACGGCTGCGCGAAGTGGTCTACCTTCAGGCTGTACGTCAGCCGAAAGGGCTGGTCCAGGTCTGCTGCGTTTCCTACATGCAGGTTATCCAGCGCAAATGCCTGCAGGTCGCGCGACGTCTCCCGGTCGAGGTGCTGCTGCTGCTGTTTGCCGGTGCCCTCCGCAAATAGATAGCGGCGGTCACGGGCAATGTCGCCGCTCTGCTGTTCTTCCACGGTGCCGGTCAGCGTTCCATCTGCGGCCAATGCGAACTGCGCTTTGCGGCTGATGCTGTTCTGCTGCGGTTTCAGCACCGGCAGCCGGATGGCCTGGCTACCTGCGCCGTCGATGAGCAATGCATCGCTTCCCTGCAGTTCCCGCTCCAGCTGGCCGAAAGGCGTCTTTTCCCAGGTGGGATCGAAGATAAGAAAGCGCTTGCCGCTGTTCGCCGTGACGACGCTGTACATCCGTTCTGGCTTGTAGTCCACTGGCAGCTCAATGGCGGCAATCATGTGGTTTGCGGCCAGCGACGGAGACTCACTTGCAATGACCCCGCGGCTGGTGTCAACCAGCACCCACGTGGACCGGATGCCGACCGCGTTCAGCATGGCGCTGAGCAGCGTCGCCTTGTCCTTGCAGTCACCGTAGCGAGCGTGGAAGACCTCGGCCGCGCTGTGCGGCTGGTGACCGCCAATGCCGATCTCAATGGCGACGTAGCGTATCTGCGTCTGCACAAAGCTTGCGATGGCCTCGGTGCGATCCCGAAAGTCTTTCTCGCCGCTGACCAGTTCCTGCGCCTTGGCGGTAATGGCCGCGTCAGGCTTGTTCCGATCCTTCGCCAGCCGTTCGTACCATTCGCCCACACTCTGCCAGTCGCCGCTCATGGGGCCGTAGCTGCCCGCGACATTCGGGCCCTGATAAAACACGTCCATACGCGCGGCTCGGCTTAGCTGGTCGGGTGAAAGCGGGACGGCTTCCGTAGTGGTCAGCGCCGGTTGGTTCGAGACTTCCCACACAGTGCGCCCATGTTCCGCGTCAATGGCCTCAGCCTTTGGCTTGCCCTTCCACGACGTGCGAAAGGTATATCCGGGTGGCAGATTCAGCGTCATGCGCTCCCTCAGTACGGGCACATCTTCGCCAGGCACCCACATGATGTCGTTTTCGTAGGGGCGAATCTGTTGCTCGTACTCGACCGCAGCGACTGCACCGACGTCCATGCCGGGTGCCTTACCCGCACGCGCCCGGCCGTCACTGTACAGCTCAAAGCCTTCGCCGGTACCTACCTCGGTCAATTCGTTGTCTTTGACCGCGTACTCTTTGCCGTCGGCGCCGATGCTCCAGATGTGCATCAACTTCAGCTTCGAACCCGCGTTGAAGCTGGCGTACAGATCGCCAAAGCGCCTGCCCTGCGGTCGCAAAATACGAATGACCTTGCGAACGTGGCGCGTCAGCGAACCGTCTGGTGCCACGGTATAGGTGGTGTCCTCCAACAGAAAGACTGCATCGGTATCCCGGGGCATGTTCGGCGTGACCTGCGCAGCGGCAGTTCGCACCCAGTCAGGCACCTGGTCTTTGGCATAGGCAGCCGAGCAGACAGCTAACAGCACAGCCACGGGGAGTGCGCGAGGCAAGCATTTCAACAAAGCAGAAAAAGACATGGCGTCCTTAGGGAAACCTTCGGCACAGGTGATTAAAAACACAGAAGAGCAGGAATGTTGCGATACGGGAGTGTCACCTGAACTGCGCCGCGATGCAAGCTGTAAGTACAACTTTTAACCGCACAAAAAGCGACTGCACGCCAGCCTCGTCCCACGTCTGAACAGCCGCGCCTGGCCGGACGCGCCCGGGTTCACTCTTTCAAGAGAGGCGACCGCGTGAAAACGGCTTAGAATCGTATCGTCCATGTCAAACGCAACCCTGACTGCCCCCGATGTTTTCTCGAAGTACCAGCCCGTTATCGGGCTGGAAGTGCACGTGCAGTTGCTGACGCGCACCAAAGCTTTTTGCGGCTGCATCAACCAGTACGGTGGCGAGCCGAATACGCACTGCTGCCCCGTGTGCCTGGGCCTTCCCGGTGCGCTGCCCGTATTGAATCGGCAGGCGGTGGAGTTTGCCGTGCTGGCCTCGACCGCGCTGCACTGCACCGTGAATGAAGACAGCGTGTTCGCGCGCAAGAACTACTTCTATCCCGACTCGCCCAAGGGCTACCAGATCTCGCAGTTCGACAAGCCGCTGGCCGAGAACGGCTGGATGGATGTCAGCGACGGCAGGGGCGGCACCCGCCGCATAGGCATTACGCGACTGCACATGGAAGAGGACGCGGGCAAGAGCGTGCACGACGGTTTTTCTGACAGCGCAAAGAGTACCTATATCGACCTGAACCGCTGCGGCACGCCGCTGGTCGAAATCGTCAGCGAGCCTGACCTGCGCACGCCGGAAGAGGCGCACGAGTACCTCACCAAACTGAAGGAAATCCTGCTGTACACCGGCGTCAGCGACTGCAACATGGAAGAGGGCTCGCTGCGCTGTGATGCGAACATTTCCGTCATGCTGAAGGGCGCAGAGCAGTACGGCACCAAGGCAGAAGTCAAGAATGTGAACAGCTTTCGCTACATTCGCGAGGCGTTGCATTTCGAGATAGAACGGCAGATTGAGGTGGTCGAAAGTGGCGGTCGCGTGGTGCAGGAATCGCGCCTGTACAACAGCGCCGAGGGCCGCACCTACAGCATGCGCAGCAAGGAAGCCGCGCACGATTACCGCTACTTTCCAGAGCCCGATCTGCCCACGCTGCACGTGGACCTGGATTGGAAAAGCCAGATCCTGACGGCCCTGCCGGAGCTGCCCGAGGCACGGCGCGCTCGCATGATGCAGGACTATGATCTGTCCGCACAGGATGCCGCGACCATCGCAAACACACGCAGCTTTGCGGACACATTCGAGGCCGCAGCCAAACAGGCAAAGAGCGCCAAGCGTGTGGCGAACCTGCTTCTGGGAGAGCTGGTCGGACGATTGAATGCTGCGGGGCTGGAACTTTCGCAGTCACCAGTAACCATGTCCGGCATCGTGCAGGCCGCAGACCTGGTCGAAGACGGCAAACTTTCAAGCAAGCAGATCAAGGGCCTGTTCGACATCTGCTTTGAAAATAACGAGGACTTCGCCGCCGTCTACGAACGCGAGAAGCCGCAGCAAATCAGCGATACTGGCGCGATTGAGACCATGATCGACGAAGTGATCGCAGGTAATCCGAAGCAGGTGGAACAGTATCGCGGCGGCAAGAAAACTGTGTCCGCGTTTTTCGTCGGTCAGGTCATGCGACTGTCCAAGGGGCAGGCGAATCCTGCGCTGCTGAATGAGCTTGTCGTGAAGAAGCTGGACGCGGCGTAGCGGCCCATCTACCTTCAGAAGCATGCGTTCCGGAAGGGGCACGGCGTTAGCTGTGCCACCGAATGCAGTATAAAGCGGGGCTTCAGGCCCCTGAGGTCGGCTCTTGACCCACGCCGACACTTTCGCCTGGCAAACAGCGGACCTCAGCGGCTAAAGCCGCTATTTTAGTCTCCACTTGCGGCATGGCTGAAGCTATGCCCCTCCCAAAGCGCTGACGCATGACGCGTCTGACGCATCGTAAAAGATGCATGCGCCCCTGGCCTCTACTCCGCTTATCCTCCCTCCTGCTGCTGACCGGCTGCACTGCAGGCAAAGCCACTCAGCGCGCCATTGACGCGGACCATTCCGCCATCCCGCCAAACACGGCGATGCTGTCGCAGATGATGCGCGAACTTTCAGCGCAGCCCGGCTTTACCGAGCAACTACTGGGCTACCTCGACAAGGGCCAGCAGAACGGCGCGCTGCTAACGCCAGAGCTGTTCGACACCTTCCGCACGCTGGTGCTGGGCAAGGACTGGAGCGGGCTTGACCGCTTTCCGGGCTGGACCATTCGCCGTATCACGCGCACGGTTGAGGTCGGCGAGGGCATGATCCGCAAAGATGCGCAGCCAGCGCAGAGCGACACCCTTAAGGTTCAGATCGGCCCGTACGCGATGGATCGCGCAGCGTCTGAGAGTCTCGACGTGCCTTCCAACCGTCCGGGGTTCTCTGACCAGGGGCTAATCACGAAGCTGACTGACTCCGTGACCAACGGCGATGGTGCCGATCCGAAACTGGCGCCGCTGCACGCAGAAAGCACGCGACTGGCGGAGGTGATGAACCGGCTTGCATTGAACGGCTATAAGACCACCGAGCCCTTTGCGGTGACACTGCAGGGGCAAACTGCGACGACGCCCCAGCAACTGGTGCAGGCGCTGGCAGCCAGCGGACACCAGGTGGTGGTGGCCGACGCGCGCTACTTTGCGAACTTCGGCCACTTTCATTTCAACGGCGAAGACGTGGAGATGCCATTTTTTCTGAACAGCGGCTACCTGATCCCCACGGACCATTGGTGGCAGCGCGCGCGCCCGTTGCTGGTGCCCGTTGCCCATGCCGAGTACGAGTGGATCGTGACCGGGCCGAAGATCAACGCCGACATCACGTTCTACTTCGGGATCGACGGGCGCGCAGAGTTTCGCACCAATGACCAGTTAAACCAGGCCTGGGTAATGGGTCGGCACGCGCATGAATACCGCGATGCCGATGCAGTGGAAGTGACCCGACTGACAGGCCAGATGCTGCGAACCTATGCGTACTTACACGCGGCGCATCCGCAGTTACCCTTCGGCGGGTATTACACGCTCGGCGTCTGCCAGGACGTGGTGGGTGCCATCGAAATGCACATGACAGGTAAGACAACACTGTTCCCTAACACGGCCCAGACAGGGTACTTTGCGGACCAGCCGGATGCGGAGATTACACGGCTGATGGAAGCGGTACCAAAGGACACGGGTGGTGCCATTCCTGTGCCGGATCGCATTTTTGGTTCGCTGCCGACGGATAATATGGCTGCCATTACCGTGCCCGGGCTGCGTGATGACCTGCTGCGCTCAAAGGCTGCGGCTGACGCGGATAAGTTGCACGGAAGGTTCACCTTGAATGGTCAGGCGCTCACAATCGGCGGTGCTATTTTGGCGAGCGCCGTGATCTTTGGACTGCTGCGATACCGCCGTCGCAGGTGGTAGTCGCCCCGAAAGATAGCTCTTTCAGGATGGAACGAACTCGATTGCTGAAGCGCGCTTGAGCCGCTGAGATGGTCCGGCAGGAAATGCAACAGGTTCGGCTTTACTCACGGAAAGATCAATCTCAGCGGCTAACGCCACGTTCTAAGCAGAACCTTCATATCTCGGCGGCTTAAGCCGCAAGACAAGTACAAATAGCCTGGTGTCCAACGTTGTAGGTAACACCTCAGTGCTAGCAGCACGAATGCATTCGATGGAGTGGAGAAACTTACATGGCAACAGCAAAGAAGAGCGCCAAGAAGTCAGCAGCAAAGACATCGACCGCGAATGCCACCAAGGGCGAGACTGCCAAGAAGTCTGTTGGACGCAAATACTCCCCGGCGGCTTCCGAGCAGGTGGCAAAAGAACTGCACGAGATGCACGAAGGCAAACTGACGATTGGTCGCAGTGACACGAAGGTGACGAATCCGAAGCAGGCCATCGCGATTGGACTGGCCGAGGCTCGACGCGCCGGTAAAAAGGTTCCACCAAATCCTAACGACTGAAGACACGCTTGCGCGCTCATCCAGCGTTATAGTTTGCAGCTTCAATGCGCCGTGACAGTAGCCGAAAGATCGGCATTCTTCCCTGCACCAGGGTGACGGGTTTGCGGACGTTATTTACTCGTTGAAGGAGTAGAAGCGGAAGCGGAACTGCTGCTTGCCGCGCTGGGGGACGACGCAGACGATGATCCGCCGGCACCCGCGCTGGATTTTGCCGAGTCCGACGACCCACTGCTTGCCTCACTCTTGCTGGAACCGGAGCCCGCGTCGCTTGTAGCCGCGCTCGATCCGCCATCACTCGACGAAGAAGACGCCGCAGTTTTTGCATTCCCATAGCCATCCGCGAACCAGCCGCCTCCCTTGAACTGGATGGCGGGAGCGGAGATCAGTTTTTTCAGCGGACCGGCGCAGAAGGGGCATTCCGTCAACGGCGCGTCGGCAAACTTCTGGCGCTTTTCCGTGCGGCGCCCGCACTGGCTGCATTGGTACTCGTACAGGGGCATGGCTTCCTTCGTTTCTTTCTACGGCAGTTCGATAAGGCGAACGCTGGCAATCGCATCGACCTTGCGAAGGGCGTTCACGACTTCATTGACGCGGCTGCTGTGCGCTTCGATCTGCACCACGGCAAGCGCCTGGCCTGCGGGCACCCGCTGCGAACGAACGCTGCGGCCCAATGCGAAATTTGCAATGTTGACGCCGTGTTCGCCCAGTACCGTGCCGATGCGACCGATGACGCCGGGGACGTCGTGATTCCGAATTGCGAGCAACGTGCCGGTCAGCGGCGCTTCAATGTCGATGCCGTCCAGCGACAGGAGGCGCGGTGCGTTGCCATGCAGAACGGTTGCGCTGCCGGATGCGTCGCCCTCTGCCGAGTGCAGCGACAGCTTCAGCACAGAACCCGCGCCACCACTGGCGAACTCTTTCTTGTCTTCCTGCACGCGAATGCCGCGTTCTTCCGCCAGCGCGAAGGCATTGATGTGGTTCACGTTCTCTGAATCTTTCAGCACTCCCGCAAGAACTGCGTTGCGAATCAGTTCAGTCTTGCCCGTGGCCAGCCGTCCAGAGTAGGCAATGGCCATGTTTTCCAGATTGCCCGGTGTGGCGTGCGCGAGGAAGGTGCCAAGACGCTCTGCAAGATCGACAAAGGGCGCGACCTCGACGTACTCCTCACGCGACAGTGACGGCACATTGACCGCGTTCTGCACGACACCGAGCTTCAGGTAGGCGCTTACCTGCTGCGCCAGCTGGATGCCGATAGCCTCCTGCGCCTCATCCGTAGAGCCTCCCAGATGCGGTGTCAGGATCAGATTCTCGAGTCCGAAATAAGGGGAGTTCTTTAGCGGCTCTTCGCGAAATACGTCCAGTGCAGCGCCGCCAACCTTGCCGCTCTTCAGGCCTTCGACCAGCGCCTCATCCACAATCAGTTCGCCGCGTGCGCAGTTCACGATGCGGATACCTGGCTTCATGATGGCGATGCTGTGCGCGTTAATGAGGCCCTCTGTCTGCGGCGTCAGGCCGACATGCAGGGTGAGGTAATCGGACTGCTTGAAGATGTCGTCAATGGAGACCAGCGTGACGCCATTTTCGCGTGCGATAACGGGCGCAACGAACGGGTCATAGCCGATCAACTCCATGCCAAAGCTGCGGGCGCGACGGGCGACTTCCAGCCCGATGCGGCCAAGCCCAACGATGCCAAGCGTTTTGCCGCGCAGCTCGGTGCCCTGCAGCGTCTTCTTCTCCCACTTGCCGTTGTGCAGCGCGGCGGTTGCCTTGGGAATCTGGCGAGCCATGGTGATCATCAGGCCCAGCGTCAGTTCCGCCACCGCCACGGCATTTGCACCGGGGGTGTTCATGACCACAATGCCCCGTTTGGTGGCCGCATCCGCGTCAATGTTGTCCACGCCTACGCCGGCGCGGCCAATCACGCGCAGATTGGGCGCATGCTCCAGCAATTCTGCCGTAACCTGCACCGCAGAACGAACGACGAGCGCATCTGCGTCAGCCAGTTCCGCTTCCAGGTTCGTAATCTTGTCCGCGCTGACCAGCTTCCACGTGGGTTCCTGCTGGAATACGGCGAGCGTTGCGGGCGAAACCTTTTCGGCGAGAACGATCTTCATGCAGCTACTTTCTGGAAGGCGATGCCTTCGCTTTGACATTCTGGATGCGGGTGTCTGCGGAGGAAGACGGTGCACTCCCCGCAGCCTGCGGTGCCGTTGTGTGACTGGCAAGACTTGCTTCTACTGTACCAACCTCCGCAAATGACGCCGGTATTCGACGCGTGCTGCGCTAATCTTGAGACGATGACTCCCGAGACCACCCCCACTTCCGTCGACACTCCCCTGCGCCCGCGCGACGCATCGCACACGCCAAAGCGCTACCTTGTGCTGGGTGCTACCTCCGGCATTGCCGAGGCGACCTGCCGCATCTGGGCCGCACAGGGCGCAAACCTGTTCCTGGTAGGCCGCTCTACAGAGAGAGTGGAGGCGGTGGCCGCTGATCTGCG
>JBPBQP010000112.1:0-17119 GCA_050954745.1 Janthinobacterium lividum | reverse complement strand
GAAGCTTATTGGCCGATCCTGCTCGGCTTCTGAGCGGTACCGTGCACTTCAGCTAACTTTTTTGCAAACGAATCAGGCATTCAAGTTGGCAGGTGTTTCCATGCCTTGTTCTTGATCATCCTGCTCGTGCAGCTGCTTTGCCTGAGCGAGCGTCGCGTAAAGTAGATCCGAACTGTAGAGACCGCATTTTCCGTCATCGAACGTGATGATGAGATTCCCGTCCAGCCGGTCCGCCGATGTCAGATGTGGTGTTGTTTGATCTGTCATAAGTAAAGATTGGACCCCATTTGCTTTTGATTCTGTCCTGCAGCGGACTTATGCTGAGCCCGCTCATAGAATATTTCAGCGTGACGCTGCTGTGTAATGTTCGGCCAGACAACACAGCGCTCACGCTGGATGATGTTTCATGCCCGGAAAAGCCCGTCTGACTCTTTCCGCTTCACCAATAGAATTCTTCAGAACCTACCCCAAAAGGTTCTGCAGCGTTTGCATTTGCGCCCGGTGGATCTGACAGTGGATCGGGCCATCGAGTATCCTGGCGATCCCATCGAAAACCTGTTTTTTCTGGAGGCAGGGGCGGCCTCCATGACCACCACGTTCGACGATGGATCGCAAGTCGAGGTGGGGTTCTTCGGCTACGAATCAGTTCTGGGCGTATCCGCGCTCATGGGAACGAAGCGAAGTCTGAACAGGGTGTACATGCAACTCGATGGGCATGGCTTTGCGGCACCAGCTTCTGCCGCGCGGACGGAGTTCCTGCTGCCCAACCCCTTCCAAGACCTTGTTCTACGCAGCGTCCAGGCGCAGTTGGATCAGGTTGCGCAGACCGCGGGATGTAATGCAAAGCACGATGTGGAGCAGCGCCTGGCAAGATGGCTGCTGCTGTGTGCGGACCGGACGCGGAGTATGAACCTGTCGATCTCCCAGGATTTTTTGGTCACCATGCTGGGAGTGCGACGAATGAGTGCAGGCCAGGCCGTCAGTAATCTCAAGCAGCTAGGCCTGATCGATCACCATAGGGGCGGAATTCGGCTCCTGAACGTCCCTGGTTTGGAAGAGAAGTTGTGCGAATGCTACCGCGTCGTCAAGCAGCACCTGGAGAACTCTACGGAATTCGAGACCGGCTTCGCACAGTAGCTGTTGGCATTTCTGATGAATGCGCGTCAGCGCTCACTGTGGACATCCTGTTTCTGCCATGTTGGGACATGCAAATTCTGGCTGATAGCAGATTTCAAGGTGAAGAACTCGTCCCACCACGGTCAACTGCCTTGTTATATGGGTACGACGAACGACTCATGCTCACCCGGCAGTTTCTTGTACGGCGTGTTGGCTGCTCCTCGGAAACTGCCATCGATGCTGGTGAGTATCAGGCTCAAATCGCTACCAAGCATCCCGGGGTGATCGTCTTCTGCCAAACGCTGACCAGCGAGGAATGCAGCGAGGCGTCGCACTATGCTGCGGATCACTGTCCTGAGAGCCGTCTCCTGGTCATGTTTCACAGTGCTCAGAAATGTGCTCCGGAACAGGAACATCTCCTGCTGGACTCTAGCACAGGACCGATTTCATTCTCCCGGGCGGTGCTCGGCTTAGTTGCTTAGGGATCCAGTTCAGAGGTGCACGATGGATTTTGGACTCGATGGTCAATCTCCCGCTGCTAAACGAAACGGCGCGTCTTTGTTCCCCGCGAAGCAGCTGGAATACAGGAATACGATCCTGCGAAATCTTTCAACGGACAGCGTCGATCGACTGAAGCTCCGGTTCGTGGAACTTCCCCTGAGAAGGCCTTTGGAGAACTCGGAATCCGGTATCCAGCACATCTTCTTCATCGAATCCGGCGTCGGTTCGATGACCTCTACCTTTAGTGATGGCTCTGAAGTAGAGGTGGGTCTTTTCGGGTACGAGTCGGCTATTGGCATCTCAGCTTTTATGGGGGTCCGGCGAAGCCTGAACCGGATCTACATGCAGATCGAGGGCACGGGCTACGCCTCCAAACTTGCCGATGCGGAGGCGGAGTTCTGCCTCGGTGGTACGTTTCAGCAGCTGGCCCTTCGCTACGTGCAGATGCAGTTAACGCAGGCTACGCAATCGGCCGCCTGTAACGCAAAGCATGACACTAGTCAGCGTCTGGCAAGATGGCTGCTTCTCTGTTCCGACCGCGCCGGCAGTACGGAATTGGCGCTATCACAGGACTTCATGGCCATCATGCTCGGCGTCCAACGAACTTCTGTCGCCATCGGCATGGGGCGTTTGAAACGGCGCGGCGTGGTGGATTACACCAGAGGCCACATCCGCCTGATTCATGTACCTGCTCTTGAGGTGGAAGCATGCGAGTGCTACCACCTCCTCAAGAACCATCTCAACAACTACCTGCAATTCGACACCGGCTTCGTTGTCTAGAAGGCTGTGACGCCTTAAGTTCAAAACAAGCGCCGACCTCAAAGGTCATCTTGTCCGCAGAGGCACCCCGGAGCCGGCTGGTACGCGGTGAACTTAGCCGCATGTTTGCGACATCGAAAGCCGCATTAGCAACACTGATGAGCCTAGGTCCTTGGTAACTCGAAGATGCAGAATCCTGACTATGATCGAGACTGGTCACACAGACTTGGGAGAAGAGGGGGTTCACGCTTTGGCGTGACCCCCATTTTTTGCTCTGGCCGCAGATTGCTCCTCGTGGCAGAAGCTTCCTTCTAAAAGCTATGAGCAAGATAGGCGCATCTCTCAATGGGAACGCCCTGTTTTGTTGGACTGACACCTCCGTTGGGAGAAGAAGTGGCGCCCAGCTTATTGCAACGTCTTACCCAGGTTTGGAGCAGCACCGTTCCTATCCCAAGGTCTCTACCCGGCGCTGCGGCACGAAGAGATTGGAGGCACGCTTCAAGCCCTGCCTTTGGTCTCTTCCAGGCTGCTGCTTGCGACAAGCGTATCGGAGAGTCTCTACCGATATACGGATCGCAAGCAGCAGCATGTCTTTTTGCACAGAGGAGAAGAGGGTTCCATTCTTGAACTCGTTCGTCTGGTTCAATATCGAAACTGTATTTAATAGGCTTTTCCGACTCTGTTCGGCTTCGAACATAACAAGACGGACGCTTTGATCGCCTCAATTCTGAGGCGCGCTGGATTGCGTAAGATCGAGAAATCTTGGACACGCACCACACACCGGCCGGAACACGTGTGATTCAGGATGTGTGTGGAGTGTCGAACTGTTCGAAGTTCGCGAGATGCTTTTTGATGGTTTGGTAGCACTCGCATGCCCGCTTCTCGAGCCCTTTGCGATCCGTGATCTTGACTACACCTCTCGAATAGCTGATCAGGCCTTCCTTCTTCAGGGTTCCTGCCACCAATGAGACCGTCGGCCGCGTGCTTCCGAGCATATGCGAGAGAAATTCCTGTGACATCTTGAACACATCAACGTGCGCTTTGTCCGCACTGATCAAGAGCCAGCGCGCGAGTCGCTGCTCTGAAGTGTGCATCGCGGCACAACCTGCAGATTGCGAGGATTGTAGAAGTTGAGCCTGGACGTAGCGAAGACAACGATCGTGGAACACACCGAACCGTTCGAACTCTCGCAATCCATGCTCATAAGTGCATCGGTATCCGATCCCCTCGATCTGCGTGTACACATGGTTCAAGGACTGCACCGTACCCATCAAGGCTGAGACCCCAATCACCGACTCAGAGCCGAACATCCCCACCTCGATCTCAGATCCATTGCGAAACATGGCTGTCATCGAAGCCATGCCGCTCTCGAGGAAATACAGGTGCCTAATGGGCTTGCCTGATTGCTCAATGCGCTGGCCCGCCTTGAAGACCACAGGTGCAAGGTGCAGGCGAGCGATCAATTTGCTGTCAAAGGACTTCAACAGAGTGTTCTGGTACTTGGATCCCGGTTCCGAGGTGTCGACGATTGGAAGACCCTTTCTAAAATTATTCACATAATTCTGGCTATTTCAGAGACCTTACATACGAAAAAACAACGACAAACTACCTTCTAAAAGCGATCTGGCGAATCCACAACACCTCGGTGATAACGCTTATCGTGCACTTTCAAGACCGAGCTACCTGCCCGGTCTTTTTGTATCCTGGCCGATGTGAAAGGACCGCCGTTAGTGAGCTGCAGCAGTGAAGCTTCCGCAGAAGTCAATGGGTGTGTTGCACCCGCTGAAGCACCGATTGAGCAAAAGCGCTTGGACCACCTGAGGCTGATAGTAGTGAGAGCCGATGGTTCTCGGCTACCTTGTAAGGCCGTGTACACATGAGCAACATATGTGCATTTCGGCAGTGGAAAACAGCAAAGTTTGCGGCCTCTACCCACTCCGGTACGTCGAGTGTTTGGCAGAAGACAATGATGCTTGGAGCGTTCCCAAGAATATAGGAGCGGTATGCTTCTGCGCTCGTGACTGATGCCACTAAACAACCAAGCTGCTCCGAGATGCGGAGCCGCGTGTACAGTAGCATCCGGTCATGCCCATAGCAAAGAACACTTGGCACCGGACGTTGGTTGAAAGGATCGAAGGTAGAGGCGGCACCGGCTGTTTGCATCTCATGAAGTTCGCGTTGCCTGCCGACCGGATATGAGCGGTAACAGGCGTACAAAGCGGCCCATTGCTCAACATTCATTGAGTGAAGTAAATCATTGATTCCTGTAGTTAAGAGGGCTTACCAGCGCCCCATCCCTACAATTCAGACTGTGCTTCTTGGTGACGCGGATTACTTCGCATACTTTACGAAATCATCCGTGGTCTGTCGAGCAGACGGTACCCACTCCTGATTTGATAAAGAAGATGTGCTGAACACCGCTTCGAATTTGACAGAAGCTTTCTCACGGGAAGATCGACTAAGCTGAGGTTCAATCGCCTAGGGCTATCTGTCGGAAGATGCCGCAGAACTGTTTTCCTGTGGTCGACGATGCCGAAAGATGCTGCGAGGGTTGGAACGCGATGCTGGGCTAAGAGGTGCATGTACCAAGGTGCCAGAGCAAGCACACTGAGAGTGACTGCTGACGCTGATCGCCTCAACAAACGGGTTTATGAGTTCTTTAGAACACGCCCTTCATGCCCTGCAGGCTCTTCTGCGGCCGTGAAACCGGTCTCGAATTCCGTGGCGCTATCGAGGTAGCTTTTGACGACGCGGTAGCATTCGCACGCCACGCCCTCTAGGCCCTTAGGATCAAGGATGCGAATCTTTCCCCTGTGGTGGTCGATAAAGCCGGCCTGCTTAAAGTGTCCCACGGTGACACTGGCGCTCATTCTGCGCACCCCAAGCATCGTCGCGAGGAACTCCTGCGAGACGATCAGGTCCCTACTCCGCGCGCGGTCCGCGCACAGCAGCAGCCATCTTGCCAACCGCTGCTGTACGTCATGCTTTGCATTGCAGCCGGTGGATTGCGACACCTGGGACAACTGCGCCTGGACACTGCGCAGGATCAAATTCTGAAAAATTCCGGGCTGCAGAAACTCGGCTCTTGCCCGGTTCATGGCAACAGTGAACCCATGCCCGTCAAGCTGCATGTACACCCGGTTCAAGCTGCGCCGCACACCCATGAGTGCGGACACGCCCAGCACCGATTCGTATCCGAACAGCCCAATTTCGACCTGTGAGCCGTCCTGGAAGGTGGTCGTCATGGAAGCTGCGCCAGCTTCCAGAAAGTGCAGCTTCTCGATGGGATCGCCAGGAGATTCAATGGCGGTGTTTGCCGGCATATCGACACGTCGAAGCTGCAGCCGCTGCACCACATCAGGAGGCAAGTTCTGAAGAATCCTGTTCGTGAAGCGGAAGGACTCGGTCGGGGGATTTCCAGGCATGAAACATCATCGAACGAGGGGCTTGCGTTGTCTAGCCGACATAGCGTGAAGACCCGTAAAATCCAGGTCATAAAGCCGTATGAATCGTCGTAAGCCTAACGGCAGGTAGAACTCCGTGGAAATGGAAGCCCAAAGTCTTAGCTATGGAAGAACACAAGAAACCACATTTGATCTCAGCGGACAGACTAGATGGTTCCGTCATCATCACCTTTGATGATGGTCGGAGCGGTCTCTACAGCTCAGCGGTGCTTTACGCAGCACTGTCTCAGGCACGCGAGCTTTATGAAGCAGATGCTGCAGAGTTATCGTCGGAGCTCACGCAGAATGGTTTGTACGGCATCGAGAAATCAGCTTAGAATGAGCGGTAACGCTCATAAGCTCTGCAAAAGGTTCATGAGCTACTCTCGCCCTCTTTCCCAAGAAGGTGTTGAGCGAACAAGACAGGGAGCGCCACGAAGAACGCCCATCTTGTGCACAGTAGGTTTATTGGTCCGCTTATCCTTCTCATCTTCTGAACGTGACAGTTCCATGAGCGGGAACATGACTTTGCTAAGAGCGCTTAGACGTCCTGTTGCTGCTCATTAGAAATGACAGGGTACCGCGCTCAATAGAAATGTCAGTATAGGTTCTTCGTAGCCGTGCGGTGGGAATGTGTGAAATCACGAAGTGATTTCCAAGGGCTGTGGGAAGGGTGGGAGACGGACAGTTCTATCGTCCGTCTTCCATGCTTTCCTCAGGCCGGCATTTCCATCGCTTTTGGTGCAAGCGCGTTTTCGATGAAGTCTGGCCCGTAGACCTGACGGGGACGCTTCTTGTAGCCGTCTTTTTCGCTGTTGGTCTGCACCTTCGTCTCATGCCGGAGTTCCTGCTGCAGCTTAACCAGAGCGAGTGCGTGGCCAAGCCGCTTGTTCTCGACGACTGCTGCGTGGCTCACACGCCGATCCTTTTCGAAGACACGATAGGGAAGAGAGACACCCTTCCATCGCACCTCGAGCGGTCGATCCGGGTAGTCGTACAGGTCGACGTACTGGCCTCCCAGCTTCTCCGACACAGGGCTTCGCTCCAGGATGATCTGCTTGCGGTCGTACGACATGGTGAGCTGCTCGCTAAGGTGTCGCTGCTCGCGGTGACAGAGGATGTCCTGCAGCCGTGATCCACGGACACTCAGGCTGCGATGCTTGTCTTCCGACTTCGCCGGTACAACGGCGAAGCGCTCGTTAAACCGCTCCATGAACGCAGGCAGGAAGTTGTTGCCGGCCTCCACGCTGCTGATCTCAGCAAGCCGCAGCTCCTTCACCAGTCGGTCTTGCAGCGTGCGGTTGGCACGCTCCACACGGCCCTTGGCCTGGCTGGAGTTCGCGCACAGGATCTCGATGTTCAGCTCCGCGAGAGCACGGCCGAACTGAGTCATGCCAGACCCACCTTGGGCATCCGGCTTGTTCACCCGGAACACCGAGTGCTTGTCGGAGTAGAAGGCAACAGGGCAGCCGTGGGTCTGCAGATAGCCCTGCAGCGCTTCGAAGTATGACGAGGTGCTCTCGCTTGGAACGAAGCGCAGCTGCATCAGCTTGCTCGTCGCATCGTCGATGAAGACAAGCAGCGTGCTGGGCTCTCCACGCTGCTCGAACCAGCGGTGCTGGCTGCCATCGATCTGTACCAGCTCGCCGTAGCTCTCGCGCCTAAGCCTGGGCTGATGGAACGTCCGCCGTTGCTGACGCGACAGCCACAGACCCTCTGCGACCATCCATCGGCGCAACGTCTCGCGTCCGATCTCGAGGTCATGCTTCTCAAGCAGCATCTCGGTTGCGAGGGTCGGCCCAAAGTCCGCATACCTGGTCTTCACCAACTCGACTGCGTACTGCCGGATCCCAACGTTCACGCTGCGGTTCGACGTCTGACCACGTGCCTTGTGGATCAGCTCGGCGCCACCGCCGGCTTCGTATCGCGCCAGCAGCCGGTACGCCTGGCGCTCGCTGATCGCCAGAACCGCCGCTCCCGCGGCCACGGTCCGGCGTCCAGACATCACTTCACTCAGAACTTCGATCCGCTTCAGATCGCGCTCGCTCATCGGTATCCATCCCATCTCTTGAACCTGACAGTTCTAATGAGCGGGAACATGACGCTTCTAAAGAGCGCTTACAAAGCCACGACGCAGAAGAGGACTTATCGGACGTAAGCTGTTCATTGTAAATGGCTTATGTCCGGTTCTACAACTCGCCGGACGTCGCTCGCTTCTGGTAGGCAAGGTAGAAGCCAGCCGGTACAAGGAAGATTGTCAGAGCGACAGAGAGCGTCAATCCGCCGATGAGCGCCTGTGCCAGTGGAGCGTAGGATTCGCTGCCTTCTCCGAGCTTGAGTGCCATTGGCAGCAGGCCGATCAGCGTTGCAAGGGACGTCATCAGGATTGGACGCAGACGGACGCGGCAGGATGTCGTGATGGCCTCTCGCACGCTGTGCCCCTGTTTCAGCAAGTGATGTGCGAACTCGACAATCAGGATGCTGTTTGAGAGCGCTATTCCGGCCAGCATGACGACGCCCATGAGCGACATGACATTTAGCGTGGTGCCCCACAGCAGCAGCGCAATGATTACGCCCGTAATGCCCGGCGGTAGCGCCAGCAGGATGATGAAGGGGTCAACGAACGACCGAAACTGCGCCACAAGGATGAGAAACAACAAAACAAGTGACAGTGTGAGTCCGATGGCGAAGCTGCGGAAGGACTCATTCATGGACTTCACGCTGCCGGTCAATGCTACGCTGATGCCGTGAGGCGGAGCGGACTGATCCACGATCGCCTGGATCTGTTTTGTCAGCGTGCCAAGGTCTTCGTCCTGCGGCCGCACGTACACGTCGAGGTTGCGACGAATCTGGGTATGATCGAGTTCTGTGGGCGCGTTGAACTGCTCGATGTTTGCGACCATATCCAATCGCGTCGGCTGCGTGATGTTTACGCCGTGCAGAGGGATCGCCTTCAGGTCCTCGATCGATTTGACTTGACCTTCCTTGTACATCACGGTCAGAAAGTAGTTGTTGCCGCTCTTGGGATCGATCCAGATGGAGGGCGCGATCATCTGGTTTGAGGTCAGTGCCGTGATGATGTTTGAGACGACTTCCTTCTCGGTCAGGCCAAGCTGGCTGGCGCGCGTGCGATCAACGGAGATACGCAGCGAAGGATAGTCAATATCCTGCGGAATATAGACGTCGGCCACGCCGTGCACACCACGGATTTTGCCCGCGATTTTCTGAGCCAGTGCATAGTCTCCGTTGACGTCGTTGCCAGTGATGCGTACATCGATCGGCGCGGGAGCGCCCATGTTCAGCACGCCATCGACCAGGCTGCCGGAGGAGTAGAACGTCTGCACTTCGGGAATTTCTTTTGCTACAGCGGCCTTCACTTCGTCGATGTAATGGAAGCTGCTAGCCTTGTGATCCTCACTTAGAGCCACCTGTGTGAAGCCCGTGTGCATCGCGGCATTCGGAGAGAACAGCGCAGAGAAGCCGGGATCAACACCGATGTTCGTCACGACGATGCCGAGGTCATGCTTCGACACCACGCGTTTGACGATGGCTTCGATCCTGGTTGCTTCGCCTTCCGTCGCCTGCAGGTTGGTGCCGGATGGAGCCTTGAAGCTTATGACAAACTGGCCCGCATCTGTGCGTGGAAAGAACGATAAACCCATGAACGGAAACAGCAGCAACGAAACGGCGAACAGTGTGCCGGCAGCACCAAGTGTCTGCCATGGCCGCATCAGTACCCACGCAACGGCGCGATCGTATCGATGGAGCAAGCCGTCAAAACCGCGTGTGAAGCTGGTGTTGAAGCGCGACCACAATCCATGGTGAGTGCTCGCTGGATCAGCAGATACGGACACTTCGTCTTCTGCTGATTCGTGGACCACTTCACCATGCGAGCTCTTGATGAAGCGTGCGCAGAACAGCGGCACCACGGTGAGCGCAACGAAGTACGAGGCAAAAAGTGAGATGACAACCGCCAGCGCCAGCGACGAGAAGAGGAACTTACTAACGCCGTAGAGCATGGTCACGGGAAAGAAGACGACAACCGTGGTGAGCGTGCCGGCGAGCACGGGCAGTGCAACTTCCTTGCCGCCGTTCTCTGCGGCGACTACGGGCGACTCACCTTCTTCCATGTGGCGAAAGATGTTCTCGAGTACGACGACCGAGTTATCGATCAGGCGAGATAGCGCAAGCGCCAGGCCTCCCAGCACCATGCTGTTGATGGAACTGCCGGTCGTCTTAAGAACAAAGAATGTGGCAAGCAACGACAGCGGGATGGAGAAGAACACCGCGACGGTTGCACGCATGCTGCCGAGGAAGATGAGGATCATGAGGCACGTGAGGAATAGTCCCACTCCGCCTTCGTGCACCAGCGTTGTGATGGCGACCTTCACGAAGCGTGACTGGTCGAACTCCACGTCTGTTTTCAGCGATGACGGCACGTCGACCAGTGTGTTCAGCGCCTCCTTTACGCCGTTCACAATGGCGATGGTGTTGGATTCGCCGCCCTGTTTGAAGATAGGGAGGTAGACACCGCGCTGGCCATTCACGCGAACGATGTTGTATTGCAGGCCGAAGGAGTCCTGTGGCGTTGCGACATCGCCGACACGCACGGGAGACTGGCCGACCATCTTCAAAGGAACCTGTGCGATATCCGCAGCACCGCCCAGCATGGAGTTGGTGTAGATGTTGTAGTCGTAGCGACCGATCTGGACATCGCCCGCGGGCAGGATTACGTTGGCGTCATTGACAGCACGCACTACGTCCATGGGGCTTAGCTGGTTGGCTTCAAGCTTGTAAGGATCGGCGTACAACATGATCTGCCGCCAACGTCCACCAAAAGGCTGCGTCACTGACGCACCCTGCACACTGGCTAACTGGTTGCGGACGAAGTTCTGACCGACGTCCTTCAGCGTGCTCTCATTCAGTCCGGAGCCACTAAGGGTGACGAGCGCAACAGGCGTGCTGGCGGCGTCCTGCTTCAGCACGATGGGCGGATAGGTGCCCGGCGGCATGTCGCGGAGATCACTGCTTGCAAGCGACGAGATGCTAGCCGCATCCGCATCTGGATCAGTCCCTGCGCGGAAGTACACCTTGATCAGCGATACACCGGGCAGCGAACGCGACTCCATGTGGTCGATGCCTGCAGCCAAGGTGAACTGCCGCTCAAGGTGGTAGGTGATGTTGGTCTCAATCTGCTGCGGCGGCATGCCGGAGTAGAAGGTTGCGACTGCAACTACCGGCAGGTTGACCGGGGGAAACATGTCAACCGGCATACTGCCGACGCTGACCGTGCCGAGGATCATGACGATCAGGCACAGCACCACAATCAGATATGGGTTGCGGATGGAAAATCCCGACATGCTTTGAGCGTTTCCTCTCTGGGCTGTGGTGCTTAGCGGCTTGCAGCAGGCTCGTAAGCAGCCGGCTGTGCATCGACCTTTTGTCCATCAGACAGGCCGGTGTGGCGGCCGACGATGACCTTGTCTCCGCTGTTCAGGCCGGAGAGAATCTCAACGCGATTCGCAGTCTGCAGTCCTACCTTCACGACTACCTGGTGCACCACGCCGTCACGCACGGTGTAGGCCTGCTGCACACTTGCGCCCAGGCCATCTAGAGCATCCAGCGGAACGCTCAGCGCAGCTGGCAGATTCGCCAGGTGCAGATGCACCTCGGCATACATACCCGGTACAAGAGATCCATCGGGATTTGGCACGTCGACCTCGGTGTTCATGGTCCGTGTGGCCATCTGGATTGAGTCTGCGGTGCGCGAGACCTTGCCCTGCAGCGTGCGGTGCAGGCTGACGATCTCTACATCGACGGTTTGTCCATCACGCACTTCTGATACTGCGTTTACAGGGATGGGCAGCGTAAGCCGCAGACGGTCATTTTGCGCGAGCGTGACCACAGGCATGGCCTGCGTCTGTGACGAAGTGCCCGCCTGGATCATGGAACCAGTGTTGGCGAAACGCTTGGTCACCACGCCGCTGAACGGTGCGCGGATGGTGGCATACTGCATCATCGTGACGGCGCGCGCGTACTCCGATTCGGCCTGCAGCTTCTGCTGTTCCGCCGCCTTCAGGGACGAGTTCACGCTGGCAAGCTGCGCAGACGCTTCCAACTGCTTCGACTGCGCAACATCGATCTCCTGCCTTGGTATCAGACCCTGATCCCTTGCGGCAACGTCCTTAATACGTTGAAACGAAAGCTGTGCGATGTTGGCACCGGCTTGCGCGCGCTGGATGGCGGCCTGCGCGGTGATGACGTTCGCTTCGGCAGCGGCAACACCTGCCTTGGCCTTTGCAACGTCATCCTGAATCTCGGGCACTTCGAGCGTCGCCAGCACGGCTTTCTGCTGCACATGGCTGCCGATATCGACGTTGATGGCTCGCACGTAACCAGCCACCTTCGCCATCACATCTACTTCCTGAAACGGCCTGAATTCTGCTGAAAGAACAAGATTGTTCTCCAGGCTGGCAGCCTCTGCCGTAGCCACGGGCACCGTGATGATGGATGCGACGACGGGCGGTGCGGACTTGCAGCCCTGTATCGCCGCAATGCCGGCGATGGTGGCAACGGTCAGTAATTGTTTTAACGCAACCAAAGCAAACTCCCCTTTAGTTCAAAAGTCCTGCAGCAAAGTCGAGCTCTGCGCGGCGTGACAAATATGTGTACGTCGCGCCCGCTGATGTAATCTCTGCGGACGTTTCATTGAGTTGCGCTTCGTTCAGCTCCACAATGCTGCCAAGACCCGCGTCGTAGCGGTCCTGCGCCAGGCGCAATGCTTCTTTGCTCTGCGCTACAAGCCGGGCGGTTACACTCAGGCTGCGATATGCTTCATCCGCGCGGTACCAGGCATCGCGCACCTGTTCGTTCACTTGGAGCTGCACTTGTTCCACATCGCGCTGGCGTGCAGTCGATTCAAGCTCCGCCCCAGCGCGTCGTGCGGCAAACAGGTTGCCGTTGAAGACCGGAATGTTCAGGTTGAATCCAGCGGCCGCGTAGTTGTCATGCAGCGTGTGATCGTGGAAGGGGATCTGCCCTGCCGCGCCCAGTACGTTGAGCGAGGGATAGCTCAAACGCTTCTCTGCAAGTGCAACTTCATGCGCGGCTTGTTGCTGTGCCTGCGCTGCGTTCAGGTCCGCACGCTGCGCCTGCGCCTGTTGTTGCAGCGCTTCGGGTGAGGGTGGAAGCGTGTCAGCGATTGCTGCCGGTTCAACTAGCGAGTCACTCACTGGGTTCCGTTGTCCCATGGCGGTGGCCAGACGCGAGCGGTCTTGTGCAACAACGCTCTGCGCCTGTACTACGGAAAGTTCCGCTTCACTTTCCAGCACGTTGGCGAAGTTCACATCCAGCGTGGAGCGCAGTTCACTCTGCGCCAGCGCGGACAACTGCCGCGAGATCAGATGCCGATTCGCCTGCGCCGCCTGCGCCGCACGCAAGACTGCCTCCGCACCAAGCACGCCGAAATAAGCTTCCCGAACGTTTAGACGGACCTGTGCGCGGGTCAGTGTTGCGTAGTCGCCCTGGGCCTCAGCTTGGAATCTCGCGCTACCAATCAATGCATTCGTGCGACCGAAATCCGTGACCAGTTGTGTAAGGTTAGCGCCATACGCGAAGCGATTTGAGACGGCGGACGTGGTGATGTTGCCTGCAGCTGTCGATGTACCGGCATCTGCAACCAGTGCGCCAGTCGCGTTGAAGTTCATCGTCGGCAACAGGCCTGACCGGGCTTCTCGAATGCGTTGAGACGAGGCACGGGCCCGCAGTTGTGCCGCTAGCAGTTGCGGCTGGCGAAAAACGGCAGTCGATTCTGCCTGTTCAAGCGTGAGGGGGGTGGATGCAATCGTGGAGACCGTTTCTGCACCGCCGCGCAAGGTAGCTGCCAGCATGAAGATTGCAGTCAAAGGGACTCGACCTTTCCCCATTATCGGCTTGCCTGTTGCGTAGGCAGAACCTCCAACAGCGCCGTTGCATGCTTCGGCACTTCTGCCGTGCGGCGCGCCGAGACGAATGTCAGGGTAGAAGGTGCGGATGCAGAGCCGCTTTCAACCGCGCGCATGCCTGTGAAGCCATACACGCCGCAAGCCGACGCAGAGTAGATTCCCACCGAGACTTCAACCGAGCCGCCGTCGCACCGGCCATTCGGGATCAGGTGCGCATACACGCCATCGCGACGGTTGTAAGCCACCACATCCCCATCCATGTTTTCTATGCCATCCTGCGATCCGTAGAGTTGGTCGCCACCAATCAGCGTGCGCGTGTTCCGCGAATCCAGGTCGTTAGACAGTGGAGCATATGCATTGACGCTGACGATCGAATCGGCGATCGCCCGAACAGTTACATTCAACGGAATCGTCGTCGAGCCGCTTTGGACGGTGTCAAAGTGAATGGAAAGCCGTGACGCTGCCTGCTTCGCGTATGGCGTCTTATCGAAGTAGAAGCCTGCAGCTTCAACGACGTGACCCTTAACCAGTGCACCGGAAGGGATGATGCCGCCATTCGCAAGTTTCACCTTCTGAAATGTTTTTGCGTCAACTGCGTCGCCAGCCTTCGCGTGCTTGGCATCGATTGAACGCGTAAACGTGATGGGCAGGGTGGTGGAAACGGCCAGAGACGGAGTTTGAGCCCGTAAAACCAACGTCGGGAGCAGCAGCAAGGATGAGATTGCAAGGGTGCGAGACATAGTGACCTCCGGGCCTGGACAGAACCTGCTAAACCGGAGTTGACCAGTTCTTCGCCTTACACTCCCTTACAAAAGCCTGACATGAAGAACAGAGCACTTGTACAGGTATCGCAGGTGCGAAAGTATGACAGTGGAAGAGGATGACGCATGGTGCAGGCAAGCGCGAAAATTCTGGTGATCGAGGACGATCGGAAGCTTTCCTCTGCGCTGGTTTCGGGCATTGAGGCTGCGGGGTACGCGGTAACTGCGGCTTCCTCTGCAGAAGAGGGATTCTTCCTTGTACATCGTCTGCAACCTGACCTGCTGCTGCTTGACCTCACGCTTCCAAGTCGCAATGGGCTTGAGGTGCTGCAACAAATCCGTCAGGAAGGCCTTGATCTTCGGGTGCTTATCCTCACTTCTCACAACACCATTGATGATCGCGTTGCCGGCCTCAAGACCGGCGCGGATGACTACATGGGAAAGCCATTTTCGTTTCCTGAGTTGATCGCGCGCATAGAAGCACTGCTGCGCAGGGTTCTGCCGCCGTCGCCGCCTCAGAAGCTTATCGTCGGAGATCTCTCGCTTGATGTGAAGACCCGAATCGCAACACGCAGCAACACCAAGCTTGAACTCACGGCTCGTGAGTTCGACTTGGTCTTCTACCTTGCAGAAAGCAACGGCAAAACGGTTTCACGCGAGATGCTGGCACGGGATGTTTGGCAGGAAACATCCCGTTATACGCCCCTTGACAATGTCATCGATGTTCAGATGGCGCGGCTGCGTCGGAAGATCGACGATCCGTTTGCGGTGAAGCTGCTACAGACGGTTCGTGGTATCGGTTTCAGCCTGAGAGTGCCGTAAGTGCGCGTTGACCACCCTGCGAGCATCCGCGCGCGTCTGACCGCCTGGTACGTCTGTGTGCTTGCTGTGACGTTGCTGGTCTATGCTGTGATCGTCTTTGTCTTCCAGTACGCCACACTCACCAAGCAGATCTTCCACGACGAGGTGCAGGACATCGTCACAGTGGAGGGCCTTCTCTACTTCGACGGACATGGCTCTTTGCAGCTTCGGCAGGACTACTACTCCCGACCTCAGTCGCACTTGCTGATCGATCGCATGATGGAAGTGCGCGACCTGTCGAACAACACGCTTTATCGCAGTCCAACGCTGCGCGGCTTGTCACTGGGTGGACGGAGTCAACCCAACGAAGGCGACGCGGGTTTCAACGAACATATTGCACGTCTTACGGACGGCAGTTACGCCTTTGTCATCAGCCACGTCCACGGGATGGATAGTCGCGTGGTGCTCATCCGGCTGGGCTATAGCCTCTCGCCGCTTCGTGATCGCATGGTGCAGTTCCTTGTCATCCTGCTGTTTGCATTTTCGGTAGTACTTGCCGTGGCGGCTTTGGCGGGACAGTTCATTGCGAAAAGAGCTCTGCTGCCGTTAGAGCAGATGAGTACAAGAGCGGCCAGTATTACAGTGCACAATCTCAGCGATCGATTGATCATTCAGAACGTGAACGACGAACTCGGCCACATGGGCCTAGTCTTCAACCATCTTCTGGAAAGGCTTGAGCAATCGTTCGTACAACTGCGGCGCTTCACCGCAGATGCAGCCCACGAATTGCGCACGCCGTTAGCCTCGCTACGCGCCGTGGGAGAGGTCGCGTTACAGAAGGATGAGGACGCGTCGAGTTATCGCGAAGCCCTGAGCAGCATTCTGGAAGAGACTAGCCGCCTAAACGAAACGGTAGATAGTCTGCTGCTACTGTCCTCCACTGAAGCAAACCTTGGTTCAGAAGACGCGGAAGTCTTCGCCATCGGCGAGCTTGTCTACGAAATTACAAACCTACTGGGTGTGCTGCTGGAAGACCGGCGGATTACGATTGAGACCGTGGGAGAACACGCTAGCAAGACCAGGGTGGAGTCTAAACGTAGTCTGCTGCGCGTAGCCCTGATGAATGTACTTCATAACGCGTTGAAATTCTCGCCCAAAGCGTCGATGTTAAGGATTTCCTATGGTCGGCCGGCTACCCCGGAGCACCGTATTAGGCTGACCATCGAAGACGAAGGAACTGGCATCGCTCCCGGGGAACACGAGCGAATATTCGAACGGTTTTACCGTGGCCAGCAACCTAGCGAGGGAGTGGCTGGCACTGGACTAGGGCTCGCCATCGCGCGGCTCATCATTGAAAGAAGTGGAGGCTCGATTCGCTATGATGAGGCCGCCCTATATGGCGCTCGCTGTATTGTTGACCTTCCCGCTTACATGAACTGATCGCGAGGGAGGAACAGTGCAAGAGGACAGACCAAGTTGCTAATTGCGATGGTCTGGCACCAAGCCCACACAGCATGAGCGCAAACCATGAAGAGATTGCCTCCCACACACAACCCGCGCGAGCTGCACCGGTAGGTGCAGAACCATGAAACATCCAGGCAGGTCCCGTCGTCCTCGACTTTTAGATAGCACCCTTCTAGGATGTACAAATCAACCTCAGGTGGCTAGGGTTCCGCCGCGCTGAACGGGTCCGGACCGAGCGCCACAGCGAATCGAATCACTGTCGGCACCCGAGGTAATGGTAATGGCGAACAGCTTTAGCTCACCTTGTTTCGTCCCGATCTTTTGCTTTCGT
>JBPBQP010000111.1:0-17748 GCA_050954745.1 Janthinobacterium lividum | reverse complement strand
CTGCCAATAAATACGCGTGCAGGTGCAATTGGCGGCTTCACACCGCTCAGTCACGGACTTCCTGCGTTCTACGTTGCCGATGGCAGCAAGGTTGCAACAGGTCCGCTGGAGCCAGGTTCACTTCCAATCCCCTTCAAGAAAGCTGACAATCTTCCAGAGGCCGCCGATCTTCCCTGACTCACAGCCCGGCGGATCGCGCAAACTGTACTCGGCATTCCCGCGGCGTTTGATGCTCGGGATTATCGCCTGCGCGCTTGTCGCAGTAATCATTACGTTGGTTCTTCTCTTACATCTGTCCGATGCTGTGACAGTTATGACTACGTCGCCGCAATACCGGGACATCGAAAGTTCAGTCATCACGAATGGACGCGTCACGCCTATTGAGGACTTTCAGGCGCGAGCGAACTTTGCGGGTGTGGTTGAGAAGATCGAAGTACATCTAGGTGAACAGGTTCAAGCTGGGCAAATGTTGGTTCGTATGAAAGATCCTTATGCCGAGCAACGTGTCCTCGCGGCAAAGGTCGCATTGCAGTCAACGAAAGTTTCAGAAGAAAACGTACAGCGAGGCGGCTCAGTCGAGGAACGCTTCAACCTGCAAGCAGAGCTTGAGCATGCCCAGCTTGAGCGTGCGGCAGCTGCGTCTTCTCTCAGCAAACTGACTACCTTGCAACAGGTTAACGCGGCTTCTGACGCTGAGGTGCGCGCAGCTATCCGTCGGCTAAAGGACGCTGATACGACCCTGCAATCGGCGACCAGACGCTTCAGTGAGCGATTCAGCGCCAGCGACAAAGCTGCTTGGAAGATGCGGATACAAGAGGCACGATCGAGTCTCACCGCCGCGGATGTATCGTTAGCGAACGCGAACATTGTCTCGCCCATCGCAGGCACCGTCTATTTGTTACCCGTTTCGACCTTCGACTTTGTATCTGCAGGGGCTGAGCTGATGCACGTCGCAGACTTGAACAAACTGCAGGTTCGAGCGCCGTTTGATGAGCCGGATATGGGGAAGCTGCACGAAGGCTCGCAGGTTGAAATCCGCTGGGAAGGCCGTGTTGATCGCGTCTGGCACGGGATCGTGCGGCACATACCCATGGCTGCGACGACGTCAGGAACCCGAAACGTCGGCGAGTCCATCATCACCATCGCTGATGCGCGCGGAGATTTACCTGCCAACACAAACGTCACTGTCACTGTGCAGGTAAGTGCTCGCAGCCACGTACTCTGTCTTCCGCGTGAGGCTCTCCAAACGCAAGGAGATCAATCCTACGTCTACCGCGTAGTAAGTGACCAGCTAGTGCGCACACCCGTGACCCTTGGCCTGTTAAATCGGAACGATTTTGAAATAACCAGCGGCTTATCGGAGCGTGACGTTGTTGCACTTCATAGCGCGGACAACCGACCATTGAGCACCGGCATGAGAGTGAAGATCAGGCCATGATTTGCACCTCTCCAAGAGCTGGGGCGATCCGTCACGTGACCTTGTTGGTAGGTCCAACTGCGGTCATTTTGCAGTGGTTGTTGTTCTGTGCGGTGCCGTGCCCCGGACAGATAACCTTTACGGCCGCAGTCACCATGGCAGTCCAAAACAATCCACGGATTGAAATCGCGGAAGATGATTTGAAGCGTTCGCGAGCCCTCGCCTCGGTCACAAAGGATGCGTACATCCCCACCATTACCGCCAATGGCGGTGCAGGCGAGTCCTATGGCATTACGCTTAATGTACCGACGATCCTGACAGTCAATGCGCAGTCTTTAATCTACAGCGCGGCTCAGCGGTCCTATTTGCGTGGAGCCCGCCTCAATGTTGAGGCGAATGCGCTGACGCTGATAGAGGTGCGAGAACAGGTCGCCGAAGAGACTGCCTCTTCTTACCTGGAGCTGGATCATCTATCAGGGCAAGAGGCTGTTCTTGTTCAGATCAGCCAACATGCGGTAAAGCTGAGAGATCTAGTGCGTAAGCGTGTCATGGCAGGTCTTGAGACGGAACAGGCTCTCAATGAGGCAGAGCGTACTGTCGTCGCGACGCAGTTGCAAATGTTGCAACTGGAGGACCGACGCGCTTACTTCTCAGAGCATCTTGCTTCGCTTGTAGGCACGCCGGGCGTACAGATCCTTACCCAGCATGACAGCATTCCAGACTTAAAAGCAGACAGCACCTTAAGCGATGTTGTTGCAGAGGCAGTTTGGACTTCTCCAGCGCTCTTGTCGGCAGAAGCAAATGCCAGTTCGAAGCATGAACAGGCGCATGGAGACGCGCGTTATGTATGGAGGCCCCAGGTCTCGTTCGCGTCACAGTACGGCCGCATCAGCCCCATTAATGATGTTTCCGATTACTACAATCTCCATGGCAAATACAACACTGGTTTTCTAGGTGTGTCTGTCTTTGTTCCGATTCTTGATGCGGCCCACAAAGCACGCGCCCGGGAGTCAGCGGCTGGTGCGATGCAGGCAGACCACCAGGTTCTCTTGCTTCAGGCTCAGCAACGGGAAGACGCATTAAAGCTGAGGCATAGCCTGGCGGAACTGGCTGCAAGAGCCCGCATCGCAGAACTGGACGAGAAGATCGCTGAGAACCAACTGCAGTCCGTTCTAATTGAAGTGCGGCTAGGTGGTGACGGCGGCCCTGCGTTGACGCCGAGAGACGAAGAGAACGCTAGGATCCGAGAGCGCCAGCAACAGTTGGCAGTACTCGACGCCCACGTGCAGCTACAAAAAGCACAGATAACACTTCTGCGAAGAACTCGCGGCATCGAGAGTTGGCTTGGCCTCAGCCTCCGTGAGCCGCAGCTAGCTCGTGATAAACACTGATGATCGAGCTGGCTGAGCCCGGCACTTACCAATCCAGGTTGGACTGAGCGCTACATCAAGAATATATCTAGAGTGATAAAACGCGACATGTAAGTCAACGAATGAGCGATGCGTCAACGCTTTGCAGGATCCTTCCATTGCAAGGTTCTACACCCGCCGTGTACGCGCAAAGTGCGCGAAATGGCGCAAGAGCGGCCGGCAAACATTGTGCAAGGTAGCAATCCACTGCTTTGAGAAGGCATGGCCGTCTTTGCACGCAAAGGGTGGATGCTGGAAGAAGGCTGTGCGGACTTGGTTCAAGAACTTGGTGGGTTTTCGAACACCTGATCGGCTTGTGAAAAGCCGTGAGACAGCAGGTGTCGCGCTCAGGCTTTCCAGCCCTGCGCTACGTATAAGTGTTGCTGATTGTGAAACCGTAAGTTTTCCCGCCTGGGCGAATTACTTCAGGCACAAATATGCCTCGCCAGAAAACGACGATCAGATCCTTGTCGCGCAAAGTGTTGAAGGGGAGATCGTCGGGACCGTGCTTCTCGATGCAGAAATCCCGCGTCTGTGGTCTGTGGATGAAGACGTTCGCGTTGGTTCAATCAACGCCCTAGGGGTCACGCCGAAGAGACGACAGCAGGGAATTGGATTAGCACTGGCAGCGAAAGCGATGGAGATCCTACAAGAGCGGGGTTGTGCAAAGTGTTACATCCAGTAGACCGGACTTGACGCCTGGTATGGAAATCTGGGTACGTCTGTGTGGGCTCGCTACCGGATGGCCAAAAAGCTCTTGTAACAGGCCACAGTGAATCCTCTAAGTGAGGAGGCGATAAAGAGACCGTCATCGCCGGGCCTTTTCGCTGACCTGCCAGAGATGCGTATGGACTAATATGCCACAGGAGGACCCATCCGGGTTAACACGCTTCTGCCAAGCACTGACTGCAACAAACCACTCCCCTCAGGTTCGTACCTAAGTTAGGTTCCTGCTTGCCTGGTTTTTTCGCCATGGAGATGGAGGACGCCTGTCGCAGGCTGATCGCTGTGTGTCACCGCCTTCAAAGTTGCGGAAACAGTTGGCAGAAATGTATCGTGCGGGACGTGCGATGGCATGCAAAGCCTGACCGCATGGAGGGCATTAACTGCGATCCTGCTCAAGCTTAGAGCTTTACCCAAACGTATAGGCGCAGACGGACATGTGAAGGCAGCTTTACCGCGCAACTCGCTGTAAACATTTGCTTAGGCGAGTGGCTTGCAATCGAATATGGCAATGCGTATACATGAGCCATGCCCGCGAAGAAGGCCTACAACATGGCAAGGTTCTTTCAAGCACTCGGGGATCAAACCCGGCTTCGACTACTGAACCTGATGGATGATCGAGAGATCTGCGTTTGCTACTTTGTCGAGATCCTAGGCGGTCCGCAGCCGAAGGTTTCTCGGCATCTGGCCTACCTTCGCAGCGCGGGGATTGTGGAGGCAAGGCGAGAGAGCAAGTGGATGCACTACCGGATTGTGATGCCGCCCCATGCGGGGGCCTCACGGATCCTCCTCCAAACCCTCGTCTGGCTAAAGGACGAAAAGACGATGCAGGCTGACAAGGCGCGACTGACCAGGGCCTGCACCGCTCCCTCGAAGTACACCCTTGTCGAAGGTGCCCCGCTTCCCACGACGGTCCATGATGTTCGTCGCGAGGTCTGTTAATGTTCACCCCACCTGTCACGCACGGCCCGGTCGGCGCTCCTGCTGCACGCAAGAAGCTCTCGTTTCTTGACAGATTCCTGACGCTTTGGATCTTCATCGCAATGGCAATGGGCGTCGCTGCCGGCCACTTTGTTCCGTCTTTGGCGGGCTTTGTAAACCGCTTTCAAGTCGGCACAACGAATATACCGATCGCTATTGGCCTCATCCTGATGATGTTTCCGCCGCTGGCGAAAGTTCGCTACGAAAAGCTGGGTGAGGTCTTCCGCAACAAGCGCGTTTTGGGCTTGTCGCTCGTGCAAAACTGGCTCATAGGCCCGGTTCTAATGTTCTTTCTGGCTATTGTGTTCCTGCATGGGGAACCGGCCTACATGCGCGGTCTGATTCTGATTGGCATTGCCCGCTGCATTGCGATGGTGCTGGTCTGGAATGAACTTGCCGAAGGAGACACGGACTACGTGGCTGGCCTCGTTGCTATTAACAGCGTCTTTCAGGTGCTCTTTTATAGCCTTTATGCCTGGTTCTTCCTGACGGTGTTGCCGAGGTTCTTCGGATTGCAGGGAAGCGTAGTTCCCATTGGGATAGGTCAAATTGCGAAGAGCGTGGGCCTCTACCTGGGTGTTCCGTTCGTGGCAGGATTCCTCACTCGCTTCGTTCTTATCCGCATTCAGGAAGAGGAGTGGTATCGGACCCGCTTTGTTCCAAGGATTAGCCCTATTACCTTGATTGCCCTTCTCTTTACGATCCTGATTATGTTCTCGCTCAAGGGCGACCTAATCGTGCGGCTGCCGCTCGATGTTGTGAAGATCGCTATTCCACTCGTCATTTACTTCCTCAGTATGTTTCTGGTCAGCTTCTGGATGGGTAAGAAGCTGGGAGCGGATTACGCTCAATCCGCCACGCTTTCCTTTACTGCGGCAGGGAATAACTTCGAGCTCGCCATTGCTGTAGCCGTCGCCGTGTTCGGCCTCAACTCTGGAGAGGCCTTCGTAGGTGTCGTTGGGCCGCTGATCGAGGTACCTGCGCTGATCGGGCTGGTGAACGTAGCGTTCTGGATGAGACGGAAGTACTTCAGGTCCGAAGGCGAAGGATTCCAGATTCACCCCATCGAGGATGCGCCGTAAACCTGGTCCGATCACGAGTCGGGAGGCATGAGGCAAGTACCAGCCCCAATTCGGCTGACTCAGGCAGTTGCAAGGCAGCCGCGCAGAGACACGGGTCATAGTCAACGCACACTGATCAGCAACCTGGTACGAACGCGATTGACGCCATGTCTGCGAACGGCGGTAGATGGCTCGTGCGCAGCCGCGAGGCCACAGAGTGGCGATCCGATGTCACAGGTGTTGCCATCACCATGGCTGACACAGGTCATGGGATGAATCTGCAGACGAAAGCCAATCTACAAGCGTTCTATTCAACAAAGGGTCTAGCGGGAGCGGGCCTCGGGTTATGGGTCAGCAGTGAGATCGTGGATCGGCACCATGGCCGTTTGCTGGTCCGCAGCCGCACCCAGCCAGGCGGGAGCGGTACAGTGTTCGAGCTGTTTCTGCCCCATCAGACGATGGTGAATTAGCACTTCCTGATCTGGCAAAGTGGAGACAGAAACACCGTATTCGACCTGTGCACTGGCTCCTAAGCAGGTGTCATGCTCAAAGTGCCACAACTGTGGCACATTCGAAAGATGAGCCGTGTGCTGCAGCATTCTGAAACCCCGAATGGATACCCGGAGCTTCTGGAGGAGGTCGTCCTCCGGATCGCCCGATCCCAGACTCGGGCAGCACTTGCTGTCTCTCGTGAGCTTGTCCTGCTGTACTGGTCAATCGGAGCCGAGATCCTGCTTCGACAGAAAGTCGAGGGCTGGGGCACAAAGGTCATAGACCGGCTTGGCCGCGACCTGCAGGCGCGTTTTGCGGGGGTGGAGGGTTTCAGCCCGCGCAACCTGAAGTACATGCGGTCTTTTGCTGAGGCCTGGCCTGACCCGGAGATAGTGCCACAGCGCGTGGCACTTTTGCCATGGGGTCACATCCGCCTGCTGCTTGACCGAGTGAAGGAGTCCGCCGCTCGCGACTGGTACCTGGGCGCTGCCGTACGTGAAGGCTGGAATCGGGCCGCACTTGGACACATGATCGACGGGCAGCTCTATACAAGGGAAGGGAAGTCGCTGACGAACTTCAGCCAGACCCTTCCGCCTGAGCAGTCGGAGATGGCAGTACAGGTGCTGCGCGACCCTTACAACTTCGACTTCCTGACGCTGACCTATCCGCTGGAAGAGCGCAAGCTGGAACGCGGTTTGCTGGAGCACATGCGTGACCTGCTGCTGGAGCTGGGCCGCGGCTTTGCGTTCGTTGGCAGCCAGGTCCCGCTCACGGTTGGCGGCGAGACCTTCTACCTCGACCTGCTCTTCTACCACTTCCGTCTCCACTGCTTCTTCGTCGTGGAGCTGAAGGTTGGAAAGTTCAAGCCGGAATACGCCGGCAAGTTGAACTTCTACCTGTCCGCTGTGGACGGCGAAATGCGGACCGAACGGGACGCGCCTACCATCGGCCTTCTGCTTTGTGAGAGCCACGAGGGAGCTATTGTTGAATACTCATTCAAGGACATAGCAAAACCGATCGGCGTTTCCTCGTACCGCGTCACGCGCGAGCTGCCTGCCCTGGTTCGGGACGAACTGCCCAGCATCCAAGACCTTGAAGGTGTGGTGCACCGGTTGAAAGCTGAGATCGAGGAGTTCAGAAAGGAGCAACGCGAAGATGATTGAATCTGCAGTCGTTCCCGTTGCCGCCGTCGATCAGCCGCCGCTACCAGGTCTCGTCGTTGCGCAGCCTCAGAAGCAGGATGTGCCTGCTTCGAACACTTCCACCGAAGAGCTTACGCCGGCACAGCACCAGCTCCGCCGGATGGTGCTTGACTCCGTCACTTCGGTCCACTCCAGACGCAACTACGCCAAAGCCCTGGACCTGCTCTTCGCTCTGGCCGCCGGCCGACCGCTCACCCGCGCGCTCCTGCTGGAGTACCGGACCTCGATGAAAGATCTGTCGCCCTCGACCGTAAATGTTCGGCTCTCCGCTGTCCGCAAGCTGGTCACTGAGGCGCGGAAGAACGGCATGCTCTCTGCCGAAGAAGCCTCAAACCTTACCGACATTCCAAACATTCGGCAGAAAGGCACCCGCCTGGGCAACTGGTTGACGAAGGAGCAGACAAGGGAACTGCTCGCCGTTCCTGACCGCTCCTGCCTGAAGGGCAAACGGGATTACACGATTCTGGCGCTGCTGGTTGGCTGCGCCCTGCGCCGCAGGGAGCTGGCCTCTTTGCGCATGGAGGATGTCCAGATGCGTGAGAATCGATGGGTCATTGCGGACCTGCACGGCAAGGGAGGCCGCATCCGAACCGTTGCCATCCCGGTCTGGGTGAAGCAGGGCATCAGCGCCTGGCAGGCCGCGGCGAACATCGAAAAGGGTCCGCTGCTTCGCTCGCTCAACAAGGTTGGCAAGGTAGGTGAAACTTTAAGCGACTGGGCCATCTGGGCTGTTGTGACGGAATCTGCGAAACAGATCGGCATCGAGCACTTTGGAGCTCATGATCTGCGTCGTACCTGTGCGAAACTCTGCAGGAAATCTGGAGGAGACCTCGAACAGATCAAGTTCCTGCTCGGACACAGTTCCATTCAAACTACCGAACGCTATCTCGGCTCGGAACAAGACATCGCCGTCGCGGTGAACGACAGCCTTGGATTGTAAAAGGGCTGAGATTTCGGCCCGGCCGTCAAGCAGGTGTGTTCCCGAGATGGAAACTGCACCTGACTTTACTGTTTGTCGCCCAAGTCCAACACACAGCGAAAGCCGGCATTTGTGGTGGATGAGTCTGGTGTGTTGGACGAGCGTGCTGCCACGCGATATCGATTGCAGTAGCTTGCATGACACAGGTAGCTGCCGCCACGCATCACGCGCGTGGTGCCGACAGGCGGTCCGATGGGGTTCCACTGCGCGGCAGACAGGTGCCACGTGCTGCTGAACCAGTCCGCGCACCACTCCCATACATTGCCGGTCATGTTGTAGAGGCCATAGCCGTTGGGCGCGAATGCATTCGCCGGAGCCGTCGCCGTATAGCCGTCGGCCGCGGTGTTGTGGTGAGGGAACTCACCCCGCCAAATGTTGCAGCGGTACTCGCCGCCAGGCGTCAGCTGGTTGCCCCATGCGTAGGTTTGGCCCACCAGTCCCCCGCGGGCGGCATACTCCCACTCAGCTTCAGTAGGCAGGCGCTTACCGGCCCATGCCGCGTAGGCCGCCGCGTCGTTCCAGCTGACGTGTACGACGGGATATCTGGAGCGATCTTCAATCCCGCTGCCTGGCCCTTCCGGGGTGTTCCATGCCGCCCCATCGATGCGCTTCCACCAGTTCACGCCGGGCACTGCGTCCTGTGTGCCCACGGCAGAGCCATCCGGCAGATCGCCCTCAAAGACGAACGACCAGCCAAAGCGCTCGGCTTCTGTGGTGTAGGCCGCGTCGGTTACAAAGCGCGCAAAGTCGGCATTGGTCACGGCGCACTGGTCCATGAAAAACCCATCCAGCGTCACGGGCCGCACAGGCCCCTCACCATCCGCTGGGAAGCCGCTCAGATCGTCGCTGCCCATAAGAAAGGTGCTGCCCGGCAGCCGCACCATCCCGCTTGTGCTGCCTTTGGTTGTATGGGGACGGCTCTTCGAAGCCTCGATGGATTGCTCCAGGATCGCCGCGCGCTCGCGCGTTGGCATGCAGCAGGGCGGAACCGCTACCTGTTTAACCATGTGCCGCGCCTTCTACAAATCGAATGTCAGCGACGGCTTCCATTTGCGCGATTTGCCGAGATAGTTCCTGCTGCCGCGCTGCCACGAGCAGCTGTTTTGCGATCTCCATTCGCACGGATTCGAGTGGCTCGAAGCCGTCTTTGCGGCGGCGCAGCACGGTGGCGATGTGCAGGCCGAAGATGGTCCGAAAGATGCCGCTGCGGGCACCAGGCTGCAGCGCGAACAGGGCGTCTTCGAATGCCTGCACCATCGTGCCGCGTGCCACCCAGCCTAACGATCCGCCGACACCCCTACAGTCGGAGACGCGATTCGCGACCTGCGCAAAAGGTCGGCCGCGGATCAGCTCCATCTCCGCCGCGTGCAGCGCAGCCTCAGCGTCCGCGCTGTTTTCGTGCGGCCCGATCGCGCGAAGGATATGCGCTGCTTCCACCGCCTCAAGCAGGAAATAATGCTGCCGGTTGTGATGGTAGTGCTGCTCCACCTCTGCGCGGCTAGGCCTTGGAACGTGGCGCAGAAGATCGGCCTGGACGCGTGCAAGCAGCAGGTCGTGCTCAATCGCCTTGGCGACGCCCGCGCCTGACACGCTGTTGGAGCTGCCCCAACGCAGACGGCGCTCTGCCTCTATCTCTGCTGCCGTCACGCGGAGTTTGCGCGACACCGCCGCCTGCAGCAGCAGGGTACGACTCACCACGGCGCGCGCGGCCTGCGCACGGAGGATCTCCGGGTCGAAGCCGCCAGCGTGCGGTGCGTCCATTTCCAGGCCCGACGACAGGCGCAGCAACTCACGATTCAGCACTGCATCCGGAACCAGCTCGCCATTGACGTAGAGAGGCACAGCAATCATCTTAGGCGACCCGCTTGCCCGGGCCTGGCGGTGTGTCGCAGGGTGCGGGCGCATGTCCTTCTGTACGGGAGGCCGGTACGCCTGTACTATCACGCAATGGCGACATTCCTCCAAGCACGGCGCACTGCGACACTCGCACGCTCGCGCGGCCTGGTAGTGACCTGCTGCAACCAGCAGCGATGTCCCATCTGTCCGCTGCTTTAACCGGGCGTCCTGTTCGTCTCCATTCACTTCCATCGGCAAGCATGATGTTGGCACGGTCATGCCCTGCATCCAGAAGCAGAGCTGCGACCTGCGCAGCTCCAGGAAAACCATATGAATCGACGCCAGTTCCTTGAACTCTCCTCTTCTGCCGTGGCCGCGAGCCAGGTACGAGGCGCGGCAGCCCAGGCTCGGCCCGCAGCCGGGTCACGCCCCAACTTCCTTTTCTTCATCGCGGATGACCTGATGTTCCGCACCATCGGTGCCATCAACAACCCGGAGGTGCAGACGCCCAACATCGACCGCCTGGTGCGCGGCGGCGTGCACTTTTCGCACTGCTTCCACGCCGGTTCATGGACGGGCGCCGTCTGCGTGGCCAGCCGTACCATGCTGCACACGGGCCTGACGCCCTTCAAGGCGCAGAAGGCGCTGCCCGACAATCAATCGGCCAAGATTCCCGTATGGGGCGAGACGTTTCGAAAGGCGGGTTACCGCACCTTCATGACGGGCAAATGGCATCTGGACGCGGTTTCGCTCCAGCGCTCGTTCAGCGATATGGCCACCGTCGCACCGGGCTTTCTGAACTCGACGCCCGACATGTATGACCGCCCCAGCCCGGGCAACATGTGGAGCCCGACGGACCGTACCAAGCAGGGTCACTGGCTCGACCTGTCGTTATGGGTAGACCCCGCGGCGCAGGGCACAAAGCACTCATCCGAACTGTACGCAGACTCCGCTGTTGCGTTCCTCGACAGGCAGCGGACGCAACGCGACAAGCCCTTCTTTGCCTACGTTGCCTTCAACGCGCCGCACGATCCGCGTCAGGCACCAGAGGAGTTCCAGGCGATGTACGACGTGGACAGGATCCAGCTGCCACCCAACTATCTGCCGCAGCACCCTTTCGATCAGGGTGACTTCCACACGCGTGATGAGCAGCTTGCGCCCTTCCCACGCACGGAACTGGCGGTAAAGACGCACCGGAAGGAGTATTACGCCATCATTTCGCACATGGATGCGCAGATCGGCCGCGTGCTGGATGCGCTGGACAGAAGTGGGCAGGCGGACAACACCTACGTCATCCTGACGGCAGACCACGGACTGGCCATGGGCGAACACGGCCTGATAGGCAAGCAAAACCAGTACGAGTGTTCCATGCGCATGCCGCTCATCCTGAAGGGTCCGGGCATCCGCCCCGGAACGCACGTGGACGAGATGGTGTACCAGCATTCCATGTACGCCACCACCTGCGAGCTCGCCGGGATCCCTGTGCCGCAGCACGTGGAGTTTTCCAGCATCAAGGCCATGGCGCTGGGTCAAAACACTCCGCCGCTTCATGACGGCATGTTTGGCTGGCTGAACGTGCTGCAACGGAGCTTTCGCACGCGCGAGCACAAGCTGATCTTCTACGTCCCCATCCGGCGCTACCAGCTGTTCGACCTGACCAAAGACCCGTGGGAGATGCACGACCGGATTGACGACCCGGCCTACAGCAGCGTGAGGACGAGCATGATCGCAAAGCTCAAGGCGCAGCAGGCCAAGTTTGGAGATCCTCTCTCGCTCGATCACCCGCCGATGGTCGCTCCCGGCGATAGCTACTGAGCAGGACGCACCTCTACAACATCATCCGGCCACCCCCACGAGGATCATGAGACAGCCTTCATTGCTTCGCCCCGCCATTGCCCGCATCGCCGTCGCAGCCCTGCTGCCGCTGGCCGCCAGCGCACTCCGTGCACAGAACTCAACCGGTGCCTTCAGCATCACCGTACTGGATGGGAGCGGAGCCGCCGTACCCGGAGCCACCGTCACCATCACCGGCACTGAGACCGGCGTGCAGTTGCGCAGCCTCGCAACGAACAGCGAAGGCCGTGCCGACGTGCCTCTGGTTCCGCCCGGACGCTACAACGTCGACATCGCTCTGCCCGGCTTCAGGGGTTTTCAGCAGAAGGGTGTGGATGTGCTGGTGGGAGCCACCGTGTCGCTTACACCGCAACTGCAGATTGGCGAGTCCGCCGACACCATCACAGTCACGGGGCAGACGCCGCTGATCGAAGACAAGTCACAGACCGTGCAGCAGGTGATCGAAAGCAAAGAACTCACAGACATTCCGCTGAACGGCCGCAACTACATCCAGGCGGCGAACTACATTCCGGGAGTGGTGCCGCAGAATGCGGGCCGCGATAACAGCTTTGTGGCCTACGGCAATGACGGCCTGCAAAACGCGTTTCTGCTGGATGGCGCGCGCAACGTGAACTATCTACGCGGACTGGACAATCAGCAGCGCGACATGATCCGCCCGCCGCTGGATGCGCTGCAGGAGTTCACTGTGCAGACCTCAAATTACTCTGCGGAGTTTGGCGCATCCGCCGGGGCACTGGTCAACGCCATCACCAAGAGCGGCACCAATCGGCTGCACGGTTCGGCGTACGACTTCATCCGCAACGATGCGGCAGACGCGAAAAACTACTTCTTTAATCCGGTATCTACGCCCCGCAACCCCCAACTGGTGCAGAACCAGTATGGCGGCAGCCTGGGCGGCAGAATCATCCGCGACCGCCTGTTCTTCTTCGCGGCGTATGAGGGCCGCCACACCAGGTCGTCCAGCTACAGCCGCGTACAGGTGCCCACCGCGTTAGAGCGCAGCGGCGACTTTTCGCAATCTGCCTTTCCCATTTACGATCCAGAAACCACCACGCAAACGGGCACCAACACCTTTACTCGCGCGCTGTTCACGGGCAGTCGCATCCCGTCCAACCGCATCAACGCGCTGGGCCAGCAGCTTGCGAACCTCTATCCGCTACCGAACGAAACCGTCGGCTTCAGCAGCTACTACGACAGCAATATTCCCAGCCTTGCAGACGTAAAGAATGGCATCGGCCGGCTCGATTACACGCTTGGTTCGAAAGATTCGTTGTTCGCACGGTACGGTGACACGCTGTCCAACACATTCACCGGCGTAGGTCTGCCCGGCGCGCAGGATCCCGGCAACAACCGCTCAGAATCGAAGGGTTTGGGTGCGGGGTACACCCGCATCCTTTCACCGCGCGTCGTGAACGAGCTGCGCTTTGCCTGGACCACCGTCGCGGTCAATGGACTGGGCACGCAGCCGCGCAATGAGATCATTCCCGGCTTGCTGGACCCGGCCATCACGGAGGGCGCGCCCACCATCACCATCACCAACCTGGGTACGCTCAACTCCGAAGCCGTGGGTAACACGCCGCTTACCAAGACCTCCGGCGTCTTTGACTGGGCCGATAACCTGTCATGGTCACACGGCAAGCACCTCTTCAAGTTCGGCGGGGAGATGATGTGGATCCGCCCCAACACCCTGGCCGCCAGCAACGGCCGCGGCAACCTGGGCTTTACGGGCGCCTTTACGCAGCTGCCCAGCTCGCGCGGCAACACCGGCAACGCCCTTGCAGACTTATTACTGGGCTACGCGAACAACGTCAACACCGGCACCATCCTCAGCAGTGAAGAGCGCGGCTGGTATTACGCGGGTTATGCCAATGACTAATGGACGGCAACGCCCAACCTGACCCTGAACTTCGGTCTGCGCTACGAGATCCTGACACCGTTCTATGACACCAGCAACCGCATGGGTAACTTTGTTACCGATCCTGGCAGCCCGCTGTATCTGCAGTACATCAAGTCCGGCCTGGACACGCGCCTCCCGCGCGCGCTGATCGACACCGACAAAAACAACATTGCTCCGCGCATCGGCCTGGCCTGGCGCGTGCCCAATGTCAAAGACATGACCGTACGCGCTTCGTTCGGTCTGTTCTACGCGCAGGACCAGGGCTCCGGCATCACCAGCCGCCTGTCCAACAACCCGCCGTACAACAACTACGGCGCGATCAGCCAGTCGAGCGATCAGCTGCGCACGAGCACTGCATTCGTCCTGTCGCCCAGCCAGGCCATCCCGCAGCCCGCTCCGGTGACACCTGCTTCGTTTGTGCTGCAGCCCACCTACACCGGTGGCCTCACCAGCTGGAGTACCGGCTTCCGCATGGGCTATGTGCAGCAGTGGAACCTGTCCGTGCAGAAGCAACTGCCGTACGCCATGCTGGCGGAGGTGAACTACGTGGGCAACCATGGCGTGCACCTCCTTGCGCGTTCCAACGTGAACCAGCCCACTGTATTGAACGGCACAACGGTGCAGTCCCGCCGCCCGCTGTTTGCCGTGACGCAGTCCGCCGTCAACCAGATCTCTGACTGGAACGCGTCGCAGTACGAGGGTGTCTCAGCCAAGTTGGAGAAGCGCTTCGACCACGGCATACAGTTTCGCAACTCCATCACCTACGGACGCAGTTTTAACCTACTAAGCCAGGCACTCGACACGATCGACACCGCAACCAACGGCGACCAGTTGCAGAACGCCTATGACCACGCCAGCAACTGGGGCCCGAGCGACTTCGACATCCACTTTCGCTATGTGCTGACCGGCATTTTCCAGCTGCCTACCAAAGGCTTGCTGCATAGCAGCCTGGCATCCGCGGCGCTCGGCGGTTGGGCGCTATCGCCCATCTATGTCTGGCAATCGGGCCAGCCGGTCACGGCAGGCGAGGCTACGGACATCGCCAACTCTGGCCAGACCAACCGACCCAACCAGCTGTGCGATGCCAACAGGGGTGCGCCGCGCTCGCTGCTGAAGTGGTTCAACACGCAGTGCTTTGCCACGCAGGCACCCTACACCTTTGGCACTGCGCACAAGGGCACCATCTACGCGCCAGGGCAGAACCGCATAGACCTCAGCGTACAACGCAACTTCGGACTGCCACGCTGGGAAGGCGCCAACCTTAACCTGCGGCTGGAAGCCTACAACGCCTTAAATCATGCGCAATTAGCGGCGCCCAATGTCACCGTGGGCACTACAGCTTACGGCACCATCACCAGCACACTGGGCAACGCAAGTTACACCAGCGCCGCCGCGCAACGGCAGCTGCAAGCCGCGGTACGTATAACCTTCTAAAAAGAATTCTTCTGTGGGCAAGCTGCCCTGCTGAGTCCAGCCTGCCTGCTTGAATCAAGCTGCTACCTCTTGCGCCTCTGAGACGAAAGCCGACAACGTCTCCTTCTTTTCGGACACACCTACAAGGATATCTGTAACAATCCCGGCGTACTGAGTGGCATAGACTAGCCGGGCGTGGGGGAATCGGACGGTTCCGTCAGGTCCATCGTAGGCCATGTCAAAGACGTGCGGAATCAAATCGTTCTCAGGCCAGACAATCGGAACATTGTCGAACATGACGTCAGGATTAAAGTTTGCACGTTGATTCTTAGCCAGCACATCCTTCATCGATTCGCCTACATGAAGGTTCAGTTTTCGCATATAGAAATACCTCCAGGCGAAGCAAATGCACAGAAGCGCCATAACCACACGGACCGCCAGCGAGATCTTCCAGCCGCGTCGCATCAGAAACCCGGTCGCTTGCTGAGTGCGTCAATCAGACTTAAGCGTTGTTGTGGAGTTTGCCCGATCAATTCTCTGTAGTACTGAACTCGAACCGAAGAGTCGTTAATACTGCCAGGAATCGGAACGCGGTTTGTAGCGCCACAACTTGCCGACATAGCAACCTCGGGGGGACCGAATCCAGGTAGGGGCCGCCTGGGAGTTCAGAAAGTGTCTGATTTGCAGACATTCCCACCCTTATTTCACGATTTCCGTCGTAAATACGCTGCTGCACAACTTTAGTTTGCTCATACTCAGCAATTGTGTCCGCCGCTTGTCTGTTCGCCACCGACCGTTCCGCTGACCCCGGCGGCATGTCTTCTGCAGCCGCCAACTGGTCTACAGCGGGTGACAATCCGCTGGGCACGACAGAGCTATTTAGCTTGTTATTAGGGACCTTGGCTGCTAACGGATGCCCGTTGGGATGGCCTTGGATCGGTGTGTCATCCCGTTCTTTGTCTGGATGAAAGCTCGCCAGCTTGTTTTCAGCGAAAACGTCCTGCATTCGCTCGCCGACGTGTAAGCGGAGCTTCTGCGATGATGTTTGCATGGGTATTCGGCTCCGGATGGCGTAACTGCCTGCCAACAGCAGGATTGCTAAAGAAGTAAGTAAGAGGACGACTGTACGCGGTCGCATCAAAAGCCCGGCTTTGCACTAAGAGCATTGATGAGATTCGTCTTGTCTGTACCACGCATGCTCGTAAAGGCTCCCATCAGGGTCTTGTAGTAACCCACGCGGTCCGTTGGACTGTTGATACTAAAGGTCTTAGGGTCTTTAGGTTGAACGTGCTCGGCTATACCCGCTTGATGTAATTTGCAGATTCCAACAGACAGTCTTGCGTACCGCTTCAGTAACCGCGAGGATACGGATCGTGTTCGCGGTCAATGCGCTGCGTCGGCTTCGGCTTCGCACCATGGCTCTGATCAGCGACGATACCCAGCCACTTCATAACCCAAATGCCTGCGATGTCGCTAAGCGCATCGACTTGCTTAACAAAGCTAGCCTCATCGGTCTGAGACAAGGTGAAGTCCCGAACAAGAAAGAACATCTGCTTCTGCTCATCCAGAAGAAAGTGGCCACCAGCGCGGTCATACATGCCGCCGATCGTTGGGTCATTCAATCCCGCTGCGCTTTGACGAACAGCCGTAAGCGTCTCCGGGTAATCCTTTGTATTTGACCTTGGCCACGTAAACGCGCGCTTGCAGTATGCCTGTCTCGGGGAAATAGTGGAAGCCGAAGTCTCCGAAAGACCGATCGTTGTAGTGATCGAAGGTCTGGTGTGCCGCGTCCATTTTGCCGACGTGCTTGCCGTACTCCACCATCAGCGCCTGCGCTTTGTCCCGCTCGTTCATCGAAGCCTCGCTCGGCCTGCCCGCACGGGCCATCAACATGAGAAGAGACACAGCCAAGCTGACAATACGCTGCATCAGCAGCCACCCTAGTCTTTCTTCACCGCGTTCAGGTATGTCGTGTAAACATGCGGTGCCCGCTCTTGGTGACGATGCGCTTGATGTAGTTCTGCGCGAACTCCGAACCGTTCACCTCGCCTGGGCTGTGGAATCGGTGGCTGGTGCAAACCGTTCCAGGCAGAGCCCACAACGGACGCCGTCACTCAGATGCGTACGGGTCGTTGTGCAGGCTGATGTGTTGCTTAGGGGGTGCTTCCTTGCCTAACGCCTGGTTCGCTACGTGACGGTACCAACTGTGAAACCAGCGGGCGTCAACGATGCGGAGCTCTTCCACATGCTGAATCCACTGTTTGTCGGTGATCGATTGCAGGTCGACGTCCTTTGTCAGGAAGATTGTCTTAAGGGTGGGATCGAGCGTAAAGAAGCCGCCTGCGCGGTCGTACATGCCGCCGATCCTTGGGTCGTTCAAGGCTGCTGTGACCTTTCGGATGCCATCCGGCGCATTTGGGAGCTGTTCGTCTACCTGGGATACAAACACCCGGATCCGAAGCTGCGACTTTGCTGCATTGAGCT
>JBPBQP010000110.1:0-28910 GCA_050954745.1 Janthinobacterium lividum | reverse complement strand
TCTATACGCGGCACCGCTCGGCATCTATGGCAACTGTATTGTGGTCGATCACGGCTACGGTCTGCAGACCATCTACGGCCATCTGAGCCAAATCCAGGTGCATGTGGGCGACACTGTCAAGCGCGGCCAGGTCATGGGCCTAAGCGGCATGACCGGCATGGCCGGCGGCGACCACATCCACTTCGCCATGCAACTGGACGGCGTGCAGATCGACGCCAAAGAGTGGTGGGACCCGCACTGGATCCACGATCACGTGAGCCGTCGCATGGAGGTGTCCTCCTCATGATGAGGCAGCATGATGGTGAGAGACCGAAACGGAGAAAAGGCCCGATCTGAAGTTACTGGCCGAGGGGCCTGCTCAATACGTTCGACAGCTAGACGCTAAGTCGTTCGACACAAAGGGGCGCAACATCGGCTCGAAAGAAGGTGTCACAACAATGGCGCACTGCATGCCTATCTGCATAGGCTGACGGTATCGTTAGCTTACCAAGCTCGCAACAAAACGCTTCATGTGCACGCCAGCCATATCGCTTGCTCATGCGCTTACTTGTTTGATGAATCAGGCAGGTTAAGTGGCTTGACGCTCCGCGAGTAAACCTTCTTGAAGTCAGGCGATATGTACTGCCATCCTGTTCCGGTTAGTTTCCTGCGTTCTTGGTGCGGATGCTGTAGAGCGATCCGCGTGCGCCGATATATAGCGTCCTTCGATCAGGGCCGCCAAACGCGAGTGATCCGGGTCGCTGCGGCGTTTCGAGCGTGCCGATCAGTTTCCCGACGCGGTTGTAGATGTAAAGCTGCGCACCGGCCACGTACACATTCCCTTCGCTGTCTTCTACAACGGAGGTTCCGCTGCGCTCTAAGACCGCGGCTGCGGAAAGCTGCCGGGGAGTGTTGCGTGTTATGCGATAAACCTTGTCATCTTCTTCGCTGATCGCCAATGTGGTTTGGCCCACGCGCAGTGGTGCCAGCTGCGTGGCCTGCAGCAGGCCCTTCCAGCTGCCACCCGCCATAACAGCCACGTCAGTGCCTGGCGCGTAGAAGTAGTCTCGCGGTTCGTCCGTCGTTTTTGCAGTGACGGCCATGTTGCTGCGTGGCGCGTAGACAAAGCCCTCGCCGGCCACCAGCCGCTGCACGCTGCTGAGCTCATTCTTCAGTCCAACCGGCAGCATCAGGACCGTGCCGGGTTTCGCGACCGAGGCTGTCAACTTCTGGACCGCGCCATCTGCTGACACGCTGTAGACCGTCTTTGCGGCATCCACCACCAGGAACTCGCCCTTCCCGGCGTAGCCCATGCTCATGGGCGCGTCGATGCTCTCTGTCACGACGGTCGGCGTTGTGCCATTCACACGGTAGACGCGATGGCGTGCGGCATCTGTGAAGAAGACCGTGCCATGTTCGTCTGAGGCGAGGCCAGCCACGTTGCTGAACGAGGTGCCGAGTGTCTGCAGCGGCCCGGCAAAAACGCTCAGTAGCGGCAGGGCAGCACCGAAATGCAGAAAGTCATTCAGTGTGAAGGTGGTGAAGTCATGGGTGCGAACGTTCACGCCTCGGCTTTCATCCACGATGCTGTTGTCGAAGGGGAGCCGCGTCATGCTGAAGTTGTGCATGTTGGCAAAGCGCACGTTGCTGGAGCTACGCGCGACAACCGCCGCCGGCATTGGCAGCACGTTGCGCGACACCCGGTAGTCGAACAGGTTCGCGAAGGTGATATCCGTCGCGTTGACCAGTTCCACGGGGGTCGCTTCCGCTCCGTTGGGCTTCTCTTCCTCGGTTTGTAGCGCGTAGACCCGCCAGTTGCCCGCGTTATGGAACTGCACTTCGTTCTTCATGTGGTGCTCGCAGGAGATTTGGTACGCCACCGCAGCGGTGTGGGTATCTTCCACGCGCATGCCAACCACGGCGGTGGTATCCGCCGTCCATATTTCGCGAAAGATGCCGCCGCCACCCTCACGAACCCAAAGGCTGGGCCCCTGTGAGGCCCGCATGTCTGGCGCGCCCGCAGGCGGCGGTCCGTTGCGGAAAGGATACTTCGGTCCCAGCAGTGGCGTAGCACGCAGACCCGCGGAGAAGTTCACGTCTTGCACAAACGATTGCGGTCCGCCCCGCCACACCAGCCCCGCAGCCCGAGGTGCTACATTGCCCGTGAAGATGCCGATGCCGCTCAGCACCTCGTGCCCACCCTTGGCAGACTGCAGGACCGGAATCGCTTCGCCTCCGCCTGCAAAGGTTGGGTCGCCGTCCTGCACGACCAGTACGGTTGCTGAGGGGGACAAGCCGATCAATACCGAGTCAGGCCGTGTGTGCAGCGTGCCACGCACACGGTACAGGCCCATGGGGAAGTAGAGAACGTGGTGCGTGTCCAAGGCCCGCTGGAGAGCGGCGGTATCGTCTGTGCCGCCGTCACCGGCTGCGCCCAGGTCCTTCACGTTTGCCCATTGCGACACGGGTGGCAGAGTGGGAATGTCGGTCGCCACGACCGTGGGCGTGTTGCCGATCCGAGTCTCATGATGGCGCAGGGCGATGGCACCTTCGCGTCCGTCCGGCTGGATCTCCTGGCCGACGGTGAGCAGGTCTTCCGTGAACAAGGTGGAGGGTGCCGCAATCGCCGTGAAGCCGGTAATGCCGCGATGCGTCGCCTGCAGCAGTCGTGCCACGTGGTCACAGCGGATGCTCTCGAGGGTCACCTGGTGATGCTGACTTGCGGTGTCGCCCAGCACCACGGCTGCACGCGAGATGTGGCGCAGCAGCAGGTCGCGGGCGTACAACTGCTCTGGCATGTTGGCTGGGATCTCCACAGCGACCGGCGTGTTTTCGATCGTGTCGCGGATCAGTGTCATGCCGACTTCCTGCGAGTGGATGGCCGCTCCTCGCTGCCCGTGCAGGTACGAATCCATCAGCAGAAATTGCCACGCAGGCGCGGTTCTGACGGACACAATGCCGAAGTCGCCACCGTCCATCTCCAGCGTGTCGGCCTGGTTGCCGACGTCTTCGAGTGCCGCACGACCGTCGCCTACGGAGAACCTTATGTGCGACAGGAACGAATGCTGGGCCACGTGAAAACGCACACAAATGGCCGCTGGATTGCCCGTGCCTACCTCAAAATTGACGTTGCTGATGCCGCTGTAGAACGTGAACTCGTTCGCGTCCACCACGGGCGCACCGGCGGCGGGCTTGCGCGAGGCAAACTGCAGCATGTAGCGGCCTGTGCCGAGGAATTCATGGCCGCTCTGGAAGCCCGGCGTCGCGTCGCCCAGCACCAGCGTAGGTCGTTGTGCTCCATATCCAATCAGCCGCACACCAGACCACAGGTGCAGAGTATGGCTCACACGATACCGGCCCTGCGGCAGCAGGACAATGCCGGTGCCGGTGGTTTCGGCAACGCGGTCAATGGCGCTCTGCAGGGCGTCCGTGTCATCTGCCTGGCCGTCGGCCTTTGCGCCCTCGGGTGAAATCGCCAGCGGGTCCGGCGGGCGCTGCGTGTAGAGGGACTGCGACATACCTGGATCGCTGCGCTGCTGCACCTGCGACCGGGCAACAACACCGCACAAGAACCAACCGACGCACAGGCACTGCAGCAGCTTCACGCGACCGTCCTCCAGAGACTTTCTTCGGCTGCGAAAGTATATCTGTGCGGATGGTCGGCGTGGCGGGAGTTAGAAGGGATTAGAGCGAGGCTGGGTGGTTGCTCTCGGTCAGGTAGAAGGTCGGAATCTTCGGAAACTGCTCTTCGACCAGCACCAGGGTCCGGAAGTCGAAGCTCTGGATAGCAGCCCGGTCCGTCATGCCTGCCTTGGTAATGACACCGGCTAGCGTGGTCACAAAGGTCTGTACGTCGACGGTGTGATTAGGCGGCAGCTGCTTCATCAGTTCGCTCGAATTTGGTGTGACGGGCGGCATGATCTTGGTCTCGATGTTGAAGCGAACGGTACGTGCATTGGCTGCGCGTTCGGCTGCGTTCGGCTGACCCTTGCCCGCGCCGGTGCTGTAGTACTTCGCGTAGAAGTCGGCAAAGCGGAACAGTTGCGCGACATACGTCGGGGCGTATGGGCTGATCATGCCTTCCTGCTTTGCAAACGCGACCGAGACGGGGGAAAGTGACAAGTCGTTCTTCTGGTCCGGGCCAAAATGGAGCTGGTCACAGATGAACGTCTTCTGCGCTTCGGCAGAGGAGATGTCCTGCAGGTAGACGCGATTTTCCAGGGTGTACGCGGAGCCGTCTGCGTGACGGCAGCTTTGCGGGTTGTAGAACTGGTCGTGCCAGATGAGTGAAACGTGATCGGTGGACACGCCGGTGTCGGTCTCCAACTCGGTCGCCAACTGGTCCATCCCGCTCTCGAAGGAGGGCAGAGTATTTTCCGGGCGCAAACCGCGGCCACCGCGGTGCGCGGAGACGACGAAGTGGGCCAGCTTCGGGTCATTGGGGCGTGCCGCACGCTCTTCTGCGAGGACGCGCTGCAGGATGTCAGGGCGGTCACTGATCAGGCCGTCCACGCCCGTCCGGATCACCGCGCGCATCTTCTCAGAATCGTTGGTCGTCCATGGCACCACTCGAATACCCTGCGCCTGCAGCGCCGCTACCGGCACGCTGACCGTGTCCGCAGGCAGACCAAAGGCGACGGGTGCTACCGTGCGATCCAATGGCGACAACAGAGGCGTGGGCGCGCCGTGTGCGGCCGCATGCGCTTTTGCCTTCAGCATCAGGGCCATGAAGGGATTGCTGGCATCCGCCGACGGGTTGGACTGCGCTGCAAGCGAAGCACTCATAAGGATTGAGACGGCAGGGACAAGGTAACGGCGCATAGAGTTAGCATCCGTGAGGTAGATCAACAGCGAGTAAAGATCGTCCACGTGCCGGTGCGATTCAGGACCCTGCGACCGTCATGCCTTCAATCCGAATGCAGGGTGAAGCGGACGATCCACGGAAGATCAAATCGTTACCGACCGCGACGATGTTCTTGTACATGTCCTTCAAATTACCGGCGATGGTGATCTCTTCCACTGCGCCGGTGAAGACACCGTTTTCGATCCAGATACCGGTTGCTCCCTGCGAATAGTCGCCAGTGACCAGGTTTACGCCGCTACCCAGCACCTCGGTGACATACAGGCCGTTCTGCACCTCCGCGATAATCTCGCGTGGCGTCAGTGTGCCAGCCTGCAGATAGAAATTCCCGCTACCAATGCCGGGCGCACCGGCCAGTCCGCGTGAGGCATTGCCGGTGGAGCGTGTGCCCAGCTTGCGTGCGGTGTAGGTGTTGGTCACATACGTCTGCAGAACGCCTTTTTCGACGATGACCTTCCGCTGCATGGGCAGGCCGTCGCCGTCGAAGGGCAGCGTGCCAAAGCCGCCCAGGCCCGGCTCAAGCATCATGGTGCCATCGTCAATCACGGTGACGAGCGGGCTTGCAATCTGCTCACCCAGCTTGTCTTCAAACATGGTCGCGTGACGGTACACGGCGTCGCCGTTCACCGCGTCGAAAATGTCGCCGATGATGCCGCGTGCAATCTCACGCGAGAAGACCATGCTGGCTTTCTGCGTGGGAACGCGTCGCGCACCCAGCCGACGGATGGCACGCTTGGCAGCCTCGCGCCCCACTTCTTCCGGCGTCTCCAGCTTGCGCAGCGTACGCGCGCCGCTGCCCCAGCCATCGCGCTGCATGCCGCGGTCGTCCTGCGCAATGGGCGTGGTGCCGATGCCGCAGTAGCTCTTGCGATACTCGCCCTGAAAGCCGCGTGAGTTCGCGATGGCTTTGTGCGAGGTGGCCGCGGTAAAGGTGCCTCCATCACTGTTCTGAATGCGCACATCCGCCGCCATAGCCGCGGCTTCGGTAGCGCGTGCCATCTCGATGCGGTCTGCGGAGGATAGCTGGTAGACATCGTCAAAGTAGATCGCGAGCGACTCGGCATTGCGCAGCGGCGAATACTCACTCGCATCCGGCAGGCCCGCAAATGCGTCTTCTTCGGTAATCTTCGAAAGCTCCACTGCGCCCGAGACCAGCCGCTTCAGCGACTCCTCGGAAAGATCGTTGGTCGACGTGCTGGCCGTGCGCTGCCCATTGAATACTCGCAGCCCAACGGCACGCGACGTAGACTCCGTAAGCGTCTCCACCTGGCCCAGGCGCACCTTGGTGTAGAACTCGTCGCCTTCGACCGCGACTGCCTCCGCATCGGTCGCACCCGCACGCATGGCGCGTTCGACGACATCTGCAGCCAGCGTTGCCAACTTAATCTTCAAAGTGTTCTGCATGCTTACCGCACCGGATCTTCTGAAAAGCGCGACTCGCGACCGTCGGTTGAAGCCTTAAACAACAAGCCTGCGGGGCAGTATTCGGAATCCTGCTTCCACGCGTGTTCTACGTAAGCCGCAGCACCATTCTGCACGCGCATTTTGTGCAGCTTCAGGTTGCCGTGACAGTCCTTGCAGCGGAACTCCGTGTCGCCGTCGATGACGGCTTCGCCCACGTTCTTGACCTTCCAGAAGGGTTCATACCCACCCTTGGCAGCGACACGCCTGCGTTTCACTTCACACTCGTAAATCTTTTCAAGCTCGGCTTTTGCTGCTGCTGCCTTCGTTGCTGCCATGGTTATTGCCCCGTTCCGCCAACCGTCATTTTGTCGAGTTTGATTGTGGGTGAGCCGACACAAACCGGCACACCCTGCCCGCGTTTGCCGCAGGTTCCAATGCCTTCATCCAGTGCCAAATCGTGTCCTACCATGCTGACGTACTGCAGGGCCTCAGGGCCGTTGCCAATCAGCATGGCACCCTTCACGGGAGCGGTTACCTTGCCATCCTCAATCAGGTAGGCTTCGCTCGCCGCAAAGACAAACTTTCCGTTGGTGATGTCGACCGAGCCGCCGGAGAAGTTCACGGCGTACAGGCCGCGCTTTACACTGCGCAGAATGTCTGCCGGCTCGTCGTCACCCGCCAGCATGTAGGTGTTCGTCATGCGTGGCATGGGCATGCTGCTGTAACCGTCGCGCCGACCGCTGCCGGTGCCGGGCAGACCCATGACCTTGGCCGAAATTTTGTCGCTCATGTATTTACGCAGCATGCCATTCTCGATCAAGACGTTGTTCTGCGTTGGCATGCCTTCGTCATCCACATTCAGGCTGCCGCGACGGTTTGGCAGGGTGCCGTTGTCCACGACGGTGACCTTGTCCGTAGCCACGCGTTGGCCCATCAGGCCCGCAAACGCCGATTGCTTCTTGCGATTGAAGTCTGCTTCCAGCCCATGGCCCACGGCTTCGTGGATCAGGACGCCCGGCCAGCCCGGCCCCAGCACCACTTCCATTTCGCCCGCGGGTGCAGCGGTGGCGGTCAGCTGCACCAGAGCCTGCCGCGCAGCCTCCTGCGCAAAGTGTTCCGGAGTACGTTCGGCGGTGTAGTAGTCCAGTGTGACGCGTCCACCGCCGCCGCCGGAACCGCGTGCGGTAGCTCCCTTGCCGCCGTCGGCGGCTGCATCCTTCGCAAGCACCGAAACGCTGAAGCGGCTCAGTGGCTGCGTGTCACTGGCCCAGGTACCGTCACTGGCCACGATGAAGATGTGCCGCACCTCGTCGTTAAAGCCGGCTCGCACCTGTGTAATGCGGTGGTCGTACGCGCGCGCGGCGCGATCGGCCCGCTGCACCAGCGCCAGCTTCGCGGTGATCTCCGCATCCAGTCCCACGACCGGGTAAAGGTCATGCACCTGCGTCGCCACAAAGCCCTGTACCTGCACCGTCGCGGGGCCGCTTGCAATCAGCGCGGCTGTCTTCGCCGCATGCAGCAGGCGATCTTCCTCAAACGAGTCCGTATAGCTGTAGCCGGTGCGTTCGCCACTCAGCACGCGGATGCCGCAACCCTTACTGTGGCCCTGGCTCGCCGACTTCACAATGCCTTCGTCGATGCCGATCGAAGACGACGTAACCGACTCAAAGTACAACTCGGCAAAGTCGCCACCGGCAGCCAGGGCCGCTGCCAGGCAGCGCTCCGCAAGCGCGGCGTCGATGTGAAACAGGTTCTGCAACGACGGCGGCGCGAGAGTGGGTTGCTGCGTTGTGAAACTACTCATTCATTCCAGAATACGCGTAATGTCGGGCGCGCTGTGTCGCGCCTCGCTGTGCTAGGTTCAGAAACATGAGCAGCATCTTCTCTGCGCCCCCTTCTTCGAGTGATCCACGTTACCCGGTCGGCCACTGGCGACGACCCGAGCACGTAGACACAAACCTGCTGGCAGAAGCGCTCGATACGCTGGGAGAACTGCCCCAAAACCTGCGGGAAGCAGTGAAGCACCTGGACGGCGAGCAGCTGGACACGCCCTATCGCGAGGGCGGCTGGACGGTTCGCCAACTCGTCCATCACATTGCGGACTCGCACATGAACTGCTACCTGCGCGTGCGTTTTGCTTTGACGGAGGATGCGCCGACGATCATGCCGTACAGCGAAAAAGCCTGGGCTGCGCTGCATGACTGCGAGGCGGCACCCGTGGAATGGTCGCTGGAACTGGTGGAGTCGATGCACGCCCGGCTGTTGATGCTGTTGCGTTCGCTGTCGCCCGCGCAATGGCAGCGCACCTATGTTCACCCTGAAAACGGGGTGATGCCGCTTTGGCAGGTGGCCAGCCTGTACGCGTGGCACAGCCGCCACCACGTGGCGCACATCACGGCTCTGCGCGCAGCACGGGACTGGTAAGTTGGCAGGTCCCGCAAGGTCGATAGGCACGGCAGAGCAGCCGCCGGGTGACATCGCGCGGGGCGTTGAAGACTTTCTGGCGGAACACAGTTCGGCCGTGTTGCTGGAAGATGGGCGTGCGCTGTTCGACATGCGCGAGACGCGCTACTCACTGTCGCAGGAGCATGGCCGCTGCACGCTGCACCTGTGGAGTGATGAGCGCAATCTGGTGCGACGCATCGTCTCCGTGGTGCCGCGTAAGGGTTCGCTGCGGCTGGCCACCATGCGCTTCGGCCAGACTAAACCGCAACTGCTGGAACTGGTCGCACAGGCCGACCGCCGCACCCCCACCGCCCGCGACACCACGCGCCGCCGCTATGCCGCTACGCTGCAGCGCGTGCTGGAGCGGACCTTTCCCGACTGGGTTGCGGACGACTTCCACACCGCCATGGACCTGGAGCAATCGTTCGGCCCGGCCTACGCGCGCGGCGTCCTGCATCGCGGACAGGATGCGTGGGCTGTCATCGGCGTGAATGCGGAAGAGTCGCCCGCGACGGTGGATGGCGTGCTGACCGTCGGCATCCTTTGGCTGCACCTGTGCCGCGAACGCGCAGGCGGCAAGCGGCTGTTCCGCGGGCTTCGGATGGTGCTGCCCGCGCGCACCGCTTCCACTACGCTGGCACGCCTCGCCTGGTTGCGTACCGACGCCGCACAGTGGGAGCTGTACGAACTCGACGAGCACACCGAAGAGCTTACGGAACGCGACAGCAACGATACCGGCAACCTGGTCACTAAACTGCTGCATGCACCCGACCCGGAGTTGGCGCAGGAACGATTCAGTGACGCCGTTCAGCAGGTTATGGCGCTGGTCCCCGCGGCCATGCAGGCCCATGTCGAGCAGCGGCTGCGATCGTCCACTGAGCTGGCACTGCTGCTGCATGGGCTTGAGTTTGCACGCATTCGGCAGGGGCTTTCGGCAAACTCTTTCGCCCGAACGACAGAGATCACCTTTGGTGCCGGCTCGCAGGAGACTCCGCTGGATGCGGCAAACGAACCCATGCTGCGTGACTTTGTGCAGCGACTGTTCGAGCGTCGTCATGCGGGTGGATCGCAGAAGGACCCACTCTTCCGCATGCACCCGGAGGCATGGCTTGAGTCGTCTCTGCGTGCGAACATTGGCCCGCTGACAGACGGGCAGGGCAGCCTGTCGCAATTCGATACCGCGCATGTGTATGCACAGGTGCCAGCCTTCCAGGCCAGCGATCGCGGCATGCTGGACCTGCTGACCGTCACGCGCGATGGCCGACTGGCAGTGCTGGAATTAAAGGCAAATGAAGACATGCACTTCGCGCTGCAGGGGCTTGATTACTGGCTGCGCGTGCGGTGGCATCACACGCAAACCATTGACGCTTCCACTGGCCTTGGTACCTTTCAGCGGCACGGCTATTTCCCGGGTCTGCGGCTCTCGCAGGAAGCGCCGCGGCTCTACCTTGTCGCACCGTCGCTGCGCATCCATCCGGCCACGAAGACAGTCCTCCGCTACTTCAAACCGGAGGTGGAGTGGACCATGTTGGGAGTCGGCGAACGCTGGCGCGACCAGATGAAGGTGGTCACACGCCTGCGTTCGCCGGGCCACTAATCGCGGCTATTCACAGCGCGCCACAGGTCGATTTCCGGCGTATCGACCGCGTACTTGTCGATCTCTGAGAGCTCGTCCGTGGTGAAGTTCAACTTCTGCAACGAATCCAGTGAGTCATCCAGTTGCGCCACGTTACGCGCGCCGATCAAGGCTGTCGTTACCCGCGAATCACGCAGCGCCCAGCCGATGGCCATCTGCGCCAGCGTCTGTCCACGACCCTCCGCAATTTTATTCAGTGCACGCACGCGATCCAGGTTTTGTTCGCTCAACAGGGTCTTGCTGAAGCTGCTGCCTTCAGCATTCACGCGGGTCTGGGCGGCATCGCCCTTGATGTATTTGTTCGTCAGCAGGCCCTGTGCCAGCGGCGAAAAGGCAATGCAACCGACGCCAAGTTCGCCCAGTGTTTGCAGCAGACCCTGCTCAAGGTAGCGGTTCACCATGGAGTACGAAGGCTGGTGAATGAACAGCTTCACGCCTTCCGCCTCCAACAAGTTGTGCATTGTCCTCGTACGTGCGGGTGAGTAGGACGAAATGCCAATGTAGAGCGCCTTGCCTGCGCGCACAATACCCGCCAGGGCGCGCGCCGTCTCTTCCATGGGCGTGTCGAAATCAGGCCGGTGGGTGTAGAAGATGTCGACGTACTCCAGCCCCATGCGCTTCAGGCTTTGGTCCAGCGACGAGACGAGGTACTTCTTCGAAGCGCCAATGCCGTACGGCCCCGGCCACATGTCCCAACCGGCCTTGCTGCTGATGATCAGTTCGTCGCGGTGCGTGCGAAAGTCGGTGTGCAGCACCTTGCCAAAGTTCTCCTCGGCCGATCCGTAGGGCGGGCCATAGTTGTTGGCCAGGTCGAAGTGCGTCACTCCACGGTCGAACGCCCGGCGCAGCACCGCCCGGCCTGTTTCGTAGACGTCGGCCCCGCCGAAATTCTGCCAAAGACCCAGCGAAATGGGCGGAAGTTGAACGCCGCTGTTGCCACAACGGCGAAACGTCGCATCGGTGTAACGGTCAGGATTGGCGGTATAAACAGCAGGGAAGGCCATACGCGTTCTCACTCCAACTTGGTCTTGAGATTAGTAGATGCAAACCTTCCTCTACGGTCAGCCCACCAATGACCTGAGGGAGCAGCTTTACCGCAGAGGTAGGACCCGCGCTAGCAACATGCGTCTTGAGCCCCAAGATATAACCCGGTCCCAAAAGCACGTGGCTGTAGCCACTGAGATAGAGATCAAATCGCTTCCGAAACTCGGCTTTAGCCGCCGGTATACCAACCCCGCAGCACCGCATCATGTCCCGCAGAACGTCTGCGTAACCCGCTGCTCTGGCAACGCAGGCATGGCAAACCGCTCCAGCCCCGCCCGCTCTTCAAATGGAGTCGCCAATACCTCCAGCAACTGCTCGAACGGCGCAAAATCCTGCTGCAACACGGCGGCCTCTATGATTTCCTGCACTAGGTGATTGCGCGGAATATAGATCGGGTTCTCGCGCTGCATGGCGGCATTCCGTTCGTCCTGCGAAGACGCTTCTGACCGAAGCCGATCCCGCCACCCGGCCGCCCACGCATCGAACGCCGCAGGATCGGCAAACTGGGTACGGGCAAACGAGCCGTCGCCCTCAGACAGCCGCCTGAACGTCAGGATAAAGTCCGCGCGATTCACCGTCATCGCTTCCAGTAAATCTTTGATCAGGGTTACGTCGCCATCCTGAGGTTTTGTAAGTCCGAGCTTGCGACGGAAGATCGCGAGGTATTCCGCTTCGTACGTTGGTGCGAAGCTGTTCAGCACGTCGTAGGCAGCAGCCAGCGCGGCCTCTTTCGAGCCTTCTTCGTCCTCCATCAGCGGCAGCAGCGTCTCGGCCAGTCGTGACAGGTTCCAGGTCATGATGCCGGGCTGGTTGCCATACGCATAGCGACCGTTACGGTCGATTGCAGAAAACACCGTTGCGGGATCGTAGGCCTCCATGAAGGCGCACGGGCCGTAGTCGATGGTCTCGCCGCTGATGCTCGTGTTGTCCGTGTTCATGACGCCGTGGATGAAGCCAAGGCCCATCCACTGCGCGACCAGCTTTGCCTGCCTCGTCGTGACGCCCTGCAGCAGCGCACGGTAGCGTTTGTCAGACTGCGCAGCCTCAGGGTAATGCCGCTGGATGGCGTAGTCAGCCAATGTTCGGATGGAGTCCTTGTCCTCGCGTGCGGCAAAGTATTCAAACGTGCCGACCCTTAGATGGCTGCTGGCGACGCGGGTAAAGACGGCGCCGGGCATCATCTCCTCACGCACCACCTGTTCGCCTGTTAGTACGGCTGCCAGCGCACGCGTGGTCGGCACGCCCAGCGCGTGCATCGCCTCGCTCACCAGGTACTCGCGCAGCACCGGACCCAGCGCCGCACGGCCATCACCCCGGCGCGAAAACGGCGTTGGTCCGGATCCCTTCAACTGAATGTCATACCGCCTGCCGTCCTGCGCAATGACCTCACCCAGCAGGCACGCACGGCCATCACCCAGCTGCGGCACAAAGTTCGCAAACTGGTGCCCGGCATACGCCATCGCCAGCGGCTCCGAGCCATCGGCAACGCGGTTGCCAGCGAAGATCTCCGCAGCTTCCTGCGAGTGCAGCGACTCTGGATCGATGTTCAGGAATCGCGCAAGCACATCGTTCACCCGGATCAGCTGGGGCGCACGCACCGTCACCGGCTGCATCCGCGCAGAGAAGCTTCCTCCGAGTCGTGCATAGGAATTGTCGAAGGGGATAGCAACGAGGGGTGCGGCAGTACTCATATCGCATTGGATGTCTGCCAGACAGCTTTGGCGCATACACGCTGGAGGCGCTGTGAAGGTAACAGTGAAAGGTGTACGCTGGCGCTATGTTTCGTGCCCTTATCGTGCTCATGCTGTTAACGTCTGCTTCTACGAACGCACAAGAAAAGTGCGGCTTTGGCGGCGATGACAACTTCAACAGGACACAGCAGCTGTTGCGAGAAGCAAAGACCTGCACAGAATCTGCGAAGCTGCTCCGAAATTGCGCATGGGGCTCGAGCGCGGACAGTATGTTCGCTGGCATCGTCATTCCGAAATGCGAAGCGACCTTTCGCAGCTCACTGAGTTCTGCTGAAGCAAAACGCTATACCCAGGAGATGCGCTCCTGCAGTTTGAGATACGAAAAGCAGCAAGGCACGATGTCTATATCTGCGGCGGCCTTATGTGCGACCGATGTAGCAGCTTCATATTCAAGTGATGCTGCCAGGCGCAGGGAGAAATTGCGGAAGGCGAGCTTTGATTGCAATCTGGCCAGTTCTCCTCTTGAAAGAGCTATCTGTTCTGACCAAGCTTTAGGCGACTCGGACATCATTCTCAATCGCGTCTATACCGAGACGCTTCACCAGAAAGATTTTCCTTTTGTAGTAGCTCTGCGAAACGGTGAACGAAGTTGGATACGTGAGCTTCCGGCACACTGCAAGTTCCCGAGCGGTCTGGATACAAAGTGCCTGCGTGAGCAGTTCATAAATCGACTTACTCTGATTGATACTTGCACACCAATGGAAGCTGAGACTCGTCAGACGGACGAAGGCTATGCAGCGTGTCTGAAAGACGTAAGTCTGCTTCGCGAGTGAGCTAGCTTTGGAAGAAGCGGTCCACCGCATCCATCACCTGCTCCCCCTGCTTGGCCTCAAAGATGCTCCTGCGTAGTGTGCTGCCGCCGGGCACGCCGTGCGTGAACCAGCTGGCGAACTGCTTCATCTTGCCGATGACGTCGCGGCGGGCGCTTTCGCGGTCGCGGGCCTGGTGGCGCAGGCGGTTGTGCGCGGCCAGTTCGGCGGGCGTGAGCGTCTCCAGGTCGACATCCGCGGGCACGTCGATCTCCGGGTGTTCCTGCTCCATCTCCGCGAACAGCATGGTGAAGTAGGTGCGGATCATGCGGTAGCGGTCCTGCTCGGTCGCCACGTCATAGGTGCCTGCGCCAGTGAGCGCGCGAGCGGCCGTGTACTGGGCAATCTGGCGGAAGATCCAGGGGTTCGCCGGTGCGGCGCGGCCGATCATTACGGCGTCGCAGCCAGTCTGCGCGACCATGTTGGCGGCGTCCTGCGGGGTGCGCACGTCGCCGTTGCCGATGACCGGGATGCGCACCGCGTCCTTCACCGCCGCAATGTATTCCCACCGCGCGTTGCCGGTGTAGCCCTGTTCGCGGGTGCGGGCGTGCAGCGCCACGGCGTTCAGGCCGCAGTCTTCGGCCATCTTCGCCAGCGGCACACAGACCAGCGACTTGTCGCTCCAGCCCATGCGGAACTTCACCGTGAAGGGGATGGTCACGGCGGCGCGCACACGCTCGAAGATGGTCTGGATGTGCGGCAGGTCGCGCAAAAGGCCGCTGCCGCCGTTGCAACTGACGACCCGCTTGGCCGGGCAGCCCAGGTTCAGGTCGACGATGTCAAAGCCGGCGTCCTGGCAGATGCGCGCGCTGTCGGCCAGCGTCTCCGGATTTGAACCGAAGATCTGCGCAGAGATGGGGTGCTCGTCGTCGTAGTAGGTCAGGTAGCGCTTGCGCTTGGTCTCGCGCATGCGGGAAAGGCCGTCGGCAGAGGTGAATTCGGTCATAATGAGGCCGCAGCCGGACTGCTGATTGCTGCTGGCCTGCTCCACATCGCTGCTGGCGCTGTCCGTACTGAACAGGGAAGCGTTCTTGATGAAGCGGCGGAAGACGGTATCCGTCACGCCAGCCATGGGCGCAAGAACGGTCGCGGGTGCGATGCGCACATTGCCGATGGTGAACTCCGCCGGTACGGCAGCGGGCATAGCCGCCGGTGGTGGGCGGTCGATCACGGCTGCGGCGTAATCTTCCCAGTCTTTTTTCATAACCTCTTCAAATGTAATGAAGAAGAGCCCCCGGGGTGAACCGGAGGCCCTTCTTGGTACGTGTACTGTGCGGTACTTATTTGGCTGCTGCGACGGACGAATCGCTCTTTGCGAACTTGCGCTTAAAGCGTTCGATACGGCCCGCGGTGTCGATCATCTTGCTCTTGCCGGTGTAGAACGGGTGGCAAGCCGAGCAGATTTCCAACAGGATGTCGCCCTTGTGCGTGGAGCGGGTCTCGAAGGCATTGCCACAGGCGCACTTGACGTTGGTATCGTTGTAGGTAGGGTGAATTCCTTGCTTCGGCATTGGTGTCGATCTCAATTCGTATGAAGTAAGCCGTCCCGGCTCACGGTTCGCTTGCAGCGGTCTAGGTTCACGCCACATCGATGTTCCCGTCGCTTTACCGTACTGCGGCCTTGCCAATCAGGCTGGCTGCTATAAGATGCAGCAACCTTGACAATGTATTCAGTGTACTGGTCCGCAGCGGTTCTGGGCAATCAGCGTGGATGTTGGAACACGTTCGATGAACGAAGACGCTGCATGCAGGGCATAACAGGCGTACCATTCCGGGACGGGAGACGAAACCATGCGAATGACGAAGGAAGTGTGGACGGGCGGCGTTGCGCTTGCGCTGCTACTCGCGTGCGGGGCCTGCACTGCGGGCGCCCAGACAACGCCAGGCGGCCAGGTGGTTGCGCCGGGTACCAAGGGGCAACGGAGCGGAGCTACTCCCTGTAACGGGCCCGATGCAACACCCGCTGCCGCCAATGCCAACGATGCCAACTGCGTAGAGGCTGCGCCCGGTTTTGCCAGTTCACCGCTCAACACGCCCGGCGACGAGCGCAAAATGAATGTAGTGGCACTGGTGCGGGTCGACTCCGTAGTCCCGCGTCCGCCCGTCACCATGCCGGAAGGTGACAGCTTCAGCGTCATTGGCAGTGCGACACTGGTTAAGGTGCGCCGGGCCGAACTGAAGGATTGCCTGGCCACCGGCAAACGCATCAGCGCCCGGGCCAATGCATCAACCTCCACCACGTGCCTTGACCGTAAGGGCGAACTGCTTGCCTACGAGGAATGCAAAGCCGGCATCAGCGAGTGCGCCGTGCTGACGCCCCAGGACATTGCGAAGCAACAGGAGACCGTAAAACCCTAGTGAGTACGATCGACCAATACGGGCTGGCGCCTAGCGTGGACGTTCCTTGCCCGCACTGTGACGGGCAGGGCATGCGCATTGTGGAAGATGCGGCCGGGCGGCGTACTGCCGTGCCATGTGTCTGCCGGGTGCAGCGACGGTCGCGCCGCGTCCTGACCCAGGCACGCATTCCCCGCCGGTACGAGCACTGCACGCTCGACTCCTTTGAGCCGTCGTACGCCGGGGGAGGGAACCGCAGCCTAAGCCGCGCACTCATGGCTGGTCGCAAGTTTGTTACGGATTACCCCTTGGAAACAGATGGCACTGGCCTGTTGTTGACCGGCTCCATCGGCGTAGGCAAGACGCACCTGGCAGTCGGCATGCTGCAGGCGCTGGTGGAAGAGCGCGGAGCCAGCGGCCTGTTTTACGACTACCGCGAACTGCTGAAGCAGGTGCAGAACAGCTATAACGCGCGCGTGGCCGCTACCGAACTTGAAATCCTGCGGCCCGTCTTCGACGCGGAGGTGCTGGTGCTGGATGAGATTGGCGCGTCCAAGCCGACGGATTGGGTGTGGGATACGGTCGCGCACATCCTGAACACCCGCTACAACGACAAGCGAACCACCATCATCACCACGAACTATGCCAACCTGCCGCCGCTTGGTTCAGAGACGGCTGAGACGCCCCGCAGCCAGGCGCGTGCTGCCATGCGTGAGGAAACGCTGGGAGATCGCATCGGCGAACGCATGCGATCCCGCTTGCAGGAGATGTGTGTCGTCATCGAGATGCAGGGCGAGGATTTTCGCCAAAAGGTGAAGCGGGCTTCGTTTGTATAACGCGGCTAGAACACCAGCAGGCTCATCAGCAGCAGCAGGCCAAAGCCACAGGCAGTGATTCGATAGGTCCAGTCATGTACGAGGGAGGCGTGCATGGGTACTCCTCGCGTCCGCCCTTTGGGGATAGGGCTGGCGGAGCAGGCGTTCGCGTGTCTGAACTATGACATGACCCGAGTGCCCCGCAATGAACAATTCAAGAACAATGCGGTAGTAGACTCCCGATATGGTACCCAGCCGCAAGGAAATGGCGTTACTACCCCCTGAGACCAGCTCCCCACTCGGCGTTCGCACCTGGTCACTAGCTGCCTTGGCGGTGTTGCTGGTGCTTGGTGTTGCGGCCGTGGCTACGCTTCGCCACTCGCCTGGTAATACCGGTCAAATCCGCGGCGCAGATCCGTACGCAGCCAGCCTGCCAATTACGGGCGTCCAGATGTCCGAAGCGACCAATGGCACTGGCGGCAAGGCGACCTACGTAGACGGCACCGTCGCAAATATAGGCAGCAAGACACTGGCAGGCGCAACGGTGCAGGTGACCTTCGCCACGGCAGACGGCTCACCTCCACGCCGAGAGGTTTTGCCGCTGTCGATTGTTCGGACGCGCGTGCCCTACGTGGATTTGCAGCCAATCTCGGCCGAGCCCATTCTGCCGAACCAGAAGCGCGAGTTCCGCCTCATCTTCGAGTCGGTGCCGCAAAACTGGAACGTCCAGCCACCCAGCATCCAGGTCGTCCACGCTGATCTGAAATAAGCACTTCGCGATTCCTGCAGAGAACGAATTGCGCCGTTGTAGAAGAAAGTTCCGCACGTGTTCAGCTCGTATTGCTCTGATGCAACCTGCCCAGCTGACCTAAGTAAAACAAAATAAAGGAACGCCAATCGAAATAGGGTTTGGCAACCAGTTTGCTCTAGATACAGCATAGGAAAGTCATGTGCCTGCACGGCCACGCGTTGGTCTGCTGAAGGAGTCGGAAAAATGACACGAGTAAACGAGATGAAGAACAAGTTGAGCCTGGGCGCTGCTGCCCTGCTGATGGCTGGTGTGGCAGTTGTTCCCACCTATGCTCAGGCAAATGCAAATGTGGCATCCCCTGTCGCGGCCAAGCAGGATGCTGCCGATAGCAGCACGTATTCCACAGGGCAGCCCCTGCAGATGCAGTCGAAGGAAGGCTTCTGGGGCCATATGAATCCCATGGCGCGGAAGAAGTGGGTACGCCGCCAAATGGACCCGGTGAAGGATCGTGTGAATGAGCTCGATCAACTGCAGGCAAAGAATGCTAATGACATTCGCGACGTAGATACCCGTGCGACAGCTGGTATCAAGCGTGCAAATGACGCGGCTGCCACCGCAGATCTGCACGCACAGGACGCTGCTCGCCGTGCAGACTCGGCGAATGGCACTGTAACCGCCGCATCGACCCGCACCGACGCGCTACATGGCACCGTACAAAACCTTGACCAGTACCAGACCGTCCTGTCCACGCCAGTAAACTTCGCGGCCGGCCGCACCACGCTTGGCAGTAAGGGCCGTGCAGAACTGGATGAGGTAGCCGCAAAGCTTGCTACCGAAAAGGGTTACATTCTCGATGTGCAGGGGTACAGCCGTAATGGTGTATCCACGTCGCAGGCCATGGCAGATGCCGTAGTGCGTTATCTGGTTACAGAGCATCAGGTACCGGTCTACCGCATCTACCGTTCTGGTCTTGGTAAGGCCACTGCCAAGTCCACGCAGGACGGCGGGCACCTGCTTGCCAACGGTGTACGTGTGACCCTGCTGCACAACAGTCTGGCTGATATGCAGAGCGTTCCGCAAATAAGCTCGTCAAAGGCTGCTCCATCTGCGGGTGGCATGTAATGCCAGCCCGCTAGCGCATTCTTCGCTGAAGAGCACAGAATCAGGTCAACATCGACCGCAAGATTGGCGAGAACATCCGTCAAAACAACTCTCCTAAGCAGAGAGAACCAAGGCAGATTGGCCCTCCCAAAAGGAGGGCCGTTTTTTTTGAATAGTTGCAAGACGGAGCAGTGAACTCGACAGAATCTTGTACTTCGCGGATGCTGTGGGTGTTGGGCGATCTGGTGAGGCCAGCTGTCGGTGCACCCTGACTACCTAGGAAACCCTGGCTCAAGCACGGCACTTTCCTAGTGGACGGTGACCTGCGTGAAACCCAAGCCACGCAGCAGACTCTCCATGCTGTTACGGGCGTTGCCACGTGCTGTGTCCAGGATGCCGTCCTTGGTCGCGGCCTGCAGAATTTGCGTCTCTGCAAGCGCGCGCGTGTCGCTCTCAAGGCTGGGGTCAGCCTGGGTCAGCAGACCGGTCGTCCGTGCGAAGACGCGCGTCTTGCCACTGTCAATGCGTGTGGTGAACACCTGTGAAGCAGGCAGATCCACCGTCACTGACCTGCCATCCACCTTGACCGATTCTGGCCTTAGCTGCGACAGGTCGACACCGGCAATTACCTGGCCGTGGACGACCAGCAGCAGGCGGTCGCCGAACAGCAGGTCGGGCAGCACCGCGTTTGTGTGCTTGCCTTCGACTACGGTGTCTACGGAGTAGCTGACGGTCTCAAGCCGGTTCAATCGTTGAATCTGGCTGACGACATCCGGGGCCGAGGTGTTAAAACTCTCTCGGCCGCTCAGCAGGAAACTGGCAAACCTGCCTGCCATACCGCTCGTTCCGGCATGGCGCAGCAGCAGCACTGCGCCCGCGATGCCGATCGCAAAGAAAAGCAGCAGGGAGAAGAGGATGGAGCCGAAGCGATTGCTCGGACGCGAATTGACAGCGGCAATGCGCTGCTGCCGAGCGACTTCATACTGTCGATCGCGTTCGGCGTTGGTGGTTGGTTCAGAAGGCATAAGTTGATACGATGCGCCGGACCGTGCCGGGCCTTTCTTCCGTTCTCATCTCTACTCTTTCGCGGTTGCAATTGCGTCAAAACTCACCTGGCTGAGCGCACGGCCGCGACCCATGCGATTGCGGTAGCTGGCCGCGACAAATTCGCGGAACAGCGGATGTGGCTCCAGCGGTTTCGACTTGAACTCCGGGTGGAATTGGCAGGCGACGAAGTACGGGTGCGAGGGAACTTCAACGATTTCCACGTAGGTCGCGTCCGGCGTGGTGCCCGTCAGCCGCAGGCCAGCGCCCGTCAGTACCGGTTCGTACTCGCGGTTGAACTCGTAGCGATGGCGATGCCGTTCGCTGATTTCTGTGCTGCCGTACGCTGCCGCGGCCTTGCTGTCGGACTCCATCACGCAGGTCCACGCACCCAGCCGCATGGTGCCTCCCATCTCTTCTACGCCAGTCAACTCGCGCAGCTTGTAGATGATGCGGTGCGCAGTGGTCTGGTCGAACTCGCTGGAGTTGGCATCGTGCAGACCGCAGACATTGCGGGCGAACTCGATGCAGGCAGTCTGCATACCCAAGCAAATTCCGAAGTACGGCACTGCCGTTTCACGCGCAAAGCGGATGGCGTTCAGCATGCCCTCAATGCCGCGTTTGCCAAAGCCGCCGGGCACCAGGATGCCGTCCAGACCCTCCAGCTGCTGCTCATACGTGCGGTCGCCGGTCTCCAGGCCTTCCGCCTCAATCCAGGTCACACGCAGCTTCAGGTTTGCATGCAGGGCACCATGCACCAGAGCTTCCTTCAGCGATTTGTAGCTGTCTTCGTACTCGACGTACTTGCCCACAATGCCGATGTGGACCTCGTCCTTCGGGTGGTAGGCGTGGTCGACCAGTTCGCGCCACTTCGTCATGTCGGCTTCTTTTGCATCGAGATGCAGGTAGTTCATGACCAATGCGTCGACGTGTTCGGCTTCAAAGGCAAGCGGCAATTCGTAAATGTTGGCGACGTCTAGCGCGGCGATGACGGCGCGTTCTTCCACGTTGCAGAAGGCGGCAATCTTGCCGCGCATCTCGCGGGGCAGGGGCCGTTCCGACCGGCACAGCAGAATGTCGGGCTGGATGCCGATGGACAGCATCTCCTTCACGGAATGCTGCGTGGGCTTGGTTTTTAACTCCTGCGCCGCAGCGATCCACGGCACCAGCGTCACGTGGACGAACAGCGTGTTCTCGCGGTGCAGGTCTTGCCGCATCTGCCGGATGGCTTCGAGGAAGGGAAGTGACTCGATGTCCCCGACCGTACCGCCAATTTCGACGATGCAGACGTCGCAGTCCGCCGCGACCTTGCGCATGGCGTTCTTGATCTCGTTGGTGACGTGCGGAATCACCTGCACGGTCTTGCCCAGGTAGTCGCCGCGGCGCTCCTTGGTGATGACCTGCTCATAGATCCTACCGCTGGTCAGGTTGTTGTCGCGCGACAGCTTCGCATGCGTGAACCGCTCGTAGTGGCCCATGTCCAGGTCGGTCTCGGCACCATCGTCCGTGACGAACACCTCACCATGCTGGAAGGGCGACATGGTGCCGGGATCCACATTCAAGTAGGGATCGAACTTCATTAAACCGACGCGCAGACCGCGCGCCTCAAGCAGGCAGCCAATGGATGCGGCTGCAAGACCCTTACCGAGCGAAGACACAACGCCGCCCGTTACAAAGATGTATTTCGCTGACATCTCCGCCTCGTTCTCTTAAGTTGTCGTGATTGGCCGTGCCTGGGGTGCACGACCAAGTATACCAAGTCCTGCCGGACCGCCCTGTTCAGAACGTGCCCAGCCCTGCCGCTTCCTTCAGCAGCAGCAGGTACCACAGCACCGGCGCGCCCACCAGCAGGGCATCGATGCGGTCCAAAATACCGCCGTGGCCGGGTAGCATGGCGCCGGAATCTTTCACGCCCACGCCACGCTTCAAGGCGCTTTCAAGCAGATCGCCGACCTGCGCGGCAATGTTGACCAGGGCAGCCAGCAGCAGTGTCTGCCACAGTGGCTCAGAGATGTGCAGCACCGTGCTGCCGTGACGGCCAACCATCTCGCACACTCCCGCAAGCGCGCCTGCAATGACGACGGAGCCGACGATAGAGGCTAGCGCGCCCTCCTGCGTCTTGTTTGGGCTGAGCGCGGGTGCCAGTTTGCGTTTGCCAAAAGCCTTGCCAACGTAGAGCGCGGCAATGTCGCCGGTCCACACCACCAGCATCAGGAAAACCAGCAGCGTGGGGCCGTTTTCGCGGCGGTCGATTTGCGGAATCAGTGACAGTGGATAGGCGACATAGATCAGGCCAAAGAAGCCCGCGGCAGCGATGGGGAGTACGCGCTCCAAATGCCCCGTCCGCGCTTCGCGAAAGGCAATGATCGTCAGAAGGCTCAGGCCAAGCGCGCTCAGCACCGGCAGCACCGCTTCCAGCGGCCGGTAGTAGGTCACGACGAACAGCACTGCCACGGCGGGCAGCAACCACCAGGCTGGCACTACTTCGTCCCCGGCGCGGGTCAGCGCGACATACTCGTACGCCGCCAGCATGGCGACCAGGGCTGAGGCGATGATGAGCGCCAGCTGGTTGCCCCAGAACACCAGGGCAAATACAAGAACGATTAGAACAATGGCAGTCAGGATTCTCTTCATGGGCCAGAGTGAAGGATACCCTTCGCGCCGCAACCATGGGACCGAGAGTTATCGAACCAGTTCCGGCATCAGCGGATCGGGCAAGGTCTCGTCGGTGAACTCGGTATCGAGCCCACCAAAACGGCGGCTACGCTGCTGAAATGCGGCAATGCCTTCCAGCAAATGAAGGCCACGGTAGTCGGGCCAGAGGCGGTCGGTGACATAGAGCTCCGCGTAGGCAATCTGCCACAGCAGGTAGTTCGAGATGCGCATCTCGCCGCTGGTGCGGATCAGCAGGTCCGGATCGGGCATGTGGCCCGTGTACATGTGTTTGGAGATGGTCTCTTCATCGACCGCCTCCATGCCACCTGCTTCCAGCAGGTCTTCGAGCGAGCAGCCACGCTGTCTCGCATCGGCTAGCAGGTCGCGGAGAATACCGCGGGTGGCATCCACCATCTCTGCGCGGGAGCCGTAGTTCAGAGCCAGCGTCAGGGTTGTGCCCGTATTTTGCGCGGTTTCTGCGGCAGCCCAGTGCATCGTTTCCTGCACTTCTGGTGGTAGCTCCGCAATGCGGCCAATGTATGCCATGCGGACATTGTTATCGTTCATCCGCTTCACGTTGCCGACCAGAAAGTTGCGCAGCAGCTTCATCAGGAAGCTGACCTCGGCCTTGGGTCGGCGCAGATTGTTCTCAAGCGAGAAGGCATACAGCGTGAGGTACGGCAGGTTGATGCGGCTGGCCGTTTCGACCACGAATTGCACGCTTTCGGCACCCTTTTGGTGGCCCAGGAAGCGTTTAAGAGCGCGTTTGCCAGCCCACCGGCCATTGCCGTCCATGATGATGGCGACATGCTCCGGTATGCGGTCTGGATCCAGCGTGCGGTACACCTTCAGCTCGTCGGGGGAGAGCTCGTGGACGCGCAGGGCCTGGGTCAGCGGCAAAGTAAAAACCTCTTGAAAGACTGTGCTTCCGCTCGACCGTAGCACGTCCGCTCGGGCTGTTGCAATGGCTTGCAACAGCCCGGACTGGACCGGAGATGAGAGGCGAAACGAGGGGGGAAGTACTTCTAAGCCATGCGACGGCGGCCCGAGGCCAGTTCGCGCACGTGGTTCAGGAAAATGGACTTCTGCAATGCGTCCAATTGCGCACAAAAGCCTGCAATTTCTGCCAAGAAGGGGTCTGACAGCAGCACGGCCGCTTCGTCCTTGTTACGGGTCTTTGCGTCCCGTAACAGGGCACTGATATCCACCTGCAGCGCGCGTGCCAGCCGCTCGAGGGAAGACAGCGTTGGCATCGCCTTGCCGTTTTCAATCTTGGAGATGTAGGTACGGGGTACACCCATGCGACCGGCGAGCTGACGCTGGCTCAGGTTGCGCAAATGCCGCAGATCCCGAACCGCGCTGGCTACCTGAATACCACTGTCCTGGCTGGTGCCGCTGGGTGGGACGATGGAGAGGGTCGGTGCCGCAATCGGCTCCGGATCTTCCACGTCCAGTGGCTTGTGGCACTTCCGGCACATTGCGTTGCCTGCGCGGAATTGCACCAGGCTGCAATGGTCGCAGCGCAGGACCTCCCGTTGTTCTACGGGTGCCATCATGGTTGCCATAGTGTGTGTAGCGGATGGGTGCCAGAGCAAGGACCCATACTGCGCACGTCCGATAAAGAACGACCGCAATGTTCCTACTGTGATACGGGGTAACTGCGAAGTCAAGGGAACCGAGGTGATTATTAGCCGTTCTGGTGCGAAAGCGGGACGGGGAACCAAGGCAGTACACGCCAGCGCTAAAGAGAGCCGCTTTGTAGGGTGTGCACGCCTGCGGTTTGCCACCGGTTGGTCATGGCTGCCATAGAGTCCGGATCAATACCGCGCACGGCATCTTCGAGAACAGTGACTTCGAAGCCGAGCGCAACGCCGTCCAGGGCAGAGTAGCCCACGCAGTAGTCCCAAGCCAGCCCGCAAAGGTACAGGCGCGAAAGTCCACGGTCGCGCAGATAACCTGCCAGGCCGGTTGAGGTGGTGTGGTCATTTTCGAGAAAGGCGGAGTAGGAATCGACCTCTTTGCGAAAGCCCTTGCGGACGATCAGACCGGCATGTGGCAGGAACAGATCCGGGTGCAAAGCTGCACCGTCGGTATCCTGCAAGGTGTGGTCAGGCCATAGCGTTTGGGTGCCGTACGCGGCTTCCACCGTGTCCGTGAACGGCTTTTTGCCATGGGTGCTGCCGAAGGAGATGTGACCCGCCGGATGCCAGTCCTGCGTCAGGATGACGTCGCTAAACCGTTCGCCCAGGCGATTGATGATGGGGATGACGGCGTTGCCGCCCTGCACGGGAAGTCTGCCGCCGGGCATGAAATCCTGCTGCACATCGATCACCAGTAAAGCTTCGCCGCCGGTCCTGTTCATGGTGCTCCCCTCGCTGCTGCCCATTCGATGCAGAGCGGCGCGGCAGGTAGCAGCTACACTGAAGCGCATGGCCCAAACCTTCCATGCCGAGGCTCGGCTGCGCGTTCGTTATGCAGAAACCGACCAGATGGGCGTGGTGTACCACGCAAATTACCTGGTGTGGTTTGAGGTGGGCCGCGTAGAACTTCTGCGTTCCTTAGGCATTCCGTACAAGCAACTGGAAGAGGAGCACGGACGCATGATCGCCGTTGTGGGTGCAGAGGTTCGCTACCGCGCACCGGCGCGCTACGACGACGAGATTGCCGTGCGCACAAGCCTGTTGGCGATGCGAGGACCAGTCCTCAAGATTGGGTATCAGGTGGTGCGGGTTAGCGACGGCAAGCTGCTGTGTGATGGAAAGACAACGCATGTCGTGGTGGACCGGCAAATGACGAAACAGAGCCTGCCTGAGCCCTACCTGCGTGTCTTTCAAGGGCTGCTGCGAGACACAAGCACTGTCGACGACGCTTAAGCTTCTATGCGGAGTTTACTGTCGTCGATCGTGCTGGATGTGTTCACCAGATCGCGCAGTTCCTTTGAGGGCTTGAAGAACGGCACACGCTTGGCGGGAACGGCCACCTTGTCACCAGTCTTCGGATTACGCCCGGTGCGGGAGTTTCGCTGGCGGGTGCGGAACGATCCAAAGCCGCGGATCTCGACTTTTTCATCGGCACGCAGCGCCTTGACGATGCCGTCAAAGAAGGTCTCGACGATGATCTCGCCGTCTCGACGTGTCAGATCGCCTATGTTGGTCACCTGATCCACCAGTTCAGCCTTCGTCATGTCACAACCTGTCTTGAAGCTACGGGAGGGTTGATCGATGGTACACCGGCTTGGCCCGTGCTTCGCTTGCGCAGATTTTATATCCGGCGTTTGTGGCGTTCCGCCAGGTGTTGACAGGACACGCCGTCCCAGCGAAGACTTCCGACAGACATGCTTCGCTCTCTCCTCATCGCACTCTCGCAGAACGGTACCATGCGCGGCATCATGGAGCGCTCAACTCCCGGCCGTAAAATCTCGAGCCGCTTCGTCGCAGGCCTCACCATCACGGACGCCCTACGGGTTACCGCGGAACTGAACCGTGAAGGCTTTGCGGTCTCGCTGGATTCACTGGGAGAAAGTGTCCAGACAGAGCGGCAGGCCCGTGCTGCTGCCGATCTGTACCACCGCCTGCTGGATGCAATCGCGACCAATCGCCTGGATGCCAACGTATCCGTGAAGCTGACAGGCGTAGGCATGGATGTGTCGCATGCGCTGGCTGAGAGCACGGTGGGCGGCATCGTCGCCCACGCGGAGCAGCTTGGCAACTTTGTGCGTATCGACATGGAAGGCACCCCTTACACGGAAGCCACCATGGCCCTTACAGAGCACCTGCACGCGCAATACCCCGGTGCTGTGGGCACGGTGCTGCAGGCATACCTGTACCGCACGGTTTACGACACGGAGCGCCTGCTGGGCCAAGGCATCCGTATCCGTTTGTGTAAAGGTGCCTATAAGGAGCCGGCGAAGCTGGCATTTCCCGATAAGGCAGATGTCGATCAGAACTACGTCAGGCTGATGCAGGAGATGCTGCCGTCGGGTGTGTTTTGCGGCATTGCCACGCATGACCCGGCGATGATTGCGGCCACGGAACGCTTTGCGGCGGAGCATGGCATCGCGCGGGAGGCGTTTGAGTTCCAGATGCTGTACGGCGTGCAGCGCGAGTTGCAGCGGGACCTGCTGCGTCGTGGCTACGGCGTGCGCGTGTACCTGCCGTTTGGCACAGACTGGTACCCATACTTCATGCGGCGCCTGGCAGAGCGACCCGCGAATGTGCTGTTTCTGTTGAAGAATCTGTTTTCTTAATGCCATCCGCTTGAACGCTGCGTCTCTCATCTTCCAGCCCGTAGCGAAGTGAAGGTATCTGCACTTCTGCTGGCACCGGCACACATGCAAATCCCTCCGCTACGCTGCGGGACGACAAACCTATGGGGTAAGGGTTGTTTGCGCCCGCCGCCTTGCCTCCCACACCTTGACGTACTTCCAGTGCGCATACACCGCATGATTCAGGTGGAAGACCAGCCCTTCCGCGCCATCGAGGAAACCCGCACGGAACAGGTAGTTCTTCAGGAAGCCAAAGAACGGGTTCACGAAGGATTGCAGCAGGATCATCGCGTTTGAAGTACCTGCCTTGCGTCGGTTCAGCGTCGCGACCGTGCCGCTGCTGTACTCGTTCATGTGGTCGAGGTAATTCGCAAAATCCGGATAGCCGTAGTGCAGCAGATGATGCGTCAGCTTACCCTTGTCCGCACGGTACTGCGGTGTGCCGTGCGGTCCGATGCTCTCGTCCACGGTGGCTGCACCGCGACGGAACAAGCGCAGTTTTTCATCCGGGAACAGGCCGCCGTGGCGCATCCAGCGCGTCATGAAGATGTTCAGCCGCGGCATCCAGTAGGCGTCTTTGTCCGCAGTCTGCAGAGTGGTCTGGATTTCCTGCTGGAGTTCCGGTGTGACGACCTCGTCTGCGTCCAGCAGCAGAATCCAGTCACTGGTGCATTGTGCGATGGCGATGTTTTTCTGCTCAGGGTGACCGCGAAAGTCACGATTGAAGCTGTGTTTCGCGCCGTAGCTCTTTGCGATTTCGGGTGAGCGGTCCGTCGAGCCGGAGTCGACAATGACGATCTCATCGACCCAGTCTGCCACTGCGGCCAGCGTGCGCGGCAGGTTGCGCTCTTCATTGGTCGCGATCATGGCGACGGAGACCGTCGGTTTGTGCTGGCCGGGCATGCTCGGCTGAGTCTACCGCAGGCCCCGTGCTGCAAGCTTGCCGCAGTAGGACGTTTGCCACTGCGGAGAGTGGAAGTTGCCATGTACGATGGCGCAATGCACCTCACTTCGAGAGAGCCTGCCACCGTGCCCACGTCTTCTGCCACACCGATGTTTTCGTTTGTTCGCGGCAAGCGGGTTGCCGCGCTGGCGCTGCTTGCCCTTACCGCTTGCTTGAGCGTTTCTGCGCAGCAGCCTGCCAAGCCGAAGACGCCCGGCAATGACTGGATCAACCTGTTTAACGGGACCGACCTGACCGGCTGGACGCCCGTCGGTGCGGAGAGTTGGACTGTTGAAGGCGACGGCATCCTGCACGGCAGGGGATTGACCAAGGCCTACGGCTACCTGCAAACGGCGAAGAATTACAAAGACTTTCAGTTGTCGCTGCGCTTCAAGTGCGTGGGTGACGGCAACAGCGGCGTGTTCTTTCACACCGGCTTCAAGGGCGTGGATGCGGTGCAGGGCATGCAGTTCGAAATTGACTGCACCATGATGCACCACACCGCGGGCGTGTACGCCGAAGACGGCCGTGGCTGGGTAGTCTGGCCGTCGCCGGAGAATGAAGGCGTGGTGCGCAAGGGCGAGTGGAACGACTACCTGGTTGAGGTCGTCGGCAACCGTTATCGCTCGCGGCTGAATGGCGTGCAGATGGTGGACTTCACCGATCCAAAACCGGCTGCACCGGACGGCACGATTGCGTTGCAGTTACATGCTGGCGGTGCGGGCAATATGCAGTTCAAGGACATCTGGATCCGTGATCTTTCCCAGCGCTAGGCGCGTTCTCCAAAGTCTTGCCGCTGCGGCACTGGTTTGTGCAGCGGCGTCCTCGGCGCAGAGTCACAGTACGTGGAGCGACTACGGCGGTTCGCCGGATGGCGCGCAGTATTCGTCGTTGCAGCAGGTCAATCACACGAATGTGGCAAAGCTGCAGCGTGCGTGGAGCTTCCCGACCGGCGACAATCGCGGCTACCTGTTCAACCCGCTAGTGGTCGGCAGCACCATGTATGTGCTGGCGCATGACAACTCCGTCGTGGCATTGGATGCGGCCAACGGCAGGGAATTGTGGACACAC
>JBPBQP010000109.1:0-45607 GCA_050954745.1 Janthinobacterium lividum | reverse complement strand
CGCGACCAACATCGCAGAAGACGTCATTTTCTGGGTGCGGGGCGCGGACGTTCGGCACACCTTTACGCAGGCTGCGACCGATCAGCCCCAACTGGCAGCAGAGTAGCAGCGGAGCGAACAAGAACATGGCAGATGCAGAGAACAACGGCGTGGAGATGAACTCCGCCCACATCGTGACACCCGTGCCGCAGGCAGCAGCACCAGCAGCGCCCGTCAAGAAAGAGACCAAGGCCCAGAAGGTAGAGCGCCTGAAGCTGGAGAAAAATCCCTGGGCGGCATGGGAAGAGGTTCGGCAGTTTGCGCGCGAAGGCCGCGAAGCCGTGCTGCCCGACTGGGCCGGTGTGTACTTCAAGTGGTGGGGTATCTACACGCAGGGCGACGGTGTGGGTGCGGTCGGCGGTGTGGGTGGCGAAGGCAAAGCGTCGGAGTACTTCATGATGCGCGTCGGTGTGCCGAATGGCATCCTGACCAGCGAGCAAACTCGCGTCATCGCCGACATTGCACGCGATCACGGACGCGACCTGGCTGACGTGACCACCCGGCAGAATATTCAGTTCCACTGGTTAACGATCCAGTCCCTGCCGCTGGTCGTCGAAGCACTGGAACGTGTTGGCCTGTCGCCAAAAGGTGCCTGTGGCGACGTGGTGCGTAATGTGACCGGCTGCCCGCTTGCGGGACGGCTGAAGCATGAACTGGTGGATGCATCGCCCCTGGCCGCCAGGGTCGCCGCGCACCTGACCGCCAACCCAGACTTCGTAAACCTGCCGCGCAAATTCAAGATCATGGTCAGCGGCTGTCCGGACTGGTGTTCCTACCCGGAGATCAACGATATTGGCCTCACGGCAATCCAGCGCGAAGATGGCGAGGTCGGTTACAGCATTCGCGTGGGCGGCGGACTGTCGAAGGATCCGCACCTCGCCATCCGGCTGAATGCGTTTGTGAAGCAGGACCAAGCCGAGGAAGCCTGCTACGAGATTGCACGCATCTTCCGCGACCAGACCGGATCACTGCGCGAAAGCCGTACCCATGCGCGTATGAAGTTCATGTTCATGAAGGACGGTTGGACAGCGGAAAGCTTCCTCGCCGACCTGGAACGCCGCCTCGGCTACAAGTTCGATCCTGCTCCGGAAGAGATCATGCCCGATGATCTGTACCGCGATCACATGGGCGTCATGCCGCAGCAGCAGGAAGGCCTGTCTTCCATCGGCATTTCGGTCACACGCGGACGCCTAAATGCCACCCAGATTTCCGCGCTGGCGGGCCTTGCGGATGAGTTTGGCTCAGGGTCTGTCCGCTGCACCATCCAGCAGAACATCATGCTGATCGACATTCCGAACGCAACGGTGCAGGAAGTCGTCGCACGCATCCGTGCGCTGGGTCTGCATGTGGAAGCGACCAACTTTTGGCGCGGCACCGTTGCATGCACCGGCACCGAGTTCTGCAAGCTCGCCATCACCGAGACCAAGGGCTTTGCCCGCTGGCTGGTGGATGAGATGGAAGAGCGCGTTCCGAACTTTGACCAGCAGCTGCGCATTAACGTGACCGGCTGTCCCAACAACTGCGGTCAGGCATGGATTGCCGACATCGGGCTGGAAGGCAAGAAGATCAAGGTCGAAGGCCAGATGGTCGACGCATACTACTTTTGCCTGGGTGGTGCGCTGGGCAAGCATGCAGGGTTCGCTCGTGCTGTCGGCTATCGCGTACCTGCCACGGAAGTGCCGGTGGCGATGGAGCGGCTGCTGGGCACTTATCTGAAGCAGCGAACACCGGAAGAAAATCTTCGGCAGTACTTTGCACGCCATAGCGACGAGGAACTGCGCGGCCAACTGGCGGGCGCGATCGTTGCACCTGTCGAGCGAGATCTACCGTCTGGCCGTCCACCGGCAGACATGTAGTTAAGGAATCTACTGATGAGCCTGTTTCCCATCTATCTAAAACTTACGGGCCGGCGCTGCCTGGTGGTAGGCGCGGGCAACATCGCAGAGTCCAAAATTGAAAGCCTCCACGACGCCGACGCCGATGTCACGGTGGTCGCCACACGCGTTTCGCGGCGCGTGCAGCAGCTTGCCGACAATGGCGAGATTCATCTCCACATCCGCGAGTTTGTGGATGCGGACATTGACGGCAACTTCCTGGTGGTGGCAGGAACCGATGTTCCAGAGGTGAATCGTGCCGTCTTTGCCGGTGCGGAGCGGCGCAACATCATGGTCAATGCCGTCGACGATCCGCCCTACTGTGATTACTACTTTCCTTCGATTGTGAAGCGCGGCGACTTGATCATTGCCATCTCGACGGCGGGCGAAAGCCCTGCGCTGGCGCAGCAACTGCGTAAGGAGCTGAACGAACAACTACCGCGCGACATTGGTCCGTGGCTGATGGAACTCGGCCGCCTGCGCCGCGAAGTGCTGGGCATGGAGCCGCTTGGCGAAACGCGCAAGATGTTGCTGCACCAGCTGGCACAGCGCGATGTGTGCGGTGCTGAAGCATGCCCGTCGCGCGAGATGGCGCGCGCGCACGCGCGGCAGCACTATCCAGAACGCAACCCCATGCTGAAGCTGGGTGAAACCACACCGGAGCCGGTGGTCTGAGCACGCTAGCCAAGGGCGGTGCAGTAAAGGGGACGGTCTACCTGGTGGGTGCAGGCCCCGGCGATCCTGACCTGCTGACCGTGCGCGCTGCGCGGCTGCTGGAAACGGCCGAGGTTGTGCTGCACGACGATCTGGTGCCGGATGCAATTGTCAGCCTGTGTAGCCCGCATGCGTTGGTCACGAGCGTGGGCAAGCGCTGCGGAAGGCCTCGAATTACCCAGGCGGGCATCCACGAATTGATGATTGGTTCCGCACGGCGCGGGCTGAGCGTGGTTCGCCTGAAGTCAGGCGACCCCATGGTGTTCGGTCGCGCAGCAGAAGAGTTAGATGCGCTGCGCGAAGCTGGCATTTCAGCGGAAGTGGTGCCGGGTGTTTCTGCAGTTTTTGCTGCGGGTGCCGTGCTGCAATTGCCGCTGACGGACCGGCGATCTGCGTCGAAGCTGATCCTGATCACGGGCAAGCATGCAGAAGACAAGAGCAGCGGCGACATTCTGCCGGTGTGGCAGGGAACGCTGCCTGAAGACGCAACGCTGGCGATCTACATGCCCGGGCGCGACCTGTCGGCAGTCGTCAGGGACCTGCGAGCGGCGGGCGTTTCGGAAGACATGCCATGCGTTGCTATCTCGTGCGCGGCCACGCCACGGCAGCAGGCAAGTGCGGCGGTGCTGTCCGGCTTTAGCGAGCTGGTTCCCGGAGTCGCGCCACTGCTGGTGCTGGTAGGCCGCGCCATGCAGCCCATGCTGCAGCCTGGGCCTGGTCCGCTTGAGCATGCACTCACACAGCGGCTCGTACAAAACGCTATCGATCGCTCCGCTACATCGTGATCGTCAACAAAGACCTTGCCATTCCGCAGCGTAGCGGAAAGGATCTGTTTTCTTGCGCCTAGATCTTGCTAGCGTTCCCGCTTTGCAGGAATGACCGATTCCGGTACCTCCGTCGAAGGCAGATAGCCGTATAACAGGTACTTTTCACGTCGTGTGCGAAAGTCGCTCAGCGCTGGCTCCCACGCCGCCACAACTTCGTGGGCATCCACACCCTCGTTCAGCGCCTTTACCGTGGCTGCATTTTTAACCAGCGTCATGGTCCGAGTCATCTGAAATTCTACCGGGTACTGCGCGTGTACCGCAGCCAGCAGCTCGGCGCCCATGGCAGGTGCGTCCAGACGCTGGCGGTCGGTGACTGTCAAGCGAATGCCGTGGATTGCCTGCCCAGCGTACGGGTAGGGCTTCGCCGGTGTGAAGGTGACGGGTGCGAACGTGATGCCGGTAAGCTTGCGCGCGGTGAGCCGATCTGCGAGCTTCTGTGCGTCGGCGTCTGTTGCAAGGAACGGCGCGCCCACCTGCTCAAACGCAGCGTCAGTCCCGCGTCCAACGGACAGGTTTGTGAACTCCGCAAAGGCGGTGCCAGGGTAGAGCGTGGCGGCGGAAAGGCTCTGCAGATTCGGCGAAGGGTTGACCCACGGCACGCCGGTCTGGTCGAACCAAAGGCCACGCTGCCAGTTCTGCATGGGCACCACGGTCAGTCGTGCGCCCAGGTGCTTTTCGCCGTTAAAGAAGCCCGCGAGTTCGCCCAGGGTCAGGCCCAGTGTGAACGGCTCCTGCATGTAGCTGATGTAGGCGTCGGTCCCGGGATCGCTGACCGGACCGGCTACGTTGACGCCGCTGTCCATTGCGGGGCGGTCTAAAACGACGATGGGTGTGCCGGTTTTTGCCGCGGCTTCGAGGAAGTAGCCCATGGCAGATTCATACGTGTAGAACCGTGTGCCGACGTCCTGCAGGTCGATCAGCACGGCGTCCAGCTTTTGCAGTTCTTCCGCTTTCGGGCGGCGATCTTCGGGCTTGGTGCCGTAGAGCGAAACTACCCGCAGGCCGGAACGGCTGTCGGTTGAACTGCCAATGCCTTCCTTGTCTTCCGCACCCAGAATGCCGTGTTCCGGCGAGAAGAGTGTTGTCAGCTCAATCCCAGACTTGCCTTTTTGTGCGGTAAGTACGTCGATGGTGCGCACGCCTTTGCTGTCCAGTCCGGTCTGGTTGGTTAGCAAACCTAAGCGAATATGCTTTGCATCCTTTGCAGGCAGTGCCAGCAGTGCGCGAAAGTTGGTCGCCTCCAGAACGTCGATACCGGTCAGTGTTGCAAGTCCCTTTGGAGCGCCCGCGAGTCCGAGTGCGCGCGCCGCAGCCGTGGCCAGTCTGCCGCGAAGCGGAGTGATCGCACGCCCGCCACGCGGATGCACCGCGTTCGCCAGCAGGATGACATAGCTGTCGCTGCGCGGATCCATCCACAACGACGTGCCGGTGAAGCCGGTGTGGCCGAAGCTGCCAACGGGGTAAATGTCACCGCGCGGGCGCGAGTAGGGCGAGTCGATGTCCCATCCAAAGCCGCGCAGTGACTTTGCGCCGACGGGCTGTTCCGGCCTGCACATCAACTCGAGCGTTGCCTGTTTGAGCGGAAAGTCGCTGGGGCGGCCTGCAAGGCGGTCCAGCAGTGCCTGTGCGAACAATGCGGTGTCCTGCGCCGTGGAGAAGACACCAGCGTGGCCCGCTACACCGCCCATTCGGCGTGTGGTTGGGTCGTGCACTTCGCCTCGCAGCATGCGGTCATCTGCCATGGGCTTGTCATCGTTGTGCGCCGTGGGCGCTACGAGCTGCAGATCCTTCTGTGTTGGATGAAGGTTGTTGCAGTCTTTCCCACCAGGGGGCCTGTTCGGCTTCGGATCATCGAAAAGCACGGTGCAATGCGGTGTCAGATAGCTGGTATGCGTCATGCCGAGTGGTGCGAAGATGTGCTTGGCCGCGTAAACATCCAGCGGCTCGCCCGACAGCTTTTCAACGATGGCTCCGAGCGTGATGAAGTTGATGTCGGAGTAGACGAACTTAACGCCAAGCGGCCCCGCCGGGACGGAGGCCATGGCGCGTCGCACGCCCTCTGCCTTGCCCGTCCAGGCGTCTGCGAGAGACACGTCCGGAGCCAGGCCGGAGTAATGCGTCAATAGTTGGCGGACGGTGATCTTGTCCTTGCCTGCAGCGCCGAAGGCGGGCAGATACTTCACGACGGGATCGTCGAACTGCAGCTTGCCTGCCTCGTACATCTGCATGATGGCAACGGAGGTGGAGATGCACTTGGAAAGCGAGGCCATGTCGAAGACCGTGTCTTCCGTCATGGCTTCGATGGCGGGGTCTTCGGCACGATTGCCAAAGGCGCGATGGTAGACCACGTGGCCGCCGCTGCCAATGATGACCACGCCGCCGGGTAGTTGCTTCTGCGCGAGGCCTTCCTGCATAACGCTGTCGACCTGGCTGAAGTCATACGTCTGTGCCTGGGCGCTGCCGACGCAAACGCATAGCAGAAGGACAATGACAGCCATGGCCTTCTTCTGCCGCGAGCCGCCCGAGATGCTGACCAGCGAACCCACCAGGAACGTAACGGCAGAGCCGATGAGCACGTACCAGGTGAAGGCAATGTTTGAGAGAGCAAACCCGCCGATGTGCAGCGAAGAAACGGGAAGGATCTTCGGCAGGTAAAGCGCAAGGTTCAGCGAAAAGCCGACGACCATGCCGATGATGGCTCCTGTTTGTGTGGCGTACTTCGTGAGTGTGCCCAGCAGAAATACGCCCAGCAGAGCGCCATATGCGACGGACGCGATGGACAGGCCCATCTCCACGACATGCCCCTTGCCGCCCACGTTGACCGCGTAAATTGCGATGCCCACCAGCACCACCGCCCACACCACCGTAGCCAGGCGTGACAGCCGGTTGCGTTGCTTGTCCGTTGCGGCGGGCCGCAGTCGCAGGTAGAAGTCGACAATGGTGGTGGACGAAAGCGAGTTGAGCGCGGCAGACAGGTTCGACATGGCTGCCGCCAGAATAGCCGCGATCAGCAGGCCCGCGATGCCGACCGGCATCTGCTGCACGATGAACGCGGGGAACAGGCGATCCGAACCCTTGACGGTCAACATCGCTGGATGCTGGCCGTAGAAGACAAACAGGCCCGCACCGATGACGAGGAATAGCGTGAACTGCAGCAGCACGACACCGCCGCTGGCTAGCAGTGCCGTGCGTGAATCGCGCAGGTTCTTCGCCGCGAGCAGCCGCTGCACCATCAACTGGTCGGTGCCGTGCGATGCCATGGTCAGGAACGCGCCGCCAAGCAGCCCGGCCCAGAAGGTGTACGGCGACGTCAGGTTCAGGTGAAAGTCGAAGATCTGCAGTTTGCCTGCGGCAGCCGTGATGGTGTGCACCGTTGACCAGCCGCCGTTAATCTTTGCGCCCAGCGTAAACAACGCCACCACGGTACCGGCGACGTACAGGCCCATCTGCACCACGTCGGTCCAGATGACCGCCGCCATGCCGCCTTCGAAGGTGTAGAGCAATGTGAGCAGGCTGATGATGACGATGCTGACGATGTCGTTTGTACCGATTGCAATGCCCACGACAATGGATACGGCATAGACACGGACACCCTCAGCCGCGGCACGCGTCAGCAGGAACAGGCCCGCAGTCACCTTGTGCAGCGTCGATCCAAAGCGCCGGTCGATCAACTGGTACGCGGTAAACAGCTCGCCTTCAAAGTAGCGCGGCAGGAACAGGATGCAGATGAGCAGCCGCCCGACCATGTAGCCGAAGATCAGCTGCAGAAACGTGAAGTTGCCACCAAAAGCGATGCCTGGCACGCTGATGATGGTCAGCGTACTCGTCTCTGCAGACACGATGGAGAGCGCGATTGCCCACCACGGCACGCTTCGCGCGGCCAGAAAGTAGGACGACAGTGAAGTGTCCGCGTTCTTGCGAAAGCGCAGGCCAAACAGCGTAATGCCGAGCAGGTACACGGCGATGAGGCCGAGGTCGAATGCGTGAAGCCGTGTGGGCATACCAGCGAGTGTATCGAAGCGTTTGGCATACGCGCAGCGCAAGCGGAGTTATGCGTACCTGCCGTTAGAGACCAAGTGCGCTGACGATACGGTAAGGGCCGTATTGAATTGTGAGGCGAGCGCGCATGCCCAGGGGCAGCTGGCTTGTCGAGACTGTCTGCTGCGGAAAGTAGAATCCGCCGACTTTCTGAAAGTCGGTCGTAAACTCCCCGTCAGAAACAAACTGCGACGGATTGATCGCCGGCCGGCCCTGAATGCGAACCACCGCAAAATCGATTGCCTGCACCCAAACCCGGCCGACGTAGGTGAACTCGCCCGGCACCTTCGGCACGACATCCAGAACGTAACAACGACCGGTCGGCAGCTGCTCCACACCCATCAGTTGCAGGTTGTAGTTGTCCGTGTTCAGAGCGGATGCCTGCTGCGCCCGCTCGGTTGACGCAGTCTGCTCTGCATCCAGCGCCCGTTGGAAGACATTGTCGCGGATCAGCTTCAACCCTGTGGCCGATAGCACCGTGAACTGTTTTGTGGCGGGCGCGGTGAAGGTCATCTGCACCGTTTCAGATGCCTCGCCCTGGCTTAGCGGGCCGTCATAGTTCACCGTCATGGTTCGGCGGCTTTCGTATTGCTTCAGGGCCGCCCTGCGACGTGCGTTCGCCTCGGTGAGCCGCTGAGAAATCTCACTGAGGTTCAAAGCCTGGTTTGTGCGGGGACTCTGCGCCAGGACAGCGCAACATGGGAGCATGGTACCTGCCACCAGAAGGCGCCATGACCTCGCTGAAGTGATGAACCTGTGCTGCGGACGTTCCATACCTGTAAGACGCATACGTTCTTGTGTGCGCACAAGATCGGTGCACAGAAATCTTCGGTTGCATCTCCCTCGGGCGGACCAGTCGAACTGTCAGCTAGGCATTCAGCAGGCGACCGCGCAGGATGCTGCCGGTTCGCGCGCCTGCTTCGTTGAAGATGTTGAAGTCTGCGGAAGATGCGCTGCGGCCCATCATTGCCGAAGGGTTCCGCGACGCCATGCGCACCGCCTCGGCGAGGGAACATCCTGTGAATGCCTGCACGTTTGCGACTGCACGGTCCATAGTCAACACGCTGCCGGCCAGTGCGCCGTCGTGCGTGGCGACGCCGTTCTTTACCTGCGCCGTCATGTCGCCAAGCAGGTATTCTCCGTCGGGCATGCCGGTTGCGGCCATGCCGTCGGTGATCAGGAGCGCCCTCTCGAGCCCTTTCATCTTCAGCCAGAGTCGAACGGCTTCCGGTGTGGTGTGAATGCCGTCGCAGATCAGTTCGGCGTACAGATCGGTCGCGTCCAGAACGACGCCCAGCATGCCGGGCTCACGCTGGGTCAGCCCGCGCATGGCGTTAAAGGTATGCGTCGCGCTGACCGCACCCGCGGTGATACCGGCACGCGCCTCTGTGGCAACGGCGTCGCTGTGGCCCAGGCTCACGCGCACGCCCAGCGCGGTGGCGTGCGCAATCAGGTCCAGCGCGTTGGGTAGTTCAGGTGCAATCGTAATCAGTTGTATGTGGCCGCTGGCCGCTTCGTTCAAGCGGTCAAAGAGTTTGATCGACGGTTCCTGCAGCTGGTCAGGCGAATGCACACCGCGCTTCGCATGCGACAGAAATGGACCTTCCAGATGGATGCCTGTGATCTTCGCGCAATCGTCCGGCACCTGCGCGGCCATCACCTTGACAATGCCTTCCAGCGCGCGCAATGTGTTCTCCACGGAGGAGGTCACGGTCGTCGCAAGGAAGCGGGATGTCCCGTACTTCGCCAGCATGCGGGCGACGGTGTGGATGGCCCCAGGCGAGCCCTCCATCACATCGCGTCCACCGGCACCATGCACGTGTACGTCGAAAAAGCCTTCGGACAGCGTGCTGTCTGAGAGGTCCAGCGCACCATCCGGCATCGACTGCGAAACCAGCGACAAGACGCTCACGACGCGCCCGTCTTCGATCAGAATCAGCGGTCGATCCAACATGCCGCTGTCCGTGATGAGTGCCTTCGCGGCAATTGCGCGGATCACTGGGCTGCCCCTGCGGCTGCGGCGGGAAGCGGTGGAATGCCCAAGTCACTTGCGGGTGGAATGGATTGCGAGCGGTCCCACTGCCGTTGCGCCGAACGCACCTTGTCGATGCGGCTTAGCCACAGCTGAATCGTCAGGTCATAGCGCTGCAGGTTGTTCTGCAACCAGTACAGCCGGTAGCTTTTCAGCCAGGCCTGTTCATACAAATCGCGCAGCAGCGAGTAGTTGTTACGCAGATCCTGCAGCCTGCCGTTCACGGCGTTAATGTCGATCAGCGCGCGCGAAACTTCTGCGCGGCTGTCCTTGTCCTTGCTGTTCTGCAGGGCGTAAGCCTTCGCATAACCGGCTGCGATTTCATCCGTCAACTGAAACTTCAGGCCGATCAGGTCCATGCGGCGCGCCCCCAGTTCCATTGATTCCAAGGCGTCCACTTCACGGAGATTGCCCTGTGCGCGCGCCTCTTCCATCAGCACAATAGCGCGCTCCGCATGCAGCCGAAGGTCGCGCGTGTAGGGACGAATGCGGCCTGCGGAGATCTGGCCGTCGGCGCTCCACGGGTCGACCCAGAACAGCAGGTCCGACGCGTCAGAACTTTTGAAGTTGTTCTTCAGCAGCGCGTGCGCCGCCATCAACTCCTGCTGCGCCTGGCTCACCTTGCCCGTGCTGTCACCGTGAAAGATGCTGCCGTACTCTCTTTGAAATTGTGGAATGGAGCTTTCGCCCTTGTGCCACGCAGCCTCCGCACCAAACAATACGGCGTACCAGTTGTTGTTGAAGAGCGCTTCGCCATCGTCATTCCACACGGTGTTCAGTTGCCCAGTGCATCCGCTGGCCTGTGCCTGCGCGGTGAACCGCTGAATGTTGGGTAGTGCCAGGTTGAAGTTGGGGTACACGCGGCTCCAGTTGTTGACGCCGGGCGCGACCCAGCACTCCATGCCTGCGTCGGTGTAGGGCTTGATCCACGGCAGGAAGCCGCGTGGCTGTGGGTTGTACTCCCAACCGACGGCGATGGTCTGCTGCTTGAAGCTTTGCGGCGCGGACTTCAGCAGCGCAGGCTCCTTCATCGCGATGTCGCCCCAGAATAAAAAGCGCCGTTTGAGCTGCTGCAGTTCCGTGACGATCCTCTCCACGTAGTCGAGGTATACCGGTCCAAGTCCACGCGCATCAACCGCGGACTTCGTCTGTCCCTTGCCCAGCTCAACCGTTTCGTCCGCGCCCAGGTGCAGCAGGGCGCTTGGATAATCTGCTGCCAGCTCGGTAAACATGCGTTTGGTAAGCGCAAGGGATTCGGGCTGGCCTGGCGCCAGCACATGCCCGTGCGGCGTCTCTCCCAGCGGCGAATACGTGTCGTACGTCAGCATGTAGTGCAGGTGCCCGAACGCCTCCTGCTCCGGGATGATGGTGATGTGATATTTCGCCGCATACGCCACCAGTTCCCGCGCCTGTGCGGGAGTCACGGCACCGCCCGGCGGCGATGCCAGCGGGTCGGAAAGGTACTGCATCGTGTGCTCAAAATAGGGCGAGTACACGTTCATTTTGTATGCAGCGAGGGTGCGAATCTGCTTCTTCTGAAAGTCCAGCGTTGGTACCGGGCCGCGCGACAGATCGTCATGCAGGCCGCGGTATTTCATCGCAGGCCAGTCGCGTACGGTTGCCGTCAGCAGCGTTGCGGTGGAGCCAGAACCGCTGACCATCTGCCGTGCTGTTTGCGCACCGTAGAAGACGCCCGCCGAAGTCGCGCCAACGACGCTGATGCCGGTTGCGTCCGGCACAATGGCATAACCCTCTTCGCGCATCTCCGGCATCCACTGCAGGTGCGCGGAGGTCAACGCGGCCCGCCCGGCTGCGCTGTCCGAGCGCAGCAGCGTAATGCGCGTCCCGGCGCTGCTGGACGTGGAGACACCCTGCGCCATCAGGCTCTGCGTCAGTTCGGTCGCCGCGAAGGTGTCCTCTGCATCACACCCGGCGCAGACCACACCTACGCCGTTTGATAGTGGCAGCGTACGGCCCACCGCAGCCTCGCGCGGCGCGGGCAGCAGCGTAAGTTGCGCCGACGCGGACATGCCCGCCAGCAGAGTTAGGACAGGGAACGCGCGACACACACCACGAAGAGCCATGATGACAAGCTAAACGATTCCTCCGCAGACGGTATCAGGCCGCAGGTGCACGCACCGTCCACAGCGCAGGCTGTCGGACAGGAAAGTACCGAAGCAAAGGTCCGGACGGCGGCTCAAGCGGCAGCCGCTTCCACGCAGCAAGGTACTCCGGCCGACCATACGCACGACCCGCAAGCAGCAGACTGGGCTGACGCACCGGCCAATCGCTGAAGTGCTCGGCATCCGATGGCAACTTCCAGTTCGCACGATTCTCCATGGAAGGAAATAGGAACGCCACAGCAGACCGCATGCCACGCCCATCCGCCAGGGTGTAGTCCCAAAGCCGATCCATCGGCGACGACAACACCTCGCACAGCACGGACATGCAATCCAGCGTGAAGATGGAGGCCGCGTAGGCGTCGGGCCGGTGTAGTTCCGCAGGGAATTGGCCGTCAAAGTTCATCTGCCGAAGCAGCTTGTCACGGAACCGATGCGAGCATTCCAATTGCAGCGCACCGTTGCGTGCAAAGCGAGCGCACTCCGCAGCCTGCAGCGTCCAGCAGATGGCCAGCCGATCCTTTGACTCGCGCGCGATGAAGCCCTTCTTCGATTCGTTCAACCACGTTGCAAAGGCGCCAAACCACTCCCGCAGCGCGCCTGCTTCTGCCTCAGTAGCAACGCCGTTGTAGGCGCAAAGGAACGATGCGGCACGAACCGTTTCCGCCAGCATGACCGTTTCTTCCACACCACGGGGCGTGCCGTACTGCTTGCCGGGAATGCTGGCCGCATGTTCCAGCTGTGGCTGCATGCGGGTTGACTCGGCTATGAACCAGGCGCGCAGGTGCAACATGGCGTGGGCGGCGTAACGCTCCTCCTGCGTCAGCCGCCAGGCTGCCACGCACGCGGCTACGTAGCCGTTCATCTGCACAAGGGCATCGCGGTGTTCCGTAAAGGCCTGCGGATTGATGCGGCCAAGTCGGTACTCGAAGGGCGCAGCCTCGTCACCCGCTTTGGGCCACCACTCCGTATCTTCGGAGTAGTACACGTTCGGCTCCGCACCTTTTACAGGTGCAGGGATCGAGGTGATGGTTCGGGGCTGTTTTCGCAACGCGCCTGCCGCACTTGCAAGAATGTGAGCGCGGTCGTACTCGGCCACGTTGAAGTGCACGTTTTCACTGGCCTGTGCGAACGCGCCGCCTGGCAGCGCAAGTACTGCGCCAGGCAGCAGGAGCATGCCCGCTGAGGCACGGCAGAAGCGTCTTCGCGAGAACCCCGTTGGCTGAAAGGCAGAGCGCATAGGCGCAAAGCCTAACACCTGAAGAACAAGGAGCGCACTTGCTTGCAGAGCGCTGTTTTGGATGAGTGGAGGAGGCCCGCCGCGATCCGTCGGTTTGACTCGTAACTGTAACAAAGCTATATTGGTGATGCGGGGTGGAGCAGCCCGGTAGCTCGTTGGGCTCATAACCCAAAGGTCGTAGGTTCAAATCCTACCCCCGCAACCAATCTTTAGTTAGTCTCCGCAACTGCGGAGGCTTTTTAGTTTGTGGGCCTGTGAGCATCTGCTCCCAGGCCCTAGCTGCGTGGTAGGTTCCTTTGTGCGAACAGGTCAGGACGCTGTTTGTGCCTGCCAGTAAGTCCCTGCGGGGAATGCATATTCGGCCAGTGACTCCGCATGTATTTCGATGCTGTATCCGGCTTCCTGCGGCAGCACGTAGTGACCCTGCCGAATGCGCACCGGCGTTAGAAAGTGTTCGTGCAGGTGGTCAACGTATTCGACGACCTTGTCCTTCAGCGTTGCCGATGCGTAGATGTAGTCGAACGCGGACAGGTGCTGCACGTACTCGCACAACCCGACGCCGCCCGCGTGTGGGCACACGGGAATGCCGAACTTTGCAGCCATCAGGATAATTGCCAAATTTTCATTCACGCCAGCGACGCGGCAGCTATCGATCTGGCACACGTCGATGGCTCCTGCCTGCAGTAGTTGCTTGAACATGACCTTGTTCTGGCAGTGTTCCCCTGTGGCAATGCGGACGCCGGTCTCGCGGCGGATGCGTGCGTGCCCTAGGATGTCGTCTGGGCTGGTGGGCTCTTCCATCCACCACAGGTCCAGTTCGGCGAGCTGCCGCGTGCGGTGAATGGCTTCGACAACACCCCACTTCTGGTTGGCATCGACCATCAGCTTGTTGTCCGGCCCAATCTGCTGGCGCACCAGCTGGCCACGGCGCAGATCATCCTCAGGGGTGCCGCCAACCTTTAGTTTGAAGTGCGTCCAGCCCTCCTGCAGGGCTTCGTCGCACAGCCGCTTGATCTTGTCGTCGTCGAAGCCAAACCAGCCAGCCGAAGTGGTGTACGCAGGCAATCCCTGGGCCTGCAAATGGGCGATGCGTTCCGCGCGAGAGGATTCGTTGCGGGTCAGGATTTCGAGCGCCTCTGCGGGTGACAGCGCGTCGTCGATGTAGGTGAAGTCGATGAGCGAGACGATCTGGGCGGGCGACATATCCGCCAGCAGCTTCCACACAGGTTTGCGTTCGACACGGGCCCACAGGTCCCACACCGCGTTAATCAGCGCGGCGGCTGCAAGGTGGACCACACCCTTGTCCGGGCCGAGCCAGCGGAACTGCGTGTCGCCACCCAATTGCCGCACGAAGCTGCCCATATCCCCCGTAATCTCGGCAAGGGTGCGGCCGACGAGGAAGCGCGACAGGAACTCGATCGCAAGCACGCACAGCTCGGTGCCGCGGCCCAACGTGAAGGTAAGGCCGTAGCCTTCGTGGGATCCGTCCGTCTCCAGCACGCAGTAGGCGGCGGAGTAGTCCGGGTCCTTGTTCACGGCGTCGGATCCGATGGAGAAGCGCGACGTCGGAAAGCGCAAATCTACGGTGCGTACGCGTAGGATCTTTGGGGAGAAGAGGTCGTTCGTTGCCATCCTTAGCAGAATACCTGCTGGTGAATGATCTGCAGAAGCACCCTTCGATGCGCCTACTGTTTGCTTTCAAGGTTGAGCATGTACAGTCATTATGACTCGGCTCCAGGCTTCATCGGCTTGCTGAAAAGTGACCTAAATAGCCGTCGTACGGAGGAGTTTTGCGAACATTTGCTTCGATAGTGACAGTCGCCGCCGTAGTCGCTGTGCCTGCAAGCCCGTTGGCGCGGAGAACGGTTTCGCAACCTGCTCCGCTCAGGTACTCGTTGGCAGACTCAGGGGTGGATGTACCAGCAGCCCTTGATGTGAGCGCATCATCGCAGACCACGGTCCCCAGCCCAAAACGATCCCATCACACACGCAATGTGTTCCTTGTGGCGGGAGCGGTGTTTGTTGCCTTCATGGTGTTTGTCGTGGTGGAGCTACGACGCTCCTAATTCCATACGTAACAGGAAAGTTCCGGAGGAGTTGTGCGGATTCAATTGGAGGAGTTACAGGGCACCATTCAGCAGGCTTTTGTAAATGCAGGCATGGCGAACGCCGATGCGGAAACCTGCGCACGCATCCATGCGGAGTCAACGCTGGATGGTGTCACCTCGCACGGCATCAATCGTGTGCCGCGCTTCGTGGAGTTCATCCAAAAGGGATGGATCAACCTGGGTGCTAAGCCTGAGCAGGTGCGCCAGTTTGGAGCGCTGGAGGTGTATGACGGGCAGCGTGCACCGGGCGTGCTGAACGCGCTGTGGTGTACCGACCGCGTAACGGAGCAGGCCTCGGAACACGGCATCGCACTGCTGGGCCTGCGCAACACCAATCACTGGATGCGCGGTGGCAGCTACGGCTGGCATGCGGCGAATCGTGGCTACATCCTCATCGCGTGGACCAACACCGAATCTTGCATGCCTGCGTGGGGCGGCAAGGATGTGCGAGTGGGAAACAACCCCTTCATCATGGCGGTGCCGCGACCCGGCGGGCCCGTGGTTCTGGACATGGCCATGTCGCAGTACGCCTACGGCAAACTGCAGGTGACGCGCCTTAAGGGCGAAAAGCTGCCGTATGCAGGCGGTTTCGACGCGGAGGGCACGCTGACCGACGATCCCGGAGCCATCGAAGAGTCGCAGCGCATCCTGCCGATGGGGTTCTGGAAGGGTTCAGGCTTCGCCATTCTGCTGGATGTGCTGGCGGCGGTGCTTTCCGAAGGACTGCCGACGAACGGCATCGACGCGCTGAAGCTGGGCAGCTGCGTGGGGTGTTCGCAGGTATTTATTGCGATCGATCCGCGTAAGCTGGGCGGCGACGCGGCGACCGCGCAGATCGCCGACAGCGTTGTGGAGTACGTCCACGCCTCCTCGCCGGATGAGGCTGGACACACGCCGGAGTTTCCAGGCGAAGGCGCAGCCCGGCGCAGGGAACGGCAGAGCCGCGAAGGGATTGAGGTGGATGACAGCGTGTGGGCCCAGGTGCAGGCGTTGGCTTCGCCGACACCCTAGTCGACGATATTGCTCAGCGTGCCAATGCCTTCAATCGTGATTTCGATCAGGTCTCCGTGGCCCAGCGTGAAGTCATCGCCGGGAACGATTCCGGTGCCAGTCATCAGCAGCGCGCCTTGCGGAAAGCTGTTGTCGCGGTACAGGTACTGCGCCAGTACCTTCAGTTCGCGCTTCAGCTCGGCGAGGGTGGTCTCGCCGGTAAAGACGGCTTGCCCGGCGCGCTTGATCTCGATGTGGATGGTCGTGGATTTGGGAGGTGCGTCCGGCGAGAGCAGGATGCACGGACCGATCGAGCACGATCCGTCGTAGACCTTGGCCTGCGGCAGGTAGAGCGGGTTCTCGCCCTCGATGTCGCGCGAACTCATGTCGTTGCCGATGGTGTAACCGACAATGTCGCCTGCGGGGTTGATCAGCAGCGTCAACTCCGGCTCCGGCACGGACCATGTGGCATCGCTCCGAATGCGCACGTTCGCCCCCGGGCCGACGACACGGCGGGCAGTGGCTTTAAAGAAGAGTTCCGGCCGTTCAGCCATGTAGATACGGTCGTAGAAGGTGTCGCCGCCGCTCTCCTTCGACTCTTCCATGCGGGCGCTGCGGCTGCGAAAGTAGGTGACGCCGCTGGCCCACACTTCCTGCTCGCCGATGGGCGGCAGCAGGTCGGCAGGCGGCGGCGCTTCGACAGCGTCGGCTTCCAGACTGGTCCGCACGCGTGCGTGCAGGTCGGTGCTGCAGACCAGTTCATCCCAGCTTTCGGCGAAGACGCGGTGCCAGGTTGAGCCATCTTCACGCGTGGCCAGTATGCCGTGTTTTGTTTTGTAGAGCTTCATCGTTTCTCCTGTTCGATCGACACCGCACCACGTGCCAGTGTGTTCACAATCGCGTCTGCGTCATACACGCAGCCGCCCCAGATACCGCCAGACGCCTGTACCAGCGCGGCCCACAGGCGCGTGTCGTCCGGCAGTTCCGGATGCGGAGCCAGGTCGGTGCGCAAGCCGCGAGCGGATAGCCTTCGCGCGCCTTCTTCGGGGGAGAACACTTCGCCACCCGAGCCGACCAGGTTGACCGTGGCGTGCAGGTCGGTGCGGTTGACCATGATCTGCAGCAGGTCGCCTTCGAGCACCTTGCCGATGGGGCCGCCCGCCAGTGCTTCCGGCGAGATATGCCCTACGCACGCGCCCGTTGACACGCCGGAGAATCGTGCGTCCGTCAGCACTGCAACATGCTTGCAGAAAGGCAGGTTTTTGAGGGCTGAGGTGACCTGGTAGATCTCCTGCATGCCCGCGCCCAGCGGCCCGCCGCAGATAAGCACGATCACGTCACCGTGTCCTACGCCACCTGCCTTGATGGCGGCGATGGCGGCGGCCTCTGTGACGAACACCTTCGCCGGACCGGTGTGGCGATAGCAGTTGGTTTCGTCGATGAGCGATGGGTCAATCGACGTGCTCTTGATCACGCTGCCTTCCGGCGCAACGTTGCCGGACGGAAAGCAGACGGTCGCGGTGAGGCCGTTGGCACGTGCGCGGTCTGGCGACAGGATGACGTCGTCCGGATCAACGCTGTCCAGCACACGCAGGCGTTCGCGCAGGGTGCGGCGGCGTTTGCTGGCTTCCCACCAGTCCAGGTTGCTATCCAGCGTTTCGCCAGTGACGGTGCGGACAGACGTGTCCAGCAGACCTGCACGACGCAGGTGCAGCATCACCTCGGGCACGCCACCCGCCAGAAAGACCTGCACGGTGGCAAAGCCGCGCGGTCCGTTGGGCAGGGCATCCACCAGCCGCGGCACGGCTCGGTTTACGGCAACCCAATCGTCTACGGTGGGTCGCTTCAGTCCGGCAGCATGGGCGATGGCAGGAATGTGCAACAGCAGATTCGTAGACCCGCCAAACGCCGCGTGCAGCACCATGCTGTTGCGGACGGCGGCGTCCGTCAGCACGTCGCGCGTGCCCATGCTCATCTGCGACATGCGCAGCAGGGCACGTGCCGACTGCGCTGCGGCGCGCAGCCACACCGGTTCGCCCGAGGGTGCCAGCGCAGTGTGTGGCAACGCGAGGCCAAGGGCCTCCGCAACCACCTGCGCGGTGGCAGCCGTGCCTAGAAACTGGCACCCCCCGCCGGGGCTGGCGCAGGCGCGGCAGCCTACGTCTGCAGCGTAGTCCAGCGTAATTTCGCCCTGGGCGTAGCGCGCGCCGATGGTCTGCACCTTGCCTGCGTCTTCCGACGGATGTTCTGGTGTGCTGTCTGGCAGCAGCGTCACGCCTCCGGGCACGAGGATGCCAGGGAGCGCACCGCCAGAGGCCAGAGCCATCAGCATGGCAGGCAGGCCCTTGTCGCAGGTGGCAATGCCCAGCACGCCGCTGCGCGTGGGCAGCGACCGCATCAGCCGGCGCAGCACCATGGCCGCGTCGTTACGGTAAGGCAGCGAATCCAGCATGCCCGCCGTGCCCTGGGTGCGGCCGTCGCACGGATCCGTGCAGGCACCGGCGAAGGGTGTGGCACGCTGGGCGCGGAACTGGCGTGCAGCCTCTGCAACCAGCAGACCCACCTCCCAGTGGCCGCTGTGGAAGCCGAGCGCAATGGGTGTTCCGTCCGCGGCGCGCAGGCCGCCGTGCGTACTCAGGATGAGGAACTCCGGGTCCAGCAGGCGCTGCGGTTCCCACCCCATGCCGGCATTCTGCGTCAGGCCGAACAGGTTGCCGGAGGGCGCGGTCAGAAGCATCTCTGCCGTGATGGGCAGCGATCCCTCCGGACCCGGTGCGTGGGTGCGGGTGGCTGCATAGGCTGTTGGGTCATCCTCAAGCACGTCCCGCAGGGGTATCGTGGTGGCTCTATCCACGCGGTATACCCGTGGCAGGCGCCGCTGCTTGCGCAGCAGCGCGCAACGACGATGTGGATGGTTCAGGCTTTGGCGTGCGATTCATACCGTGGGGTCTCGACCGAATCGTAAGCGTGGCCATGGTGGTTAAGCAAATGTTCGCGTCGGAAACTTAACCCGGAAGGTTTTACCAAAGCAGTTTGACGACGGCGCGCACGCGCAGGCGCCACCCAGGCGGCAACAGCATGTAAGCTGAAGGAACTTGCAAGATCGTGGCGATGGGGTTCCGCCCGAACCGCACGCGACTCCTGTCGCTGCTGATGACTCCTACAAATCCTGTAGGAGTTCCCGTGTCTGAAACGCCGCTTGACAATCCCCTAAAAGACTTTGCATCCGTACTGCGCTACCTGCTGCGATGGGTGCCCATTGCGGTGCTGACCGGCATGATGGCAGGCACTGCGTCGGCGCTGCTGATCTGGTCGCTCAACCTTGCCACCCGCATCCGCGAAGCTCACATCTGGTTGATTGCCCTGCTACCGGTCGCAGGCTTGCTGGTCAGCTGCCTGTACCAGTACCTGGGCGCAGACCTGGAGCGCGGCAACAACCTCATCATTGACGAGGTGCATGACCCGCACCAGACCGTGCCGCTGCGGTTGACCCCGCTCATTCTGTTTGGCACGTTCATGACGCACGTATTTGGCGGTTCTGCCGGTCGTGAAGGTACCGCCGTGCAGACGGGCGCGTCCCTGGCAGACCAGTTGGGCCGCCCGTTTCGCATGTCTGCGGTCGAGCGCCGCATCCTGCTGATGTGCGGCATCTCCGCCGGCTTTGCATCGGTTTTCGGCACGCCGCTGGCCGGCGCTGTCTTCGGCCTTGAGGTGCTGGCCATCGGCGCGGTCAGCTATGAAGCGTTGGTGCCCTGCATCGTTGCAGCGTTCACGGGCGACCTGGTCACGCGCGACTGGGGCATTGTGCACGGCTCTATCGACATCCTGTTCATCCCAAACGTCGACGCCAAGGGGCTGCTGGTTTCGGCGCTGGCCGGTGCCATTTTCGGCCTGGTTGCCATGGCGTTCGCCAGGTCGGCGCACGCCATCGCAGACCTGTGCCGCAAATACATCACGTGGATCCCGATGCGGCCGTTTGCAGGCGGTATCGTCGTCGCGCTGGGTGTCTGGGCCATTCACAGCACCAAGTACATCGGCCTTGGCGATAAGGGGATTGAAGCCGCCTTTACGGGGCCTCAACCCGCCGTCGACTGGATTGGCAAGTTTCTGTTCACGGTGGTGACGCTCGGTTCCGGCTTCAAAGGCGGCGAAGTTACACCGCTGTTTTTTATAGGCGCGACGCTCGGCAACGCGCTCGGAAATATCCTGCCGCTGCCCACGCCTCTGCTGGCTGGGTTGGGTTTCGTGGGCGTTTTTGCCGGGGCGGCGAACACGCCCATTGCGTCGACGCTGATGGCCATGGAACTGTTTGGTGCAGAGGCCGGTGCGTTCGCCGGTGTGGCCTGCATCTTCAGCTACCTGTTCTCTGGCAACAGCGGCATCTACCAGTCGCAGAAGGTCGAACTGCGCAAGGGCGGCCGCATCAGCGCAGATGCTGACGGATCGCTCCCGCTGCGGGCCAAGGTGGTCGAGCCGACCGAAGACGCAGAACCAGCCGAAGACACCGTGCCGACTGCGGACGCCGAGCACGCGTCAGAGCTTCACCGTTCGCAGCCGTAGCGCATTGCCGATCACGGAAACCGAACTGAGGCTCATCGCCGCAGCCGCAAGCATCGGGCTGAGCAAGATGCCAAAGTGCGGGTACAGCACGCCCGCGGCCAGCGGCACACCAAGGGCGTTGTAGCCAAAGGCGAACCACAGGTTTTGCCGGATGTTTCGTACCGTCGCCTGGCTCAGTCGCCGCGCCCGCAGGATGGCGCGCAGGTCGCCGTGCAGCAACGTGATTCCGGCCGACTGCATGGCAACATCCGCACCCGTGCCCATGGCGACACCCACATCGGCGGCGGCCAGCGCAGGTGCGTCGTTGACTCCGTCCCCGGCCATGGCGACGACGCGTCCTCTTGCTTTGTACTGCTGCACCGCTGCGGCCTTGCCCGCGGGCAAAACACCCGCAACAAAGCCGATGCCCAGGCGGCCCGCAACCGCCTTTGCGGTGACCGGGTTGTCGCCGGTCAGCATGGCGACTTCCACGCCCGCAGCGTTCAATTCGCGGATGGTCTCTGCGGCGGAATCCTTGATTGTGTCGGCAATGCACAGCACGCCAGCGGCCTTGCCATCGACAGCGATGAAGGTCACGGTCTCACCCTGCTGGCGATGCTGCGCAGCCGCATGGTCAAGCGCCGCCGAGTCGCAATGGAAGCTTTGCAGCAGAGCGGTGTTTCCAACAGCGACCTCTCTGCCGCCGACGCGTCCTGAAACACCCATGCCGGGCTGTGACTGAAAGCCATCCACCTCCAGCAGGGAGAGACCACGTTCCTGCCCGGCGCGGACGAGGGAAGCGGCCAGCGGGTGTTCGCTCGACCTCTCCAGGCTGGCTGCAAACTGCAGCAGTTCGTCCTGGGCAAAGCCCGGCTGCGGCAGCACCGCAGAGACGCGTGGCTTGCCTTCAGTCAGCGTGCCCGTCTTGTCGATCAGCAGAGTGTTCACCTTGCTGAACTGTTCCAGCGCCTCCGCACTGCGCACCAGGATGCCCGCTCCTGCGCCGCGCCCAGTGCCTACCATGATCGCCATGGGCGTGGCCAACCCCAGTGCGCAGGGGCAAGCCACAATTAGCACCGCCACCGCGCTGACCAGCGCGTGCGCCAGCCGGGGCTGCGGGCCGAAGACGAACCAGACTATAAAGGTCAGCGCCGCGGCGAGCAGCACGGCAGGTACGAAGAAGGAAGCCACGCGATCGGCCACCCGCTGGATGGGTGCTCGCGTCCGCTGGGCGGACGAAACCATCCGCACAATCTGTGCCAGCAGTGTGTCCGCACCCACCTGTTCCGCGCGCATGATGAAGCCGCCGGTGCCGTTCAGGGTGCCGCCGATGACTTTCGCATCCGCCGTCTTCTCCACAGGAATGGGTTCGCCGCTGACCATGCTTTCGTCCACGGAACTATGGCCTTCCAGCACGACGCCATCCACCGGCACCTTCTCGCCGGGACGCACCCGCAGGCGATCGCCCACCTTGATCTGCGCCAGCGGCGTGTCGCGTTCGTGACCGCAATCCGTCAGCTTTAGCGCGGTACGTGGAGCCAATTGCAGCAGCGCGCGCAGGGCCGACCCGGTCTGAGAGCGTGCGCGCAGTTCCAGCACCTGGCCCAGCAGTACCAGCGCAATGATGACCGCCGCCGGCTCGTAGTACAGCGCGGGCATGCCGTGCGCGTTCTGCGCGGTGGCAGGGAACAGGCGCGGAGCCACGGTCGCGATGACGCTGTAGGTGTACGCAACGCCCGTGCCAATGCCGATGAGCGTGAACATATTGCCGCTGCGATTTCTCACGGATTGCCACGCGCGCACAAAAAATGGCCAACCGCACCACAGCACCACCGGCGTCGCCAGCGCGAACTCAAGCCATGCCACCGCGGCAGCGGGCAGCCCCTGCAGAGGCATGGATGGCAGCATCTCGACGAACATGATCGTAAGTAGCGGCAGGGTCAGCGCGGCGGCGATCCAGAGCCTGCGCGTCATGTCGTCCAGTTCAGGATTCTTCTCCTCGACGGCGACATCGCGCGGTTCCAGTGCCATGCCGCATTTGGGGCAGTTGCCGGGCTTTTCCGAGACCACCTCGGGATGCATGGGGCAGGTGTATTCCATGCGTGTCGCCGCCGTGGCGACTGCGGGTTCCAGCGCCATGCCGCACTTCGGGCAGCTGCCAGGCCCCCGCTGGCTCACCTCCGGGTCCATGGGGCAGATGTACTCCGCCGCCTGCGCCTGCGCGGTGGGTGCGGCGACCGATGCGGGTGCGAGATACTTCTGCGGATCGGCCTCAAACTTCGCAAGGCAGCCCTTGCCGCAGAAATAGTAGCGATGGCCTGCAAACTCCGCCGAGCCAGCGGCCTTTGCGGGCAGCACCATCATGCCGCAGACGGGGTCTTTTTGCTTCACCGCTTCGACGGTTTCGGTCGTCATTCGCCACTCCCCATACGCAACCCTGTGACCGTATTTCCTTCCGAACCCATTTGCCGGTTCAGCCCGCCGGAAAGTGTGTAGTTCTGCAAGCTAACTGCATTCATCCACTCTGTTTCCAGTGCATGAAGATATGCAATCTGTAGGTTGAACAGCGTGCGCTGCGACAGCAGAACCTGCGGGTACGCAGCGGCCATGCCCTGGTATTTCATCGTGTACAGATCGTAAGCCCGCTGCGCACGCGGGATCAGCTGCGTGCGGTATCGCTCCGCCTGGAACCGGGCGGCAAGGTAGCCTTGCGCCAGCGGTTCTGCCTGCTGCTTCAGCGACAGCCGCGTGCGTGTGACCTCGGCCTGCGCGCGCGTTACGTCCGCCTTTGCCGCGCCGGTACTGCCCTGGTTGCGATTCCACAGCGGCAGATCGACGCCCACCTGCGCAAAGCCCATCCACCCCGCCGCCCCGTTGTTGTCGAGCCGGTCGCCGCTGTACCACTCGCCCGCCTGCACCTTCAGGTCGGGCACGGGTTCACGCCGCGACTGCTTCGCCTGCGCCTCGGCCACGGCGACTTCCTGCTGCGCACGCTGCACGGTGGGGCTTTCTGCCAGCACCTTCGCGACGGCTGCATCTGCATCCAGGTCCGGCACCTGCTCCAGCTTTCCGGCCAGCGGACTCACCGGCAAACCCGGCTGATTCGCCAGCGCAGCCAGCACTGCAAACCGCTGCAGGTACTCGCGCTGCGCGTCGACATAGTCGATCTTCGCCTGCTCCCGCTCGACCTCGGCCTGCAACACATCCGGCGCATCGGCCTGGCCCAGGTTGGCAAGCTGGTGGGCGGTTTCAACGGAGTCGCCTGCAAGCTGTACCATCTGCCGCCGAACCGCAACCGTCTGCTGCGTTGCAAGCGCGCGATAAAAGGCCTGCTGCACGTCTGCGCGGACGCGGTAGGCCTGTTCGTCCAGGCCGATTTTGTTCGCGGCTGATTCCTGCCGGTAGACGTCGCGACGCAGGCCGAGCTTGCCACCAAGCACCACCGTCTGCTGCACAAAGGCACCTTCCTCGCCGCCATGGTAGCTGCCGCCGCGAATGTGTTCGCCGCTGTACCCGATGGTCGGATTCGGCGGCAAGCCAGCCTGCCGTCCCTGCTGTTCGCTGCGTTCGCGCAGCGCCGCGGCCTGCTTCAGCGTTGGGTTATCGCGCACTGCAAACGCTTCAAACTGTGCCAGCAAAAGTGGGGTTTGCTGACGGACCTCAACCAGCAGTTCCGGCGCCGGCAGGTCACCGCCCGTGTGTTGTGACGGGTTCTCCGCCTCCTGCAGGTGTGCGGTGTCACGGCTGATCGAGCGGGCATCGGTAGCCCCAGCACCGGCCTGACGCTGCTGCTGCGCCTCCGAATTCTGCAAACTTCTGGCCGCAGCGTCTGCCGCCTTGTCGCCCCGCTGTGAGAACTGCGGAACCGGCGTAGGTGGCACCGCTGGCGGTGTGCTGCCGCCCATCTGCATACCCCCCATCTGCGCAGACGCGGAGGACGACAGCAGCAGCGCTGCAAGTGCGATCGGAAGGCGATGATCAATCATGCGGTCCTTCCGTTGCTACCCAGCAGCTTCGCATAGGGATCGTTTGGTCGCTTTGCCTCGCGCATCTTCGCCAGCACCGTGTCGTAAAGTTCCGGTGGCAACACGCGCACAAACGTCATCATGCCTTGCATGCTGCTGCTCCAGCCGGCGCGCAGGCCGAAGTTTTCCGGGATGGCCAGCATGGCGTTGTGTTCCATGTTCATCATGGGGCCTTCCATGTAGCCGTCCTGCGGAAAGTTAGGCACGTTACTCGCATTCGGTGCGATGTTGCGGTTCTGTGCGTCCATGGCCTTATCGCTCATATCCATGCTCATCATGCCCTGCATCTGTTCGGGGCTGGTGCTGGGTGCGCCGGGTGCCATGCTGCTCTCCATCCCCGTCATGGCAGCCATGCTTCTGCGCTGCGACAGCGCGCCGTTGGTCGTCGCGGTACCTGTCACGCCGGAACTCATCTGGTTCATCATGTGGTGCGGCATGTGGCAGTGCAGCATCCAGTCGCCGGGATTGTTCGCGACAAACTCCACGTCGCGCGCCTGCCCCACGCCGACAAGGGCCGTGTTGCCTGGCCACCATGCCGTCTCCGGGATGCGGCCGCCCTCTGTGCCGGTGGTGTAGAACGTATGTCCATGCACGTGGATGGGATGGTGATCCATGCCCAGGTTGATCAGCCGCAGCCGCACACGTTCACCCTGGCGTACCAGCAGCGGTGTCGCGGCGGGGCCTGCCTTGCCGTTGATCAGCAGCCAGTTGTATTCCATCGCCATGGTATTCGGGACGGTGTTGTTGGGCAGCACAGCGTACTCCTGAAAGTGCAGGACGTAATCCTTGTCGCAATACGGCTGGTACGGCACCCGCGGATGCATGAGGAAGGCACCCAGCATGCCTGCCATCTCCTGCATGGCCATGTGCGAGTGGTAAAAGTACGTGCCGGTCTGGTGAATGTCGAACTCGTAGACGAACTGTTCGCCGGGCCGCGTCGGCTCCTGACTGATGCCCGGCATGCCGTCGAAGCCTATCTGATCCTCGAAGCCGTGCCAGTGAATGGAGCAGGGTTCCGGCAACTGGTTCTCGAAGATCACGCGGATGTGATCGCCCTCATGTACTTGAAACGTGGGGCCTGGCGCGGAGCCGTTGAAGCCCCAGACGTCGATGCTCTTGTTGGGTGCAATCTGCTGTTTCACCACCTGTGCGACAAGGTGGAATACCTTTACGGCGCCGTCCATGGTGAAGGGCATATCGCCCACTTCGGTCGTAATGACGGGCGCGGCTGGCGCGACCTTGCCGCCCTTGTGTGAAGCGGGTGCGGCACCAGCTGCGCGAAGCGTGGGAGCCGCAAACAGGCCAGCGCCAACGCCAAGGGCGCGCTGCAGAAAACTACGTCGATTACTCATGAATGTTCCTTCGCTTGAATGGCAATCCGACAGGCGGCAGGTAAGCCGCGGGACTTTGCGAAAGGACTTCTAGATTCGAAGTGGGGACATGGCAGAGCGGTAGCCATGTTCCGCCGGCAATTGCGGGCGCAGGAGGGATGCACTCTGATACTGCGGCAAAGCCGATACAAGCGATGCACTGAGCAGCGACACGCCCTCGCCGGACCATAATTGGGCAGGTTCTGCCTGTGAGGTTGCAAGCGGCGCACAGGTCGGTTGCTCACACGTCTGCGCCCCGGGCATAGCATCGTGGGCCGACCGATTACCTTGGTCAGCACATGCGGGAATCTTTAGAGCGGGAGTCTGACCCATCTCCATACCGGCCATGTTGGTTCCGGTCGCGGCAGCACGTGCGCAGCAAGGCATGGCCGCCGCTGCAGGATGGCAACTCCCCGCCAGCAAGAGCAGAATCACCACGAGATGAAAGATTTTGCGCAGACAATCCCCTACAGCACTAGGATGCGCCGGGAAGGGGACGGATGCAATACGACTGGTTACCCGTTACGCCGGATCGGCTTCAGACTGCAGGATCAATCGCAGCGACTTCGCCGCACGATCCAGGGCCGTGCGATCTTCCGCTCCCAGTACAGCCAACCGTTCGGCCAACCAGTCCACGCGACGCTCGCTGACGTTGCGCAGATAGGTGGTGCCGGTACGCGTCACGGACAACCCAACACGACGGCGATCGCTGTCAGCCTTGGCATCTTCGCGTTGTACGTAGCCCAGCTGCATCAGTCGTTTGACGTGTGCGCTCATGGCCGGGCGGCTCATCTGTTCCATGTCTGCAAGTTCTGACACGCCCAGGCCGGGCTCCTCACGTAGTGTGCCCAGCAACTGGGCATCCAGCGACGAACTGCCGCCACGCTGTGCTTCGCGCCGAAGGTGCCGGCTCAACCTGAGAATGGAAGGTCTTAGTTCCGCTGCCAGTTTGGCAGTCTTGCTTAGGGGATTCTTTGTTGCGGTACCTGTTGCATTGCGCATGCTTCTGTCCTGCTCCCAACAGCCGCCCGGCAAGCGTTTGCTTCCCCGGCAGCCCAACAAACACTACATCCGGTGGAGGCCTGTTGGCAATTATGTGCCGTGAAGTGACGTTGAAGATATGAAGTGAGCGGGCTGGCTGTTAGCGCACTCGTCACCCTTTCCGGCGACGCGCATCTGATGAACAGGACATGCGCCGGTAGGGCGCAAGGAGACCACATGTCAAAGAATGTGACAGAACAAAGCAGGGTGCACGGCAAGGAACTAAGCGACGCAGTCAAGGCAGAGCATGTGGACGCGGTACCCGGAAGTGATGCAGCGCATGCCCACTCCCATGCAGCGCACCTCGGCACCGAAGGCAAGGTTCACACTTCGCCTGAGGGCTACGGCAAGCAGGGCAGGGAACCCGGCACGGAAAACCAGCCGCCGCAGGACCCCACGCGGAATGGCAAGACCCACAGTCGCGACTAAACACGGACGGGGATGCACGCTGTGGAAGGTGCATCCCGGCCCGGCTTCGGCTATCCTCCTCGCATGCACCTCCGCATTGGTTCACGCGGCTCACGGCTCGCGCTTTGGCAATCCAACTACATCGCATCGCGGCTGCGCGGCCTTGGCCACACGGTCACTGTCAGCATCATCCGCACCATCGGCGACCGCATGCAGGATCCTGCCTTTGCCGCGACCATCACTGGGCCGGAAGGTCGAATTCCCGCGGAATTGGATGGCAAGGGCATCTTCATCAAGGAGATTGAAGAGGCGCTTGCAGCGGGCGAAATTGACCTAGCCGTGCATTCCCTGAAAGATCTGCCGACCCAACTGGAAGCCCGCTTCACGGTGGCCGCCGTTCCGCCCCGGGCCGATCCGCGCGATGCGCTGCTTTGCACGGAGTGGCTCCAGATGCATACGCTGCCGCTGAACGCCCGCATTGGCACTACGTCGCCGCGCCGCATTGCGCAGTTGCGGGCGCACAATCCCGGTTTTCAGTTTGTTGCCATCCGTGGCAACATCGACACTCGCATTCGCAAACTGGCACGTGGCGACTGTGACGCGCTGGTGCTGGCCTGCGCCGGGCTCGACCGCCTGGGTGCGCAGATCTTAAAGCCGGTCGAACTGCACGCGGACCATCCCGAGTTCGGCCGCACGCCTCACATCGAATGCATCACTCATCCAGACATGGATCACAGCGAGCCAGAGAACGACCGCGACATGCCCGGCCAGGTCGATTGGATTCGTGAGCGCTTTAGTCCTGACACCATGTGTCCCGCGCCCGGACAGGGCGCACTGGGCATTGAGACCCGTGCCGACGCGACCGAGGTGATTGCGGCGCTGCAGCCGTTGAACCATGGGCCAAGTCGCTTCGCCGTGGAGGCGGAACGTGCGCTGCTGCACATGCTGGGCGGCGGCTGTTCGCTGCCGGTGGGTGCATTGTGTACCCATGAGGCGGGTCACACAAAACTGCACAGTGCAGTTACGTCACCCGACGGTGAAAGCATGGCAACGGTCACCCTGTTAGCCATGCCGGGTGAGACGGCAGAACAGCTGGGCGGACGTGCCGCCGCCGATCTGCTGCGGCAGGGTGCGCGCGAACTGCTGGCTGCTGATTACGCAACAGCCGGAATGGACTAGCCTTGCTGTCCTACCCGGCAAGCCGCTTTGGCGGACCCAAACCACTGCGCGTGCTGGTTACCCGTGCGCCCCACCAGGCCTCTGCGCTGGGCGACGCCTTGATTGCGCATGGCTTTCGCGTCGTGTCGGTGGCGACCATCGCGATGGCCGCACCCAGCGATGACTACGCGGCGCTGGAACGTGAAATTACCCGGCTGGACGAGTATGACTGGCTGCTGTTCACCTCGGCCAACGCGGTTGGCGTCTTCGCGGAACGGCTTGAGGATGAGGGTGTCCCGCTCAGTTGCGGGATCGCCAGCATAGGCGCGGCCACCAGCAAGGCGCTGCGAGAGGCTGGATTCCCGGTGCGCCTGCAGGCTCCTACCGCGGTCGCCGAATCACTGGCCAAAGCTCTGCTACCGCACGCAAAGGGTGCGCGGATGTTGCTGGTGCGTGCCGAGGTGGGACGCGACGTGCTGATTGAGCAACTGAGCGCCGCGGGCGCAGAGGTAACCCTCGCGCCCGCGTACCAGACCGTCATCCCATCGGAATCGCTGGACCGCCTGCGCCGTGAGCTGCCGGCAGTGGATGCGGTGACGTTCACCAGTTCGTCGTCAGTCGATAACTTCTTCGCACTGCTTGACGCCACGGGGCTGACCCTGCCGCCGGAACTGGTGCTGGCATCCATCGGACCCGTTACGTCGGCAACCCTGCACGAACACGGCTACAAGGCGCACATTGAATCTCGCGAACCGAGTGTTGCCTCGCTGGCCAGCGCTGTCGCCACGGCGTTGCGCAGCCGTTAGTACAAGCTGTCGATAGCTCAGCCAACTCCGCGGCACACTGACTCGCCGTAACTCTATGCGAAGAGCAGTTCGTCTTCATGCTGCAGATGAAGGACGATGCGGTCGGGCTTGGAGGTGTCGTAGTAGATGGCGTTCACGACTTCGCGAACGTCCGCTTTCAGGCCATCCCAGGTCGCGCCCTCTGACAGGATGCTGTAGCGTAGAGCACCTAAATCCTCATACCCTTCAGCCACATAGCCGCCGTCGGTCAGGCGGACGTTCAAGCTCACGATTCGCATAGCGGAAGGATAACGTACGTGCACGCCGACGATGTATGCCGGCGTGCCGTGGTGGTGCCTTATCGGACGAACAGGTCCTTGATCTTCTGCAGGATCACATCGCGGGAGATGTCGCTGATGGCCTCGGTCAGAGGTAGCTGCTTGGGGCAGGCCTGCACGCAGTTTTGTGCGAAGCCGCACTCCTGCACGCCGCCGTCGCCGCCCAGCGCGCGCAGCCGCTCTTCCTTCAGCACAGAACCGCTGGGGTCCATGTTGAACAGGCGAGCCTGCGCGATGGTGGCCGCGCCCACGAAGTTGGTGTCCTCGTTAAACTGCGGGCAGACCTCCATGCAGATGGTGCACGAGATGCAGTTCGACAGCGGGTAGCGAGCTTCCTGGATCTGTGGAAACTGCTTCGGTCCCGGTCCCAGGTCGTAGCTACCGTCGATGGGCACCCACGCCTTCACGGCCTTCAGGTTTTCAAACAGCACACTGCGATCGACCGCCAGGTCTCGTACTACTGGGAATTTCGACAGGGGAGCGAGCGTGATGGTGTCACTCTTCGACTCGGCCAGCAACTTGTCCACCAGGGCACTGCACGCCATGCGTGCCTTGCCGTTGATCAGCATGGCGCACGAGCCGCAGATCTCTTCCAGGCAGTTGGCGTCGTAGGCAATGGCAGTCGATTCCGCGCCGGACGCGTTCACGGGCTCCATCGCAATGTCGCCCAGCACGCTGGTGATGTTCATGCCCTTGCGATAGGGCAGCTCAAACACCTCGGTGCGCGAGGGCGCATCGGGCGTTGCCTGCCGCTTGATGGAAACCTTGTAGCTGGTGCCTTTGTAAGGCTCAGCCTTTGTGCCGCCGTGGCCGTTCTTTGTCTTCGTCGCCATCTAACTCCTCCGCCTGATTCAGAATCAGGTTGTACTTCAAGGCTGTCCTAAGCCGTCGCATCGTACCGGCGCGGCCGTGGCTTGATCCACGAGGTATCCACGTCGTCATACCCAATGATCGGCTGATTATTCGCCGAGTCGTAGCTCGCCATCGTCGTCTTCAGGAACTGCTCGTCGTTGCGTTCGGTGAAATCGGGCTTGTAGTGTGCGCCGCGGCTTTCGTCGCGCTTTTCCGCGCCCTGCACCATCACGCGTGCCAGTTGCAGCATGTTGTAGAGCTGCCGCGTGAAGGCGAAGCTGGTGTTGGCCCACTGGCTCTTGTCGCCCAGGTTGATGCACCTGTAGCGTTCCAGCAGCTCGACGATCTTGTTGTCCGCCTCGCGCAGGCCCGTATTGTAGCGGATGATGGTGGCGTGCCGCGTCATGGTCTCGCCCAGTTCACGCCACAGCTTGAACGGGTTCTCCTTGCCGGGGTTGCTCAGCAGGATGTTGTTCTTCTCCATTTGCCGCACTTTTTCCGCTGCGTGGCCGCCGTCACCGGGCTGCGTGGGCAGGCTCTTCGCGTACGCCATCGCATTCGGGCCAGCCTGGAAGCCGCCGTAGATGCAGCTCAGGAGGGAATTCGCGCCCAGCCGGTTGGCACCGTGAATGGAGTAGTCCGCCTCGCCCGCCGCGAAGACGCCGGGAACGTTCGTCATCTGGTCGAAGTCAACCCACATGCCGCCCATGGTGTAGTGCACGCCCGGAAAAATCTTCATGGGTACTTCGTGCGGATCGTCGCCGACGAACTTCTCGTAAATTTCGAGAATGCCCTCGATCTTGCGCTCCAGCGTGGCACGGTCGATGTGCGACACGTCCAGGTACACCTGCGGCTGGCCGTCAATGCCAAGCTCATGCTCGTAGACGATCTTGTGAATGGCGCGCGTCGCGATGTCACGCGGCACCAGGTTGCCGTACTTCGGGTACCACTCTTCGAGGAAGTAGAAGCGCTCGTCCTCGGGAATGTTCTGGCCGGGACGCGTGTCGCCCTTCTTCTTCGGTACCCAGACGCGGCCGCCTTCGCCGCGAGCCGACTCCGACATCAGACGCAGCTTGTCTTCACCGGGGATGGCAGTGGGGTGTACCTGGATGAACTCGCCGTTGGCGTAGTACGCACCCTGCTGGTACAGCGCGCTTTGCGCAGAACCGGTGCATACGACTGAATTCGTGCTCTTGCCGAAGATGGCGCCGTTGCCGCCGGTGCAGATGATGATCGCGTCCGCCGGGAAGGTGCGAACTTCCATGGAGCGCAGGTCCATCGCGCAGATGCCGCGGCAGACACCAGCGGAGTCGAGCACGGCCGAAAGGAACTCCCACCCTTCGTACTTGGTGACCTTGCCTTCGCTCTCAAAGCGGCGTACCTGCTCATCCAGCGCGTACAGCAGTTGCTGGCCGGTGGTGGCGCCCGCAAAGGCAGTGCGATGGTACAGCGTGCCGCCAAAGCGACGGAAATCCAGCAGACCTTCCGGTGTGCGATTGAAGGGCACGCCCATGCGGTCCAGCAGGTCGATAATGGCCGGGCCCTGCGCCGTCATCTGCTTCACGGGCGTCTGGTTGGCCAGGAAGTCGCCGCCAAAGACGGTGTCGTCGAAGTGCTTGTCGACGGTGTCGCCCTCACCCTTCAGGTTCTTGGCCGCATTGATGCCGCCCTGCGCGCAAACCGAGTGCGACCGCTTGACCGGCACGATGGAGAACAGGTCGACCTTGCCCCCCGCTTCGGCGATCTTGATGACTGACGACAGACCGGCGAGTCCGCCGCCTACTACGATGATGCGTGGTGTTGTTGCTGCTGCCATTTCTGTAACCCCTACTTGGCTCCAAACATCGAGCCCGCAATCAGAACAATAAAAGCTGAGCTCGCCATCAGATAACCAGCTACAAGGACAAGCCGAGGCGATCGCTCTTCAGGTAGTGAAGCTAAGTGCTCACGCCATAACTGCAACATTGTTCTGCACTGATGTAAGTTCCATTTGTTGTACTGCTGACCCTGTTCCTTCTTCTCGACCTGAGAACTCATCCATCTCGAACCAACTATCGAGCAACCGAACCCACCTGCCCACAGTGTGAAGAGGACCACTTTCCAGATCACTGCTGTGGCAAAGGACTCGGCTGGACCGGCTGACCGGCACTGTCATTTTGTAACTGACCGTTGCTACCCTGCGGCAGACCATTGTCGGACGGGTACTGCGCCGCGCCATTCACAGTCGGGACAGACGGCATCACCACGCCCTCAGGCTGAGCAGGCATGACATCGACCGGCGAATAAGGCCGTGCATACGCTACCCAGAAGATCGAGACCAGACCCATCGCGCACAGGGCAGTTCCAACCGCGCCGCAGACATACGCCGACTTTTTGCGAGCATTGTCGCCGGGCGTGATGCCCCACTTGGCGGCGAAGAGCCAAATGCCGTAGGCAAAGTGGAAGCAGGTCGCGATCATAGCGATGACGTAGATCGCCATCATCCAGGGGTTCAGCAGTTCATACTGCACCTTGGCGTACGCCAGCCCCGGATGCTCCGGCAGACTGACACCCGCGAACCGCTGCCGCCACACATGCTGAATGATGTAGACGAAGGCGATCAGGCCGCTGACGCGCTGCCACACATACATCCAGTTGCTGGCCCAGGGATACACATTTACATTGGCCCGGCCACGGAAGGCGATGAACACACCATAACCCGCGTGGAAAGCCAGAGGGATGAAGATGAACGCCCACTCCAGCACGCGTACCAGCGGCAGGCCGTTCAGGAACTTGACCTGCTGCGCATAGGCCAGCGGCCCATGGACCACCTCAAAGTTCGAGATGATGTGCTCGACCAGAAACGCGCCGATGGGAATGATGCCCGATAGCGAATGCAGCTTACGCAGCAGAAAGCTATTGCCCTGGCCGGCGCGCAGCGGCTGCACGCCTTTGCGGCGGGTGGAATTATCCGGTGGTGCAAACCCTGCGACTGCGCCCATGCGTACGAGCTCCTTGTATCTCTGGAACGGCAAATGGGCGGTTTACACGACCGATTTGCGGAAAGAACAGCACGCACAGTATCCGGCCCGGTGAAAACGGCAGTCAATGTTCGTATTTGTCAGTGTTCGATTAGCGCATTTTCGTGCGATCAGCGGCACACGTGCGGTGTTACCGCAGGTGTACTATCCGCAGCGTTTGCCTTCTGGTGACTTGAGTCCCCAACTTCCATGGCGCTTCAAAGAAAGCAGGTCCTTCGGCTTCGCTCAGGATGACGGCGCGAGAGACTTCATGGCTGCTGTTTAGCAGGCGCGCCACTGTCGCAGCAGGTTCCGCAGGGCGCGCCCACGGTGGCTTACACGTTGCCGGTCGTCGGGCGTGCAGGCGGACATGGTGCAGTCCAACTCCGGCACAAAGAACAGTGGGTCATACCCGAAGCCACCCGGTACACTCGGTTGCGACTGCACTTCGCCCTCCAGTTTGCCGAAGCTGACCTGCTCCACGCGGCCGTCGATGGCCAACGCCAACGCACAACGATAGCGACCGGTGCGGTCGGTCTGTTCCAGCATGGCCAGCAGCAAGGCGTCGTTATTGTCTGCGTCCAGGTTGCCGCTGACGGGGAAGCCAAGGTCGGTTGCGTACCGCGCCGAACGGACGCCGGGCCTGCCGTCCAGCGCGTCCACCTCCAGGCCAGAGTCGTCGGCCAGCACCCACAGGCCCGGTGCCAGGCGCGAGTAGTACTCTGCCTTGAGCCGGGCGTTGGCTTCAAAGGTGTCGCCGGTTTCGTCCGGCGCGGGCATGTTTTCAATCCCTGGCAACGGCTGAAAGTTGAAGCCTGACGGGTCTGAGTCTTCCGCCGCAAAGCGGAAATCACGCAGCTTCCCGGCGTTCGTTGTGGCGAGGTAAATGGTCATGGCTTAGGCGAAGACCGTGTCGTGCGGGGCGGGGTAGACCGCGGGGTAGCGGACGCCACGGGCGATCAACGCATCAATCTGGCCCACCGGACGGATGCCTCCACGCGCACCTGGAGCGCTGCAGTTCAGGGCCGCCGCGGCACAGGCAAAATCCAGTCGGCGGTCCAGCGTCCAGCCCTGCAGCAGACCGTAGATATAAGCGGCGTGGAACATGTCACCCGCACCGGTCGTATCGACGACGGGCACATGGTAGGCGGGCGTGTACCGGAAGTCTCTACCATCCCACGCCAGTACGCCATCCGGACCCAGCGTGGCGGCGGTGATGGCGCTGCCATAGTCACGGTGCATGCGCTGCAGGGCCTTTTCCAGGTCGTGGATGCCGGTCAGCCGTGCGGGGAAGTCGCGGGAAACAATCAGGTGGTCAATCAGCGGCAACAGTGTATCGACTCCGGGGTATATCTCGTCCAGGTCGGCGATGACGGGGATACCTGCCTCTCTCGCCCAACCAGCGGCGACGGTTGCAGCCGCGGTGTCGAAGCCATCCACGTGCAGGGCGCGTGCCCTTTCGATCCAGTCGCGCCGCAAATCTGCCGGCTTTACACTCAGACGTTCGTCGCGCTTCAGCAGCACGGTGCGCTCGCCCGTGCCGTCGACCAGGATGATGGACTGCGCACTTGGTGTGTTTTCCGCCGTCAGGATCTGCGCTTCCACGCCCACCCGGTCGAAGGCGGCCCGGTGAATGGCGGCGGCGGCGTCGTCGCCCAGCTTGCCCACGTAGCGCGTGGATAGCCCCCACATCTGGCAGGCCACCATGGTGGACGCGGTCTGGCCGCCCGGCAAGACCTGCACGGTCTGAAACTCGACCTTCTGGCCGATGCGGGGGAAGTGATCCAGTGCGATCAACGTATCGGTCGCATTCAGGCCGACACCGACGACGTCGACCGGGGTACTTATCTTCATGAATTTCATGCTAACGCGGACGGGGTCTGGCTCCGCGCGCTTTCTCGTCGTGCGGGTAGCCTGCTATGTTGAACGGCGACACCACAGAGGTCTTCATGAAGCGGTTCTGCTTGGCATTGGCATTGTTTTCGTGCGGGACCACGCCGCTGTTCGCGCAGGTACGGGCGGTTGCCGACCGGCAGCAGTGGTTCCTTACCTCGGGCGAAAGCACCTACGTTGTTGGCGTGGACGAGCGCAACATGCTCGAAAGCCTGTACTGGGGACCAGTCCTGCCCGCAGACGCGCGTCTGCCGAAGGCGCAGTCGCGGCGGGAGCGTTCCTCCAACGACGGCCCCGTGAATACCACCCCACTGGAGTATCCGGCATGGGGCCAGGGCCTGCAGCTGGAGCCGGCGCTGAAGGTAGATTCGCCCAACGGCGATCGCACACTGGTGCTGGTGTACGACTCCGCGAAGGTGACCGGCAATCAGCTTGAGATCGTGCTGAAAGATGTCTCGCAGCCAGTTCGCGTTCACCTGCATTACGAGTGTTTCGCAGAGGGTGTGCTGGCTCGCTGGTCGACGATTGACAACGCTGGCAGGCAGCCCGTTCGCGTGGAGCAGGCAGCGTCTGCAACGTGGAATCTGCCCGCGGGCCGCGACTACTCCCTGAGCTGGCTTACGGGCATGTGGAGCGGCGAATTTCAGTTGCACACCGCACCGGTGCAGCCTGGCGGACAGGTCGTCGAGAGCCGCCGCGGCAGTACGGGTCACCAGGCGAACCCGTGGTTCAGCATTGGTCGCGAGGGCCAGACGACCGAGAACGCCGGGCCCGTCTGGTTCGGCGAACTGGGCTGGAGCGGCAGTTGGCGTTTGAACGTGGAACGCACCGCGCTGGACCTGATCCGCATTACGGGTGGCTATAACCCCTACGACTTCGGCTACACGCTGGCCGCGGGCCAAAGCCTGGAAACGCCCCACTTCTACGCTGGCTACACTGCAGGCGGCAATGGTGAGGCTTCGCGCATTCTGCACCGCTTCCAGCTGGCGCAGATCTTGCCTCTGGGCCCTACTCCGAAGGCGCGCCCCATCATCTACAACTCGTGGGAAGCCACTGAATTTCATGTGTCCGAAGCCGGACAGATTGCCCTGGCAGAAAAAGCAGCCAGCCTTGGCATCGAGCGCTTTGTTATGGACGACGGTTGGTTCGGCAAGCGCAAAGACGACCATGCCGGGTTGGGCGACTGGTACGTCGACAAGGACAAGTTCCCGAACGGGCTGAAACCGCTCATCGACCGGGTGCATGGCCTGGGGATGAGTTTTGGGCTCTGGGTTGAGCCTGAAATGGTCAATCCAGACAGCGATTTGTACCGAAAACACCCCGATTGGGCGATGCATTTTCCGGATCGTCAGCGAACGGAAGCGCGCAATCAGCTGGTTTTGAACCTTGCAAAGCCTGAGGTGAAGCAGTACGTTTTCAACTTTTTGGACGATCTGGTGAGCAAGAACGACATCGCGTTTTTGAAGTGGGACTACAACCGCAACTGGAGCGAACCTGGCTGGGACGAAGCGCCGGGCAGCAGGGGGAACCCCGACGCGCAGAAGGCGATCTACGTGACCTACGTCCAGAATCTGTATGACGTGCTGCAGAAACTGCGCGCCAAGCACCCAAAGCTCGAGATTGAGTCCTGCGCCAGCGGTGGCGGTCGCACCGACCTCGGCATTTTGCGGTACACAGACGAAGTGTGGCCGTCGGACAACACCGATGCTCTTGACCGCCTGAGTATCCAGGATGGCTTCACCCATGCCTACACCCCCCAGGCCATGGCCGCATGGGTTACGGACGTGCCGAACTACCTGGATCGCCGCTCCGTGCCGCTGCAGTTTCGGTTCCTGGTGGCCATGCAGGGCGCGCTTGGCGTGGGCACGGATCTGAACAAGTTCACGCCTGCTGAGATGGACCTGTCGACACGCATGGTCGCGTTTTACAAGACCATTCGGACCACGGTGCAGCAGGGCAAGCTGTACCGGCTGCAGCGGCCGGAAGATAGCGAGAGCACGCAGGTCCAGTACGTCTCGCAGGATGGCACCCAGTCCGTCGTATTCGCCTACCTGCACAGCCAGCGCTACGGCCTGCAGCAGCCTGGGGTCGCACTGCAGGGGCTTGATCCCAGGGCGCAGTATCGGGTGCGGGCATTGGATGAGAAAAAGTACTCCGGAGAGTCAGTTGTGTCAGGAGCTGTGCTGATGGGCAGCGGTCTGCCGGTGCACCTGGCCGGGGATTACGACAGCACCGCCCTGATTTTGGAGCGTCAGTAGCCGCCGGATGGCGCTCGGCAGCCCTGTAACTTCGAGGCGTAAACTGCGTCTAACAGGACAGGGCAAAGGTGCGTCTGTGCCCGGGAGCCACACCATGAACCTCAAGAATCTGGTCCTCGTCTCGACACTCTCCCTGGTTACTCCATTCGCGTTGAGCGCCCAGCAGACACCGACCTCGACCACGCCGACGACCTCACCCAGTCCCACGCCAACGTCCAATCCAAATGGCCAGCCGACGTCGCAGCCCAGCACGAAGACCGGCGGCAGCCCGACTGGCAGTGGCCCGGTAACAGCCAGCAAGGAAGACCTGGACAAGGCGCGCGCCGAAGCGGCGAAGAACAACAACGAACCCATTCCAGAGCCCGGCGATGATCTTCGCAAGGACATCAAAAAGGGGTCGGATGATGATGTAAGCGCCGCCGGCACCCGCAACATTGGCGGCCGGGGTATGGGCAACTGGTTCTCGACCGACTGGGAGGTCCGCAATGGCAAGGGCTATGCCATGGAGATCGAGCGCTCGTCGCACCTGATTACCGATCCGGTCATCGTCGAGTACGTGAACCGCGTTGGCCAGAACATCGTGAAGCAGTCCGATGCCAAGGTGCCATTCACCATCAAGGTGCTTGATTCGGACGAGATCAATGCCATGGCTTTGCCGGGCGGCTTTTTCTACGTGAACAGCGGCTTGATCCTGGCCTGCGATGAAGAGGCGGAACTTGCCGGTGTGATGTCGCATGAGATTGCGCACGTCGCAGCGCACCACGCCGCGCGCCAGATGACTCGCATGGAATACGCGCAGATTGGCATGGTGCCGCTGATGTTCATCGGCGGCTACACCGGCTACGGCATCTACGAGGCCGCACAGATTGCCGTGCCGCTGACGTTCCTATCTTTCTCGCGTACGTTTGAGTCGCAGGCAGACTGGTTGGGCGTGCAGTACATGTACCGGTCTGGCTACGATCCGCAGGCCTTTGTGCAAATCTTCGAAAAGCTGCAGGCACTTGAGAAGCGCAGACCCGGCGTGCTTGCAAAGGCATTTTCCGACCATCCCCAAACCCCGGATCGGATTGCACGCTCTGAAGAAGAAATTGCGACCATCCTGCCTGCTCGCACGGACTACGTTGTCTCAACTTCGGAGTTCGACGATATCAAGGCGCGCCTGGCTCGCTTGCAGAACAAACGCAAGGTGGACGGCAACAAGGATCCGAACAAGCCCACGCTGCGCCGCACCAGCGCCAGCAACAACGACCCGGCGACCACTCAGGACAAGACTACGGGCGACGATCGACCGACGCTTGGCCGCCGTGAGTAATGGCTCACTATCAGAGGCGCAAGGCGGGGAGTACTTCATAAGTCTGACGCGTCTCCGGATTCGTTCCTGGCGTTTCCTTCCCGGCTTTGCGCTTCACGCCATCCGCACGCGTAGGCAGTGCGGTCGTGCATCGGGCTTTTTGCGTGGGGCGCTGCTGCCAGACCGCAGGTTGACCTTCTGGACCCTGACGGTGTGGGACAACCAGGCCAGCATGCGCAACTACATGGTCACTGGCGACCACAAAGCAGCCATGCCAAAGTTGATGCAGTGGTGCGATCAGGCGTCGGTCGCACACTGGCTGACCCCTTCGGACGAAGTGCCGCTTTGGTCGGAAGCCGACCGCCGGATGCGATCAGAAGGTCGCCCTTCGAAGCTGCTGTATCCTGCGGAAGGCCACCATGACCTAACCTTCGCAGAGCCCCGCACGACGGCCAGCGCTCCTCTTCTTCCGTCTGCGTAGCGCGCCCTTTTGTCACAGATGTCCGCCTGCATGGCTTGATTCCGATCTATCTTGCCTCCGCAAAACGGAGATGGGTATGAGCATGCCTGCCGCTTCTGAATGGCATGCTGCAAGGGATGGCCGCTGGGCAAACGTTAAAATGAAGCGTGGGCTGAGCCTGTGTGCCGCCCAGCAGGAGCACTGCACCATGATGACCAACACCAGTCCGCTGTACACCGACGAGCACGCTGCCGCAGGCATCCACGAGCCCATGCCCGAGATCGAGACCTGGCAGAATCACTTTCGCTCGTATGAAATTCTGATCGATGACCCTGAATTTACCAGCGTGTGCCCGCGCACCGGCCTGCCAGACTTCGGCCACCTGACCCTCCGCTACATGCCACGCGAACGCTGCCTAGAACTGAAAAGCCTGAAGGAATACCTGTTCTGCTACCGCGAACTTGGCATCTTCCAGGAGAACATCGTGAACCGCGTACTGGATGACATGGTGAAGGCCTGCGACCCGGTCTGGGCTGAGGTGAAGGGTGACTTTCGACCACGCGGTGGCATCAGCACGGTGGTTACCGCGACCTACCCGCGCCCGCACGATCAGCTGACGCCCACCAGGTAAGTTCGCTTGCCGCAGGTTAGGATCGCATTATGCTTAAAGGTTTATTGATGACGTTCCGCCTGCTGTGGCTGGTCAATCTGGCATCAGGCGCGCTGTATTACTTCCAGGTTGCGGTGCCGTTGAAACTGCACATCTATGTGGGCTTTGCGATTGCACTGGTCATGATCCTGATCGGCGTGTACGGCCTGCGTGCTGCTGCAGCGCTGGCGTCGGTCACGATTCTGTGGGCGATTTCACTACCGGTCATCGGCATTGTGCAGCTCGCGCACCTCAACCGTCCGGACCTGCCCTACATCCAGGTGCTGCACGTGCTGCTTGGCCTGGGTGCGATTGCCATTGCTGAGATCTTGGGCAAGCGGATTCGTTTGGCAGGCGGCGTTTAGGCTCGACCCTGCCGCAGGATGCTTGTGGTTGAGTTATGCATGTGCGGGGCACGGCACCTGACTCGGCGTCTTGTACGCGGCCTTAGCCGTTGAGACAGAACTTAAGTACAGCAAGAAATCGGCTTTAGCCACCGGGATTCGAATCTCAGCGGCTAAAGCCGATTTGATTGAGGCCTTCGTAGCTGTCTCAGCGGCCAAAGCCGCTTGTTCGCGGCGCTCGATCGATCTTGGCTTGGGGAAGCAAGCCGCTTTCTCACCAGACTCGAATCGATCTCTGTACATGCCACTCAGCTCGGCGATTGAGGCACTTGTCCGGCGCGTAGAGACGTAATCCTGATAACCTGCGGCCCATGCAGCGTGAGAACACAGCGGCGAATGCGAAGGCAGCCACGGTTGCGCTGGTCCTGCTGACCGGGCTGAACCTGGTCAACTACATCGACCGCTACATTCTGCCGGGCGTGCAGGAGATGGTGAAGAGTGAGTTCCACGTTTCCGATGAGCGCATTGGTGCGCTGACGACGTGGTTCTTTCTCACGTACATCATCGCGGCGCCACTGACGGGTTGGCTGGGCGACCACTTTCCGCGGAAGCCGCTGATCGTCATAGGCGCGTTGCTTTGGAGCGGTACCAACCTGTTCACGGCCATGGTGCACAACTTTGACGCGCTGCTGGTGCGGCATGCCGCGCTGGGCATTGGCGAGGCCAGCTTCGGCATCTACGGCCCGGCACTTCTGAGCGACTTCTACGGGCCAGAGCAGCGGAACCGCGCACTGACCATCTTCAACATCGCTATCCCAGTGGGTGCTGCCTTGGGCTACAGCCTGGGTTCTGCCGTGGCGCAGGCGCACGGCTGGCGCTCCGCCTTTTATGTCTCGGCCATCCCAGGGTTGGTCATTGCGGTGGTCATCTTGTTTGCCTTGCGCGAGCCTGCACGCGGCGAGACCGAGAGCAAGCAGGAGAAGAAGTCGGGCGCGGTAAAGGATCTGTTGCATAATCCTGCCTACCTCACCGCCACCATGGGCTATGCCATGAGCACCTTTACCATTGGTGGCATTTCCGCGTGGATCCCGAGCTTTCTGCAGCGCGAGGCGGGCATGTCCGCGACGCATGCAGGTTTCACGGTGGGCGCGATCACTGCAGCGACCGGCATTGCAGGCACGGCGCTGGGCGGCTGGTGGGCGCAGCGGTGGCTCAGGCGAGATCCTCGGGCCCTGTACTGGGTGTGCGCTGCGGGTCCCGCCCTGTGTGTGCCGTTCGCGTTGCTCTGTTTCTTTGGCCCACGCGCCACCATGCTGCCTGCGCTGGCTGCGGCGGAATTGACGCTGTTCCTGGGCAGCGGGCCGGTCAATGCGGCTATCGTGAATGCCGTCAGTGCACAGGTGCGATCCACGGCGCTTGCAGGGCAGCTGTTCCTGATCCACCTGTTTGGTGATGTGCCTTCACCGCGTGTGATCGGGTTCATCAGCGACCGCAGCAACCTGCGCTGGGGGCTCGGTATAACGGTGCTGGCGTTGGTGGCATCCTCCGGGTTCCAGTTCTACGGCGCACGGTTCGCCCCCCAGCAAAGCGACGCCAACGCTCCGGCGACATAGCGTCCAAGTCGACCTCTGCTTCATCCAATCAGCATGAGCAAGCAACTGCGCATTTCAGTTCTGGATCTGGTGGGCACGAAGCCCGGCGAAGCAGCGGGTGCGGCGATTGCGCGCACGGTAGATACGGCGCAGCACGTTGAGCGGCTGGGTTACACGCGCTACTGGCTGGCGGAGCATCACAGCATCGCCGGTCTGGCCTGCTCGGCGACGTCGGTGCTGATCGGCCATGTGGCGGGCAAAACCAGCACCATCCGGGTGGGCAGCGGTGGCGTCATGCTGCCGAACCACGCACCACTTTCCGTAGCAGAGCAGTTTGGAACGCTGGCATCGCTGTATCCGAATCGGATCGATTTAGGGCTGGGACGCGCGCCCGGGTCGGACCAGGCGACGATGCGTGCGATGCGACGTGATCTGCAATCGACCGGGGATGAGTTTCCACAGTTGGTGGCAGAACTTCGGCAGTATCTAGGCGACCCACGGCCGGGCCAGCAGGTCCATGCGGTGCCGGGTGAGGGTACCCATGTGCCGGTAACCTTGTTAGGTTCCAGTGGCTTTTCCGCGCAACTCGCAGGGCAGCTTGGCCTGCCCTTCGCCTTTGCGGCACACTTTGCGCCGCAGTATGTTGAGCCCGCGCTCGATCTGTACCGTCGCAGCTTTCGTGCGTCGGAGACGCTGTCGCAGCCGTATGCGATGGTCGGTCTGCCCGTGCTGGCAGCCGACACGAATGCAAAGGCGCAGCGGCTGCTGACCACGCCGCAGCAGCGCTTCCTTTCGTTAATTCGTAACCAGCCCGTGGAACTGAAGCCGCCGGTCGACAGCATGCAAGGTCTGTGGGAGCCGATGGAGCAGGAGGCAGTCCGATCAAGGCTGGAGATGGCAGTGGTTGGAGACGCAGAAGGTGTGCGCCAGCAGCTGCAGCGGACCGTGGACTGGCTCGGCATCGATGAAGTTCTTGCCGTCACAGATACCTACGAGCAGGCAGACCGGCTTCGGTCGTACGAGATCCTTGCCGCTGTAGCCGCAGAGATCAACATGCCCCAGGCCATCGCTGCGTAGGCATCTAATCACCTGTAGTTAAGCAATCAAGGAGCACGAAGTGGCATTGGAGAAAGTGGTTTATACGGCGCACGCCGAAGTCGTGGGCGGACGTGAGGGAACGGTCAAGTCAGACGACGGCAAACTGGATGTCAAGCTCGATCCACCCAAGGGGATGGGCGGTGGCGGTACGGGCACGAATCCTGAGCAGCTATTTGCCGGTGGATATGCGGCTTGCTTCATCGGAGCCATGAAGTTCGTTGCGGGTACGCAGAAGATTCAGTTGCCGGCAGACACCTCCATCGACAGCAGCGTCAGCTTCGGCCCGCTGGCGAACGGTGCGAAGGGCTTCGGCATTGCCGTGGAGATGGTCATTCACATCCCCGGCATGGAGAAAGACCAGGCAGAAAAGCTGGTCCACGAAGCGCACGAGGTTTGCCCGTATTCCAACGCGACACGCGGCAACATCGATGTGAAGCTTTCCGTGGCGTAGACGCGAACATACATAAAGAGGCCAGCCCCTGTGGTTGGCCTCTTTTTATGCTCTATTCTTCCCATGGCTTCAGCGTATGTAGGTGAAGGGCTAGATCCACATGTTTGCCCCTAAAGCGCACGCCCTCCAACTCAAGGCGGGCCCGCTGCTCCACTGTGCCGCTTTCGCGAAGACGAATGTCTCCAGCAGCACCGACGATACGATGCCATGGCAGGCGATCAGCAGGATCAGTGCGCAGCAGCCGTGCCACGGCACGGTGAAGCCGTGGATAGCCGGCTGCCGCTGCGACAGCACCGTAAGTACTGACCTTGCCCGGCGGCACGGAAAGAATTACGCGACGGAAGGCTTCGTCCCGAAGTTGATTCGGTCTGGCACCTTCGCGAAACAGCGAACGCTTTGCCTGCTGGAACTCCCGCTGCGTCGGTGTGGGCTTCATGGGAACAGGCGCTACAGGACGACCAGTTCCTGCACCTGCGCTGCCTTGCCGTAGTGGCTCTTCACGTACTGGTCGAGAATCACCTTGAACTCGTCGACAATGCCGTCGCCCTTGAGTGTCATGGCCAGCTTGCCATCGATGTACACCGGTGCTTTTGGATCCTCAAACGTGCCGGGGAGGGAGATGCCAATGTTCGCGTGCTTGCTTTCACCGGGTCCGTTTACGATGCAGCCCATCACGGCCAGCTTCATCTCTTCCACGCCGGGGTAGTGCTCTTTCCACTCGGGCATAGATTCGGTGATGTAGTTTTGTACCTGCTCTGCCAGCATCTGGAAGTAGGTGGATGTGGTGCGGCCACAGCCAGGGCAACTGGTCACCTGCGGCGCAAAGCTGCGGATGGAGAGTGCCTGCAAAATCTGCTGGCCGCAACGCACTTCTTCGGCGCGGTCGCCGCCCGGAGTCGGCGTCAGCGAAACGCGGATGGTGTCACCAATGCCCGCCAGCAGCAGCGGAGCCAGGCCAGCGGTGGAGGCGACGATGCCCTTCATGCCCATGCCGGCTTCGGTCAGGCCCAGGTGCAGGGCATACTCGCAGCGGCGCGCCAGTTCGGTGTACACGTCCACCAGGTCACGCACGCCCGAAACCTTGGCTGACAGGATGATCTGGTCGCGACGCAGGCCGTAGCGTTCTGCCGCGGCGGCGTTGTCGAGGGCGGAACGCACCATCGTCTCAAGCATCACGTCCCGCGCGGGCAGGGGACTGCTCAGGCGATTGTTCTCATCCATCATCTTCGTCAACAGGGCCTGGTCGAGCGAACCCCAGTTGACGCCGATGCGGACCGGCTTCCCGTGCTTGACCGCGACTTCGATCATGGTGCGGAAGTTCTCGTCGTCCTTACGCCCAATGGAGCAGTTGCCGGGATTGATGCGGTATTTCGCCAGCGCCTCGGCGCAGTCAGGGTACTTCGCTAACAGCTGGTGGCCGTTGTAATGGAAGTCCCCGATGATAGGCGTGTTCCAGCCTTTTGCGCGAATGCCTTCGACGATGTACGGCAGCGCCTGCGCGGCGGCGTCGTTATTGACGGTGACGCGGACCAGTTCCGACCCGGCACGTGCCAGCGCAGCGATCTGCTGGATGGAGCTTTCAATGTCGGCGGTATCGGTGTTCGTCATGGACTGCACGACTACGGGCGCATCAGAACCGACACGCACGCCCCCAACGGTAACGGAAACGGCTTTGCGGCGGACGATTTCAGGCATGGGACCCTCGTCCTTGAGTTTACCAAAGCAGGCGGTACACTAACCTAGCTGGCCCGGTAGCTCAGATGCATAGAGCGGCGCACTCCTAACGCGAAGGTCGCAGGTTGGACTCCTGCCCGGGCCACCACCCCCACTCTGGACTCCTCACTTAAACATGCGTTGCTGCAGCTCGTAGCCGCCGTTTGGCTATGTGTCGCTTTTGCCGGTGCCAGCCTCATGACAACCATGTTCAGGGAACGTTGCCGAGTCAAAGTTCCTATGCTTTAGAGCGCCATCTTGCAACAGTCTTCGACAAGCTGATTTCGGCAGGCTTATGTTGAGTCGAATGTGACGTCGCAACTTCTGATGTAGTACATAAAGGGAACCCTTATCGTTAGGC
>JBPBQP010000108.1:0-50274 GCA_050954745.1 Janthinobacterium lividum | reverse complement strand
TCAGTGACCGAACTGCATCTTCGTTGCAAGCTTCGCTGCATGCAATTTTGCTCGAACCTTCCGAAACGGTGTGCAGTCGCGCAGCCGCCGGACGAACCCTTGCAGGCGCGGTACAAAGGAGCTCGGAGTGGCGCGCCGCTGCACTGCCGACCTCAAGGGGTCATCGGCAAACCGGGGCAAACCGAGAGACGCAGTTCACGCTTGTCGCGTACAGGGATCGTAAGTGCGATAGGCCGTGTCTTTGCCGCAGCTCGTCAACTACATGTAATCGACGCCGTACTGCACGGGGATCTGCGTAAAGGCGATGCGTGTGGGGGCACTGTCGCGGGCGGGCAGCATGCCTGCAAAGTGCAGGGTGGTGTGGCCGTACTTCAGGTTCAGCTTGTCCAGCGTGCGGCTTAGTTCGTTGCGGTTGTCGGGGTCGGCGAACAGGGTGGGCTGCTGTTCGCTCTCATGGATCAGCCGGCCCATGGCGATGCCGACGAAGAAAGGCTTTTGAAAGTCGGGTCCAGTGGGCTGCTGCTGCCAGACCTTGCCCAGTGTTTCCAGCAGCGACAGCGTGTCCTGGCAGGTGGGAAAGCGCGCTTCCATGCCGAAGGCGTCGTGCTTGATGCCGCTGGTGTGTTCGCGGATTTTGCGCGGTTTGCCAGCGGCTGATTTGCCGGGCCGCACGTCGGGGGCTTCCGGCATGCTGGCCTGCTGAACCTGCTGGCGATTCAACTGGTAACGGACAGTCAGCGACATGGACCCGGCGCACAGCTTCTCCATGCGCAGACGCATGGCCGCCTTGTGCAGCAGCTTGTGCGCCACGGCCCATGCACCCTCAGGCGTGCGGTGCGCCGGGCCCATCACGTGCGAGTGGCCCAGCGACTTCTGCATCTCGTTGGGCAGCGGAGCGCCGTCGTCACCGGTGCTGTGGCCGTGCAGCCAGTGGTACAGCCGGTCACCCCAGACACTGTTCCACAGCCGGTGCATGCCTTCGCGATCCAGCGCCAGCAGCTGCGGCATGGTGGTAATGCCCTTGCCAATCAGCATCTGTTCGGTGCGCGCGCCCACGCCGGGCAGGTCGCGCAGTTCCAGTTGCAGTAGGGCGCGCGGCAGTTGCGACGGCAGCAGGCCGATGAGTCCGTCCGGCTTCTGCATGTCACTGGCGATCTTGGCCAGGTAGCGGTTCGGCGCCATGCCGATGGAGCAACGCAGCGTTTCGCCCACGTTGTCGCGGATGCTCTGCTTGATGGCCATGGCAATCTCGCGCGCACGCGGCGGCTCCTGCTCGCGGCCAATGAGCTGGCAGACCATTTCATCGATGGACGGGGTATGTGCCACGGGACAGGCCAGCTCCACCGCGGCCGTGATCTTGTGCGAGTACTCGGCGTAGGTGGTGTGGCTGCCGTGCACCATGATGATGTCGGGGCAGATGCGTTTCATGTCGCCGACCTTGGTACCGGTCTTAATGCCGAGCGCCTTGGCCTCGTAGCTGGCGGCGATGGCGACGGTGGTGTCGGCGAAGCTGGGCACCACGGCCAGCGGTTTGCCGCGGTACTCCGGGTGGATCTGCTGCTCCACCGACGCAAAGAAGCTGTTCAGGTCGACGTGCAGGAACCCGAACCGGTCTGGCTGCGGCTGCGCGGCAGTGGCTGCGAAGGGATCCATACTCAGGCTCCAGTGTACTTCGTTGTTCGCCTGCTGTTCGCCGAAGCAGATATCGCTTTACCATGGAGGGATGGTCTGGTGCGTGGTGGTGAATTGGAACGGCTGGCGGGACACACTCGTCTGCCTTCGCACGCTTGCCAGCCAGAGCCTGCAACCCCTGCATGTCGTAGTGGTCGACAACGGCTCCACAGACGACTCGATCGAACAACTTGGCGCCTGGATGAAGACCGCCGAGAGCAGCCCAACGACGTTCAGCCTGCTGCCCAGCGGTGCGAATCTGGGCTTTGCGCGGGGCTCAAACCTGGGCGTTCGGCAGGCGCTGGAAGCCGGCGCGGAGTTCGTTTGGCTGCTGAATAATGACACGGAATGCCCACCGGACACACTGGCCAAACTGGTGCAAACGGCGCGCAACGGCTTGTCCACCGGCATGGTGGGAACAGTGCTGTACTACCAGTCCAACCCGGCAAAGGTGCAGGCCTGGGGAGGCGGTCGCATCCACTGTGGCAGTGGCACGGCGACCCACTATCTGCGGCCAACGGTGCTTGAGAGCAATTCGTACCTGACGTTTGCCAGTGTTCTGATTCGCACGGCCGTCTTTCAGGAGATCGGTTTACTGCATGAAGGCTTCTTCATGTACTACGAGGACTCCGACTTCTGCCTGCGGGTGAGAAAAACCGAGTGGAAGTTGGCTGTTGCCGCTGACACTGCCGTGCTGCACAAGGAAAGTGCCAGCACGGAAGGAACTCGCAATCCGTTCATGGAGAAGACCACCGCTTCCTCCGGCATGCGGTTTTTGTCGCGCCACTCGTCGCTGCCGTGGCTTTCCATCCCGCTGTTTCTCATGCTGAAGCTGGGAAACAGGGCTCGGCGGGCTGAATGGGCCGCCTTTCGGGCCGTCCTGAGCGGCGCAGCGGATTACTTCCGCAGGTAGTGTTCGGTTGCCGCCACGTTTCCGAATGGCGCATTACGTCCTGTATGGCACCAAAGTGTCTTGACATAAGCAACAAGCGTCCTTGACTGCACCGTGAATTTCAGTAGAGTTAACCCAAAGTCACAGATAAGCAGTACTCCCTTGCCTGCCGGGCAAATGGGAACAGCTGCATAGATTCGCGGGTGGAAGCCCGTGCTGCACACCTTCAGGAGGCAGTTCATGAAGAAGTTCCTAATCGCCGCACCGCTGGCTTTGGTCTGCGTTTCGACCGCGTTTAGCCAGGCCGTTTCGGTTAACGGCGGCGCCATCCAGGGCACCATCACTGATCCTTCCGGCGCCAGTGTCGCCAACGCGAACATCGTCATCACCAGCAAGGATGAAGGCAGCACCAAGACCGTTACAACGGACAAGTCCGGCTTTTACAGCATTGGACCGCTGAACCCCGGCGAGTACGTGGTGGCGATCTCATCCCCCGGCTTCTCTCGCCTTGAAGTCACCACCCGCGTCCTGACCGGCACCGCCACTCCCGGCAGCTTCAAACTTTCCGTCGGCCAGGAGAGCCAGACAGTCGAAGTGACCGCGGGCGACATCCAGGTCAACACCGAGCAGGCCGGCGTCAGCGACGTGATCACGCGCGAACAGATCAACACCCTGCCGGTCAACGGTCGTAATTTCCTTGACCTGGCGCAGATTGAGCCTGGCGTTCAGCTGCAGAACGGCAACACCTTTGACCCGACCAAGTCCGGCTACACCGGCATTTCGGTCAACGGCACATCGGGCCGTACTACCCGCATCCTGTTGGACGGCCAGGACATCACGGACGAGTTTGTCGGTACGACTATCTTCAACGTTTCGTCTGGTGCGATTGGTGAGTTCCAGTTAAACCGCTCAACGCAGGACGTGGCTGGCGAAGTGACCTCACAGGGCGCGGTCAACGTGTCCACGCAATCCGGCACGAACAACATCCACGGAGAAGCGTTCTACATCTTCCAGGACCAGCGGGCGCTTGATGCGAATCCGAATGCGCTCGGTGCGCACATTGCCCCCAACTTTCAGCGGAACCAGTACGGTGGCAGCGTCGGCTTCCCCATCCTCAAGGACAAGCTGTTCGGCTTCGGCAACGCCGAGCGCATTCAGCAGAAGAGCGGCTCCCCTGCAGGTCTAGGTTCGGCATTCTCGACTGGCGCAGTGGCAACGGCTTTCCCGACCATTAGTACGCCCTACCAGCAGACCTACTCCACCGCCCGGTTCGATCTTCAAAACGGTCCGCTGGGCGGCCACTACTTTGCCCGCGGCAATTACAACGTCGATTCGACGTTGACGGCAGGCGGCACCAGCTTCTACTCCGCCTACGCCAATCGTGACAACACCTTTGGCGGTGCGTTCGGTGCCGACTTTGCGCATGGCCGCATGACGCACTCGTTCCGCGGCTCGTACGAGAAGTTCCATAACTTCATCACCGACGCAAGCGCACAGGGTGGCTACAACCCGCTGACCGCAATTGCAGGTGGCCCGGTGGCGTACCGTTACGCAGGCCAGATCTACTTTGGACCGAATGCAAACGCGCCCCAGGCGACCCTGCAGTCCGACAAGCAGCTACGCTATGACGGTGGATACACCGTGGGCGCGCACAACATCCGCTTTGGCGGATCGTTGAACCGTATCCAGTCGGGTGCGTACGCCGCGTTCTACGGCATCGGACCCCGCATCAACGTAACAGCTGCAAATCTGCTTTCAGGCACCGTTACTGCAACGAATCCACTTGGCCTCGGCTGCAATGGCGTAGTCGGAGCCGCGGCGTGTTCCAGCGATCCACTTAACGGCTACAACACCAGTTCGGTTACGGTGGGTAACGGACAGGGCTATAGCAACACAGTGGCCAACTTCGGTCTTCCCGGTGGTGGCATAGCATCCTGGCGTTTTGCCGGCTACATTGCCGATGGCTGGAAGGTAACACCCAGCTTCACGATTACCGCTGGTCTCCGTTACAGCGTTGACACCAACCGGGAGAATAACTCGGTGGTCAATCCGACGTGCGCCGACCTCAGCACGACAACGGCTTATGTCTGCAGTGGTCAGCCCGGCACCAAGACACTTGCCTCGTTGTTCAACCCGGATTACACCCAGCCGTACATCAATCAGCCCTACAACAACCTGGGGCCGAACTTCGGACTTAACTATAGCCCGGGGAACCACAAGACGGTCTTCCGCGCTGGCTTCGGTCTGTTCTACGAGAGCATCGTCTTCAACAACGGGTCGAACGCAGAGTCGAGCATCACCAAGGTCACCCAGTCGTACGTATCGAAAAATCCTTGCACGTCAACCTCGATCACATATCCGGATGGGACTCCAAAGACCACGACGCCTGACGGTACCCTTTTCGCGACGAACTGTCTCGGTCGTACCGTTGCGCAATCTGCAGCTCAGTTTCGCGCTCTGGAGACGCAGTATCAATCAGTGACGGCAGCTAATTCCCTTGTTACAAATGGTGGCTACCTGGGTTTGACGCTAAATGCGAGCGGCATTTACGCGCAGCCTTACCGCCAGCCCCTTTCTGAGCAGTGGAATTTCGGCATGCAGCGTGAGCTGTTCAAGGGTGCCGTACTGAGCGCGGACTACATCCACAACACCACCCTGCGCATCGGCCAGACGGTTGATCTTAACCACACGGGTGCTGCCCGTACGTTCAGCGCAACCAACGGCTTGGCAGCGATCAACAATACGGTAACTTCCGTTGTCACAGTCGCCGGAGTTAGGACCCAACCATATCTGACCTGTGGTAACGCCACCGCCGCAACTTCACAGGGCGTTGTACAGTGCATGATTAGTCGCGGGGCAACGATTGCTACGCTGTCTTCAAATGGATTGGACGGTGACGCTTACACGTCGAACTCAAACTACAAGTACGCAGGCCGTACCACGCCGGCTGCTTTCCCGGGCATTAACCCCGACCTCGGTTCCGGCTCCATGATCCGCCCGACGGGCCGCTCGGGCTACGACGCTCTGCAGGTTGTGTACCGGCAGTCCACTTCGCATCCGGCACCGGGCGTTGAGAGTGGAAACTTTCAGGTGTCGTATAACCTGTCACGCGTGGTCAGCAACTTGACCTCGAGCGACCAGTTCTTCACGTCAGGCGCTTACGATAACGACAACCCGACCCAGTACATCGGTCGGAACGGCCTTGACCGCAAGCACGAACTGTCATTCGGTGGCTCCGTCACCTTGAAGTACGGTCCTAAGGTCGGCATGATCGGTCACTTCTTCGCGGCCCAGCCCTCGAATCTGACCTTAGATTCAAACCTCGCGACGGGCAACATCTTTACGACGGATATTACCGGGGATGGCACAACCGGCGATCTCGCCCCTGGTACGAACCCTGGTTCGTACATGCACGACATCAAGAACACCGGTCTGGCGAATTACATCACGAATTTCAACGGTGCCTACGCCGGCAAGCCCACACCCGCCGGTCAGGCTGTTATCAACTCCGGCTTGATCTCACTGTCACAGCTCACTGCGATGAAGGGTGTCATTCAGCCCATTGCGCAGCTGCCGCAGACTGTCGCAAACAACAATCCGATGTTCCGTTCGCTCGACGTGAACTTCTCGTACCCCATCCGCATGTACCGCTTTCACGAAGGCATGAGCCTGGAGCCGAACATTGCCTTCTATAACGTGGGTAACTTCAGCAACTTCTCCGGTACTACCAGCACGCTGTTCAACACAACCACCGCTGGAGGCAACTTCAACACCTCTACCGCAGGCCAGTTGACGGGCGTCGATAACTTTGCGGTGCAGGCAGCCCGCCGCAGTTACCGCGGCGTCGGTACCTACTCGCAGGGTGCGCCCCGCCAGACCGAGTTCAAGCTCACACTGAACTTCTAACCTGCTCCAGAAACAACGCAAAGAGGGACCGCTACGGCGGTCCCTCTTTGCGTTGGTAACGCTTTCTGGTCTAGCTTTGCATGGGGGGCAGGGCTGGGCCGCGGGTTGGGCCGTTGGGCTGAGTAAGCTTTACGCTGCGGCCGGTGGCTGCCGATTTGTAGAGGGCTTCGACGATGCGCTGGTCCTGCAGGCCTTCTTCGCCGGCGGTGTGTGGCTGCTGGTTGTTGAGCGTGCACAGCGCCATGTGGTCCATTTCGAGGGCAAACTGGTCCTTGTCGGGAATGGATGGGATCATCTCGACTTCCTTGCCGTCATCCAGCTTCGAGAAGCGCAGTTTGCTGCCGTGGTAGCCGAATGCCGGGTCCATCTCGGCAAAGCCGTCCGTGCCTTCCAGTCGCAGCAGGGTGGAGCGGTGGACGTCATAGGCGCTGGTAAAGTTTGCCGTCATACCGCTGGGAAAGCGGGCGATGACCTCGCAGCGGGCTTCGACTTCCTTGAAACGCGGATCATCCTTCGGCTGCACGGTAGTAGCGAAGACCTCTTCCGGCTCTTCGCCGGTCAGGAAGCGCACGGCGTTGAGGCAGTAGATGCCTACATCGGGCATACATCCGCCGCCTGCCAGCTTCTTGTTGAGCCGCCACTGTGTCGGGTCGCCCTCGTTCTGCGAGTTGGACGCGACGAACGACCGCACCTTGCCGAGTTTGCCGTCCGCGACCGCCTTTTGCAGGGTGCGGTTCATGGGTTCGTACTGCTGTCGGTAGGCGATCATCAGCTTGACGTTCGTGGCCTTGCAGGCGGCAATCATCTCTTCGCATTCGCGAACGCTGTTGGCCATGGGCTTTTCGCATAGGATCTGCTTGCCCAGTTTTGCGCCGCGCAGCACAAACTCGTGATGCATGCCGTTGGGCAGAACGATGTAGATGACGTCGACGCCGGGCATGTCCTTTAGCTTCTCGTAACCGGCGTAGTCGGTGATGTTCGATTCGGCAATGCCGTACTGCGCGGCGATCTTGAGCGCCTTCGTGCGGTCGCCGCTAACCAGCGCCGTCACCCTGCAGTAGTCGGACATCGCAAAGGCGGGCAGGATTTGGTCGAGCGAGAGCCTTCCGAGGCCGACGACCGCAAAACCAACGCGTTTGCCGGGCGGTAGAAATGGGCCGGGTGCCACTTCCGGTGGCTCATTTGCGGCGTGAATGGGTGACAGCTTCACGGCATTTTCACTGCCAGGTTTGGCGGCTTGCGCAAAGGCGTCGGCGGTGAAGGCCGCGCCCGCCAGTGCGCCAGTTGCCGTCCGCAAGAAGCCGCGACGCGAGAGGGCCGGATCCGCTTCGGAGGGTTGCTGACCGCGCGGTTCGGGCAGAAGGTTCTGGTCAGGGGTGCTCATACCGCTTTCGGATGCAAGGCTTCCTGGCTCGGGATGCGCGTGCCGACTCTGCCAGAGCAGGCCAGCCCTGCCAGAGTCGGCCATGACGCGATATGCTTCCTGTCTATGAACGTCGTCCGCTTCGCCGCCTCTTTGCTCCTGTCTGCTGTCACTGTTTCGCCCCTGATCGCTGCCGTGCCTGCAAAGACCGGTGGCAAGCTGCGCATTGCCGTCATTGACGTAGAGGGCGGGCAGTCCACGCTGTTTGTCTCGCCGACGGGGCAGTCGCTGCTGGTAGACACGGGCTGGCCCGGCAATAACTATCGCGATGCCGACCGAATTGTCGCAGCCGCGCACGATCTTGGCGTGCAGCGGATTGACACGGTTGTCCTGTCGCACTACCACCTGGACCATATTGGCGGTGTGCCGCAGCTGGTGGAGCGCATCCCCGTGGGCACCTTCATTGACCATGGCGAGATGTACGAGCAGGGCGGCGGCGTGCCGAAGATTTATGCGGATTACCAGGCCGTGCTGGCCACAGGCAAGTACAAGCACATCTCCGTACACGCGGGGGAAAAGCTGCCAGCTGCAGGCTTTGACGGCACCGTGATTAGCTCTGACGGGGCAGTGCTTACCAAGGCGCTGGCGGGTGCGGGCCAGGCGAACTCGCTTTGCGCGGCGGCTCCAACCGTAGCGGAAGACACCACGGAAAACGGCCACTCGGTTGGTTTCGTGCTGCGATTCGCCGGGTTGAAGATTCTGGATGCGGGCGACCTGACATCCGACCGCGAACGTAGCCTGGTGTGCCCCGCGAACCTGGTCGGCAAGGTTGATCTGGCCATCGTGTCGCATCACGGCTCGGACCTGAGCAGCAGCAAGGTCTTCGTTCATGCGCTGCACCCGCGCGTCGCCGTCATGGACAATGGGGAGAGCAAGGGCGGCAGCACGTCCGTGATTGATACATGGAAGTCCGCGCCGGGTCTTGAGGCGTTGTTTCAACTGCACGCCGCGCCCGCTGCGGGCACGCCGAATCCTGCTGGAACGCAGCAGGGTGGGGCCGAGCATAACGTGCCAGAGGCGCAGATTGCCAACCGCGTGGGTGAAGACGGCAAGCGCATCGATGTGACCGTGAACGCGAACGGCAGCATGGATGTAGTCAACGGGCGGATGGGGCAGACGCAGCACTTCGTCCGGCGGTAAACTCCGACCGGCGTATTCTTCAAGCAGATGTCCGGCCATCCTTATCCCCATACTGATCGAGAGATTCTGAACCGTATCCAGCGTGCCGGCGGGCGCGCCGGGTACAAGCAGCTGGTCCGCGAACTGGGCATGGGCGGCGGCCGTGAACGCCGCATGCTGCTGGAGCAGCTTGCCAAGATGACTTCCCGCGCCGCGCTGGTGAAGCTGGACGCGGAGCACTGGGCGCTGCCAGAGACGCACAGGGAACGCGCCAAGAATGACACGGGCAGGCGCGGCTTTGCAGCTGATCTGCGTACCCGCGCCAATGAGCGCATGCAGGGCCGGGCAGACCTGGTGGCGGGCAAGCTGTCGCTGCATCGCGACGGCTTCGGATTCGTCCGGTCTACCGATGCGAGTGCGGCCGACAGCGATGTGTTCATCCCACCGCACGAACTGAACGGTGCCATGCAAGGGGACCAGGTGCTGGTCGATCCGGCACCGCCAGGCCGTGACGGCAAGCGCAGCGGACGCATCGTGCGCATCCTCACACGGCGCAACTCGACGGTGGTCGGCATCTTTCACGCAGCGGGTTCGCGCGGTCGCAATGTCGATCCCAGGAGCGACGATCCACGCCTGCGCGGCAGCTTTGTGACGCCGCTGGATGAGCGCATGTCGCAGCCCGTGCTGATCGACAACGACCAGGATCTGCCAGCGACCAGCATTACACCGCACCGCACCCTGGGTGCCGAGGCTGCGGCGCAGGAACTGCCGTGGGACGGCACGCTGGCCAATCTGCAAGGCCTTGCCGTCGACGTCGAGATTACGCAGTTTCCCACGGACCATACGCCCGCACGGGGCCGGGTCATCGAGGTGCTAGGCGACCCCGATGCATTTGGTGTGGACGTGGAAATCGTCATTCGCAAACAGCACCTGCCGCACGTATTTCCCGCGAACGTGCTGGCCGAAGCGCAGGATGCAGCGCTGCGCAACGTGGCTTCGCTGGACGAGGAAGAGATTGGCGAACGCCGCGACTTTCGCGATGAACCCATCGTCACCATCGACGGCGCTACCGCGAAGGATTTTGACGATGCGGTGTTCGTTCGTAAGCGCGACGATGGCACGTGGGATTTACAAGTTCACATTGCCGACGTGGCCGAGTATGTACGCGAGGGCAGCGATCTGGACCTGGAGGCTCGGCTGCGCGGCAACAGCGTTTACTTCCCGGACCGTGCCATCCCCATGCTGCCGCAGGAGTTGTCGAACGGGGAGTGTTCGCTGCGGCCGGACGAGGATCGCATGGTGCTCAGCTGCCTGGCGCGTATCGACAGCGAGGGCAACGTTCTGGGCTACGAGGTGTGCGAAGGCCTGATCCGGTCCGCGCGCCGCATGACGTATACCGATGTGCAGAAGATTCTCGATGGTGACGAAGAAGTTCGTAAGGTTTACGAACCATTTGTGCCGGAGTTCGAGAACATGCTCGACCTGGCCAAGCGGTTGAACGGCAAGCGTGTGCGTCGCGGCTCCATTGACTTCGACCTGCCGGAGCCGGTGATCGACTTTGACGAGCAGGGCGCGATGCGCGGTGTACACAAGGCCGAGCGGGCCTGGTCCAATCGGCTGATTGAAGAGTTTATGCTGTGCGCAAACGAATGCGTCGCGCGCTGGATTGACAGCAGCGGCGTGCCCGGCATGTACCGCATACACGAGATGCCAGACCCTAAACGCATCATCGACTTTGAAGATGCCGCCGCTGCGTTTGGGATTTCGCTCGGCGTGGGCGCGCTGCCGGTCAAGAAAGTCACTATGAAGTCTGACCGCCGTGAGATGCAGCGGCGCAGTGCTCAGGGTCGCGACACTCGCTCGGTAAAGCAGCATGACGTGTCCGCGCAGATTGAGGTGACGCCGCAGATGTACCAGCGGCTGTCGCGCAAGATCGCGGGCCGACCAGAGGAGCGCATTCTCAGTTACCTGATGCTGCGGTCGCTGAAGCAGGCGAAGTATTCTGACAAGAATGAGGGCCACTTTGCCCTGGCGGCACCGGCGTACCTGCACTTCACGTCGCCCATTCGACGCTATCCGGACTTGATTGTGCACCGCATCGTAAAGACGCTGCTGGCTGAAGGGGCGGATCCATTCGGCGGGCCGGAGGAGAGTGCTGCCAGTTCGGCGCAGCGCTTCGCGGCCAGTGCAGACAACAGGGAACAGGGGCAAAAGACAGGTTTTGAGGACGTCTACCCCCGCGAGGAGCTTGCTGCCATTGCGCAGGAGTGCAGCGAGACCGAGCGCCGTGCCGCCGATGCCGAGCGCGAACTGATCGAGGGCAAGAAGATCAAGTTCATGCAGGACAGGGTAGGCGAAGACTTCGACGCCATGATCCTGTCGGTGACGAAGTACGGTCTGTTTGTGGAGCTTGGCGAGCTGTACGTCGAGGGACTGGTGCCCATCTTCACGCTGGCAGACGACACGTATACCTTCCGCGAAGGTTCGCGTGAGATCTGCGGAGCACGCAACGGCAAATGTTATCGCCCGGGCATGAAGGTGCGTGTGTTGCTGGACCGCATTGACCGTGCCAATCGGAAGCTGCAGTTCGCAGTCCTGCTGGACGAGACCCCGGAAGACAGTGCATCCGCTGGACCGCGACCGCACTCTGGCCGCAAGAGCAAGACGGCGGAACGCACCGCGCCTGCGGGGACACGACCCTTTGCAGGCCGCAAGCGTAAACCGTCGCCACGCAGTGAGAAGTCTGCGGCCCGTGCCGATGGGCCACCTCTGCGCGCTGCGATGCCCGCCGATAGAGCGGAGAGTCCGGCGAGTGCACGCGCCGCAAAACGCGCAGGAGTCTCGCGCGCGAAGGCCGTGTTGCCGTCGACCTCGCCCTTTGCGAAGTACGGTGCCGACGGTGTCAAACCGCGCAAAAAAAAGAACAAGGACCGCATCGCGGAGTCGCGCAAGAAGGGCAAAAAGCGCTGATCTGCCGTGGCTGAGTCAACCCGCAAACCCTTGTTGCCCATCGATGCGCTGATGCCGCAGGTGCTGGCCAGTTTGGTCGGATCGCCGAACCTGGTGTTGCAGGCCGAACCCGGCGCGGGTAAGACGACGCGGGTGCCACCCGCTCTGCTGGATCTGGTAACGGGTGACGTGCTGGTGCTGGAACCGCGCCGCATTGCCGCGCGCATGGCCGCTCGCCGCGTGGCGTTTGAGTTGGGTCAGCAGACCGGCGAAACCGCCGGCTACCAGGTGCGCTTTGAAGAGAGCGTTGGCCCCGCTACGCGGCTGCGCTTCATGACCGAGGGCATCCTGGTGCGGCGGCTGATTGCCGACCCGCAGTTGAACGGCGTCGACGCGGTGGTGCTGGACGAGTTCCACGAGCGACACCTGGACACCGACCTGCTGCTGGCCCTGCTGCGCCGCCTGCAACGCACCACCCGGCCCGACCTGAAGCTGGTGGTCATGTCGGCCACGCTGGAGGCCGCACCGATTGCGGCGTTTCTGGGTGGATGCCCCGTTCTCAATGCGCCGGGCCGAGTGTTTCCGCTGACGGTTGCGTACCAGGCTTACTCGCCGGAACCGCTGCACGTGCTGGTGCGGTTGGCCGTCGAAAGCCTGCTGAGGGAAAGCCACGAGGGCCACACGCTGATCTTCCTGCCCGGTGCGGCGGAGATTCGGCGAGCCGCACGCGAGTGTGAGGGCGTGGCGCGTGTCAGGGGGCTACTGGTACTGCCCCTGCATGGTGATCTTTCGCCTGCCGAGCAGGATCGCGCGGTGGAGCCGGGCGGACAGCGCAAGTTGATCCTGGCGACCAACGTGGCAGAAAGCTCCGTTACGGTGGAGGGCGTTACGGCGGTGATCGACTCGGGGCTGGCACGTATCGCAGGCCATTCGCACTGGACCGGTCTGCCCACGCTGGAGGTGCGGCGCGTCAGCAAGGCGTCCGCAACGCAGCGCGCGGGCCGTGCCGGGCGAACCGGGCCGGGGCGTGTGCTGCGACTGTTTACCGAGGCTGACTACCAGCTGCGACCGGACGCGGAACTGCCGGAGATCCTGCGCAGCGACCTCGCTGGGCTTGACCTGGTGCTGCGCAGCATGGGCCTGTCGCTCGGCGACGCGGCAGGCGATCTGCGATGGCTGGATGCGCCACCCGCCCCTGCAGTCGAACAGGCTGAGGCGCTGCTGGACCTGCTGGGTGCACATGGGGAACGCGCAAAGCAGATGGCGCGCATGCCGCTGCCGCCACGGCTGGCGCGGGCGGTGCTGGCGGCTGCGGAGCGCGGCATCGCCGACAAGGGATGTCAGGCCGCTGCCATGCTGTCAGAAGGCGCGGCGCAGGGCACAGACCTGCTGGATGCCATGGACTTGTTGGCCTCGTTGCGCATGGACGACAAAGCCACCGCAGGTCGCGTGGAGCGTACGGCGCAGCAGCTACGGCGGCTGGTGCAGCAGCCAAAAATGCCGCCCGCGAAGGATGTGGATGAGGCTTTGCTGCAGGCCATGCTGGCGGGCTTTCCAGACCGCGTGGCGCGGCGGCGTGTGGGCCGCGAAATCCTGTTGGCGAACGGTGTTGGCGGGGAGTTTGCTGCGGAGCCTCCTCGCTACGAATTCATGGTGGTGCTGGACGCAGAGGACCGCCGTGAGAAGCCGCTGCCGCTGGTCCGCACGGCGTCGCGCATCGAGCCGGAGTGGCTGATCGACCAGTTCGCCGATCGTGTGCGCGAGGTGTCGACCCTGAGCTGGAATCGTAAGGCAGAGCGCGTGGAAGCCGTGACGCAGCTGCTGTATGACAACCTGCAACTGCAGGAGTGGCGCGACACCAGGCCAGACGCCGCGGGTGCCGCCGCCATGCTGGTCACCAAGGCGGAGGAGGCTGGACTGGCCGGCTTTGTCGATGAGGCTGCGATGGAAAACCTGCTGGCTCGCGCTGCCTTCGCAGGGCTGGCAGCGCCCGACGCGTCCGAGGCCCTGCGACTGCTTTGCCTGCGGATGGAGACGTTCACCTTCGCGGAACTGCGGCGAGCGGCAGTGCACCTGTTGCCTGCATTGGAGTCAGGCCTGGATGCGCAGGGTTTGCGCGAACTGGCACCGCCTACGCTGAAGCTGAAACACGGCCGCCCCATGAAAGTCACGTACGAGACGGGCAAGCCGCCATGGATTGCGTCGCGCATGCAGGACTTTTTTGGCATGCAGGACGGTCCCAGCATCGGCCCGCATCGCACGCCGGTCGTCATGCACCTGCTGGGGCCGAACAACCGAGCGGTGCAGACCACGGCCGACCTGCGCGGCTTTTGGGAGCGGCTATACCCCGAGGTGCGCCGCAGTCTGATGCGGCGGTACCCGAAGCAGAACTGGCCCGAAAAGCCGGTGTAGCCTTGTCACGCAGCCCGAGTCACAGCGCCTGCGTTTGCGTCTAATCGTTACAGAGTGCGGCGAGAACCTGACGCCGCCGGAAGAGAGCTACCCCGATGTACGGTCAACCTGTAAACCAATATCCCCAGGTCATCGATGTGCCGCGCGCGGGCACCGCACCGCTGCTGGCAAAGGTGCTCGGTATTACCGCGCTTGGATTCTTCGTCACGGCGTTTGGCGTTGCCACCGCTCCCGTCTGGAGCATGATGCCGGGCCTGATCGCCGTGCTGATCCTGATCTTTGCCATCAACGGCGCGCGCCGCAAGAGTGAAAGCGTGGCGCTGGGCCTGTTCCTGGCGCTGGCCTACTTTATGGGCTGGGAGATCGCGCCCATTATCGGCATGTACCTGCGCAGCTTCGGTCCGTCCATCGTGCTGAACGCAGCGCTGACCACGGGTGCCGGTATGGCCGCCATGGCCTGCGTCTCGTACCTGTTCAGCATTGACTATCGCCGTGTCTCGGGCATTGCCACCGCCGCCCTCTTCGCGCTGATCATCGTCGGCATTGCCAGCATGTTCCTGCACTTTATGCCGCCCACGCTGTACTCGTGGCTGGCACTAGGCATCTTTACGCTGCTGACGGTGGCCGATTTTGCACGCATCCGCGCGGGTGGCGACGGCATGAGCGCGACCCAGCTTTCCGTGGGTATTTACCTAGATGCAATCAACATCTTTCTAATCCTGATGCAGTTGTTTAGCGGACGCAGCCGCCGCGACTAAACTCGGTCGCAGAGACGTGCCCGGGCGGTGATCGCTGCCCGGGCATTTTTTTTGGATAGATTTACAGCGGTTGATTCTGCAGGGTGGGTCACGCCGGCGCATGGAGTGGCAACGTGCACTTGCACACGCACACTTCATCGGGGCTTGTGTCTTTGCCAAGGTCTCCATGCGCAGCTCGCGGTTCCCACAACTGCACGTCTCACAAGCGCGCCTGGGCCTGGCTGCATAGACCAGCTCTGGCTACATGGAAGAATCGGCTGGTGATCATCGCACCGGTAGTTTGTGAGAGAGCTTCCAATGTGACAAAGCCGCACATACTGGTTCTGGATGGCCTGCGTGGCGTCGCCTCACTTTGTGTGGTCGTCTTCCATTTCACGGAAGGCTTATGCAATCGCAGTCCGTGGGGCATCTGCCATGGTTTTCTCGCGGTCGATTTCTTCTTTTGTCTTTCAGGCTTTGTACTCGGCTATGCGTACGACGACCGTATAGCAGGTATAGGCTTGGGTGGTTTCGTTAAAAAACGCCTTGTTCGACTGCATCCCATGGTGGTGTTCGGTGCGGTCTTTGGCTTATTTGCCTGTTCTGTGGGAGCCGATCGAATACCAATTGACGCCGGGCTGGGCCAGGTCGCAATTACCTTCCTGACATCTGCCCTGTTGATCCCGCACGGCGTAGCACATGGTAGACAAAGTGGTCTCTTCCCTCTAAATGGACCCTCGTGGTCGTTGTTCTGGGAATACGCGATGAACCTGCTATTTGGTGCCGCTCTCTACCAGATTCGTCGTCACGCGCTAATTTGGCTCACGTTGCTGTCTGCGTTTTTTGTATGCTTTGCGGGGCATGTCGCCGGCAACTTCTCGGGGGACTGGAATCCAGGCAACTTTTCGATTGGTGGCCTGCGGGTCGCGTTCTCCTTCTGTGCAGGCCTGCTGGTTATCGCATGCGGTGGCATTTGCGAAGCCGCATTGGCTTTGGCGGCCTAAGCATCCTGCTGGTGTTGGCATTCTTTATGCCCTTTGATCCTGGGGGATGGGTGCGTGAAGTGATTGTCATTACACTGTATTTCCCGCTGCTGGTGATGCTGGGTGCCAGTGCGACGGTGTCGGCAAAAGTGGCGAAGATCTGCCGTTTCTCTGGCGAGCTGTCCTACCCGCTCTACATGACCCACTACACGATCGTTCGCGTCTGGGGAGCTTTCGTTGACCAGCACGCACTTGTGTCGTGGGGCCTTGGTCTTTCCATCGGAGTTGGAGTGTTCACGACGCTCCTATTCAGCTGGCTGGTCTCCAAACTCTACGACCAGCCAGTGCGAGCGTACCTGCGAAATGCTCTAGCCCTTGCCGCCTGCTGAATGGTAGATCTTCGCAATGGCCTGCATGTCTTTCAGGCCCTCTTCGCCTGAAGGTCCGACGGGTGTGTTGTCGAGCACGCAGCGCGAGAAGTAGTCGGACTCGACGGTAAACTGTGCCGGATCTTTTGAGGTGTCAGGTGTGATCGTCTCCGGTTGACGCGACTTGCGAACCTTCAGGCTGATGCCGTCATAGCCGAAGCCGTTGATCTCGACCACGCCACCGCTGCAGTGCACGCGCAGAAATCCATCCTGGTTGGCGCCATAGGTGCTGGTCATACTGGCCAGCGCGCCGGAAGGAAATTTCATGGTCCAACTGACGTTCTCTTCGATGTCGGTGAAGCGGTCATCGTGGTCGTTGGTGGACGTGTAGGCGCGAATGTCCTCCGGCTCCTCACCCAGCACGAAGCGGGCAGCGTTCAGCGCGTAAATGCCGATATCCATCAGCGGCCCACCGCCAGCGTACTGCCGCTTGGTGCGCCAGACACCGTGGGCGATGTTGAAGCCGGCCGCACCCTCAATGACCTGTACCTTGCCCATGGCACCGCTGCGAATCAGGTCGCGTGCCTGCATGTGCGACTGCTGCAGGTGGCAGCGATAGGCGATCATCAGCTTGCGATTGGCCTTGTTACAGGCCGCAATCATCTGCTCGCATTCCTTCACATTCATGGCCATGGGCTTCTCGCACAGCACGTGCTTGCCCGCCTTGGCGGCGCGAATGGTGTACTCCGCATGCATGTTGTTTGGCAGGCCAATGTAGACCGCGTCGATATTGGGATTGTCCTTGATGGTGTCGAAGTTTTCGTAGGTGTAGATATTGCTGTCCGGCACCTTGTACTCGGCCGCGAGTTTCTTTGCCTTGTCTGGTGTGCCGCTCACCAGGCCGGTAATTTCACCGTACTGCCCCTGCACTGTGCCGGGCATAAAGTGCTGCACGGAAATGAGGCCGAGACCCACCGGGGCATAGCGCACCTTCTTTGCGGGTGTCTGCGCGCGCAGTGCGGATGGCACTGCGGTGGCAAGGGAAGCGGCGGCGGCAAGCCGTGCAAAATCTCGACGGGTCATCATGGGGGCACTCTCCAGGCACTTGGTTCTGTCGCCCAAAGTATAGGCTTGCTGCCTAGAACTCGTCTGGGAGGCGCACAAATTTCGCAAACTGGCGTTTATCGAACAACCCTGCAAACAAAGTTTTGCTCCGATGTGCTGACACCGCACGGTGAGTGAGCTGCAGGTATTGACCCGAACGCCACACCGACTTACTTACACGCTCCGGCTGTGCAGCACGTAGCCTCAACGGAACTTTGAAAGGTACTTCATGTTTATTATCTGGTGGATTCTTGTCGGTCTGATTGCCGGCTTCATTACGGGCAAGTTAATGAAGGGTAGCGGATTCGGCACGCTGGGTGACATCGTTGTCGGCATTATCGGCGCCGTCATCGGCGGCTTCATCATGCGCGCACTTGGCTTTGCTGGTCAGGGTGGATTGCTGTACACCATCGTCGTCGCTGTGATTGGTGCCGTCATCCTGACACTGCTGATTCGCCTGGTTACCGGCAACCGCAGCAAGAACCTCTAAGGGAGTAGACACATGGGCATCATGGACATGTTGGAACAGGCCGCAGGCATGGGCGGCAATGAAAAGACCCAGGTTGCGGGCGGCGTGATGGATGAAATCCAGAACCAGCCTGGCGGCGTAGGAAGCATCTTCTCAGCCTTTCAGAACAATGGCCTTGGCGGCCTGGTGCAGCAATGGGCAGGCGGACAAACCGCTCCCGCGTCGCCTGACCAGGTGGAGCAGGGTCTTGGCGGTACCGGCATCATCGACAGCATTGCCAATCGTATCGGCATGTCGCCCACCATGGTGAAGATGGCACTGGCTGTCATTCTTCCCATGCTGATTCACCACTATGTTTCAAACGGGCATGTGACACCGCAGGGTGAACCGACTGGCAATCCTGCGCCAGAGCAGGGCAACATTCTGCAGTCCATTCTGGGCCGCATCCTGTAGTTACTGAGAGCTGTAGAAGTCCCACCTGCCTTGCGCCGGGTGGGACTTTTTACTGTCCGGCCGGTGCCGTCGCGGCTGCAGGTGATGCAGGAGCAGGGGCAACGACACGCATCGCAAGCCGCGGAAAAGTGAAGCTGCCGCCCGCGTCATCGATCACGTTCACCTGGCAGATGTAGTTGCCGGGCTTCAGCTGCGTCAGCGGCACATCGAACTGGAACGAAATGGCGTCGCGCTCCGGCTGGTTGACCACCTCGGTCGAAACCAGCGGCGTTTCCAGAACCTTCGCGCCGTTTTGCAGAAACTCGATCGATGTGAGTACGTGGATGCCGTTGGCACCGGCGCGCGCCTTTAGACCACTCTGCTTCGCGGCGAGTTCGGTGGCGCTTTGTGCGGCCGCTGCGGCTGCTTTTTTGGCAGGATCGTACAGCTCGTACAACAGGTACAGATGCGCATCCTGACGGAAGACGTGCGGCACGTTCGGCACGAATTGCTGGCCGTCCTGCGTCAGCGGATCGACAGGCTGCGTCATGCCGGGCGGCATGGGTGCACCGCGCCGTTCTGTGGCTGCGGGTGTGCGTTGCGAGCTTAGAACAACACTTGAAAGTTTCGGTGACAGCTTGCGCTGATCAGGCACGACGAGGTCGGTTTCAAACGACCCGAAGTTGCCGGTCTCGTTCTCGCGCGTGACAAACTTTACCCGATAGTGACCGGGTGCCAGCGTAAAACCGGTGGAGTACTGGATGTTGCGCCGTGCCGCACCGACCGTGCCGTCGACAGAAAGCTTCAGCGTGTCACGCACGTTGCCCACGGCGATGCCCTGCGCATTTTTTACCTGCGCGATGACATCCAGCGTCGCCTTGTCCTGGTCCTTGGTACGCGTAAAGGGGATCTGCGAACCCGGGACGATGAGCGACATGGGCACGTAGTAGCTGTTTGGGTTCTGCCGGAAGTAGAAGGCTTCCAAATACATGCTGATGTCGACGGCCGGCAGGTCGCTGCGCAGTTGATCGTTCAGCGCGAGTTCGCGATCTTCGGTTTTCTGGTGCTTGAAGTCGGCAGGCGCGTAGTAGCCGGGCCGGTACTCCAGCTTGGCATCGCTGCGGTTCAGCTTGACGGTCAAGTGGCGAAACACACCGTCGCGACGCGCATCAGTCGAGCGGAATCCGAGGATGTAATACGCCTCGGTATCGCGTTGAATCGCCTGGAAGGCTGGCGCGAAATCGTTCGAGTCTGAGAAGAACTTGCCACCGGTGTCGGACGCCAGCGTGGCCAAAGTCTCCTGCGAGGCGAAGTTGGAATCGAGCCGCGCCTGCATGGCCCCGCCGCTGTACGCGCCCGTGCCGCGCTGCGAACCGGTGCTGGCATCACCCAGCGGCGACAGCGCCTGCAGGCCGCGCGAGTCCACGCTGTAGATGGCCATGTTGGCCTTCACGGCTTCGTTGGTGGCCGAGCGAATGCTGGACTGGTTTTCGACGCCGTTGCGTGTCAGGCCGCCGGAAAAGTACAGCATGCTCTTGCGCTGGTCGACCCGTTCGAGCGACTTGGCGATGGTCTGGATGGCGTAGAGTTCGCGGTCGGTGTTGAGGCTGTTGTACTCGCTATCGTCTGCAGTGAAGGTGCCAGCGTCGTCCGCCGTGCCATCGCTGGAACCCGTGGTGCCGTTGGCAAAACCGCCGGCCTGGTTGGTGCCGTTGTACTTGCCCACGGTGGCCAGCAGTGCTGCCTTGTCGGCGGTGAAATCATGATCGAGCGAGAGTGATGTGCCCAGGCTGGCGACGGCAACCAGGTCCGCGGGCGCCATCTTTTTGTTGATGTAATCCTGTGCGGCCGTGACGGCGCGGTCGATGTCTTCGTCCTGCATGCTGGTCAGGTCGAAGAAGAAGACGATCAGGCGATGGTCGCGCAACTGCGCGGCGTTCGCACCCATGGAGCGGTCGAGAATCTGCGCGATGGTGGGCGCGGTCCCGCTTACTGTGGCCTCATCCAGGCGCGCTGCGGAGTCGACTGTCTGGAAGTCGAACGACGTGATCTTCTGCGGCTTGCCATTTTCCAGGATGGTGAAATCGCTGGCCTTCAGGTCGCGCAGAACCGCTCCTGTCTTCTTATCGCGCGCGACGACGTTGGTCAAAACGAGCTGTGTATCTACCCGCAATGTGAACGTCTGCGACTGCGCGCCACCCTGCTGCTGGATGACGGTGCCGGTGGATGCAGGCGCGCCCGGTGCGGGCTGCGGTGCCTGTTGCTGCGGGGTATTCAGCAGCACAGGTGGTTGTGTCTGTTGCGCAGGTACAACCAGCGTTGCAGAGAGTGCGAGCGCAGCGAAAGGACGAAGGTTCGTCATTAGAAGCGATACCTCGCCTGCAGGCTCAATTTGCGTGGTGCGGCCGCGCCGGTGACCTGGCCGAAGTTGGAGGAGTTCAGAACGGTGTTTACGCCGCTGTATTGCACGGTATTGAACGCATTACTGGCGGTCAGCCGCGCCTCAAAGTTTTTCAGTTCGCCAAGATCAATGCTCTTGGAAAGCGACAGGTCGAAGCCGACCGTGCCCGGTAAGCGAATCGAGTTGCGCGAAGCCGTGCCGTAACCGTTTGCGGGCGAAACAAAAGCACCCTTATTAAACCAGTTGCGCAACGTTCCCAGACCGGTGATCGCCTGCGAAAACACGCGGTCTGGCCGCAGGGTGAAGTTGTTGCCTGCAGCGGCTTGCGCGGTGCTGTTCTGGTATTGCGGTGTGGCGTAGCCGCCGGTTGCAAAGGTAAAGTCGCCAGAGAAAAAGATGTCGTCGAGTGCACGTGACAGCTTGCCCGTCTTCACAAATGACCGACCAGGTCCGAATGGCAGTTCGGTAACAAAGTTACCTGTCAGCCGGTGCCGTACATCGAAGGTGCTGTTGCCAAACTCAAGGTCCAGCCTGCGGTCGTTCTGCGGCACCAGGTTGCTGCCGGATCCGTTGACCGAACTGGCATTGTCGATGGAGTGCCCGTATTGATACGTGGCACCCAGCCCGATTCCCTTCTGCAGGCGCTTGCGTGCGTTGATTGTCAGCGCATGAAAGCGCGATTCGCCAACGGAGTCCTCGTAGATGATGCTGTTTGTGTTGCCCCCGGTGGTGGTGAGTGCGCCATTTGTCAGGATTGTGTTCGGTGACCGTCGCATGTCGAGATGGCCGCCCAGCGCATTGTTGTACCCCACGTTCAACACCACACCCAAAGGCAACTGGTGCTGGATGTCGAAGTTCATTACCTGCACCGTGCCCAGGCGGTACTCGCGATTCACGGCAAACGTATTCGGCAGGATTCCAGCCGAAGCCTTGTTGCAGGCGAACGCGTTCGTCAGTGTGAAGCCGGTCAGGTAGGTGGGGCACGTCTGCTGGCCGCTGACGTTATTCTGCGTGACTGCGAAGGGCGACTGGTAGCTGAGTGAATTAGCAAAATTGCTGTACTGGCCGGTGTTGAAGTTGATGCCGTAGCCTGCTCGTACCACTGTGTTTTTGATGAACTTGGGGTGCCACGCCACACCCACACGCGGCGACAGCAGTGTGCGGTCCGGGTTGATGAGCGAGCGACCGTACTGTGCGCCGCTGAGTGTACCCCGGCCGTCAGGCAGCACCTGCGCATAGGTCTGCAGGTCGCTGCTGGGGTCCAGGTTTACCAGGCGGTTGAATTTTTCCGTCAGCGGCGCAAAGTATTCGTAGCGCAGCCCGGTGTTGAGGGTCACGTTGGGTAGCAGGCGGTAGTCATCCTGCACGTAGCCGTCGTAGACCCACTGCCGCAGGTAGATCTTGTTGGTACCGGCCTGGATGGCGCTGGTCTGCGGCGCGCCCAGCAGAAAGTCGGCAAAGCTGTTGCCGGTGTTGGACTGGTCGGTGCTCGTGCCGGTGCTGGGCCGCTGCGTGTTCAGGCCGGTAAAGACGAACTGGCCGATGCCGTTGGTACCCGCAATCTGGTCATTGTGCACGCGCCGTCCGTCAAAGCCGAAGCGGAAGTTGTGTTTGCCGCGCCGCCAGCTGACCACGTCGCTGAGGCTGATAGTAGAGCCCAGCCGGTCCGACGGATTGGTTTCACTGACGCTGGCGAAGTTGGTGAACGACAGGAAGGGCACACCGTTGTACAGGCCGGGCTTGGCGGACGCGGGGCGGGGTATGACGATGCCTGCTGCACTGGCCGGATCGACCGCGCCGTAGGTAAAGGCGTTGGCTGTCATGGCGTGCGAGAAGTTCCAGTTGGCCGAAAGGTTGTTACTCAGCCTCCCGTACCCAATGGAGTAGGTCGCGCTCAGGTTGTGGCCGTCGCTGCTCGTCTTGCCGTCCAGCGTGGGCAGCAGGCCGCGAATGTCGCTGGCGGAATGTGAGTAGCTGAAGTTGGCGCTGACGTTCTGCCGCAGCAGCTTGCTCTGCTGCTGACGATTGCTACCGCCGCCACCGCCGCGTGCGCCACCTCCGCCTCCCCCACGACCTCCGAATCCGCCCTGCCCGGCGCTTGCGCCCAGCGATCGTTGGTAGCGAAACGACAGTTGCGTGTTATTGCTGCCAGCCGTCGTGATGCGCTGGTAGTTGTACTGGTTCTCCGTGCCCGTAGAGCCGGTGCTGCCCACGTTGGGCAGTGGAATGTACTGCAGCAGCGCCTGTGCCTGCGCACTGATCTGTGCGGCTGGAATGACGTTGCAGGTCGTGCTTGCGGGATTGGTGCAGTCACCGTAGGTCTGCCCGGTTCGCGGGTCGTAGAGCGTTACCGGTGTTGTCGCGCCGTTCACCGGAGCAGTCAGGCCGTTGAAGTTACCGGCGCGCTGTGCCAGCGTGGGCACCGTACCCTGCGTGTTGAACGGGTTGATGTTGCGGCCGCCGGTCAGGTTCAGGAAGACCACCTGCTTTGTGCTGGGCTTGGTCAGGCCCGGAATGTAGGGCGATCCAGTGAACGACAGGCCGTAGCGATTGGTGCTGTAGCCCGGCTTGAACGCAACGCCTGTGACGGCGAACTGGGTCGCATCCAGGGCAGAGTTGCCCGCCTGGTAGAAGACGTTGCCGTGTACCTGGTTTGGGTTGAAGTTGCGGAAGTTGCCACGTCCTCCACCGGGTCCACCGCCACGGCCGCCACCCGGACCACCAAACCCGCCACCAAAGCCTCCTGGTCCCACCATGCCGCCGATGAGTCCCACAACCGCATTGGCAATGTCGGCCTGTGCGCCGCCGCCCCGCTGCGCATTGGCAATGGCGTCCTGGATCCGCGTGCGCACCTCGTCCTCATTGAAGCCCGCCAGGCCGTTGCTCTGGCCGGCCTGCCCGCTGATGGCAACGGAGTCCGATCCACTGTTGTCGGCAGCGCTAAGACCATTGCTGGAGGGCAGCGCCGTACCTTCTACACCGCCACCGGCCGAGGCTGTTTCCGTGAGCGCATCGCCTGCACCCGTGGCGCTAAGCGACTGAAGGCCGCGAGCCAGTGCCTGCGTGTTGCCGCCCAGCAGCCCGGCCAGTGCCGTGGTGCTGCCGTCTGTCGCAGCGGTGCGTGCGGCTGCGCGAGAGGCCAGCTCCATGTGGAAGGCGGCGGCGCCTGTGTGCTGCGTTGCATTGAGCAGGACCTCTGCGGTGGCGGGCGCGAATGCGGCAAACTCTGCCCGCACCACGTAGCGGCCGTTGCGGGGGATCAGCAATTTAAAGCTGCCTGTGATGTCGGTGGCTGCGGCGTATTTGCGGCCCGTCAGCGTGTTGGTTGCTGTAACCGTGACGCCCGGCAGGGGAACGCCCGGGGGCGTCTTGCCGTTGTTGTCTGCAACTGTTGCGGAGGTCACCGAACCGGTGATGGTGCCACCCTGTACGTCTGCTGGGCCGGTCATCTGCGGTGCGCCTGCCGTTACCGGCGCGGTGGGTGCCGTGACACCTTGAGGGGGAGACGCTGTCTGCCCATGCATCGCCGCGGCATATCCCGCGACAGACGCGACCACGGATAAACGGTGAAGGCAGTGGCGAGCGCGCAAAAGATCTCCAGTCCGTACGTTGGTATTGCTGCTGTTGCATTGGGAGACGTGCTTAGCCTGTGCAAGGTTTCGATGTGACGGCCTGCAGAATGACATGGCACCCGGAAAAGACAGTCTGCTTCTTCTCACGCAACCGGATCCAGCATCCTGTTCGCCCCATTGCGTCCGGCGGCGGAGCCCATGACCGGTAGCGTGCCCGTGCGTTACTCTCGCCACAACCGGGAACTCGCATGCTTCGTCTGTTTGCCGTTCTTCTCTGTCTTGGTTCTGCCGTCTGCGGCAACGCGCAAATCTGAATGTCGCTGCGGTGGAAAAGATCGCCGGGGCCGCGCATGCCGCTGGGAACGTTGACGGCATCGTGGTCCTGTCGCAACACGGCAAGGTGCTGCTGGCCCCAGCCGTGGGCCAGGCCGACCACAAGCAGCCACCTACTTGGTGCCGGGGACGGTGTTCCGGCTGGCGTCGCTGACCAAGCAGGTGACTTCAATACTGGTGATGCAGCAGGTAGCGGCGGGTAAACTGCGGCTGGACGAACACGCAGGCGACGTGCTTCCGTTGCTTCCGCCGATCATTGCCCGCGTCACGGTGGAGCAGTTGCTGCAACACATCTCCGGCCTGCCCAACCCGAGCGATGGCCCGGACAACATGATCTCCGCGTTCTATAAGCAGACGGCGGTGAGGCCGACTACAACACCACCACGGCTGCGGGTTTCTGCTCTGGCAAGCCGGTGCGCGAGCCTGATAGGAAGCTCGGGTACGCGCTGGTCAAGGCGGTTACTGGCCGCTAGAGGCTTACTGCGGCGGTGGTGCCGCACCGGGACGGCCTACACTGCCGATGCGGCGCTCCATCACGTGAAGGTCCGTCGGCACAAATCTCGTTCCATAGCCCGTTTGCTTTACAATCCCGGTGCCGGCGACGTTATCTCCAACTTTTACGTCGGCCAGCGTAATGGCCTCACCGGCGTCATCCTGTGGCGCATCAGCATTGGCATCGCCCCGGCGACCACCGCCCCCCATGCCCCTGCCGCCACCCATGCCACCCATCGCGCTCATGTCCATCCCGGCCGCTGCCAGCGCCTGCTGGTTTATGCGTCCACCGCGATGCAGTGACGTGCTTTCATCCAGCGTGATGACCTGCGAGACGTGGTCGCTGCGCATAATCGTCAACTGCGTGTCGTTGATCGCGGTGATGCGGCCCACGATGTAGGTCTTACCCAGGTTTGCCTTGGCCTTGGCGACTTCCGCCGCGCTGACGTCCATCAGCATCAGGGCGTGGACTTCATGCTTGTCGGCGTCGGGCATGCCCATGGCGACGACTTCATCGCCGGTCTGGATGCCGCTTACGGTGCCGGGCTGGCTGTCGCGGCGAACGCGCGTGTTGTCCGTGCTGATCACGGTCCAGGTCTGACCCTCTTCCGTTTTCAAGGTGACATTCGACCCGTTCACCGCCGTGACCGTGCCGCGAATGCCACCGCCGCGACGTCCACCCTGTCCACCGTTCGGGCCGCCTGCACTGCGCCGTGTCTGTGCATCCGGCTGTGACTGCTGGTCGCCTCCACTGGTGGCATTCTGTGCACGAGTCACCAGGGCAAAGCCGCCCATCAGGACGGAGCACAACAGGGCAGACTTCCAGAGCGGTTGCTTCATCATCGGATTCCTTGTCACGTCATAGCCGCGTATTTGCCGCGTGTCTGTTCAGACGTGAAGTCCTGGAGAAAGACGCGCTGCAAGGCCGAAGAAACCCGCGCTGCGATAGCGAACAAAGCCACGCTCCGACGCCCTTGAACGCCGCGTGAGAGTCATTTGTCAGCGGCTTGGTACACTCGCTCCACTCAACCCAGGAGCATCCATGGCCACCCAAAGCACGCCGCCGCCGACGTTTCGACCCTTTGTTCCTGCGCAGGAGGCACCGCCAGAACTGACCTTCCGAGCGGTGTTTATTGGCGCGCTGTTTGGCATCCTGTTCGGCGCGGTGACGGTCTATGTCGGCCTGCGGGCAGGTCTGACGGTGGCGGCTTCGATCCCGATTTCGGTGCTTTCGATCTCAATTCTGCGCGTGCTAGGCAAGTCTTCCATCCTGGAAAACAATATCGTCCAGACCACTGGAAATGCGGGCCAGAGCATTGCCAGCGGCGTCATTTTCACTCTGCCGGCGCTCATCTTTCTTGGCTTCGACCTGGAGTACGCACGCATCTTTGCGCTGGCCCTGTTCGGCGGCTGGATCGGCGTGCTGTTCATGATTCCGCTGCGTCGCCAGTTGATCGTGGAAGAACACGGTACGCTGCTGTACCCCGAGGGCACCGCCTGCGCGGACGTTCTGATGGCGGGCGAGCGCGGTGGTGCGTTCGCGTCGAAGGTGTTCCTGGGCCTGGGCCTGGGGTCACTGTACACACTGTTCCAGAACGACAACCTGCTGGGCCTGTGGCCCTCCACGCCGACCGCAAACTTTGACCTGGGGTCGCAGCACCTGCTGAAGGGTGGTTCCATCCGCGCCGACGCGACGCCGGAGTATCTCGGCGTCGGCTACATCATCGGCATGCGCATTGCGGGCGTCATGCTGGCGGGCGGCGTCTTCAGCTGGCTGGTGCTTATGCCGGCGATCTACTTCTTCGGTTCGCACCTGTCGGCGCCGCTGTACCCGGGCACGACGCTCATCCGCGACATGAGCCCGAGCGACCTGTGGCGAACGTACATCCGGCCTATGGGCGCGGGAGCCGTGGCTGCTGCCGGCTGCCTTACGCTGCTGCGCACGCTGCCGACCATCTTCGGGGCGCTGACCGGATCTTTCCGCGCAAAGAAGAACGCGGCCAGCACGGCGGCAAACGCGGAAGTTTTACGCACCTCGCGCGACCTGCCCAACAGCTTTGTCTATGGCGGATCGGTCCTGCTCATCGTGCTCATGTGGGCGTTTTTACAGTTCAAACCCGTTCCCGGAGCGCAGGTGGGCGCGCTGGCAAACCTCGCTGCGGCGCTGCTGATCATGGTCTTCGGCTTCCTGTTTGTTACGGTCAGCGCACGCATTGTCGGCATCGTGGGTTCGTCGGCCAGCCCGGTCAGCGGTATGACCATCGCGACGCTGATGGCGACGGCGGCCATCTTTCTGGTCAAGGGCTGGACGGCACCCGCCTTTGGCGCGCTGGCCATCACCATCGGCGGCGTGGTCTGCATCGCGGCCTCGAACAGCGGAGATACGGCGCAGGACCTAAAGACCGGCTATATCATCGGCGCAACGCCGTGGAAGACGCAGCTCGCCGTCATGATCGGCGTGGTGGTTTCGACCTTCGTCATCGGCCTGACGCTCAACGGCATGAACAAGGGGCTGGAGAGCTTTCGCCACATGCCCGTGTCCATCCCGGTCAACATTGCCGCGCTGCCCGAAGGCCTGCAGGATCGTGGAGCATTTCCACGTCCGCACGTCGCCATGGTCGACCCCAATGACAGTGCCAAGCGTATCGACGTAAACAATGCCACGCGCTTTGAACTGATCAACGCCATCGGATCGCCCACGCTGGAAGACGGCAAATACCTGCTGAACCGAGCGACGGGGAACCTGGAGATTCAGTGGGTGCAGGGCATCGGCAGCGAGAAGGCCGCCGCACCGCAGGGCCGCCTGATGGCGACGGTCATCAACGGCATCCTGAGCCGCAAACTGCCGTGGTCGCTGGTGTTGCTGGGCGTGGCGCTGGTGCTGGCGGTGGAACTGCTGGGCGTGCGCTCGCTGACGCTGGCCGTGGGCGCGTACCTGTCCATTGCGACGACGCTGGCAATCTTTGTCGGCGGCATGGTGCGATGGATGGCCGATGCCGCCATCGCAAAGGCTCGTGCGCGCGATGCCGCGCTGCGGCAGGCTGAGATGGTCGCGCAACGCACCGCTGCAGCCTACCCCGGCGCGGACGTGGTCGTGATGGCCACGGCACCACACGTTTCGTTGACGCCGCAGCACACGCTGGATGAGCAGGAAGCCGCCCTCACCGGCAACGAGGCCCTTACCGATCTGGACAACGACGAGATTAGCCCCGGCTCGCTCTTTGCCAGCGGATTGATCGCGGCAGGCGGCATCATGGGCCTGCTGGGCGTCGCCATCCGGCTGTACGAATCAGCTTCAGAGAAAACCATGCCACGCTTCTCTGAACATAACCTGCTGCACCATGACCCGGTCAGCGTGTTGATGTTCGCCTTACTCGCGTTCGCGCTGTATTACTTTGCCAAGAAACCCTTGGAGACGAAGTGAGCCTGGCGCCCTGATACATCCAGCACCGGACCGGCTGAAAAATGTTGCAGCTGCGCTGCGCAAACTGGACGCCTACGAAGAGTTCGATTCGCAGCAACCTGAAACAGCTTGTTCCGTCGTCGCCAACGGGTCGTAACCCTTTCTGATGGCCGTACACAACGTAACTGGGTGTACGTTTACAACCGGGAGCTGCCTGCAGCAAGTTGATCGCGGGCATCCCTGCCGGAGACGCATTGAACGACACCCTGGACCTGTTTCGCCGCACCAGCCTGCTGTTCGCGAAGTACCCCCTGCTGTGGCTGCCCTTGATGCTGGCCGAAGTGCTGCGTACGACGCTGCAATGGTTCTCGCTGCCACTGACCCGCGCCGCCCTGCTGGCCGCGGCACCACGATCGGCGATTGGCGGCAACATTGCCGGGCCGCCCGCCGCCTGGAAGATCAACCTCATCAGTGGCAGCATCGGTTTCCTCATCATGGCGCTCAGCGTTCTGATGTTGCTGTATGCCCTGGGCATCGTGGCGCGTGCGCTGCAACCGGCTGCGGACCTGCGTCGGCATCAGCCGGAACTGCACTTCCAGGCACCCAGCAGTCTGGGCGTGACCTGGCTGCAGATTACCGGCCTTTCGGCGCTGTTTTTCCTGTTTTCAGCAGGCTTTGTGAGTGCCGTGGTGGCCCCCTGGGCAGGCCGTGCGCGTCTTACACCCGGCGTGGTGCAGGCCATCATCCTAAGCTTTGTGGTGCCCGTGCTGCTGGTCATCCTGTACATTGCCGTCGGTCCGCTGCGCCGATTCGTGCTGCGCGTGCAGTCAGAGCAGGAGTCGCGCGAAGGTGCCCGCCTGCCTTACTTCCTGATGCTGGTCGCGGGTGCGCTGTTCAGCACGCTGGCCTCGCTCGGCGTAGGCTACGTGACGCGACGCAGCATGCCCGCAGGCGGCGTCACGCAGTCCGTAGGCCTGTTGACGCTGCAAATCCTGATTGCCGTCGTAACCGCGTTTCCGTACGCCTATGCGATGACAGGCCTGTCGCTTTCACCGGAGGCATCCCTTCAGCCTGACCAAGCTGTGGCTGAGTAGGTCACTTGGTAAGAGGCTTCAGCAGGCATTGCCTTCTGCAGCATTGCCGGCAGCGTGTAGGCCGACAGCAGTGCAGGGGCCTAGTGGCGTACGGTCAAAAAGGCAGCCAGCAGCGCCACCATGCCAACCACAATCAAGGCAAGCAGACCTCCGATGAAGTAGGCGGCACGGCGCTCACCCTCAGGTCCCGGCTGGGTGATACCAAAGGTGTTCACGAACGAGCGGGCAATCATCAGAAGCAATCCCATGCGTTCAGTGTGTCACGCACGGCAACCCATGTCAGGCGGGCGGCTTCGGTTCCATCGCCGGCTTTGCAGCGCCGCCTGGCTTGGCCAGGTCGCACGCCCGCCACAGGTACCAGCTGGCGACCGAGCACCATGGGTGCCACTTCGCTGCACGCTTTTCCATCTCTGCGGGCTTTGGCAACTCGGCGGGGGTCACCTTGTCGGTTGGCTTCAGCTTTCCAAAGGTAAGGGCAAAGCCTTTTCGGACGCCGTAATCACTGGTGGGCAGCACATCCGGCCGGCCCAGGCGGAAAATAAGCATCATCTCGACGGTCCAGCGGCCAACGCCGCGCACCTGCGTCAGGTGCTCGATGATGGCTTCATCGGACATGCGGCGGATGCGCGCCAGGGTGGGCACCGTTCCGTCGATCGTCTTGGCGGACAGATCGCGCAGGGCCAACGTCTTGTTCGCAGACAGCCCAGCGGCGCGCAGCTGTGGCGTCGGGCACTCCAGCAGGTGTTCTGGCGACGGATGAACGCCTGCGCCGCAAACGTCCTCGAAGCTCGCCAACAGTCGCTTGTGAATGGCCGCAGCAGCCTTTCCGTGCAGCTGCTGGTAGATGATTGATTCCGTCAAGGCTTCAAAGGGTGATAACGAGCCGGAGATACGCAACTCGAAAGGCCCAGCCCGATCGATCAGGCGACGCAGCTTCGGGTCCGCAACAGATAAATCTTCAATGGCCTGCAGAAACGGGTAGGCAGGCCTGCGTCGAGCGGTTGGTCTTGGCATTGTTGCTAGTTATATTCGCAAGGCGATGTGACCACTAGGCAGCTATTCCTCAACCTTGCATCTCGGACCGAAGTGGCCGCAATTTACAAGCGGGATACCTCCGCGAGAAGGTAGATCTTGTGGTGTCCCCTTCATCTTGAAGTTGTGTGCACAACATATCGTGCAGACGACTTCTGTATGGGGTCCGATTATCGAAGTTGGACAAAGCAAAGTGGGTTGGGCCGCGAACCAGGGATGCAAAAGACGTATCCCGCACTGATATATTGACTGTGTTAACCGGATTAAGACGCTGCCTGGCAGGGCAAAGTAAGCACACAAAGAAGAAAATCGTGGTGCGGCCCTCCTTCTGACTCAGCAGCGTAACTAGTGTTCGAAGGCGGTTGCCTGACCGGCCCTTCGATAGACAAGAGGAAGCAGGAAGCACTTATGGCGCAGGTTTTTGACCGCAGTTCGAACGCTCTCGCTCGCGCCGCGCTGGTGCTGACCGGCTTGATCGTAGTCGCGCTCGGCGTCGCGTTGAATCAGTTGCAGCGCTCCCCGTGGGTGACACGGCAGGGGCAAAGGGCCGACCAGCCCGTGCCGTTCTCGCACAGTCACCATGTGCAGGGTCTTGGCATCCAGTGTCAGTACTGTCACGTGTCGGTAGAAAAGTCGTCCTACTCGGGCATCCCACCGACAAAGACGTGTATGAACTGCCACGCGCAGATTTGGACGAACGCCACCATGCTCGAGCCAGTGCGTCACTCCTGGGCAACGGGCGAGTCCATCAAGTGGATCCGTGTTCACGACCTACCGGACTATGTGTACTTCAATCACTCCATCCACGTAAATAAAGGCATTGGTTGTGCCAGCTGTCATGGTCGCGTCGACCAGATGCCGATCATGTACATGGAAAACTCCCTGCAAATGGAGTGGTGCCTTAACTGCCATCGCAACCCTGTGAAGAATCTCCGTCCCACCTCTGAGATTTACAACATGGCGTGGGCTGGGCCTTCGACCATGAAGCCGGTCTGGTGTGCAGAGACAGGCAAGCTGGCCCCCACGGCGCAAGCCGTAAGCTGCACCACAAAGGATCCGGGTTCGGCAAATCCGCTGATTGCGATGCTGCAGACGGGTGCAAACTCACCCATCTCCAACGGCGCGATGACAAGCGGAAATGGTCCAACACAGTCCGTCGGCAACGCAGTGCGCGGTGCATCGAACGGCCAGGCCCCAGGTGCAAGTGGCGTTCAGTTGGAGCCGAATGCTCGTACCGGCGCCGGCCAGACCGTGTCAGACGTACCGCCCATGGCCATGTTGCCGGCCAGCTATCACAAGTTCACTTCGCAGGAAGCGTTGGGAACTTATCTCGCAGACAAATACCGGATCCGTACGCCACACGAGTTGCAGAGCTGTGAGGTATGCCACAGATGAGTTCGCCGCTGAGCACGCCGATGAGTACGCCTGAACAGAACGAGAACAGGAACGGAATGTCTGGAACAAACAATGCCGGAGCAACTGTAGTCACGAGCATCAAGCCTGCAAAGCTGACGCTGGCCGACGTACGTGCTCGCTTGGATGGTAAGCAAGGCAAGCGCTATTGGCAGAGCCTCGATGATCTGGCGGATGCACCCGGCTTCGAAGAGATGTTGCACGAAGAATTTCCTCGGCAGTCGTCCGAGCTGACCGACGGCGTTAGCCGGCGCGGCTTCATGAAGGTCATGGGCGCTTCGCTCGCATTGGCCGGCATGACGGGTTGCACCAAGCAGCCGGACGAACCGATCTACCCTTACATCAAGCAGCCCGAAGACCTCGTCATCGGCAAGCCAAACTACTTTGCGACGGCGTATCCCTTTCCAACGGGTGCTATGCCCGTCCTGGTGAAAAGCGAGACCTTCCGCCCCGTGAAGGTAGACGGAAACCCTGAGCATCCTGTATCCAAGGGGCGCTCGGACCTGTTTACACAGGCCACCCTGCTGGATCTGTACGATCCGGATCGTTCGGCCCACGTCATCAAGGTTGCCGCTGGACAAGCTCTTAACAGCGATTTTGGTTCCTTCAGTGATGCCTTCCGCGAAGCTGCTGCAGGAACTGCTGGCGGCCAGGGCCTGGCGATCCTGTCAGAGACGATCATCTCGCCATCACTCGCAGCGCAGTGGAAGCAGCTACAGGCCAAGTACCCCCAGGCCAAGCTGATCCAGTGGGAACCGGTCAATCGTGACTCTGCACGCATAGCGTCCAAGGCCGCCTTCGGCGACTTCTACGATGCGCAATACCAGCTTCAGAATGCAGATGTCATTCTCTCGCTGGATGCAGATTTCCTGTCATCCGCCGCGTTCCCTGGCTTCCTGCCTTTGTCGTCTGCCTTTGCCGAACGCCACCGCTACGAAAACGGCAAGCCGATGAACCGGCTTTATGTCGTGGAAAGCATGCCCACCGTCACCGGTGCAAAGGCTGATCATCGTCTCGGTCTGAAGCCAAGTGACATCGAAAAATTTGCCGCAGCTCTTGTGACCGGTGTCGGCTTCAGTGGTTCAGAGGGAGCTGAGAAGTTCCTCAGCGCTGTGCTTGCGGACTTGAAGAAATCTGGCGCAAAGGCGGTTGTCATCGCCGGTGAGCAGAGTTCGCCAGCAGTTCAGGCGGCAGCACACGCGCTGAACGCACAACTAGGTGCTGTTGGCTCCACAGTTGTCTACACCGAGACCGTCGCAGCGATTCCAACGATTCAGAACGAAGATCTGAAGAACCTCGTTGGTGCCATGCGCTCAGGCCAGATCAAAGTGCTCATGATGTTGGGAGTTAATCCTGCGTACAACGCGCCGGGCGACCTTCACTTCGGTGAAGCCATGTCCCAGGTGCCCTTCGCGGCCCACTTCGGCCCTTATTATGACGAGACTGCGCAGAAGGTGCACTGGCACGTCAATGCGGCGCATTACTTGGAGAGCTGGTCGGACGCACGTTCGTACGACGGCACAGTCTCGATCATCCAGCCGATGATCGATCCGCTCTACGGTGGCCAGACTGCACACGACGTGCTGCAGACTCTGCTCGACAATCCGCAGATGACCTCCGCCGAGGTCGTGCAAGCGAACTTTAAGAACTACAGCAAGGGAACCGCAGGTAACGTTGCGGCGAACAGCACTGCCGCCGCACCGTCTAACAGTGCGAACGCGAACAATTCCACTGCGTGGCAGAAGGCACTTCACGACGGTTGGGTCGAAGGCACGGCCTTTACGCCGAAGACCGTCTCAGCCGCCAAGGGCGCGGTACCGGTCTCTGCCGGTTCTACGGCGGGTGGCTACGAGATTGCCTTTAAGTCCGACCCGTCGCTCTATGACGGCCGCTTTTCCAACAATGGCTGGCTGCAGGAGTTACCCAAGCAGATTACCCACCTCAGCTGGGATAATGCCGCGCTGCTGAGTATGGAAACAATGACCGCCCTGAAGGTGGAAGAGGGCGATCTGATCGAGATCGAGAACAATGGTCACAAGGTCAGCTTTCCCGTCCTTATGCAACCGGGTCTTCCGGAAGGCGTCATTCAGGTTCATCTCGGCTTCGGTCGCTGGTTCGGACGGGTCGGTCAGTACGTCGGCTCTGACGCAAACAAGCTCCGCAGCATTGATGCTCCCTGGTTCCAGGCTGGCGTAAGAGCAGCGAAGACTGCGGGAACGTACAACGTGTCGGTCACCAGCGTTCATTCCATGGAGACGCGAGGCAAGACTGCACAAAGCGATCTCGCGAAGCCGGAGTTGACTGGCGCCCACTCGCTGCCGGGACACGAAGCCATGGAGCGCGGGATTATCCGCACAGCCACTGTCACAGAGGCGCAAAAGACGCCCGGTTTTGCGCACGAAGGCAATCTTCTTTTCGAGACGCCAAAGAAGGACGAGAGCTTCTTCCCTGACGCTTGGGACTATCAGAAGACCGACAAGGCAAACGGCCAGATCCAGAATGCCTGGGCGATGACCATCGATCTGAACAGCTGCATCGGTTGCAATGCGTGCGTCATCAGCTGCTACGCCGAGAACAACATCCCGGTCGTAGGGCGAGAGCAGGTAAAGCGCGGCAGAAACATGCAGTGGCTGCGTATCGATACTTACTTTGAAGGCGACCTGCACGCACCCAAGGCTCACTTTCAACCGATGATGTGCCAGCACTGCGAGAACGCCGGTTGTGAGCAGGTCTGCCCGGTGGGCGCGACTGTTCATACACCAGAAGGCATCAACACGATGGTTTATAACCGTTGTGTCGGTACCCGCTACTGCTCCAACAACTGCCCTTACAAGGTGCGGCGCTTTAACTTTCTGCTCTACGCGGATTACGACACGGAAAGCTTGAAGTTCATGCGCAACCCAGATGTCAGCGTTCGTTCCCGCGGCGTCATGGAAAAGTGCACTTACTGCATTCAGCGCATTGAGTACGCCAAAATCGAGGCGGACAAGGAAGCCCGTCCGGTACGCGATGGAGAAATCATCACCGCCTGCCAGCAGGCCTGCCCGACGGACGCGATTGTCTTCGGGAATATGAATGACAAGGGAAGCCGCGTTGCCCGCCTGAAGGCGGAAGAGCGCAGCTACCAGGTGCTTGCCGACCTCAACTACCGCCCGCGGACGAGCTACATCGCAGGCGTGACCAACCCGAACCCTGAGCTGGAGACGGCGTAATGGCGACAAAACCTGCTATTGATCCATACCGCCACCCGGTGAACGACCCCATGATCGATCCGATCACGGGTGAGTTTGCGGTCTTGGCACCTGGCCACAACTTCACCAGCGTGACGCGCAAGATCGCGAACGTTGTGTTGACCTCACATACCCCACTCGGCTGGTTCATGGGTCTCGTCGTCGCCGGCGGCATCGCTTCGCTAGCTGTTGTTGCCATCACGTGGCTCGTTTTACGCGGCGTCGGCATCTGGGGCGTTACCATCCCCGGGGCATGGGGCTTCGCGATTGTCAACTTTGTTTGGTGGATCGGCATTGGCCACGCGGGCACGTTGATCTCCGCTATCCTCCTGCTCTTTAAGCAAAGCTGGCGTAACTCGATCAACCGTTTCGCAGAAGCCATGACGATTTTCGCGGTGGTCTGCGCCGGATTGTTCCCGGTGCTGCACATCGGCCGGCCGTGGCTTGGCTATTGGCTACTACCACTGCCAAACACCATGAACATCTGGCCCCAGTTCCGCTCGCCACTGTGTTGGGACGTCTTCGCCGTCTCAACGTATGCGACGATCTCGGTAGTGTTTTGGTACATCGGCATGATTCCTGACTTTGGCACGCTACGTGACAAGGCGGAATTGCCCTTCGCGAAGTGGTTCTATGGTCTGCTGTCCCTGGGATGGCGCGGTTCAACCCGCCACTGGATGCGGTATGAGACGGCGTCGCTGCTACTCGCAGGCCTATCTACGCCGCTTGTGCTCTCGGTGCACACCGTCATCAGCTTCGACTTCGCCGTCGCTGCTCTGCCCGGTTGGCACACCACGATTTTTCCGCCATACTTCGTCGCTGGCGCAATCTATTCCGGGTTCGCAATGGTTCTGACCCTGGCCATCCCGATTCGGAAGTTCTACCACATGGAGGATCTGGTAACCCTGCGTCACCTGGACAACATGGGTAAGGTCATGCTGGGTACCGGTCTGATCGTGGCGTATGGCTACGGCCTGGAAGTCTTCATGGCGTGGTTTTCCGGCAGTCACTGGGAATGGTTCATGATGTGGAACCGCATGTTTGGACCCATGGGCTGGGGCTACTGGATGCTCATCCTCTTCAACATCGCGTTGCCGCTCGGAACGCTCTGGTGGAGGAAGCTCCGAGTGAACACCGCGTACCTGTTTACGATCTCCATCGTGATTAACATTGGCATGTGGTTCGAGCGATTCGTCATTGTAGTCACGTCGCTCTATCGTGACTTCCTGCCGTCCAGTTGGGGTACTTACCGCGCTACCAAGTGGGATTACATGCTGTACATCGGAACGATGGGCCTGTTTACGAGCCTGTTTCTGTTGTTTGTCCGATTTGCCCCTATGATCCCGATGAACGAAATCAAGATGATGTTGCCGCAAACGAAGCTCGCCGGCGGCATGGACGCAGAAGAGACTGTAGAGGAGACCGCCTGATGCCAGTCGAAGAAGGTATCTATGGCCTCCTGGCCGAGTTCAACACTCCTGGTGCCATGGTCCGGGCAACGGAAGCTGCTCGCGCTGAGGGCTTCCGCAGGATGGAATGCTACACCCCCTACCCGGTCGAAGAAGCGGCCACGGCACTCGATGTGCACCGCAACCGCGTACCACTTCTAACCTTGATGGGTGGGATTGCCGGTCTAATTACGGCCTTCTTGATGCAGACGTGGATGTCAGCGATTTCATATCCCATGAACATCGCGGGCCGTCCGCTGTTCTCCTGGCCTGCCTTTATCATTCCGGCCTATGAGTGGACCATCCTGTTTGCAGGTCTATCCGCAGCATTTTCCATGCTGGCACTCAACGGCCTGCCTCAGCCCTATCATCCACTCTTCAACGCGCCAAACTTTCGTGTAGGCGCGACCGACGATAAGTTTTTCCTGTGCCTTGAGGCCACCGACCCGCAGTTCAGCCTGGCTGAGTCGCGTCGCCTCCTGGAACGGTTCCACGCTGTGAGTGTGGTGGAGGTAGATCTCTAATGCGGCAGAACGCTATCAAAGAACAGAGTCGAGATCCGCGCCGCCTTCAACTAACTGCCTCGTTGCTGTGCATGGGAGTGATTGGTCTGGCTGGTTGCCGCCAGGACATGCACAACCAGCCTAAATTCGATCAGCAACGCGGCACCAGCTTCTATGCCGATGGGCGGTCTGTGCGCCCGCAGGTGACGGGCACCGTAGCCCGCGGGCAAGAAGACGCTGGCTCATACTTCCGCACCGGCATGGTCAATGGAGCTGAAGGTGATGGACTTCCCATGCCTCTCTCGGTGGAACTCGTGGAACGCGGTCAGGAAAAGTACAACGTTTACTGCACGGCGTGCCACTCCCGCGTCGGCAACGGTAAAGGCATGATCGTCATGCGGGGTTACTTCCCTGCGGGAAACCTTCACACTGACCGCCTCCGGCAGGCACCCCTCGGCCATTTTTATAACGTGATTTCCAATGGCTACGGTGCGATGCCTGATTACAGCGGACAAATCGAAGCTGGGGATCGCTGGGCGATCGTAGCTTACATTCGGGCTCTCCAGCTGAGTCAACACGCAACCACTGCGGACGCAGGCGGTGCGCGCGTTGAAGAGATGTCCGAGGTCGAAAAGCAGGAAGGCTTCGCTCCCGCCTTTATCAAGGACTGGGATCTGCCGATGACCGCGGGCGTTGCCAGGCAGGCCGCACCGAGTTCTGCTGTTTCAACGCCGCAGCCGATGCCGGCACCTGCCGCGGCTATGACCACCTCCAGCACCGCAGCTACACCGAACGCAACAACCAAGGCGGATCCGAAGTCCTCTCCCTTGACCACAGCCCCTGCGACATCGGGCGCAAAAGCTCCGAAGGGAACGCCCGTTGCGACTGCTGTGGAAGGTAGTGCCGCTGCTCCAACGAAGGCCGCCCCGGCGGCTGCGATGGTTGATGTGGCCGGTGGCGAGAAGCTTTACGTGGCAAACTGCAGTGCTTGCCACCAGGCCAACCGTCAAGGCATGCCTCCTATGATTCCTTCGCTGGTTGGCATCGTTGGCCGGGTAGGTGCTGCACATATTCATAGCGTGACGACGACCGGCATCATGACCGGGAAAGTAAATATGCCGTCATTCACAGGCAAGTTGACGTCCACTGACGTTGACAAAGTCATAGCCTACTTAGCAGCTAGTAAGTAAGTAACAACACCGTACCGAGTCCCTGAAGGAAGTAAAGAAGGCCCGCAACGCATGGCACATGGACACGAACAATACGTACCCTCCGGAGCCGGAGACCCAGGTAGCGCAGCACATGCTCTGCACGCTGATCATGGTCCCCGCATACTTCCCAATGATCTAAGCGCGCCGCCCATTGTCAGTGTTTGGAAGACTCGTTCCCTCATGGTGGCAGCTGCGGGGCTTGTGCTCTCACTCATTGTGGGCCTGCTGGGTGGCTTCGACCACATCCTCCGCGGCTACCTGCTGGCATTCATGCTCTGCTTCGGCTTCGCAGGCGGCGGCCTTTGCATGTTGATGCTGCAGTACATCTCCGGCGGTAAGTGGGGCCTGATCATGCGTCGCCCCATGGAGGCGATGACACGCACCACGCCGCTGTTGGTTATTCTGTTCATCCCGTTGATCGTGTTCGGCAAGCGCCTCTGGTTATGGGCAGCCTACCCAACGCACGAAGCGGTAGAAACCGGCCTCCACAACGGTCTGCTGAACGAGTCGCAGGCGCACGCGCTGGATTGGCGGCGCATCATGCTCAGTCCCTCGCATGTCACCTTGGAGATGATCGGTGTTTTTGGCTTCATGCTGCTCTGGGGCTATATCCTGAATAACTGGTCGATGCAGCGGGACGCGGACCCGGCGCGTGGTACTCAGGGTTCCTTTGAATATTGGCGCATCCGTGCCGAGAACCTCTCCGGCATCGGCATCCTCATCTACGTGGTGCTGCTGACGGTTGTGGCCATCGACTTGATGATGACGCTCGACATTACCTGGTACTCCACGATGTATGGATTCATCTTTTTGGTGGGTCAGGGTTACGGAGTGCTTGCGCTCGGCGTGCAAACGATCATCCGTCTTTCCGGCTACTCGCCTTTAAACGTTGCGCTCCGAAAGACCGAGCAGTACGACCTGGGCAAGTTCATGCTTGGTTTCGTCATGCTCAACATTTACCTGAGTTTCGCTCAGTTTCTAATCATTTGGTCTGCGAACTCACCAGAAGAAATTCCCTGGTACCTAAACCGTATTCGTGGTGGCTGGTGGGTGATATGTTCCTTGGACTTCATCTTTCATTGGGTGGTGCCGTTCTGCCTGTTGTTGAGCCGCTCCTTCAAATATGACCGCCGCAAGATGCTCGCGCTTACCTCTTGGATGATCTTCGCGCGCGCCTTCGATCTCTTTTGGATGATCGAGCCCAACTTTCCCGGTGCCATGGGTAATCTCCACCTAAGCTTCGGCATTTTTGCCTACATCACTGTACCTCTGTTCGTTGTGGGTGTATGGATGTGGATGTACCTGACGAACCTGGCGTCACGCCCCGTCCTCGTCCTCAACGATCCGCACACAGCGGAAGTCCTGGAGCCGGAACATGCCCACTGAGTTTAATGACCGCGACCATATCCTGAGCGAAAAGCCGGCGTCGAGGGGTGCGGATGAACATGGCTTTGAGAAGCCAAGTCCCCACCCGTCCGGGAAGGTAGATGCGGAACATCCGGGATACGAAGTCACCGACGTCAACGCAAAAGGCGTTTTGGTCTTCATCGGCGGTCTCATGGCCTTCATGGTGGTCTTCTTCATCCTCTGTTATGCCATGGGTAAGGCTATCAACTTTGGCTTGCTGAAGCAGGATCAGGATCAGGCATCGGCCAACCCGCTTGGTGCGGTGAGCCAGCAGGCGCTGCAGAAGCGTGGAGCCAGCCTTGAGAACAACCCTGTTCAGGAGCAGAAGGTAGCCGCTGAAATTGCACAAAGCTTTCCTACGCCTCGCGTTCCGACGGACGATGACTATCAGGAAACCGCGGACATGCATGCTCGCGAGGATCTGTTGTTAGAGCACTACACTGCGTCTGATCCGGCCGACGGTCCGGCTGGAACGATCCATATTCCGATCGAGCGCGCCATGCAGTTGGTGGTGCAGCGTGGTCTGCCGAAGGCCGCGGTTCAAGTGGTCACCGTTCAGACCAACCTGACTGGTGACAAGCAATTTACCGCCACAGCGCCACTTACAAGTGGCTTCGCAAGAACGGGCTACGAACTGGATCAGATGGAAACCCGTGAGCAGAAACTAACGGCCGGCGAGAGTCCAATAAAGGCACGGGTTGAAACCGAGTCGACACAAACAGTCGCTCGTAAGTAGTCCGTAGTAACTGGTTAAGGAACCTAGCATGAATCGAAAAGAGACAATCCGGAAGACACGTAAGACTGGGAGCCAGGTTCTGCTCTTTTTTACGTTCGTGTTCGGCCTGCTGCCTGCAACAGTCTCGTTAGTACATGCCCAGGTTTCAAGTTACGCAGATAAGCAGACCGGAGAATCCTACGGCAACGAATTGCCTACGGTGCTCAAAGGTGCTTCTATTGATCAACACCTTAATACCACCCTGCCAAACGAACCGTTCGTAGACGAAGCCGGTAGACCGGTTCACGTTGGTGATTATTTCGGCAAAGGCAAGCCTGCAGTACTCGCACTCGTCTACTTCCAATGCCCTATGCTCTGCTCAGAGGAGCTTGACGGTCTGACGCAAGCTCTGGCCATGGTGCATTTAGATCCCGCCAAGGATTTCAATGTCATAGTGATCAGCATCGATCCGACTGATACACCAGAGATGGCGGCACAGAAGAAGGCTCTATACACAAAACGGTATGCCCGCCCTGGGACTGACGCAGGCTGGCATTTCCTCACTGGCCAGCAGCCCGCCATCGATGCGGTCACGAAAGCAGTCGGCTTTGGCTATGTCCGCGTCCCATCTTCTGACGGTAAAACCACACAGTTCGCGCATGCAAGTGCAATCCAGATTGTTACCCCGGAAGCGAAAGTGGCTCAGTACTACCTGGGCGTGGAGTACTCGCCAAAGGATCTGCTTCTCGGTCTGGTTGAGGCTTCAGGCAATAAGATTGGTTCGCCTGTCGCTAACATCCTCACCTACTGCTACCACTACGACCCACACCGTAATAAGCACAGTCTGATCGTAGCGCGTGTAGTTCAGTTCGGCGGCATGATCACCGTGGCGGGCTTGGGTGGCTTTATGTTTTTGATGTTTCGGCGCGATCTGAAGCTCGGCCGCGACCATGATTTGACTCGCAGGGACGATCGGTAGACTCACCGATCTTCGCCTGCACGCACCGCAGCCGCACAACCGCTGCGCCGGAAGAATCTAGAGAGAGTAAAGGCACACGATGGGAATAAGTCCGGTATTTTGGGAGTTTTTGACTAAGTGGCTCACCACTTCGCCCCTGTGGCCGCAGGAGGCTTCTACCATCGCGCCGTGGACAGATGCCTTGTACATCTTTCTTTGGCTGATGACGTTGTTCGGTGTAGTGGTAGTCGGCGTTTTGCTGGTGACGTTCAGCATTCGCTACCGCAAAGAGCGGCACCCAGTGGCTATTCAGGTCGAAGGCTCAACGCTTCTTGAAGCGACCTGGACCATCATCCCGCTAGGTATCTTTCTGTTCGTATTCGTCTGGGGTGCGTGGCTGTACTTCCGCATCTACAACCCGCCAGCCGACGCCATGCAGGTGTACGTGGTGGGCAAGCAGTGGATGTGGAAGGCCGAACATCCGGGCGGCCAACACGAGATTAATGCTCTTCACGTTCCTACTGGCCGTCCTGTTCAACTCACCATGATCTCGCAGGATGTATTCCACTCCTACTCGATCCCCGCATTCCGTGTGAAGCGCGAAGTCATCCCAGGGCGGTACAGCACGGTTTGGTTCAACGCGACCAAAGCAGGCACGTATCACCTGTTTTGCACCCAGTATTGCGGAACGCTCCATTCTGGCATGATCGGTGAGATCGTTGCGATGGCACCGGAAGATTACGAAAAGTGGACGAAGCTATCCACAAGCGGTATGAGCCTTGCGCAGAACGGTGAACGGCTGTTCGCTTCCATGGGATGCAACAGTTGCCACTCTGGCAACGCTGTCGCAGCAGGCCCGAATCTGGCTGGCGTGTACGGGTCTAAAATCAAGATGGATGACGGGTCGGAGCAAATCGCGACCGATGGTTGGCTCCGTGACACCATTTTGAATCCTTCACAGCACGTCCCGCTCGGCTACAAGCCGATCATGCCTACCTACCAGGGGCAGATCAGCGAGGAAGGCCTCATTGATCTGGTTGAGTACATCAAGCAGCTCAAGACCAATTACCGTATTCAGCAAACGCTGGGTACCTCCAAGTCAGACGATGCGGCGGCAGTGACGCCGGTCGAGAAGGTGACGCCATGAGCACCATCGTGTCCTTGCCAGACCAGACGACGGCAACGCTGCCGAAACGGACTTATCTCAACAACGAACATGGCATCCTTTCCTGGCTGCTGACCGCAGATCACAAGCGGATCGCGATGCTGTATTTGTTCAGCATCACCTTCTTTTTCTTTATTGGCGGGTTCTTTGCCGGCATGGTTCGCCTCGAGCTGCTCACCCCGGCAGGCGACCTGATGGCGGCCGACACGTATAACAAGATGTTTACGATGCACGGCATCGTGATGATTTTCTTGTTCCTGGTGCCGTCGGTACCCGCAACCCTTGGTAATTTCCTAATCCCGATCATGATCGGTGCAAAGGACCTCGCGTTCCCGAAGATCAACCTTTTAAGCTGGTACCTGTACATGGTGGGCGGCATCTTTGTGCTGACCACGCTCGTGTTGGGTGGCGTCGATACTGGCTGGACCTTCACCACGCCGCTCTCGACGCACTACCTCAACACGCATGTAGTGACCACCGCAACAGCAATCTTCATTGCAGGGTTCTCGTCGATCTTTACCGGCCTGAACTTCATCGTGACGATCCATCGCATGCGTGCTCCTGGCATGACATGGTTCCGTCTGCCGCTGTTTGTATGGTCGAACTACGCGGCGTCTGTCCTCATGGTTCTCGGTACCCCGGTTCTTGCCATCGCTATCGTGCTTGTCGCGCTCGAGCGGACGGTCGGCATCGGTGTGTTTGACCCGACTAAGGGTGGCGATCCGCTACTATTTCAGCACCTCTTCTGGTTCTACTCACACCCCGCCGTTTACATCATGATTCTGCCGGGATTTGGCGTCATCTCTGAAGTGATCTCGACCTTCAGCCGGAAACGGGTGTTCGGTTATACAGCTGTCGCGTTTTCTTCAGTCGCCATTGCTGTGTTCGGGTTCTTTGTGTGGGCCCACCACATGTTCATTATGGGTGTCTCGAACTACTCGGCGCTCGTATTTTCCCTGCTGACGATGCTTGTGGCGGTACCTTCTGCCATCAAGATATTCAACTGGTCGTTCACGATGCAGAAGGGTTCCATCACCTTTGAAACGCCCATGCTGTACGCCTTTGGGTTTATCGGTCTGTTCACGATCGGTGGCCTTACCGGAGTCTTCCTCGGTGCTCTTGGCATGGATGTTATGTTGACGGAAACCTACTTCGTCGTGGCCCACTTCCACTTCGTTATGGTCGGCGGTATGTTGATGGCGTTCCTTGCGGGCATCCACTTCTGGTGGCCCAAGATGACCGGTCGTATGTACCCAGAGTCTGTGTCGAAGTTGGCTGCGATCATTACCTTCGTTGGCTTCATCCTGACGTTCTTCCCCCAGTTCATCGTTGGTTATCTGGGCATGCCGCGTCGCTACCACGCGTACCCTGCGGAGTTCCAGGTATTGAACGTGCTTTCGACCGCCGGCGCGACGGTTCTCGGTGTGGGCTATATGCTTCCGCTGCTTTATCTCGGCTGGTCACTGAAGTATGGTGCGATCGCGGGTAACAACCCGTGGCAAGCGACCGGACTTGAGTGGCAGATCCAGTCGCCACCCTTGACCGAGAACTTCCTCGTCACACCGATCATGGATCATGAGGCCTATGATTACGAGTGGCTCGAAAAGAAAACCGAGCGCGAGTTACAGCACGTAGGATAGTTAACACCAGTACCTTACGCAGGAAGCGGACTAGCCGCTGGCTAGTCCGCTGCACCAATGAATCAACGTTGTACGAAAGGTTGTCATGTCGATCGCTTCGACCATCACGCACCCGCCGGAGCCAGAGATCCACCCGTCGCATGACGTGCACGAGCACCCGTTCTACCAGAAGCACCACTTCGAGACAGCCGAGCAACAGCGTGAGGCTGCATCTTTTGGCATGTGGCTTTTTCTGCTGACGGAGATTATGTTCTTCGGTGGGCTCTTTTTCGCGTATCTGCTGTATCGCAACTGGTACTACGACGCTTTCGTCGCTGCCTCGAACTCGATCTCGATGCCAATGGGTTTGATCAATACGATCGTACTTATCAGCTCTTCGTTCACGATGGCCATGGGCGTTTGGTCGGCAGAGACTCGCAATAAGAAATATCTTGAGTGGTCCCTCATCGCGACGATCGTTCTAGGCTTCGCGTTCCTCGGCATTAAAAGCGGCGAGTACTACGACAAGTTCCAAGAGCATCACGTGCCGGGTGCCTCATTTGACATTGCTGACTTCGTCCATCCGACGAACCCGAAGGAAAAGCCGCTCACCGTCGACATGGCGAACCGGACGCAGATTTACTTTTCGCTTTACTTTGCAATGACTGGCGTCCACGCCTTTCACATGATCATCGGAATCGCAATTCTGTTTGTCCTCTTGTGGAAAGCTAAGAGTGGTCTTTACACGACTGGATATGTGCAGCCCATCGAGAATTTCGGTCTTTACTGGCACTTTGTCGATATTGTCTGGATTTTCCTATTCCCATTCCTTTATTTAATTAACCGACACTAGGCCTCGCTAAAACATAGATTGCCTGAAGTAAGACATAGCAAGAAGGAACCTGTATGAGCGACCAGATGACCTCGCAAAATCTGAAGCCTGTCGATGCCAAACATGGCAATCTCGACTACCATGATGCCCCGAATATTACGAACCCGGAACATGTGGCGCACCATATTGTCAGTCCTGCGACTTACGGTTTGATTTTCGGCGTTTTGATGATCGGTACGCTTGCAACGGTCGGCGCCTCCATGCTTCCTCTTGGCATCTTTAACGCGCCCATCGCAATTGGCATCGCTTGCACCAAGGCAATCTTCGTGGTCCTGTTCTTCATGCATGTGAAGTACAGCTCTCGACTGGTGAAGCTTACGGTCAGTGCGGGTTTTTTCACCTTCTTCGTTTTGATCATGATGACCATGCTTGACTACACGTCGCGTGCTTGGGGTCAGTGGTAAGTAGGTCGTTCCGATAACAAAGGGCACTCTTCGGAGTGCCCCTTCTTTTTTGAAGTTCTCTCTTTGATCGGTATCGTGCTGACTACCAACCCCTATAAGGGCAAAGCCATCACCGCGTCGTGGTGGGTGGTAGTGCCAACAGTGAAGAACCGCTCCCCAATCCGTGTAAAGCCGGCCTTCTGATAGAAGCGAATGGCGTCATGGTTTTCGCCGTATACGCCAAGTAATAAACGCCGCCGTCCAAGCTCCTCCGCTGCCTGAATTGCGGCATTCATCAGTGCGCGTCCGATGCCTAATCCTTGAAACCTATGCAGTAGGTAGATGCGACGCAGTTCGTAGTCGGTCGGTAGCAGGTCGACAGGCAGATCCGGTTCGCAACAGACGATGTAACCCACGGGTGCATCGCCCGGTTCTGCCTCGGCTAGTATGCAACGCGTGGTAGCTTGAGCCAAATACTTCGCAAACGCTTCTGGCGAGTTGTTCCGTTGACAATGTTGCAGTAGGTCGATCCCGGTCAGGATGCCAGCAAATGCTTCCAGCAGGCTCGCCCCGGCGACCAGGGAAAGCATGGCCGCATCGTTGGTGATGCAGCGGCGTAGGTGATAGGCGGGGCTTTCCATGAGCCTCAGCATAAAGGCACTTGCGTCTTTGTGTAAGGCTGATGTTTTTTGGCGGAGTGCATAGACTTGCGGTGAACAGTCGTCGGCGACTGTGTTGCTGCCATAGAAAGTGTTTGTCTGCGGGCAGTGTGCGCGACGTAGATTTTGCGCGGAAACGCATCCATCATGGAGAGACGATTATGGCGAAGAGATCAGCGAACACCGACACGACCCAGGAGCAGCGTAGCGTAGCAACACCGCCCGGCGAGTCAGCACATGATGAAGCCGCCGCAGGGATGAGCGAGGGCGACGCCAGTGCGCTGTCGCATCATCCCGCCCGTGAGAAAGCGGTGCGAGCCGCAAGTGCTGCGATTCAACAACAGGCCGCGGGGAAGAGTCCCGGCAAGAGGACGACTCGCAGCAAGCGTGCGCCGAAAGATGCAGGCGCTGAAGACGAGTTGCGCCGCGCAGAGAAAGCTGCGAAGCTTCCGTCGGAGCTGCCTGAGGCTCTGCGCCTGCTCGCCAGTGCAGACCGTGTCACCGTCCGGCGCGACGGTACCCCCGACCCAAAGGGGAAGGTTGTCGTCTACTGGATGCAGCGCGCCCAACGAGCCTTCGACAATCCTGCGCTTGACTGCGCAGTCGATATTGCGAACGAGCTAGGGCTGCCAGTGGTTGTTTACTTCGCTGGTATCTCAAACTTTCCACATGCCAATCTGCGGCACTATGTCTTTCTGAACGAGGGCCTGCGTGATGTAGAGGCCGACCTTCAGAAGCGCAACATCAGCTTCGTGCTGCGCAACGCACCCCATGAAGATCATCTTCAGATGTTCGCGGACGCAAGTGCAGCCCTCGTCATCGGCGATGAGAACCCAATGCGCGAACCCGAGCGCTGGCGCGCCGCCATTGCGACGAAGATCAATGTTCCGTTCTGGACGGTCGATGCCGATTCGCTCGTGCCCATGAGCCGCTTCGACAAGGTGCAATACGCGGCATACACCATACGCAATCGCCTTTGGAAGATGGTGCCGGACTACCTGCAGACCAGCAAAAACCCACATGCGAAACATGCGTGGACCAAGCCACACGGCTTCCATGCGGACGACGTGCAGAAGGATATGACGGCGGGCTGGAAGGATCTGGATCGCACCGTTGGCGCGGCGCCCGATCTGCACGGCGGTGCGCACGCGGCACATGCCCGGCTCCAATACTTCGTAGCAAAGCTGCTGCCCGGCTACGGCCAGAATCGCAACCATCCTGACCTGGACGCGACCTCTGTTCTGTCGCCGTATCTGCACTACGGCCACATCAGTTCCCTGACTATTTATCTTGCGATTGAAGCTGCTGTGGAGCAAGACAGGAGTCTGCGTGAAAGCGCGGATGGTTTCCTGGACGAGTTAGTTACATGGCGCGAACTCTGCACGAACTACGTACTCTACAACCCGCACTACGACGATCCAGAATGTGCGGAAGACTGGGCCCGCAAAACGGTGGCAGCCCATGCTGACGACGTTCGCGATCCCACATACACGGTGCAACAGATGGAGCGCGCCGAGACCTACGACGAACTATGGAACGCAGCACAGCGGCAGGGCGTGCGCCTGGGCTGGATGCACAACTTTATGCGCATGTACTGGGCCAAGAAGATTCTGGAGTGGTCGCCGGACAATGCGACAGCAATGAAGACGGCCATTTACCTGAATGACAAGTACTTCATAGACGGCCGTGACCCTGGTGGTTATGCGGGCATCGCGTGGGCCATCTATGGCAAGTTTGACCGACCCTGGGGCGAGCGCAAAATCTTTGGCAAGATTCGCTACATGAGCGGTGCCAGCAGCGGCAAGAAATTCAACAGCAAGGCCTACATGGCGCAATATCCAGCCAGGGAAGGTCAGGCAGCAAACACACCCGAACGAGCCCGCGCCCATCGTGCCAAGGGACAGTACGGCGGATAGCGGCGGTAGGGCGTGTGTGCAGTACACTTTCGCCATGCGAATTGCAGCTTGTGTAGCGTTTGGCCTGCTGGCTCTACCGATGTTTCCCCAGTCCGCGCCACCTTCTAAGGGAGTGCCGTCGGTCGCGGAGGCGCAGTTGTTTCTGGATCGTGCAAATGCGGAACTGCTGAAGGCGGCGGTCGATGGCTCGCATGCGGGGTGGCTTGCGGAAACATACATCAACGAAGACAGCGAAGCGACCGGTGCGCATCTCGAGGAGCAGGGCGCGACGTTGCAGTTGCAGTTGATTGCTGAGAGCCATCGCTTTGACAAGCTGACCTTACCCGCGCCCATGCGGCGGCAGTTCATGCTGATGCAGGTGAACGCGCCGGCTGCGCCGCATGACCCGAAGCTGCTGGCAGAGGAAACACAGTTGGCCGCGCAGTTAACGGGCATGTACGGCAAGGGCAAGTACTGCCCGACGGAGGCTGTCGACGGCAATCCAGCGGGCAAGTGCATGAGCGTCGATGACGTCGATACGTTCATGGCAAAGTCGCGCGACCCTCAGGCGCTGGCAAAAGTATGGACCGGCTGGCACGCCGTGGGTACGCCCATGCGCGGCAAGTACGAACGCTTTATTGCGCTGCAGAACATTGGTGCGAAGGAGCAGGGCTATAAGGACACGGGCGAGCTATGGCGCGCTGGGTACGACATGACGCCCGCAGAGTTTTCCGCTGAGCTGAATCGTGCCTGGACCCAGCTTGAGCCGCTGTACCGCGAGCTGCACACCTACGTCCGCGCACGGCTGATCGCGAAGTATGGCGCCGCAGCGCAGCGCAACGACGGCCTCATCCCAGCGCAACTGCTGGGCAATACGTGGTCGCAGGAGTGGGGCAATATCTACGACATCGTTGCGCCGACCGACCCGAAGCTGGCACAGTTCAAGCCGGTCGATCTGGAAGCGACGCTCGTCCGGCAGATCGGCAACAAGGAGGGCGCGGCCACCCAGGCATATTTCCAGTGCGCTTTAAAAGGCGCAAACGCGGACACGTGTGGCTCGAACTCGGATGCGCTGCAACAGGCGCACACGATCGCCGCGAAGGACATGGTCAAGTACGGCGAGAGTTTTTTCACCTCGCTTGGCTTTCAGCCACTGCCGAAGACCTTCTGGGAGCGTTCGCAGTTTGTGCACCCGCGTGACCGCGACGTGGTCTGCCATGCCTCCGCGTGGGACATCGATCAGGTGGACGATCTGCGCGTGAAGATGTGCATCGAGGTTTCCGCGGATTACTTCACCACCGTGCACCACGAGCTTGGCCACAACTTCTACCAGCGTGCCTACAACCGGCAACCCATGATGTTCCGCAATGGTGCGAACGATGGCTTCCATGAGGCGATCGGTGACAGCATCGCGCTGAGCATTACGCCGGCCTACCTGAAGCAGCTTGGCCTGGCTGATGCCGAGCCACCTGCTGAGGCGGACATCCCACTGCAGCTACGCACCGCCCTCGACAAGATCGCATTCCTGCCCTTTGCGCTGGCGCTGGATACGTGGCGCTGGCAAGTGTTCAGCGGCGAGATCAAGCCGGCGGATTACAACAAGGCCTGGTGGGCGCTGCGTGCCAAGTACCAGGGCATCGCACCGCCGGTGGAACGTACCGAGGCCGACTTCGACGCGGGCGCGAAGAATCACATCCCCAGCAACGTGCCGTACGCGCGCTACTTCCTGGCGCGGGTCTACCAGTTCCAGTTCTACAAGGCCATGTGCGATGCCAGTGGCTACAAGGGCGCGCTGAATCGCTGCAGTTTTTACGGATCGAAGGCTGCAGGAGACAAGCTGAATGCCATGCTGGAGACGGGGCAGTCACAGCCGTGGCAGCAGACACTCAAGACGATGACGGGCAGCGATCATCTGGATGCGCAACCCATGCTCGATTACTTTGCCCCACTCTATGGATGGCTGAAGCAGCAGAATGCGGCTGCG
>JBPBQP010000107.1:0-88398 GCA_050954745.1 Janthinobacterium lividum | reverse complement strand
CCACCGGGTCCAGCCGCTTGCCGTCCGCGTTGTGGAACAGCAGCAGGCGTTGCTGCCAGCTGGTGCCCCAGGGGTTGGTGTCGGCCTTTTGGTAGACATGGCCGTTCACGAAGATCAGGTCTTTCCAGCCGTCGTTGTCGTAGTCGAAAAACGCCGTGCCCCAGCCCAGAAACGGAAACGTGCCCTCTGCAATGTGCAGCTCGTAGCTGATGTCGGTAAAGTTGGCGTCGCCATCATTGCGGTAAAACGGCTTGTAATCGTCGGAAAACGTGGTGTTGAACAGGTCGATCAGGCCCGTGTTGCGGAAGTCGCCGTAGGCAATGCCCATGGCGGCGGTTTCGCGGCCCTCCTTATTGAGCGCATAGCCTGAGGCGTAGCTGATGTCTTCAAAGGTGCCGTCGCCCTTGTTCAGGTAGAGGTAGTTGGGCGTGGAGTCGTTTGCCACCAGCAGGTCCGGCTTGCCGTCGTTGTTGACGTCGAGAAAGGCGGAAGCCAGGCCGTAGTAGCCGGGTTTGTCGCTGACCCCGGCCTTTGCGCTGGCGTCGGTAAAGGTGCCGTCGCCGTTGTTGTGGAACAGGTGGTCCACCTCGCCCGGCAGACCGTGCGGGCCGCAGTACACGCGCACGCCACGAAACGAGCAAAAGGCCAGGTTATCTGCGGCAGGGCTCAGGTCTGGCGGGTTTTGCAGGTCGAACTTCACATAGCCGGGGACAAACAGATCAGGTTTCCCGTCGCCGTCGTAATCGCCCCAGGTGGCACCGGTCGACCAGCTGCCCAGCGCGACGCCGGCTTTTTCGGCCACATCAGTAAAAGTGCCGTCATGGTTGTTGCGGAAAAGGCGATTCTTGCCAAAATTGGTGACGTACAGATCGGGCCAGCCGTCATTGTCAAAGTCGGCCACGACCGCACCCACGCCCCAGCGGCTGTTCGCTACGCCAGCCTTTGCCGTCACGTCGGTAAAGGTGCCGTCATGATTGTTGTGGAATAGCGCGGCAGAGGGCGAGGTAGCCTTGCCGGCCAGGGCGGCTTCCGTGGACCCATTGACCAGGTAGATATCGAGCCAGCCGTCGTTGTCGTAATCCAGCAGCGCGACGCCGGAGCCGATGGCGTCCAGGATGAAGCGCTTTGGGGCGTCACCCGTAACCTGCTTCCAGCCGTCAAGCCCCGTGCGCGCAGTGACGTCGACGAAGGGTAGTGGGCCGGTTTTGACGGTGCCACCGACCGTCAGCGGCAGCTTGTCCGGGCCGAGTTGCAATGGACGATCACCGCCGGTGTTTGAGCCACTTTTGGATGCGGGTTGTGCACCTTCCTGACCCTTTGCGGTGTGTTGTTCCAGCGGATTTTGGGCAAAAACAGGCGTGTAGAATGCGCACAAAAGTGCCATTGGAAGGACAGAACACCATCGGAACGCGCGTGAAATCAACATTTGGTTTGCTTGCCCGTGATCATACGTGCGACCGGATGGGAGATGCTACTGCACCGACGAAGAACACCAACCGACGCGTGCCATGCATTCGGTCGATAGCGCATCCTAGGTAGAAGCCATGCTCAACGCCGTTCCAGAACCCGAGATCCTGAGGCCCCGCATCTCGCGCGGCGCAGACGTTTTCAGCGACCGCAACCTGGACCTGCTGTCTCACCTGCTGGACGACTTCCTGCGTATTCCCGGCACCCAGATTCGCTTTGGGCTGGACGGCATCATTGGCCTGATTCCCGGCATCGGCGACATTATCGGCGCAATGGCTTCGTGGATCATCATCCTGGCAGCTTGGCTGCGCGGCGTTCCGAAAGTTACGCTGGCACGCATGCTGGCGAATGTCGCCATTGAGACCGTCATTGGTACCGTGCCCATCCTGGGCGATGCGTTCGACATCGCGTGGAAGGCGAATCGCCGCAACTTTGCCCTGCTGGAACGAGCGACTGGCGCAGTGCCTCAATACAGTACGGCAACTGCGGGAAATAACACTCCAGCTGCCAGTACTTACAGTGCGCCCGCCGTTTACCCGGCAAATCGCACGCTGGACGCGCATGGCCCTACAGTGCAGCAGCGCAAGCGCCACGCCTTCTCTGACTGGCTGTTCCTGTTCTGGCTGTTTATGGGCATGCTGTTGCTGCTGGCCATTCCGTTGGTGCTGCTGGCGTGGCTGGCAGGCCGCTTCTTTGCCATGGGCGCGCATCACTCGTAGGGTTGCTGCTGCACAGCGGCGTTCCGCGTCGTAGAATAAACGGAGTCGGGGCGTAGCGCAGCCTGGTAGCGCATCTGGTTTGGGACCAGAGGGTCGGGAGTTCGAATCTCTCCGCCCCGACCACTTTCCTCACATGACAATTTCTTCAAAGAACGACTGGCGCACCGTGCTGGTCGAGCGCATCCGCGTGGAAGCGCAGCCGCCGGAGAAGTTTTCGCACCAGGCGCGGCTTTACGCCGTGGCTCGCGACATCGCCGATGCAAGTGCCGAAGCCGTGGATGACGATGTGCTGTTCGGATCGGCGTGGGTGCATGATCTGGGAGTTTTTGTGGGCCACCGCCCCACAGATGCCGAGGCTTTGCGCCAGTGGGACTCCACGGCCTACACCGTCGCGCATGCCGGTGCCGTGCTGGAGCAGTGCGGCTTTCCCGTTGCCAAGATTGCCGCTGTTCTCGAATGCATTCGCACCCACGAACCGCATGGCGAGCCTTCGACCGTAGAAGGGGTGATTGTGCGCGATGCTGATTTGTTGGAACAGATTGGCGCGGTGGCGGTGATGCGGACCACCGCGAAGATTGCACAGGATACCCGTTTCGTTACCTTTGCCGATGCCGTGCGTTCGTTGGAGCGCGCCCTCGCCACGGTGCCCGGTGCCCTTCAAACACATCACGGACGAGTGCTCGCGGAGCCTCGCACTGCAGTTCTGCGGGCCTTTCTGGATGCATTGCAATGGGAATCACAGGGCGAGCTGGCTTAAGTCGTACGGACCTGGGCGGCTAAAGCTGATGGCAGTCAAGGTCATGTCTATCTCAGTGGCTGAGGCCATCTTTGGTAAAGTGACTGTCGTAATCGCCGAATTCCAAGGGCATCTAGCGATCCATGATCGCGCCGTCCGCGACCCATCTGCTGATGGAAGCTATCTCGTCAGGTGACAGTTTGCCCTTTTGCGGCATGTTCATGGGGTGGTCTGCCGGTCCCTGGTGCCGGATGAGCCGCACCAGCAGGCTGTGCTCCGCATCACCCGGGATGACCGCCGCACCGTGGTGGCCGCCCTGCAGCAGCAACTGTCGCGTGCCCATGTTGAAGCCGCCTTTTTTGTTCAGGCCGAAGTGGCAGCGATAGCATTCGCCCTGCAGGATCGGCTTGACCGTGCCAGTGTAGTAGGTCAGCGCCGCGGCCTCTGCCGGTGTAGACGGGTGAAAGGTGGGCGGCGGCTCCGCGGCAGGTCCACACCCAAGCAACGCGGTCGTCAGCACCCAGGCTGACACTATGGCGACACCCTGCGTTGTCCTGATTCGACACATTTACTTTGCTCAAGCCCCTGTTGACAGGGTACAGACCGGCGCGAAAGATGCCCTGTTTGCACGCACGTCGCACGCTTTTCTGTGCGCGCCATGGAAGTAACGGAATGGTCACGCATCAGGGTCGTCACTTTCCTGCCGGGCGTTGCCGACCTAGGCTGAAGAGGCTCTGATGTTGATTTCCCGCGGCCGGCCCAACAGCATGTCCGCAGCTCCATTTGGAATCCGCTTTCCACAAAGTTGCGTGCGCGCGACCACGGTGCTGCTGGCGCTGGCGGCGGTCACCCTGCCGCCCACTGCCTACGCCTCCGTTCGACACCCCGCAGTGGTTACGCATGCCGCAACAAAGGCCCACGTACAAGCCCGGTCCACCCAGCATGTAGCCGCAGAACCACTGCATAGCAGCCGCCATGCACAGGCTGCACCTGCCTCGCATGGATCCAGGGTAGTGGTCGCTGCGAAGAGTAGACGTGGAGCGGAACATGTCGTCGCAGCCCAGCAGCACGGCAGGCCTTCTTCCCGGGGAGCGATCACCGGGTACATACCCTTGTCGGTCATCTCGGCCCAGCCCTCGCGGCAGCACCGCATTGTGCCGCATGCCCCTGCAGTCGCCCAACGACACGCCGCCCCCGTCGTCGCTACAGACGATCGTGCTCCCAATCAAGTCGTTGAGGACCGCGTACATGCCTGGTTCCGCGCACAGCACCCAGCCGCAGACAGCGGCCAGTCACCGGCTGTAAACGCTATCAAGGCAGCGGCCGAACAGGTAGTCGGCTCGACCACGCCCATGCCGCCCGTGCCAGCGGCGGCGACCGAGCCGGACCTTTCGCCCGTCGCCCGCAAAGCCACCACGGCAGACTTTCACCGGGCTTTGCAGCAGCAAACGGCGACCATCCGCGCCACGGTTGCGGCGAACAACACGCGCACCACCGCAGACGACGACGCGGCCTTTGCCGAGGCCAGCAACATCCCCAGCACCGCACCGACCGAGCGCGTTCCGGCACCCTTCATCCACGGCGATCTACTCGCGGCAACCAGCGGTAGCGGCCCGGTCAAACAGGCGACGCTCACCGCAAAGGCTGACATTGCGCCAGTTGTGCGCATCGACCCGCGTGGCGACGCAGAAGTGCTTTCCGCCGCTGCGAACGGTGCGACGCCTATCCATCTCATGCCGGCCGACAGCCTGTCTATGCCTGCACCAAAAGCCGGCATGACCCTGCGTTCACCGGCGCCCGCTGCCGGTGCAATTGCCGCGGCAGCCAGAAAGCCAAAGCTCGATCCCCGCGTCGCGAACACGATGACGGCCGACGCGTTCGATGACACCGACACAGACAACGCACCCCTCCCAACAGGGCCTGCACACCTGCTGAAGCCGGATGCAGGCGGCTATGACGTTGACCTGAACGCTGGTCCCGTACGGCAGGTGAACCAGTATGACGGCGCGGGCAAACTGATCCTGTTACCCGCCATGAAGGGTTCGCACGAGATCCTGGTCCACCAGAACCAGATGGCCATCGCCGACGGCCTGGATCGCATTGAAGACGACAGCCAGATGGCCGACATGCGCCGGCTGAAGCTGCTGGTTGCACTACCCGATGACGACAGCGCCTACCCGGACGGTCGACTGCCCGCCAATCGCCGCTTTGCACGCCCGTGGACCGTGCGCTTCCTGAACGATCTGGCGCGGGCACACTACCAACGCTTCCAGACGCCGCTGATCGTCACCTCTGCCGCGCGTACCGTCGCCTTCCAGCGTCGGCTGGTATTGACCAATGGCAACGCCGCGCCGCCCACCGGCAACGTGGCCTCGCCGCACCTGTATGGCCAGGCGCTCGACATCGCCAAGCACGGCATGAGCGTGACGGAGCTTGCCTGGATGCGCAGCTACCTGACACCGGTCGAAACCGCCGGCAAGATCGACGTGGAAGAAGAGTTTCAGCAGGCGTGTTTTCACATCAGTGTGTACCGTCGCTACCTGGGCCTGCCCGCGCCGCGCAACACGCCCACGCCGGAGGTTGCGCCCTCTCGCGTCCTGCAGCAGGTGAAAGCCACGCCCGCAAAGCGCCGCCACATACCCACCGCGTTACTGGCGACCGGGCTACGGTAACCCGTTTCTGTGCTGCGCGTAACTGTGATCGAATAGAAGATCACCTTGGGCCTCGCACACACATCCCTGGACCAATTTCAGCCGCGGCAATGGCTGGCGAACGGTCACCTGCAAACGATCGTCGGCAACTTTCTGCCGCGCACCGATCGGCTACCAGCCGCGACCACGGAACTGGTCCCCGTCCCGCTGCCTGTCGAGATGCGCGCAATCCCAGAGGCTACAGCGCTGGATGAGGTGCTGCCCAGCAAAATCCTTTGCCACTGCCACTGGCAGCCTGACTTCCGAGCTGCTGTGACGGTGGTTCTGGTGCATGGGCTTGAGGGTTCGTCGCACTCGCAGTATGTTGTGGGCAATGCGAACAAACTGTTTGCCGCGGGCTGCAACGTCGTCCGCATGAACATGCGCAACTGCGGCGGTACGGATGCGCTTTCGCCCACGCTGTACCACTCCGGCCTGTCGGGCGATGGGACCGCGCTGCTGCAGTGGCTGGTCGCTCGCGGATGCACGCGGGTGGTGCTGGCCGGCTACAGCATGGGCGGCAACCTCCTGCTGAAGTCTGCGGGCGAACTTGGGACAGATGCCCCGCGGGCGCTGATCGGCGTTGTTGCCGTTTCGCCCCCGATGGACCTGGGCGAAAGTGCCGACGCCCTGCACCATTGGACCAATCGCATCTACGAGAAGCGCTTTCTGCGCAACCTGCTGGCGCGCTACCGGCGCAAGGTCAACCTGTTTCCGGCTGTTTTCGACGCGAACCGTGCAGCACAGGTGGCGTCCATCCGCGACTTTGACGAGCACGTCATGACGCCCTACTGCGGCTTCGACGGTGCCTCCGATTACTACGCGCGTGCGGGCAGTGCGCGTGTGCTGGACCGCATCGCCGTGCCCACGCTGATTCTGCATGCGCTGGACGACCCCTTCATCCGGCTGACCAGTGCCACCCGCGCAAAGCTGCGGGCAAACAGCAACCTTACGCTGCTGGAGCCGGAGCACGGCGGCCACTGCGCCTTTCTGGAAGACCCCACCGACAGCTACGACGGCTACTGGGCCGAGCGCACGCTGCTGCGCTTTGTGCAGGCGCGCGCCGAAGTGACCGCTCAGGAAGTGGCCCTAGAATGCTAAGCGAGTGGAGCGCCGAATGCGGTGAGGACGATCCCGTGCTGGTGGTGCCGTGGGCATCGCCGGATGGCGAGCTGCAATGGGTCGATCTGCGCGACAACGACGACGCACTCGACCGCATTGCAGAGGCCGACGAGTACCCTGCCCTGCTGGCTTCGTTGCGTGCACTCAACGCGGCTCGATCCCCTGTCTTCACGGCCAAGTGCGACGCCTGGACCATGGACGCAGACGAGCTGGAAGCAACCCGCATGGACCTGATGCTGGACGAGGAAGTCGCAGCCGCCGGCTTCACCAGCTACATCGACCTCTTGTGGCGCGACCGCTCCGTCTTCACCTCGCGGCACGTTCTGGAGGGCGTTCTCTACCGCATGGATCGCGCCCTGAAGGACGAGCCGTACTCCCTGGCAAAGGTCGAGTGTGTGCTGCGCCCCGCCCTGACTGACCTCGACGGCACCGTCGCCGAGGGTTTCGCCGTCACGCTGTATGTCAAAGGCGTCGGCGTGGACGAAACAGAGGCGCTGCAACGCTGGAGTGAAGCACTGCGCGCCATGGCAACGCTGGTACGTTCCCGGGAATCACGCGCGACCAGGGCTGTTTTGTAGCCGAAGGCTGCCCCCTGGCGTGAACCTAAATCGTTTACCGATCTGGATAAAAGGAAGCTCGACCAAGTGGTAGCCCGCGACGGAAAAGATCGTCGTCAGCAGCACAAAGAGCAGTAGCCGCAGCAGGACGCTGCCCAGGGGCAGGCATACGAAAGCCAGCCACAACGCGACAGGGTGGAACAGGTACACGCCAAACGAGTACTGCGCCACCTTCTGCCCGGCGACCTGCAGCCAGCGAAGGCGCACATCCCGAACCGCAGGGATCACCAGCGCAAGGCACATGCAGAACAGCCAGCCAGCCCAGGTGCGCGGCTCTTCTCCAAAGCGGATCGGCACAATGAACGCGGCGATTGCAAGCAGCAGGAACGGTAGCCACACCACTCCCGAAAAGCGCTGCTGCCACTGCCTGCTGAGCCGGTAGCAAAGCACACCACAGAGGAAGCATGGGATGTACGCGAACATGTTGAGATGTTCGGTATAACGAAGCATCTCAAATCCAACAGCGCAAAATAGCCCATACAGCAAAAGTAGGTTTCGCAGCCCGGCACGCCGCAGAGCGACCCAGTGCAGCAGGGGCAGCACCACGTACATCTGCACCTCGTACGGCAGGCTCCATAGCGGCCCAAGAATCTGCTTTTTGCCAATAAGGTTCTGTATCAGCAGCAGATTCGTGGCGATGATGCGCGGAGTAACGGGGTCTGGAATGTCCCAGGTTTTGGATGGAACGTGAAACATGAGCGCGATGAGGATGGCGACAATGGCCAGCGGATAAATGCGAAACAGACGACGGATGTAGAACACCAGCGTAGGCCGAGCCTCGGACGCTTCGAGCCGGTCCAGTGACTCCATCAGCACCATGCTGGTGTGGACGAAAAACATCAGCACACCCGCATGGCCAAGGGCACGGAAGTGGTCCAGCGTCCAGAGAGGCAGCAAGCCCAAGTGAGCGTGAAGCGTTAGCGCCAGGTGATGCACCAGAACGCACGTTACGGCAAAGGCCCTCATTAGGTCCAGGTTGGCGCTGTGCTGCAGAAACGGCTTGGACTGTGATGGGGTCACGAACGACCACTTTACTACGGCGGCATCTCCAAGGCTGCGGGCGACCGCACCACTTAGTTCATTTGCCTGTCGAGGTACCTTGAAATGGGTGGTGGCACGGACACGAAGTAGGAGCACAAAGCTGTACGCTACCGGTCGCCGCTAGTATTCTGTAGGAGGGAACCAGTAGCTCAGCCGGATAGAGCATCTGCCTTCTAAGCAGAGGGTCGCAGGTTCGAGTCCTGCCTGGTTCACCAATCCTTTCAGTGGTTTACACGAACTCAAGTGCAAACCTGATGTGAGGGTGTAGCGAGATTTGTAGCGAGTCCTAGCGACTAAGTGTCTCTGCTGCGGCGCATTCGGGGCTAAGAACCGGGCCCATTCGTGAGCTGCGCCTCCCCAGAATCTCGTGTGCAGATAACCAGATATAATCCTCGTTCGAAGGCGACATCCATCTTTACACTCCAGAGATGCTGTCGCACGGCGGAATACCTAAGAGCACGCTCACCGAACAGAGAGGCATGAATTGGCGAAGGAAGCTTTGATGGTTCTAGCATCTTCCTGGTCCATCGCTGCTATCGCACTGTTTGGTGTGTTTCTGACTTCGAATGGTCAAGCCGATTCACGTTACGCGAACGGACATGCTTCTTTGTTTCTGATTTTGCTTTTTTCCGCAGTCACGGGAGCCGGATGGCTTTCTTTTCGCAGCGGGGTGAAGAGAACAAGAGCATTAGGTCAGAAAAGCTGACCGACTGCGGCCACACAGCGTGTCCTATTTAGATTCGCTACGAAGAATCACCTGCAAAATACGACCAAAGAGAAGATTGTGGAAGTTTTAGGATCTGTTTTTCGTCTGGTGATGATCAGCGTTGTCACCGCTTCTGCCTTAGCGCAAGCACTACCCTCTGCCAGAATTTCTTCAGCTCATGTTCAAGCAGGTAGAGGTATAACCATAGAGATCTTTGTGGAGTCGGCCTCCACGCAAAATTTTGCGGCGAGTTTGACATACAAACGGAGGGATGGTCCCGGCACCATCTACTGTTCCGGAAATATAGGGAATAACACCTCACAAAATGTGAGGATTTCTTGTATGACGGACCGAAACACCCCTCCGGGGGAATATGCCGCTGAACCATCATCGTTTTTTGTAATTCGACCGGACACGGGAGAGAAGCAGCAGATTCAAGATTTGCCACCCGAGTTCTTCACGGTTGATCCACCTGAACCGATCCCGATTACGCGGTTCCCTCGAATCACGGGTGCACACCTTGCACCGGATGTGAATGCTTCTTTTTTCGATGCCTCTGTACGTTCCAAGGACGTCTTGGGTGAACTGGCTAAGAACTTCAGCCCTACAGCAAGGGATACCCCTCAGAACAGGGCATACTTGAGATCGCAAACAGAGGTCGCGAAGAACATCATCGACCTCACCCGACGTCGAATTGAAAGCAGTATGGGGAGGATGCCTGACCCGAACGTAAGAATCGGATTCGAGGATTTCGACAGAAGGTTTGATCGTATCCTGGGCGATTTGAATCGCCGTGTCTCACAGAACGAGCGACTCGGAACGATGAAAGGGTTAACCTTGACTTCGTTTCAGAAACAAGGCCGGGCTCAGATAAGCGAATCGGTTACGGTCGATGCAGGGAATGTAGCTCCGAAGAATCAATTGCAAAAGAGTTTCAATGACCTTGTGAGTGCAGTGCTGGACATGGCGACCGGATTCCTAACCATCTCCAACAACGGCTCCACCACATTTGTTTGGTCAGTCACAACAACGCCGGTAGGTGCTGAAATTTGGTATTCCCGGCTGGGCGAGCAGGAGATTAAGTGGCAGGGCACTTCCGATCAGAAAAACCTGACTTTGCCGAAGGCGCGTTGGAAGATACGTCTTGTATGGTCCGGCTGCTCAAAACCTGAACTCCTTAACCCTTGGCTTCAGAACCCTATTCCCGTCCAAGACGTTCAAGCGGGGTGCACTCAAGATGTCAGTCCTTAAACACGTAAAGGTGTTGCGAAGCTTACAAATTGCCGTTTTCGCCTTACCGCTATTGGGGCAGCTCGTTGAGCACCAAACCGCGATCCCTTTTCCACCTGTTGGCGATCATGCAACGACATACCGATATTTCGCAATGCTCATGGTTGCAATTGCAGCGATAATCCCCTACTTTACGCCGAACAGGTGGCATCGAAAGCCGTTCGTAATTGCGTTATTTTTTTCATTCATTGGCCTCTTCTGCACCTATCTTCACCTGGAAGGCAATTTTGTACTTCCGCTTGAGGACGGAAGCCTTGTTGTCAGAGGATCTGTCAGGAACCCAAAACTTCAGCTCCCTTATTCCGCTGAAAGCGATCAAGACTTGATCGAGGATGCTGGGTCGGATGATGCGTCCCTTCTGCACGTTTATACTGCCGAGTCCTTGCAAGCGAACCGGGAGAAAGTCTACTTTTCCTATGTACTTAGTCTGATAGCCATGGAATTCACCCTTGGCCTTGCCGTAGTGACGGGTGACGTCGGCTCTTAGTGCAACAGGACCTTGAAGTGCACGGACCCGTAGCTGCAGTCCCTAGGTCAGGCCCGCCTGCCTCACCAATGTTTCAGCAATAGCTTACTCTCGAGGCACCTCTCTCATCGAAATAGCGAAAGGTGTGGCGATGAGCCCGCTTCAAGGTACTCTACATTCCTTCAGAGGGTCTCAGGCTGCCCTGGCCCATGAAGGAATGTACTCTGCGAATTTACGCGATTTATTTTCCGGGTCAGCGGAGACAATCAGCTCGGCATCTACTGCATCTTGAATCAGCACGGACACCATAGATCTTTGTCGTTCAGGCATTTTCAGCCGCTCGCGTAAAGATTTGTTCGTCATGGCACTTCCGGAGAAGTAACGTAGCTGTGCATGTTGGTAGCAAGCGTTTAGCCGCTCCGGAACTGTCATCTGTGCGAAGGTTCTTGGCGCAAAAAGTGTGACCTTAAAGTGGTTTGTGCCCTCTTCGAACTGTATTGGCGGAAGTCCATACAATTCGATTCCCGTTCCAGCTTTGATCAGTCCAGAACCTCTCTCCTCACAAATGCGATAGCGACGGAAGGCGCGAGCTAATCTTTCGTTTCTGGATTCAGGTTGTGTTCCGATGAGGCGGTTGAGTCGCTTAGATGGCAACAACCTACCTGGATTCGAAATCTCAATCCGATCATCGAAAATCTCAATCAGGGGACCTGCGCCAGAAATTGAAAAATCTTGATGGATGAGCGCGTTCGCGATCACTTCGCGAAGAGCAACCTCTGGGTAGATCGTCTTGGTTTGGCGGAGTGCCTGTTCAATCACTTCACTCTGCGGCAGAAGCTGAGTGACGAACAACATCAATCTTTGGAAACTTAGGGCGTAGCCCATAGTGCCTTCTGTTTCTTGTCTAGTCTGTTCCTTGCTTGTTCCTCGGTAGACAATCACACGAGCAGCCTTCCTTGACAAATCGGGAAAGAGGTTCAACTTTCGGGCTGCAGCAATAGCTCCTAGATTCGTGATGTACCCGCCACCTGAGGGGTGACGGTCAACGAAGGACTCTCCTGCTAGCCACATCACCGCCGCCTCTCTGGAACGCGGCGGTGGTTGTTCAAGTAAGTCACTGATTGGCTCAATCGAGAGCATTTCAAGCAGTTCATCCTCGCTTTGGAGGGTAGAGGCGTGTAGCTCTTCCCAGTGTGGCGTTCGACTTTGTAGAAGCATCGTTCCGACTTCTTGACGGCTGGCGAGTCGGGTAGATCCTCCGGAACGGATGTAAGTCTGCTCTAGGGGCTTCCCGCGTCGATGTACCGGCTTTATGGGAGACTCTGGAACGAAGATGAAAAGCACCGCAGTACCCCGAAAGTTGATCGTTATGTAGTCAAGAGCCAGCGCCGGTTCGACAGCGTCTCTACCGAGATTTGTGAGTTGCGACACAATGACTTCCACTTGGAATGTGTCAACGCCAATGGGCACTCCGCCATTGTTGATACCGAATGCGAAGAAGGCCCCTCCTGGATAGTTTGCAAAGGAACAGAGGTGCTCCGTGAGGCGCACCTTGTCTGACGAAAGGTCAGCCTTCCAGTCGATTTCATTCAATTCGTGCTGAGGCGATGTCAGGCTGCTTTCTAGCAGCGCCAAGGCTCGGTTGACCCACGCCTTCGGTAGGAGACTAATCTGACTCAAATAACAAGCCTTTCATTTTGTTGCATTTACGCGCCACTGTCGTTTTCCACTCAAATAAGAAACGGCTCATCAGGTCAAAAGACGTGAGACTTGGATTGGAGACCATCGCCCTCCACGCGCCGCGAGAATGCCAACAGCATTCAACTCGTTCGCAATGCTTCTGAGAGATGTTAGACCTTTCGACCTCAGAGCTTCGATGACCGGAAGCACATCCTCTCTGCGCTTCTCGGCTACCTTTTTACGAACAATGGCGCTACGTTTGGCTCCAGCCACAGCAAGAGGTGCCATACGCTCTACACGTCCACGCTGTCCTCCTAGGGCCACGCCACGCGCCTTGGCGGCGGCCAATGCCGCCCTTGTCCTGGCAGAGATCATGCCCGCCTCGTGCTCTGCAACAGCGGCCAGAATGTGCACCGTGAGACGGTTAGCCTCAGGAAAGTCGCAAGCCACGAAATCAACACCGGATTCCATTAGCGACGAAATGAAGTGTACGTTACGGGCGAGCCGATCCAACTTGGCTATCACTAACGTCGCCTTATGCAGACGGCAGAGTCGGAGCGCCTCTGCAATCTGCGGACGGTCATTCCGCTTCCCGCTCTCCACTTCCACAATCTCCTGCACCAGCGACCAGCTTCCGCCGTTCAGGTAGCGGCTAACGGCTTCGCGTTGTGCTTCCAACCCCAATCCGCTTGCGCCCTGCCGCGCCGTCGAGACTCTCAGGTAGGAGATGAACTTGCCGTTTGCCATTGCGTCGCTCCGTTACGTTTGCTACTACCAACGTTGAGGCAAATGTAACATCCGCTTGCTGCGTCTTGCACGCCTCTGTTTTTTTGCTGATGCGATCCACAGGATTTTCGCTTTCTATTCTCCTAAACTGCGGGCATGGGTTTCATGCGGAGAGCGGAAGAGAGGGAGCGCAATCGTAGAGGCGCGGTGCAGCGCACGTACTTTGTCGTTCTTTGTTGGCAGTGCAGAGATGGGACTGGCTTGTGAACTTCCTGGATAAGCGATCCAGACTTCCTGTGACTCGCCAGCGCGTGTACAAAAAGCCCGGAACTGTAATCGGCTTGATAGAACGAAGTCTCACGGGGCTCCAGGCTGGCCCTGCACGCTTGACGCTGCTAAAGCAGTTCCAGTCCGGCAGAGGAGAGACTGAAATTGAACTATCAGCCGAACAGTACATTGGACTGCTAACCCCATGACCCGCTCCACGATTGTGGCTCCCCTGCCTGTGAATGACGCCCTCGCGCGCGCGTAGTTCGCAGAATGGCAGCGAACGTGCTCTCGCGAGCGCACGGAATGGTACGAAAATACGTTCGGCTTGCTTACGTTTGCGGTTTTAACCCAGCGGGCTCTTGGATTTTCGTTGAATTGCAAAAGAATGGGCCAAGCCCAGCCTGAGCTTCTCTTTGTTTTCGATCTTGAATTCGCTTCATCGACGCTCTTTTAGGGACTGAAGAAACCCGCCAGTTTCAGCCAAGTACGCGCGAGAGGCTCAGACAAGCGACGTGTAGCACGCTGCTTCAGCTATGCATCTCTTGTCAGCGATGGTTCTGCCTTCTTTCCGGCTTCGTTGAAGCCGGGCGCTCTGTCAGAATGGTGCGAGCACATGCCGCTTGACCTCACATCCTTCGCTGTCAAATGGCAGCAGACACAGCTCACTGAGAGGTCTGCGTACCAGCAGCACTTCCGTGATCTCTGCGAGGCCCTCGGCGTCCCGCACCCTACCGAAGAAGACCTGATTGGTAACAACTACACCTTCGAGAAGCACGTCACCAAGGTGAGCGATGGTAAGGGCTTTGCCGACGTCTGGAAACGCGATTCCTTCGCCTTCGAATACAAGCTCCCAGGTGGGAACCTCAAAAAGGCCTACAAGCAGCTCATCGATTACCACGAAGACCTCGAAAACCCCCCAATCCTCGTCGTGTGTGACTTTAAGCGCTTTGAGGTCCACACCAAGTTTGACAGTCAACGTACCCGCGTCTACGCCTTCGACCTCGAAGAGCTGCGCAAGAACCAGCCGATACCCACCTCCGCTGTCCTCCCGCAGGACGTGCTTCGCTACGTCTTCGGCGACCGCAACATGCTGCGTCCTGAGGCTGTCACCGACCGCGTTACCCGCGCTGCCGCCACTGATCTCCTGAAGCTTGCGCAGCAGCTCGAGCTCGAACGGGCCACTTCGCCCACGCCGCACACCAAAGAAGAAATTGCGCATTTCCTCATCCGCATTGTCTTTTGTCTCTTCGCGGATTCCATCGGCCTTATTCCGAATAACGTGTTCCGCAAACTGGTCGAGGGTAGCCATCGATCGCGCGTCATGTTCAATACGCAGTTGCCCCAGCTCTTCGAGGCCATGAGCAACAAGGACAGCTACTTCGGTGCGGAGATTATTCCCTGGTTCAACGGCGGTCTGTTTAGAGGCAACGACACCATCGATCTCAACACCGCCGACTGCGACATTCTGCGCAAAGCGGCGAAAAACGACTGGTCGCAGATAGAGCCATCCATCTTCGGCACGCTCTTTGAGCGCTCTCTCGACGCCGCTAAGCGGTCCATGATCGGCGCACACTACACCTCGCCCGAAGACATCCTAATGCTGATCGAACCCGTGGTCATGACGCCGCTTCGCCGTGAGTGGGTGAAAACGCAAACGGCCATCGAGGAAGCGCTAGCGGCAGAGGAGGGACAGACTCAACGCCGCAACCTTCGCGCCAACCGGCCCGCCAACAAGCTTCTGACAGATTGGGCAGAGAGCCTGAGCAAGCTTCGCATCCTAGATCCGGCCTGCGGCTCTGGCAATTTCCTCTATATCGCCATGAAGCAGTTGCTCGACCTGTGGGAAGAAGCACGCACGTTCGGCCTCAAACGCGGCCTTGTGCTCCCGGTGGAATCCATGCCTACGCCCGCGCAACTCTACGGCATAGAGATTGACTTCTACGCCCATGAAATAGCCTCAGCCGTCGTCTGGATCGGCCTTCTCCAATGGAAGCGAGACCACAGCTACAACGACCAGGCCAAACCTATCCTTGAGAGGCTTTCCAACATCGAACACGCCGATGCGATTATGCGCTACGACGAGAACGGAAGACCGTACGAACCTAGTTGGCCAGAGGCTGATTACGTTGTCGGCAATCCACCGTTCTTGGGTGGAAATAGAATTCGTCGCCAGCTCGGCGACCGTTACACCGAAGACCTCTTCGGTGTTTTCGAGAAACGTGTTCAGCCTTTTGCTGACCTTGTCTGTTACTGGTTCGAAAAAGCCCGCACAGTTGCCGATAGTTCTGAAGCGCGTGCTGGACTCATCGCGTCGCAAGGAATACGTGGGGGTGCAAGTCGGCAAACGCTAGTTCGCATCACCGAATCGGGGAGGATCTTTCAGGCTTGGAGTGACCAACCTTGGTCGCTTGACGGCGCTGCTGTGCGAATCTCACTTATTTGCTTCGACAAAGGTACTGAACAGCAGCGCTATCTGGATGGACGAGCAGTCGACTTCATCAACGCCAATCTAACGAGCGGCGGTGATCTTGCCAATGCCGTTTGCCTCCAAGAGAACTCGAATATTTGTTACATGGGAGCGTCCGCAAAGGGTCCTTTCTATATCGACGCTGGCGTCGCCCGTAAAATGTTGAGCTGCCCTCTTAACGTGAACGGACGTCCGAACAGTGATGTTGTGAAGCCGGTTGCGAGCGCAATCGACCTTGTAGGTGTCCATCGGCAATTGTGGACTGTAGATTTCGGCGCGGAACGAACGAAGGAAGAAGCGGCAAAATACGAGATACCCTTTGAGTATCTGCGGCATCATGTCCTGCCCATTCGCGAAGTAAACAAGCGCGCTTCTTACGCGAATAATTGGTGGCTCTATGCAGAGCCACGTCCAGCAATGCGTCGAGCCATAAAAAGTCTGAAACGGTTTATCGCAACGCCAGCTCACGCAAAGCATCGGATTTTTGTCTGGCTCAAAGAGCCAGTATTGCTGAATCAGGGAGCCTTCGCCTTCGCGAGAGAAGATGACTACTTCTTCGGTGCCCTTACAGCGCGCGTTCACGAGCTTTGGGCGCTAGCGCAAGGTACCCGATTGGAAGATAGGCCTCGATACACTCCAAACACTACCTTCGACACCTTTCCTTTCCCGTGGCCACTAGGCAGCGAACCTACCGAAAATCAATCCTCAGTAGTTCTCGCCATCGCAGAGGCCGCCCGTGAACTGGTCCAGCTACGCGACGCATGGCTCAATCCGCCTAACGCCTCGGACGACGACCTCAAGACCCGCACCCTCACTAAGCTCTACAATGCGCGTCCAGAGTGGCTGGCCAACGCGCACCGCATCCTTGATGAAGCCGTCTTTTCCGCTTACGGTTGGCCCGCCGACCTGACCGACCAAGAGATCCTCGCTCGTCTCCTCGCCCTCAACCACGAGCGCGCCACACCTTCATCGCAGATGACAAGTTAGGCAAAAGCGCCTTTCGTTGCCGAAACTGGTATTTTCAGAACTAGCTCTAACGCTCATAAAGAGCAAGAGCACCCGGCGGCCCATACCAGAAGGCCTCGTACCGAGCCGTCTCATATTCAGCTGCAAGTTTCCTGTATGTTTGCTCGTGCATACCCTTGGGACGCTCAGGGGCGGGATCAAAGATGGTGAGGATGTCATCCCATCCCAGACGCTTCAGAATGCGCTCTGCGCGGTCCGTGGCGCGGTCACTCTGCGATTGTCGTTGACTTAGGTATGCCAGTCCATAGCAACGCCGACAGGCGTAAATGCGCCCTCCGAACAGCGTTGCGACTCTCCTGCCACAACCGCGAGCCGGACAGAGGAACCACGTCCGCATTCCGCCATAGTTGCAGCGGGTGCGCTCCAGCCATACCGGGTATTCGAGCTCTTCCCACTCTCCACCGCGTTCGCGGCTCTTGTACGACAGCACAATGCAATCGTTCTGGACACAAAAGTTAATGCTCGCGAAGCGTTCTCCACCGCGTGACCAGTACAGCGAACCGGATGCGTGAGGCCGCAAGTACCCTTCACGCTCCATGAAGCAAACATCCATGCGCAAGTAATCGTTCGTGGTCTCTCTGGAACTCCAGCGCCTTCCGCTTCCCCAACCGCCCATTTGCTTTCCTCGCGCGCGCGTAGGATTTACCGAAATCATCAGTCAAATTGCTGAATCGCTGGACGCAATCTCTGAAAGCTTTCGGGAAAGTGCTCGCTGTTCTTTGGCTGTTAGCAGGCATAGATTCTTCTCTGCTTTGATCGATTCACAATCGGCCTGAGGGGACCGAAGTCCCCCCTTTATGGTTTGCTTGGGTTGGCTTACCACCGCCCGGCAAAGGCGGAGCTGGGTACGGCTACTTGATTGGTTGATTACTGATTGGGTGATTCCTGATTCCCGATTCAAGATTCATCTCGTTCAAGGTCGCGTCGCAGAGACAATCCGCACAATGCGCGAGTACAGTTCGGCATCCTGTTTGGGCTTGCCGTCCGAATCGCGATTGCATTCTTCTACATCCACCTCGAAGATTTGTCCCTCAAGGAAGATGTTCGGTGTCATACGTTCCCCGTGTTGCGGGTGCTCACCATTCGCGATCACCCAGGCCTTGTAGAAGCGAGACAGTCTGCCGATCTTGCAGCCGCTGCGATCATTGCCAAAGTTGAAGAACGCTGAAAGTCTCACAGGCTCGCTTACCAAAGTGAACTCGACTCGCAAAGACCATCGGCGGTAGGCGTACACCCACATGGGGCCTTGGACACAAACTCCCGAGACGGTATAGCGCCCCGCAGGAAGCACGGGGTACTCCGCACCGCGCCATACAAGGCCCGCATTGCGGTCGATCTCCACAACGTTTGGCGAATGCGAGAGGCTCTTGCGCGCCCCTCGCTTCGCCTGTGACTTGGATTGTTGGTTTGCTCGCTCAGGCAGCGACACGTTCGTCCCCGATGCGCTTTACCCGCTCTGACTTCGCGCCCACCTGAACAACAGCTTGCAAATCCGACTCCCGGATCATTGTCCGGCTACCGACTTTTGTGCGTTGTAGCTTTCCCGAACTCAGCCAAGCCTGCACTGTGTACTTGCTGATGCCTCCAAGCGCTTGCGCTGCCTCACCAACCGTTAGCAATCGTTCCATGTGGATATTCCTCCGTGTTTTCTGTTGCAAGAACACGTTAGCCGGAATAGAGTGCCACAAGGAAGACACGAATCATGGCACATATTTTTGACATACCTTTGGCCTTCGAGTTCGCACCAAGCAAGCTCCGATGGCAACGGTCTGGATTTGAGATCGCAGGTCCGAGCAGCGCCTTCCCGCCACCGCCTGCGACCTTCGCGGGAACCAAGATACCAATTCCGATTCCGAAGGCGGCAGTCAAGCAGACCGACGAAACCCTCATACGCCTCACGGGGAAGCTGAAGACTTCTCCGTGGACAACCGGAATCGAAGGAGTGCTCCTCCAAGCTTTACCGAAGGAGTTAGCTGGCTGCCTAGATACCGTAGCTGAACTTGAGCAAGACGGCATTCTAGTGCCCGAAAGCCTTACGGAGCTGTTTCTCTGTTTCGATCACAAAGACGCCCGCGAACGCGCTGGTGATCCGTGGAAGATGCGCGAAGAGTTCCTGCATTTACCAGAATCTAACGATGCGCTGTTGGCTTTCTTGAACCGCTGGGGCAATTGGAACTTCGGTGCTCTCTCCGTCCATAGCTATCGCTTTTCGATGCGTGAGTTTGAACGGCTCGAGTCGAAACCTTGGATCGAATGCGTTTCTGCTTTCCTAGTTTGGCGAGAGCGAAAGCGTCTTCGGGAGGCGATGCTTGCGCCACCAGAAATGTGGCTCTCCAACAATGCATCCCTTGGGTTCACCGCGAGCAGACAGCAGTTCCCTTATCTGGGTATCAAAGCGGGGACCTGCCTTCGTGCAATTGAGATCACGATAACTCTGGATCACCTTAGGAACGTGAAGAGCCGCATCTGCGCACGCCCGGATTGCAACAACATTTTCACTGTCGAATCCAATCACGGAAAAACGTACTGCGACCAGTACTGTGCGCACCTCGTTTCTGTTCGACGAAACCGCTCCGCTGCAAAGCAGGCGAAAAAGGCTACTTCAGGGAGGACACGCTGATGTCCATTTTCAAACGTGGCACCGTCTACTGGTTTCATTTCCTCTTCAATGGCGAGCACATACAGCGGAGTACAAAACAGGGCAATCCTCGGGTCGCGCGTCAGATGGAAGCTGCGCATCGGACGGTACTTGCCAAAGGTGAAGTTGGCATCGTGGACCGGCAACCTGCACCCACGCTGGCGAAGTTCATCGAAGATCGTTTCGAGCCTTGGGCGCGCGCTACGTTCGAGACAGCATCGCCTAAAACTTGGACCGGATGGTATCGCACGCAATTGGCGAACATCAACAGCTACGCCCCGCTGACAAAGCGCAAGCTCGGCACGATCACCAGTGAGCATGTGGCCGATTATGCTGCCTTCCTCCAGATGAAGGAGTGGCAGCCAAGCTCCGTCAACAGTTCCCTACGCGTGCTCCGCCGTGTGCTCAAGCTTGCAGTCGAATGGGGCACCGCCGACAACGCTCCGAAGATCAAATTGCTGCGCGGAGAGCACCATCGCGAACACGTCGTTTCCAGGGAAGAGGAGGCGCGCTACCTAGCCGCTGCGAATGAGCTTTTGGCTGATATCGTCACTGTTCTCAGTGATAGCGGGATGCGCCCGGAAGAGAATGCGCGTCTTCGCTGGGAGTCGATCCGCTGGCACAACGGACAGCAAGGGACGTTGCAGGTGACGCATGGAAAAACAGCAGCCGCCCGCCGAATGCTTCCCATCAGCGCCCGCGTTCGGACCATCCTCGAAAAGCGCTGGCAGAGGGCCTCGCAGCCTGTAGAGGGTTGGGTATGGTCATCCGAGACGAAGAGCGGGCACATCGAGCCTTCTACGCTCAAGAAACAGCATCGGAACGCGATCCGAGACAGTAAGGTCCGCCCGTTCGTTATGTACTCGCTGCGCCATACGTTCCTCACCAGACTCGGAGAGGCGGGCTGTGATGCCTGGACACTTGCACGCATCGCCGGTCACTCTTCAATTAGTATGTCCGCTCGGTACGTCCACCCCAGCTCAGACAACGTTGCACGCGCTTTTGAACTGCTCGACCGGAATGCAACTGTCGAGTATGACGCTGTGCGACAACACAGATGATTAGCGGGAAGCTGAGCACACAGGTTCAGGCTGGTATGTTGAGCCGAATTCGCATTGCCTGTTCTGACACTTGAAAGCGGATTGCTAACTCTGTGATCGAAGTAGCACCCCTCTTAATTTCTTTCTCAACAAGTTCAAGGGGCATGATGATGTCGGCTGCCAACCGGTTAGCCTGCACCTCTTGCAAAGTACTCAGCTTACTTCGATAAAGACAGTTGTCACTAACTCCGTCCCCTATGAACGTGCGATGAAGAATGTAGTGGGCCAACTCGTGCGCTACTGTGAAGCGCTTACGCGAAGATGCTTCATTTTTGTTCACGATAATGCTGTAATGCGCAACGCCGCCGAATTTCGTATCGTGCTTGATCATTCCTGAGATGTCTTCGGAAAGGTCGTTTTCCCACACCTTCAGTCCGAGCGATTCTGCCACATGGACAACATCAACAGGTGCCTTGCCTTGGAACTCGCGCAGTCTCGCCTTCAAAGATTCTTGTTCAGATGAATCGACTTGATCGACATACCACATCTAAAGTTCTCCAGGGTATTCCTTTGCGATCGTACCGTTTTTTCCCTCAGAGTTTTGCACAATTTGGGGTGCATCTTCTGGTGCGTCTTCAGCGGGAATGTCTTTCGGCAAGAGTGCGGCGGGTATGAAGACACGGTCCGGGGCGACCATTCTCAGCAAAACAGCTGTTGTTGCATCTTGCAACTCTCCGCTCCTGTTCAGTTGCCGGATGATCTTGAGTAGGTCGTCTTCAGTCTTCGCGAACGTTGTACTTCGTAGCTCGTTGTAGCCGAATAGCGCTAGAACTCCGACCCCAATCGCCGACATGCCGACGACCGCGCCAAGGACAGTTATGTTTATGGAGAGCGTTGAAAGCAGCTGGTCTGTAGTGAAGGCCCGAGATCGGTCTGCTGAGTCACCCTTCGTGTCTGGTCCTGTTCGCATTTCCATGACGCGAATTGAATCCGCCTCACGAGAGGCCACGTTCGCGTAATAGAGAGCGCCGATGAGGAATAGGAGAGAGCAACCGACAGCTAGGCTTAGGAGCATCAGCAGCGCTCTCTTTCTAATCAACTCTTTCAGAATCGAACCTTTCATGGCATCCGCAGGATAAACGTAATTTACTGCAGACGATGTAGCGGATAGTGTAGCGGGTACCCGTCTAGAAGGGCTTGTATGCGTTGATCCTCAGAAATCAAAATCGCCGTCAATGTTGCCCTATCTAAGACGGAGCAAAGCAGGCTAGGCCACCTGAAGCTGCCTTCTAAGCAGAGGGTCGCAGGTTCGAGTCCTGCCTGGTTCACCATCTCCGTTTACTTCGAATGCTGTGGCTTACCAGGAGTATGTCCCGTCTTTGTGAATAAAGCTGGCAGTCGGTCCGTCCTCCGGTAGCTGCGCAAGCCGTACGATCGCGATGGCACCTTCCTCCACCGTTTGCGGACCGCTGTGATGATTCATGTCGGTCGCGGTGTAGCCGGGGCAAGCAGAGTTGACCTTGATGGCGGTTTCGCGCAGATCATACGCGAGGGTCACGGTGAACATGTTCAGAGCTGCCTTCGACGCGTTGTAGCCGAGAACCTTCGCGTCGTAGAACGGCGACTGTGGATCGTTGTTGAGGGTGAGCGAACCGAGGCCGCTGGACACGTTCACAATCCGCGCACTATCAGCGGCGCGCAGCAGGGGCAACATGGTCTGCGTGAAGGCCACCGTGCCGAAAAAGTTCACGTCGAAGGTCCGTCGCAGCGCTTCCGTGCCCACGTCGCTGGCGTGTCTATCCGCTGCATCGAAGATTGCAGCGTTGTTAATCAGCACATCGAGATGCCCGAACTCCGCGGTAATGGCCGTGGCAAGACTTGTTCCAGTCTCCGTGCCACGGTTCAAGTCGGCTTCTACAAAACGGGCATCCAGGCCCTCGGAACGCAGAGTCCCGGCAGCCGCTTCGCCACGCGCAGCATCGCGCGCGCCGAGCAACACCGTAAAGCCTGCCCGGCCCAGTTGTCGCGCAACCTCAAAGCCGATTCCCTTGTTGGCGCCCGTGATCAAAGCTACTTTCCCCATGCACACACCTTCCAACGCAGCGACCACGGATGCACGAAGAGACTTTGATCTCCCGCGCGGTACAAGCCTGTTTGCTGTCGCTACTCGCCCATCAGATGCAGCACGAGGGAGCGTCGATGCGGGCGAACGCGATGCTCAAACAGGTAGGTGCCCTGCCAGGTTCCAAGCACGAGCCGACCGCCCATGAGCGGGATAGACAGATGCACGGTGGTCAGCGCCGTCTTCAGGTGGGCGGGCATGTCGTCCGGCCCTTCGTCGTTGTGGACGTACGGTCCGTTGTCCGGTGCCAGGCGATCGAAGTAGGCGCGAATGTCCGTCTGCACGGTTGGGTCGGCGTTCTCCTGGATGAGGAGCGACGCAGAGGTGTGGCGACAGAACACGGTGAGCAGGCCGGTCTGCATGGCCTGCCCACGCACCCATTCGTTGATGGAGGACGTTACCTCGTAGAGGCCCTTGCCGCGCGTTGCGACTTCAAATTGGACTGCGGCCTGCTTCACCCTGTACTCCTCTTGCCAGAATTAGAAACGCTGCGCCAATAGATGGTCGGCCACACGCATTGCGTTCGCGATGATCGTCAGCGATGGGTTCACGGCGCTTGCTGAGACAAAGCAGGCTGCATCCACGACGTAGAGGTTGTCGAGGTCGTGCGACTTGCAATGTGCGTCGAGGACGCTGGTCGCCGGGTCGGTTCCCATGCGGCAGGTACCGTTCTGGTGGCCCACGCCTTCCAGTGGAATGCGCTTTTTAAAGTAGGCATGCAGGGGCACGTGCGTGGTGGCGTGACCGGCGCGTTTCAGCACGTCGACCCAGCGATCTTTCAGGCGGTCGAACGATTCCACGTTGTTCGGCGTGTAGGACAGCTGGATGCGGTGCGGCGCGTGGTCGGTCACCGGATCTGATTCGTTTACGCGGCCCGTGTCACCTGAGGGGTGAGCACCGGCAAGACCGGGCTGCTGGTTTTCGACGGAGAGCGGCGTGGTGTTGTGCAGGGTGACGCGGTTTTCGGCCGCGGGCAGGTCTTCCGTCGTCAGCCACCACGGAACGGCGTGGTGCTTCATGCCTTCCAGCACAAAGCCCGGCGTCAGCGGCGGTGCGTCGCCCTTCATCATCTCGTGGTGAAAGCTGCCGACCGGCTGTACCTGGCCCAGCGGAAAAGGGTAGTCCGGGTCAGAATCTTTCAGGTAGAAATCGTTGGTGCCCCACGTCTTGGTGTAGGTGTCCTCATTGCGCTCAGTTGAAATGGCCAGCAGCGCATCCGCCTGGTGGTACATGAAGTTGCGGCCAACCTGGTCCGATCTGTTGGCAAGGCCGTTTGGGTGCTTGTCATTTGCTGACGCAAGCAGGATCACCGCCGAGTTGATCGCACCTGCGCACACGGCGAAGATCTCTGCCGTGTAAGTAGCGGTGCTGCCATTCCGCGAGGCTGGCGGCGCATTCGGATCGACCCCGCCACCATAGGCCTTGCCCTCCCCGGAGTGGACGACCTCAACCGCGGTTACGGCTGTGCCGGTGGAGTTAGTCTGCAGGCGAGCCACGCGCGAGTTCGTCATTAATGTGACGTTGGGCATGCTGAGGATCTGACGAATGCAGTTGATATCCGAGTCGGACTTGGCATGCACCAGGCACGGGTAGCCGTCGCAGGTGTCGCATCGAATGCACTTGGACGCAAGCGGGTCTGCCTCATTGCGCTTCAGCCCGAGTGGGATGGGAAAGGTGTTCACGCCCAGCTTCTGAACATCGTCGCGAATGGCCTTCATGCGAGGTTCATCTGCAAAGGGCGCGTAGGGATATCGCTTCGAGTGGAACGGCTCCGTCGGGTCGAACGACGAGCCAAAACCACCTGCTACAGCAGGCGCGGAGCCCAGATCGCCGTGAACGTGGAACAGCTCTTCTGCGCGGGTGTAGTACGGCTCAAGGTCAGCGTAGGTGATGGGCCATGCCGGCGAGATGCCGCCCTTGTGCTGGATGACGCCGAAGTCTTCCGCGCGCATGCGGAACATGGCCGCGCCGTACACCTTGGTCTGGCCGCCGACGAAGTAGGCCTGCTGCGGATGGAGGTCTTTGCCGTCCTTGTCCTGCCAGACTTCCTTGGTGTGGTACCGGTTGTCGAGAAAGACGGCCTGCGTGTCCCAGTTCAGCTTTTCCTGCGGCATGAAGGGGCCGCGTTCCAGAACCAGGATGTTTTTGCCGGCCTGTGCCAGTTGCAGCGCCAGGGTGCCGCCGCCCGCGCCGGTACCAATCACAATTGCGTCGTAGTGAGTCGCCATATTCCCTTCAGATGCAAAACAGCGTGCCCTTGCGGACACGCTGCATTCGGCAAGTGCGTCCTGCTCTACCGCTTGCCGAAACTTACCTTGACGCCGCCGAAGACCGTGACCGGCGCACCGGGTGACAGGAACGTAGTGTTCCGAACGGGGTACGGCGAGTCGCCACCGGGCGCGGTGGCAGCATACGCCGCGAAGGGCCGCGCGATGAAGTTGCCGTTGTTGTCATAGGGTGAGCTGGCGAGCTGACCTGCCGTGTAGTAGTGGCGGTTCAGCGCGTTGTTCACTTCTGCAAACAGCTCGTAATGCGGGTTGAACTTGTACCGTGCACCCAGGTTGACGACACCGTAGCCCGGACTTTTGCCGCTGCCCAGGTAGTACACGCCATCCGGCTGGTGCAGGTTGTTTTCATTGCCGCGTACGAACGAGGCGCTGATCAGGTTGAAGTCCGCATTGAGGGTCAGCTTACGAAAGGGGTGGTAATCCGTGTACAGCTTCAACAGGTGCTGCGGTACCTGCGGAATGTGGTTGCCGGGAACAACCGTGATCAGGCCACCGTCGGTCACGCCTTTCAAACCGCTGAGCGCGTTGCTATTGCTGCTGTTGCTGTCGGCCTCGATGACCTGGCTGCTTTGGTAGGTGGCGTCCAGAAAGGTATATTCCGCACCTGCACTCATCGTCCGCAGGTTTGCGGAGACAGCAGCCTCCACACCTTCACGACGAGTCTTGCCAAAATTCTGGAAGTAGCCGTAGCCGGTCGCCTGCGCGGCGACGAACAGCAGGTCGTCATAGTTGTTCGTGTGGAAGTAGCCGGCATTCCAGCGGTAACGGCCGTCCGGATTGCCGCGCACACCAAACTCGTACGTGCGGCTGACCACCTGTTTCAGCGGCGGGTCACTGACGAGCGCGTTGGGCAGCGAGCAGGGAAAGTTGGGGTCGGCGCAACCCAGTTCAGTGCTGGTTGGCGCTCGGCTGCTTTCGCTGTAGTCGAAGTAAGCGTGCAGCATGCTGCTGGCCTTGTAGACGACTCCGGCAGTGGGATTGAAGCGCTGGAAGATGTTTATCCCGGTGAGCGTTCCGCGATAGGAGACGGGTGGCCGGCGATCGGTGTTGTTGATGTTGGTGTGGTTGTAGCGGCCGCCCACGTTGAACACCCACTTGCCCGCGCTGAAGGTATCCGTTGCAAAGACGCTGGGCGTGTTGGTGGTGCCGTGCAGGTCCACGCGGTTGTCGTAGGGCGTGCCGTCATCGCCGATCTCGCTGCCATCCAGAAAGGCTGGCACGCGCGTAATGGTGATGCCGTCCGGGTTCAGGTAGCCCCACTGGCCGGACTGGGTAAAGGTCAGGCCGCCGCGATCAAAACCGCCACCCACGCTGAGCTTGTTACGCGTGGTGTTCCATGACAGAACGCCGCTGACACCCAGGGAATGCTGCTTCGTTTGCGTGTCGGTGTCGACGCCCGTGCATTTTTCGGCGGGCTCGTTCTTGGCCAGCGCCTGCGCAATGCAGCGCAGGGATGGGAAGGGCGTATTGCCTGCGTTCAGCGCCGTGGTGGGAAAGGCAATGCGGGCACGTGTCAGGGCCGTGCGATCCCCGGCGCTCAGCGTGTACAGCGACTGGTCGAAGCTGTCGTCATTGATGTCACCGTTGCTAGTGTTCGATCTTGTAGCGCGCACGTAGGCGTTCGCATTGAGGCTCAGGTTGCCGGCGATAGCCTGGGTCGCGTTCAGGGTCAGAAAGGGTGAGTGCTGGTACGTCGCGTCAGGAATGCTGTAGACGCTGTTGTAGCCGTGATTCAGGCCGGTTTGCCGGTTAATGGCGCGGAAGTCCTGCGTGCCGTTGCCGACCAGGTTATTGATGGAATACCCGCCGGAGAGCGACAACAGCGTACCGCCATGCGCGTAGCCCACCTTCGCAAACGACTGCTTCACGCTGGACGGCGACTGCACGCGCCAGCCGTCCTCATGAAACAGGGTGCCACCGGCAAACCAGTTCCACGGTCCCGCGCTTCCGCCGTACTGTCCATCGATCGCCCGGCGGCCAAACTTTCCACCGTACGCGCTGACCGAAAAGCCCGCGTTGTTGATGCCGTCCTTCGTCTGCACGGCGATGGCGCCGCCCAGCGTGTTCAGGCCGTACACCGGGTTCGATCCGGGGATCAGTTCGGTGCTGCTGATGGCTACCTTTGGAATCAGGTCCCACTGCACCACGTCGCCAAAGGGCTGATTCTGCCGCACGCCGTCCAGATAGACCGACAGGCCTGCGGGCGAACCCACCAGCGGCGACGCCGTGTAGCCGCGGTAATTGACGTCAGGCTGGAAGGGATTGTTCTGGTTCTCGTTCACGGAGACGCCGTTCAGGCGGCGCTTCAACGCGTCGGTCAGGTCGATGGCGTTGGTGTCTTCCAGCGTCTGCGCGGAGACGGTCTGCACCGGCACCGGCACATCGCTCAGCGGCACATCGAGCCGGCCAATCGGGTTCGAGGCAATGACCGTAATGGAAGTGTTGCTGCCACCGACACTCAGCACCACGTCACGCGTCAGCGGCGCCTGCGAGGTGATGGTGTACGCAATGCGTTCCGTCGCAAACCCGGGCGCAGCCAGTTGCAGCGTGTACCTGCCAAACGGCAGATCGCTGACCGTCAGGGAGCCGTCGCTGGCCGTTTCGACCGGCCTGCTGATGGACGAGGTGGGACAATATAGCGTGCCGTCCGCGTTGGGCAGTGCGCGGCCTGAACGATCACGCACCATGACGCGCAACATACCCGTTGCACCGGACTGTGCCTGCGCGGCGCTGAACGCAGGGCCAAGCGAGAGGGTCGTGAGTACAGAGAACAGGACGAACGGGTGCTGCTGCGGCATGCTGCGGATTTCCTTCAAACGGCGGAGTTACGGGCGAGCCTTTACCAGGAACCAATGGGGCCATAACGAAAGCGTCAGGCAGGTTCAGTTGATGGTGGTGTTCACTCCCATATTCCGCAGCGGCCCGTTCTGTTCAGCCTTTTTTACGCACGGAAGGTTTTATAAGGCGGGATCAGACCACGGGTAGTTGGTTGATAATGGTTCGAATCTCCGTGCCAGTTTTCCCCGCCAACTCGCAGGTACTGCACCCCGTCCGCACCGTGGCAGCGGCCCGGACGGATGAGCGCACGGCAAGCCTGCAGGCTGAAGTGCTGGCGCTGTTCGACGAACTGCGGGATCGCCTGCTGCGTTACAGCATGTCGTTTGGCCTGTCCGTGCAGGACGGCGAGGACGTGCTGCAGGAGGTCTTCCTCGCTCTGTTCCGGCACCTGCAGATGGATCGTTCGCGCGACAACCTGCCCGGCTGGACCTACCGCACAACGCACAATCTCTCGCTGAAACGGCGGGCCGCATTGCATGTGGAACTGCGCCGCCAGGACAGCGTTTCGCACGTCGGCAACCTCGACATTTGCGGCGTCGTTGATCCCCTTCACGCCTGCGCCGACGACGCACCCGGCCCTGAGGAGCAGCTGCTGTTTCGCGAGCGGCAGCTGCGTCTGCGAGCCGTGTTGCGAGTGCTGCCGGAGAACGATCAGATCTGTTTGCAACTACGTGCGGACGGCTGCCGCTATCGTGAGATTGCTTCGCTGGTAGGCATTTCGCTGGGTTCCGTCGCGTCGTCGCTGGCACGTTCGTTTGAGCGTCTGCGCAGAACGGACGCGCGATGACGCAGCCACTGGATCGCGCCGGGCATCTGCGCGAAGACATCACGCTCCTGTTCCTGCAGGGAGAACTTCCCGCGGATGCGGCGCGCCGAGTGGAGAAGCACCTGTGCCTTTGCACCGCCTGCCGTGAAAAGGTGGCCGTACTGCGCTCGATGGATCAGGCACTAGCGCCTTTGAACAGGCAAGCGCTGCCAGACGCATCCGCTGCACGTGCGCGGTTGGCAGCAAGCCTCATACCCATCGAACCGAGGCATGGATTCGGGTGGATGGCTGCGCTAGCACGACCGACCATCTTCTTTCGCATCGCAGCCGTGGCTGCACTGTGCGTGGTGGCTGCGACCTATCGACAGGCGACCCGTCCGCTGCAGGAACTGATGGCGACGTACGAGGAGACTGGCCCAAAACCCGACCACACCCTGACACCCGGGTCGGCCAACGCGCTCTCCGTCGCCCAGGTCTGCGAACGCAGCGATGACGATCTTGACCCAAAGGTTCCCCTGGAAACCCAGCAGGCTGTCTTTCACGCCTACCGCCTGGACGCGCGCCGTGCAAAGGCCTACCAGGTGGATTACCTGATCAACCCGCAGTTAGGGGGCGACAGCACCCTGCAAAATCTCTGGCCGGAGCCATACCACGCGACGGTATGGAATGCGACCGCGAAAGACGCGCTGGAAACCCGGCTGCATGGCATGGTGTGCAACGGGCAGATCGATCTGCAGTCCGCACAGCAGGAGTTGGCGACCGACTGGATTGCGGCTTACAAGAAGTACTTTCACGCAACCCGACCGGTGAAGACGGTTGCCATTCTGGGCAAACCCAAGGAGTTGAGAGCGCGGCCATAAGCGCCACGCTCTCAACTCCTTGGAAAGTCATCCGCTACAAGTTCTGCTTACAGTGTCTTCAGGTATTCAACGACCTGCTTGATCTCTGCAGCACTCAGCGTGTCTTTGTAGGGCGGCATGGGTACCTTGCCGTTCACGATGCGTGCGGTCACCGTTTCGTCGGTCACCTTGGTGCCGTCGGTCATGGTTCCACGCGCATAAAGGCCTTTCAGGCCGGGTCCGATTTTCTGCTCGGTGCTGTCCGCGTTGTGGCACAGGGCGCATTTGGACGTAAAGATTTCCTTGCCGTGCGTGGCGTCGTCGCTCATCTGCGCGTGCGATGCGGTGGTTGCGACAACACCGAGAACTGCGACGAGGGTGAGGGGAAGCTTCAGTGACATCGGAGATCCTTTTCGGCGTCTGAGATGAAGATACGCCGCCCAAACCGAACGGCGATATACCTATGCAAGACACTTCACCGCGTGAAATGTCGCTGCGGAAACTTACGGCAACACCACCAGCCCCCAGGGACTGCCGCCCGCCGGTGCCTTGGCCTTCACCGTGTTGGTGGCCAGATCCACTGCGGAAATGTCGTTCGATGGGCCGTTCGCGGTGTACAGCGTCCTGCCATCGGACGAAAGTGCAATGCCCCATGGGCGCTTGCCCACCGCAACTTCACCAGCGACGGTCCCGGCTGGCAGGTCGATAGTGACGACCTTACCACCGCGCCCGGTGCTGGTGTACAGCTTCGACGCGTCGGGCGACATCAGCACAAACATCGGCTTCACCTGGCCCGGCGTACCCAGCTGGATAGCCCGCAGCATCTTGTTCTTCGCAACGTCCACCACGACGACCGTGCCGTCGTTTTCGGCATTGATGTAGGCCGTCTTGCCGTCAGGTGTAAACGCTACGTTGCGCGGGCGATGTCCCACGGGGATGGTGGCGATGATCTTTTTCTGATCCGGATCAAGCACGGCAACGGTGCCATTCTCTTCCGAGGTGACGTAGACGAACTTGCCGTCAGGCGACGTCTTCACGCCTTCCGGCTGTGCGCCGATCTTCTGCGTAGCGTCGATCTTGCCCGAATCGATGTCGATGATGCTGACGGCAGACTCATCCTCATTCGAAACATAGAGCTTCTTGCCGTCCTTGCTCAGGTCGAAGTTCTCGGGGTCGGAGCCGCCGGGAATGATCTTCAGCAGCTTGTTCCCTGCCACGTCAAAGACCCCGATGCCGTCCTTGGTATGGTCTGACGGTGGCAGCTTGTCTTCATCCACACCGGGCCCGCCAATAGGCGTGCCGCTGAGCGCGATGTAGAGCGTTTTGCCGTCGGGGCTGGCGTGGATGCCGCGCGGACGCGTGCCGATCTTGAGCGACTCCAGCGGCTTCATGGTGGTTGCGTCGATCACGGTCAGTTCCCCGGAAACCTCGTCGGTCACGTAAATGCGCGGGCCCTTCGCCGAGTCCATGGTGGGACCGGCAGGCGTCGCTGCGGCGTCAGACTTTGACGAAGATTTGCAGCCCGAGAGCAGGATCAAAAGTGTTGCCGCCGTGGCGAGCGTGGTGCTGTTCCGCATGGGTGCGTCCTTTTCGTTTCGCGGCGATTATAAAAGCCCGCGCCTACGTTTGACGAAGACGACGCAGGCAAGACTTAAAAGTGTAGCGAATCGACGTTGTTGCGGTCGATGCGCAGCGGCTTGCCCAGCACGATCTCACTGCCCCGCACCTCCAGATCGCCAAGCCTGCCGATGTGTACCGACTTCGCGCCGGGTGCGATGCTGCCGCGGGCCTTCAGCGTGCCCGCGTACACGGTCAGGTACCCCAGGTCGCGCGTGTTCCACAGAAAGATGGTCTGCACCGATCCGGAGTGGATATAAGGCCTGCAGATGGACGGCAGCGACAGGCCAATGATATCGACCTCCTTGCGGCCGGACTGCTGCACAGCCTCTGCCGCACCGGGCACGGCTGGGGCGGAGATGGCCATGACCAGCCGCACACGCGGAAAGGCTTTCAGAATGACCTGCGTCTGGTTGAAAGCCTTGTCACGGTCGTCATCGCTGGGCTGCACCGTGGCCAGCTTCAGGTTTGGATGTGCCGCTGCGATGCGTGTCTTGATGTCGCGGATCCACTCGTTCTGGTTTTCTGCGGATAGAGCGCCGGTCACGATGGCGAAGTCGCCGCCCTGCGGCAGCAGCCGTGCGGCCTCGTCTGCAAGCGCCTCTGCGATGCCCTCAGGCGTGGCCTGATTCAGAAAGTAGTCGCGAGCGTCGGGCTGCGCATCGGCGTCCCACGTCATCACCGGTATGCCGTGCGCCCGCGCCTTGCGCAGCACGGTGGAGATGCTACCCCGGTTCTCGACCGCGACCACGATGGCATCGACGCCGCGCGTAATCCAGTTCTCCACCAGTTCGTTCTGCTGCGACGCATCCAGGCTGGTGGGGCCATCCCAGATCAGGTTCACGCCGAGTTCCTTCGCCGCCTCTTCCGCACCCACGCGCGCACTGATGAAGTACGGATCGCCCTTTGCCTTCGGCATCACTGCGATGGTCAATCGCCTGGTGCCGGTTGAACGATGACGAAGGCTCTCGAACGCAAAACAGACGAGTAACACTGTTAACCATATTGCTGCCGACCTGACCCAACGTCTTGCTGGGTTAGGCAACGTAGCCGATGTGGGCTTAACCAGCGTTCGTGAAGCCCGGCCGGAACGTAGACGATCCGCGCCAACAATGGCAAGCAGCAGCGTCCCGGTCAGCACGCCGGTCAATTCCGACGGCAACGCCAGCAGGTGCATGCCGTTGCCCAGCACCGTCAGAAAGAACAGCCCCAGCAGCGACCCTGCGATGCTGCCACGCCCTCCGAAGACCGACGTGCCACCCAGAACCACGGCGGCAATCGCCTGCAGTTCGTACCCGGTACCCAGGTCCGACTTCGCAAGACCCAGATGCGCGACATAGATGATTCCGGCCAGCGCAGACACCACGCCCGACAACAGATAAATGAGGGCGAGACGCCGACGGACGGGGATGCCCGCGTAGCGCGCACCCTCAGCATTGAAGCCGATGGCATACAGCGCGCGGCCGATGACCGAGCGGTGCAGCAGAACATAGTACGCAACCACCACCAGCACAAAGATTGGCAGTTGCACCGGCACCACGCGACCGAAGTACCCCTGCCCAAGTCGCAGAAAGCTAGCGGGGAAGCCAGTAAAGCTGACCGCGCCGTGCGTCAGGCCTTCGGCAATCCCTCGGTACAGCGAGAAGGTACCCAGCGTGACGATCAACGCGGGCAGCCGCAGCCCCGCGATCAAGAACGCATTCAGCCCACCCGCCAGCAGGCCGACCATCAGGCTCAGCAGCACGGCGAGCGCAATCGGCAGGTGCGCGGTTTCTGTCATCATGCCGAACAGCACCACCGTCATGCCGATGGTGGAGCCAACGGAAAGATCGATGCCGCCTGTGATCAGAATCGGTGTCAGCGCAACCGCGAGCAAGCCAAGCTCAACCGAAAAACGCAGCACCTCGAAGAAGTTGCCCCACGTCGCAAAGCTGGGTGCCAGCGCCGCGAAGCAGACGCACTCCAGCAGCAGCGCGGCCAGCAGGGCCCACTCGTTCGCGGACACCCAGGCCCGTTTTGTGCTGGATTCAGGCGGCAACCGTCACCCCACGCGTGCGGCGGCGTAGCCGGTAGCTGCCCAGCACATTCGCGCTGACCGCCAGCAGGATGATGCCTCCCTGCAGCGCTTTTTCCCAGTACGCGCTGACGCCCAGAAACGTGAGTGCCGGTCCGATCAGCCCCAGCAACACCACGCCAAGCACCGTCCCCAAGACCGTCGCGGAGCCACCCGTAATGGCCGCACCACCCACCGCAACGGCAGCGATCACCTTCATCTCAAGCCCAATGCCAGAGTTGCTGGGAATCTGGTTGAAGCGCACCGCATTCAGGGTCGCGGCAAGCCCGGTCAAAGCACCGGTGATCGCGAAGACCGCAAACACAATCGAGTTCGTGTTGATGCCTAACTGCTTTGCCGCTGCCTCATTCGATCCTGTCGCGAACACCGCCCGGCCTGCACGCAGGAACCGCAGTCCCAGGGCGCAGACAATGGTTAACACGCACGTCACCAGGAGGACCAGCAGCGTATACCCACCCTGCGGCAGGCCAAAGCGTTGAAACAGCGGTGGCAGGTCGCCCACCCACGCGCCTTCGGTACCCCACCGCAGGCCGTCACGCAGCACCACGGCGGTGGCCAGCGTGACCACAATCGACGGAATGCGACTGTACGCGCTCAACGCTCCATTCAGTGCGCCACATGCGATTCCGACGGCAGTCGCCACCAGCAGAAACACCGGCGTCGGCGCACCCGCGCGCCCCGAAAGCCCCGCCGTAACACTGCACAGCGCGAACACCGCACCGACCGAGATATCGATCTGCCCGGTCAGGATAATCAGTGTCATACCCAGCGCCACCAGCATGACCGGCATGTTTGCCAGGAACAGATCCGCGAGATTGGCCAGCGTGAAAAAGCCGTGCGTCGTCCCTGCCAGCAGCGCCAGCAACAGCAGGTTGGCGATTAGGATCGCAATCTCGCGTGCGTGGTTCTTCGCCCAGGTGCTCATGCGTTGGCCTCCGCATGACCGAATGCGAGTGCCAGAATGTTTTCCTGCGTGGCTTGCTCACGCGGCAGAACGCCACGAATGGTGCCCGCGTGAAAGACGGCGATCCGGTCGCTCATCCCCAGTACCTCCGGCAGTTCCGACGAGATCAGGATGACCGCCATTCCCTGCTCTGCCAATTCCACGATCAGTTCGTGGATCTCAGACTTGGAGCCGACATCCACACCCTGCGTCGGCTCATCCAGAATGATGATGCCGGGTTTGGTTGCCAACCACCGGGCCAGCGCTACCTTTTGTTGGTTGCCACCGGAAAGCGTTCCCGCAGCCACGGCGACCGTGGGTGCCTTGATACGCAGCCTGCTGCGGTACTCGTTCGCAAGGTTAACCTCTTTCGCATGGTCGATCAGGCCCATGCTGGATACTGCTGAGAGGTCGGCCATGCTGATGTTTTCCGCGATGGACATATCGAGCACGACTCCGTGCTGGCGACGATCTTCAGGCAGGTAAGCGATGCCGTTGCGAATGGCATCTGCGGGGCTGCGCAGACGCACCGGCCTGCCGTGGACAAACACATTTGCATCGGCAGGCGTCAGCCCGAATAACACGCGCGCCAACTCCGTTCGGCCCGATCCGACAAGCCCGGCGAAGCCAAGGATTTCTCCACGCCGCACGGCAAATGAGATCTTGTGCAAGCCGCTTTCCGCGTGCGTGAGGTCACGCACCTCGAGTGCTACTGCACCCATAGAGACTGTGCGTTTTGGATAGATCGACTCGATGGGGCGGCCCACCATCAACTGAATTAGTTCGGCCTTATTGACTTCTGCAGCACTCCGCACGGCGACTGTTTCTCCATCGCGCAGCACCGTGATGCGATCCGCAATCGCCAGCACTTCTTCCAGCCGATGCGAGATGTACACGACCGCTACGCCGTCGGTACGCAGCGCGGCAATAAGGAGAAACAGGTTGCGGACCTCGCGGTCGCTCAGCAGCGCTGTGGGTTCGTCCATCAGCAGGATGCGTGCGTTTGCGCCAATGGCCTTTGCAATTTCGACGATCTGCTGTTCGGCCATGCTGAGCGTTCGCGCCGCGCGGGCAGGGTCGATGCTCGAACCAACAGAAAGCAGTAGTTCCCGTGCTCGCACGGCGCGGGCCTTCCAGTCGACCAGCCACGACGCACCGCCCTGCTCCAGCGCCAACGCAATGTTTTCGGCCACGGAAAGATCGGGAAACAACGACGGCTGCTGGTAGATGGCCGCGATGCCGAGGGAGCGAGAAAGATTTGGGCTGTTCTCCTGGACGGCGTTGCCAAAGAGGGTGAGCTCGCCACCGTCAGCCGCCACCGCACCGGTGATGATCTTCGTCAGCGTGGATTTGCCCGCGCCGTTCTCCCCGATCAGCGCATGCACCTCGCCCGCGCGCAGGGTAAGCGAACCGTCCCGCAGAGCGCGTATGCCTGCATACGATTTCGTCAATCGCTCCGCGCGCAGCACCTCAGCGGCTTGTGGTGGAGCGGCGCTTCGTTCTGCGTGCAGGGGATCGCTCATGCGGATGGTACAGGCCATCCTACTGTCGCGTGGTCCACTCCGTCGAGACGCGGACAGATTACGAGATGCGGTACTTTTCCATGCGGTAGATCAGGGTGCGTCGGCTCACGTCCAGGAAGCGCGCAGCGTGTGTCTGGTTACCCTCGAAGCGTTCCAGCGTGCGCGTGATCAGGTCGCGTTCCACGGCTTCCAGGCTGATGCCCTCTGCCGGCAGGTCAGGCCACATGGTGCCAGACGGCTTGCTGTCTGCACGCAGCTCTTCCGGCAGATCGGCCTCGGTAATCAGGTCGCTTGCGGACAGTACCAGCAGCCTTTCCAGCATGTTTTCCAACTGCCGCACATTGCCCGGCCAGCGATAGACCGTAAGCCGCTGCAGCACCGCCGGCGACAGCTGCGCACCGGGCAGGCCGTGCCGTTCGCGTGCGCGATGGAACAGCACGCTGATCAACTCCACCAGGTCTTCGCGACGTTCGCGCAGTGGCGGAATGCGCAGCGGCACGACGGCCAGGCGGTAGTACAGATCCTCGCGAAAGGTGCCGTCTTCCACCATGGCTACCAGGTCACGATGCGTGGCCGCAACCACGCGCACGTCGACATGGATGGAGGCAATCGAACCCAGCCGCGACAGGTCACCCTCCTGCAGCACACGCAACAGTTTTACCTGCGCCTCCAGCGGCAGCTCTCCCACTTCATCCAGAAACAGGGTGCCGCCGTTCGCGGCTTCGATGCGGCCCGGCTTGTTGTCCATCGCCCCGGTAAACGCGCCGCGCACGTAGCCGAACAGCTCTGACTCCACCAGGTCGCGCGGTATGGAGCCGCAGTTAATGGGCACAAACGCATGCTTGCGGCGGGGGCTGCTTTGGTGAATGGCACGTGCCAGCAGTTCCTTACCGGTGCCTGTCTCACCCTGGATGAGGACAGACGAATCGTGCTGCGAAACGCGCGACGCCTGGTCCAGCACGCGCAGCAACGACTTCGACCGACCGATAATGTTCTCAAAGCCGTAGCGCTGGTCCAGCGCCGAACGCAGGCTGCGCACCTCATCCAGCAGGTTTTGCCGCTCCATCGCGCGCTTCACCACGGCGACCAGCGCGTCAAAATCCAGCGGCTTGGTCACGTAGTCATACGCGCCGCTGCGCATGGCCTCGACTGCCGTTTCGACAGAACCAAACGCAGTCACCATAATGACGGTGGTTTGCAGTTCCGCCTCGGTAATGCGCTTCAACAAGTCCAGTCCGCTGGTGGGCATGCGCAAATCGGTGATGACCAGATGCGGCTGATGCTCTTTGACCAGCGTCCACGCGTCGTCACCGTCGGCGGCCAGCAGAGTTTGGTAACCCGCCTCCTCCAGCTGCATCTTCATGACGCGGCGCAGGCTGCTGTCGTCGTCCACGACCAGAATGCGATTCCGGCTCACAGGCTTCTCCCTGCCGCAGCGTTCGCTTGCTGCCACGGCAGCAGGAGGGTGAAGGTGACGCCACGGCCTGCATTGGGTGTGGCCTGCAACACGCCGCCGTGCTGGCGAACGATGGTGGCAGCAATGGCCAACCCAAGACCGGAACCATTTTCTTTCGTGGTGAAGAAGGGATCGAAGATGCTTTCCAGCTCCTCTGCGGGAATGCCGCGGCCCTGATCTTCGACCGCAATGTGCAGGGAATCCGATGCCGGTTCGAGCCGCACCGAAACGGTATCCCCGGGCTCGCTGGCCTGCAGCCCATTCAAAATCAGGTTCAGCAGCACCTGCTTGATCTGCTCAGGGTCGCACATGACTTCGCGCGGCGTGGTGGCTGTTCCCACCTGCAGCAGAACGCCCGAAGACGCCGCCATGTGCTGCGCCAGGCTGGCCGTGGATTGCACCACGGCGAGCGGATCTGCAAGCTGGAAACGAGGCAGACGGGGTCGCGCAAAGTCGAGAAAGTTGGTCAGCAGCTTGTTGAGTCGTTGCGATTCCCTGGTCAGGATCTCGAGACATTCGTCGCGACTCTCAGCCGTGGCATTGCCGCGTGCCAGGATGCCGGCAGCGCCGCTGATGCTGGCCAGCGGATTGCGGATTTCATGCGCCAGGCTTGCAGAAAGCTGCCCGGCGGCGCTTAGGCGTTCGTTCTTGCGTAGCTGCTCAATGTTCTCGCGGAGTTCGGTGTAGACGCGTTCCAGCTCCGTCTTGGTGATTTCGACGGAGCGGCGCTGCATGCGCTCGCGGTCGGCAACGACACCGGCCAGCAGACCTGCGATGCCAAACGTGCTCAGCTCCACCACCTGGTCCTGCGCGTCCAGCGGGGCGGGCGTCCAGTGCCGCACGATGGACGGCGTCTGCAGCACGGTTGCCAGCAGAATGGCGCGCGCAGCACCCCGCCAGCCGAACAGCAGCCCGGCCAGCATGAACGGCAGAATATTCAGGTGGTGCAGCACGTTATGCAGCACCACTGCATGGGGGGGCACAATCCACGTGAACACGGCCAGCAGCACCACCATGGTGGCAATCACTGCCGCCAGGAGCGGACGTGGAAAACTACGCAGGGCGGTTCGCTGCATGCCATGATTTTCCCACGCACCAGACTCCCACCGCAGTAGCGGTGGCAGGTCGACGGGCGTGGAGTACGACTGCATGCTGCAACCTAGAGCAATCGGAGCGCCACACACGCACCCGCGCCAGCACGCACCGGGCTACCGGCACGGTGTCCCATCCCGAACTCCTGCTGTCCCATATGGGACACCGCCAGCCTGGCAAACACTAGAAAGGCCGCGCATCACGGGCCTTCGCCTTTGGCGCGTGAATTGCCTCTGCCTCCTGTGTGAAGCTCCACACCACCGCTCTCCTGATGGCTGCACTGCCAAGCTGTGCGCTGGCGCAGTCGCCTGCATCGCTACCGCCCGCGGCCGCGCAGGCCTCGCCTGCCAGCTCTTCGATTCCTTCTGCGCCAACCGTTCAGGCCCCCTTTGTTGCGCCGCCCGGGGAAGCCCTGCGCTACCCGACCGATGGCACGCCGCGCACCCTGACGCTGGCACAGGCGATTTCTGAAGCGCAGCGCAACAGCCCGCAGTTGCGCGGCGCGGCGGCAGGCATTCAGCGTGCCCAGGCAGCAAATACGGTTGCCGGTGCCTATACCAATCCCGTCATCGAGGTGTATGCCGGTCGGCAGTATGCCCGGCCCATACCCACGCCCGGCGTGCCCGGCCTGCTGCAGCATTACGCCGCCTACCAGACGATTGAGATCCCCAGCGAACGTGCCGCGCGCCGTGCCGTGGCGCAGTCTGCCGCCGTGAGCAGTGGCTACGGTCAGCAGGGTCTGGTGCTTTCGGTCGTGGCAGAGGTGAAGAAAGCGTTCTACAACGTGCTGCGTCGCCGCGCAGAGGTGGAACACACGCGGGAGAGCCGCCAGCTGGTGGAAGACCTGCGTCGCCGTGTTGCCGTGGAAGTCAACGTGGGTGAAAAAGGCAGGCTGGAACTGACACGTGCCGAAGCCGAACTGGCGCGCGCCAGTTTTGCGGTACGCAGCGCACAGTTGGAGCTTGCCAACGGCATTGCACAACTGCGCATCGCCATTGCCGCGCCACCGGGTGCCAACCTCGAGCCGCAGGGCACGCTGGAGCCGCGCATCCGCCTGGCCCAGCTGCCAGAGCTGCAGGAGCGTGTCTACGCGACGCATCCCGCGCTGGCCCAGACCCAGGCCAACATCCGCACGGCAGAAGCGCAGGTGCGAGAAGAGAAGCTGCTGCGCATCCCCCGTCCCATTGCCTTCGCAGAGTTTGAGAACCAGCCCGACCTGCGTTACTGGCGCACCGGTGTTTCCATCCCACTGCCGCTATTTGACCGGCGTCGCGGCCAGATTGCACAAAGCCAGGCCGAGGTAAGCCAGTCCAACGCGCTGCTGAACCAGCGCCGTCTGGAGCTGACCCTTTCGCTGGAACGCGCCTATGAGCAGTATCAGCTCGCCGATCAGCAGGTCGAATCGTTGCAGTCCGGCGAACTGCACGCCGCGGAAAGCGCTGTCGAAGGAGCCAAGGCGGCCTATCGCTTTGGTGAGCGCGGCCTGGTGGAAGTGCTGGACGCGCAGCGTGTGCTGCAGGCCGTGCGCGGTGACCTGGTAGATGCACAATTTGCGAGACAAACCGCTCGCGTTGACCTGGAAGAACTCGGTGCCGTGGCACCGGAAGAGAGACCCTGATGCACAACATCCGCACTGCCCCCTACCGCACCTGGAGTTTCCGCAGGAGCTATTTGCTCACGCTGCTTGCACTGGTTCCGCTGGTGGTTGGCTGCAAGAAACAAGCGCCCGAAGCGGCAGCGGCGGTTACTGACCCCAATGAAGTACAGATCACCCAGGCCATCGCCTCCAGCCTGAAATTCGGCACACCGGAGGAGCGCACCGTGACCGGCACGCTGCAGGTTACGGCACGCGTCGAGACGGATGGCAGCCGCGTCGCTCGCGTAGGTTCGCCGGTCGCAGGCCGCATCCTTCGTTTGCTTGTCTTCGAAGGGCAGACCGTTCGAGCGGGCACAACCCTGGCCATGCTGCACAGCACAAACCTGTCGGACACGCAGTTTTCCCTGGTACGTGCGGTCTCGCAGCAGGAACTGGCAGAAGCTGCCTCGCACCGTGCCGAGCAGTTGGTTGAGGCAGACGTCATTGGCCGCGCCGAGCTGGAGCGCCGTCGTGCGGAGTTGTTGCAAGCTGGCATGGAGGCGGCGTCGTATCGCACGCAGTTGCGCGGGCTGGGCATGGGCGACGGACAAATTCAACAACTGATCAAGACGCGCAGGTTGAGCGCGGACTACCCCATCGTCTCGCCACGCGGCGGCACCGTCCTGAAGCGAGAGATCACAGAAGGACAGGTGGTGCAGCCCTCAGACCCGGCCTTCACCATCGCCGATCTCTCCTCTGTACTGATCTCGGCGAACGTGCCGGAAGAGGAGGCAGGCACACTGCGCAGGGGGCTTGAGGTTAACGTGCGCGTTCCCGCACTGCCCCAGGCACGCATCTCCGGCAAGCTATCGTACGTTGCGCCCACTGTAGATCCGTTGACGCGCACGGTGCAGGTACGCATCGACGTACCCAACCGTGATGGGCAACTGAAGCCGGACGAACTGGCCACCATGACCTTTAGCGGCCACGGCGAGCGGAAGCTAACCGTACCCAACACCGCCGTGGTGCGCGAAGACAACAAGGACCACGTCTTTGTAGAGATGGCACCGCAGCACTACGTTCTGCGCGAGGTCGCGCTGGGCGAAGAAGAGAACGATCGCAGAACCGTGCTGACCGGCGTGCGGGCCGACGAACACATTGTGTTGGACGGTGCGTTTCACCTCAATAATCAGCGCAAGCAAAATGCAATCAAGGGTGGCGAGTAGATGATTTCTTCCATCATCGCAGCCGCGCTTCGTCAGCGGCTCATCCTAGTCATTGTTGCGCTGGTTCTCGCGGGCTTTGGTATAAACGCGGCACAGCACCTGTCTGTCGATGCCTTTCCTGACGTTGCAAACGTGCAGGTACAAATTGCTACGGAGTCAGACGGCAAGTCGCCCGAAGAAATAGAGCGATTCGTCACCATTCCGACAGAGATCGCCATGACCGGGCTGCCCGGCATGACCGACATGCGCTCGCTCAACAAGCCCGGCCTGTCGCTCATCACACTGGTCTTTGCAGATGGCAACGATCTGTACCGCGAACGCCAAATGGTCTCGGAACGCCTTGCAGAATTGCGCGACCGCATGCCAGCAGGCGTTACCCCAGTTTTGGGTCCAATTACCAATGCATTGGGCGAGGTCTACCAGTACACCCTGGAACGCACAGGCGAAGGCGAAAGCAAACGGCCACTGTCGCGGGAGGAGTTGATCGCCCGGCGCACCGCGCAAGACTGGTCAGTACGTCCGCTGCTGCGCTCCATCAGCGGTGTGGCCGAAATCAACTCTACTGGCGGCTTCGTCAAGCAGTACGAAACGCTGGTCGATCCGCAGAAGCTCCACTATTACAACCTTGGCATTGATGATGTGCTCAAGGCACTGTCCCGCAACAACGCCAACGCGGGCGGCGGCGTGCTGCCACAACACGCGGAACAGTACCTCATCCGCAGCGTGGGACTTATCCGCAACCTGGATGACATTCGTAACATCGTCCTGAAAGAAAGTGGCGCAACGCCCATCTACATGCGCGATGTCGCGGATGTTCGATTAGGCACGGAAGTCCGTTACGGCGCCATGATTAAGAACGGCTACACCGAAGCCGTGGGCGGCGTGGTGCTGATGACCAGCGGCGGGAACGCCAAGGAAATTGTAAGTCGCGTGAAAGAACGCGTTGCGGAAATCAACGCGAAGCACATGCTGCCGGACGGCCTGCAGATCGTACCCTATTACGACCGCTCGCAGCTGGTAGACGCGGCAATCGGCACTGTGACGGAAGTACTCGCAGAAGGTGTCGGATTTGTCGTTGTTATCCTCTTCCTCTTCCTTGGAGACATACGCTCCAGTCTTATTGTTAGTACCAATCTCATCCTTACGCCCCTGCTTACATTCTCCATCATGAACGCCGTTGGGTTGGGTGCAAACCTTATGTCACTGGGTGGGCTCGCCATTGCCATCGGCCTGATGGTCGATGGCTCCGTGGTGGTGGTGGAGAATGTCTTTGCAAAGTTAAGCCATGCTGGCCATGACCACACCATGACCACGCGGGAGAAGCTGCAACTGATTTTGGCTGCCGTGAATGAGGTGGCAACGCCAACCCTGTTTGGCGTGACGATCATCATCCTTGTCTTTGTGCCGCTGATGACGCTGCAGGGCATGGAAGGCAAAATGTTCGCGCCCCTGGCTTATACGATTGCTATCGCGCTTGCGATTTCTCTCGTTCTATCGCTCACCTTATCTCCCGTGCTCTCCTCCTACCTGCTCAAGGGCGGTTCAGAAGAGGACACATGGTTGGTCCGCCTGCTGCGTAGGCCCTATAACCGCATGCTGGCCTGGACGATCGACCATCGACGTGCCAGTGTCATCCTCGTCGCGGTGTTGTTTCTCGGCGCCCTTTCCCTCTTCCCTTTTCTGGGGACGTCCTTTATTCCGGAGATGGCGGAAGGGACCCTCTCACCCAACGCAGACCGCGTTCCGAATATCTCCCTGGCGGAATCGCTGAAGATGGAACGGTCCATGCAGCAGCAGATGCTGCAGGTGCCGGGCGTGGTCAGCGTGGTATCGCGCGTGGGCCGCGGCGAGTCACCTGCTGACCCCGCCGGCCCTAATGAGGCCGACGTACTGGCATCGCTGACACCCTTCGACGAACGACCTCGCGGCATGACGCAGGACGGCATCGCAGAGCAGATCCGCAAGCGACTTATCTCGCTGCCCGGCATCAATCTGGTCATGTCGCAACCTATCAGCGACCGTGTCGATGAGATGGTAAGCGGCGTACGCGCCGATGTCGCTGTCATGGTCTACGGAGAAGACCTGGATGTATTAGTGGCAAAAGCAAATGCCATCGCAAAGGTGGCGACGGGAATTCAAGGTACACAGGATACCCGCGTCGACCGTGTAGGTGGCCAGCAATACCTCACCATCGATATCCAACGCGGTGCCATTGCTCGTTACGGATTGAACGCAGCCGATGTCAACGACGTCATTGAAACAGCGATCGCAGGCAAGACCGCTACCGACATCTATGAGGGAGAAAAGCGATTCAGCGGCGTCGTCCGCCTGCCTTTGGAACTGCGAGACAGCGTGGAAGACATCCGTCAATTGCTCATCAGTTCTCCCGATGGACCACGCATCCCGTTGTCCGAACTTGCGACCGTCAAAGTTGTTGAAGGGCCGGCACTGATTAATCGCAGTATGGGCAAGCGCCGCATCGTGGTGGGTCTCAATGTGCACGATCGCGATCTGGGTGGCTACGTCAAAGAACTACAGAGCAAAGTAGACAGGCAGGTGTCCATGCCGGCCGGTTACACGCTGGAATGGGGCGGCCAGTTCCACAACATGGAACGTGCCCTGCACCACCTGATGATTATTGTGCCCATCACGGTGGCGGCCATCTTCTTTCTGCTGTTTGTCCTGTTTCGCTCACTCCGCTTTGCAGCTTTGATTATCACGGTCCTGCCACTTGCTTCTATCGGGGGCATTATTGGACTGTTCGTGACACGTGAGTATTTATCTGTACCAGCGTCAGTCGGCTTCATCGCTCTTTGGGGTATCGCGGTGCTCAACGGTGTGGTTCTTGTGTCTTACATTCGCAAGCTGCGGCATGACGGCATGGACCAGGCAACAGCCGTTCGTGAAGGGACTCGCCTGCGCTTTCGCCCGGTCATGATGACGGCCACCGTTGCGGCTCTCGGCCTTGTGCCTTTCCTGTTTTCTCACGGTCCGGGTTCGGAGATTCAGCGGCCACTGGCAATCGTCGTCATCGGTGGGTTGCTAAGTTCGACCGCGTTGACCCTGCTGCTTGTACCGACTATCTACGGCTGGTTTGAGGGGAATGCCGCACTGGAAGAAGAGGACGAAGCTCTTTGAGGGACGGCTTGTCCCATGCCCGCACCACGAAGCGCATGAGACCTGTGACATCTGCTTGTGCAGAGCTTAGGGCGGACACGAAGTTCATCAGCATCCTTGTGCAGGACTGCCGATACTTTGGCGCGGGGGAACCGGCTTACATGTCAGGGTTGGATCTACAGCAAGGCAGGTCGCTATACAAAGTCCCAAAGGCGTAATCGCCCAGGCTCAGAAGTTACAAACAGTGCGCTGTTTTGGGAGTTTGGTGGACCTGATCGGGATCGAACCGATGACCTCTTCCATGCCATGGAAGCGCGCTCCCAGCTGCGCCACAGGCCCACTACAACTAGAGTACCCGGTTTGGGCTGGAAGGTAAATGGGCCTCAGCTTCCTGAGGCCCATTTCCCTTCCGCTTTTCTAGCGCCAGTAGCCTTCACGCCAGTAGTAACCACGTGGCCCGCGGTCCCAGCGGCCTGCTACCCAGAAAGCCCGGGGACGGGGCGGTGCAATGTACTCACCCGGAACCCAGACGTAGCGGCCGCCATCCCAGCGATGGTATCCAGCGCGCCACGCATACCCGGGCGCAGGCGCCAAGGGTCGCCGCTCATAGAGAGGCCGGGGCGGGCCGACCCGTACGTAGACTTGCGCGTCGGCAGCCATGGGGGCAGCGGCGGCGGTGCCGATAAGTCCAGCAATCAGTACAGCTTGCAACATGGAGTTCTTCATGGTGTTTCCTCGCTTTCGTACCGGCTTCCCGGTATCTTGAATCGTTCTGGTAGACACGACCACTTTGCGCAGGTTGCGCTGCCGCTTCTTTTTTTTTGCAGGAGTTTGCACGGTACCGCTGTGCCGCAATGGCCTGTGAAGTTCGCCCTTTCGCATGGTTCCTGCAGAACGATCGCGCCATCTGATCGCGTTGCGGTGCTGCGCCTTTCAACGAGGATGCCTTGGCGGGAACAAACCGGGTGCTACCCGGTGTCTATACCGGCAGAGTGAGCGAGAGCACTCGGCATCCGCCGGCGGATGGAATCTACGTTGCCACGGTCGCGGGAAGCCCGTAACGTGAAGGGAGGAAGTATGAGCGGAGCATTGGTCATGGATCGCTTTTCCGGAGCACTCGGCGGCAGCCTTAGCGACACGGGTTCCTTTGCCGTTGCGCGCCCCGAGGTTTCGGCGGAAGAACTGGCGCTGATCCGTGCGCTGCAGGCCGGATCCGACGATGCGTTTCGCCAGCTGATCGCGCAGTACAGCGGCCCGTTGTATTCCCTGCTGCTGCGTTCGCTGACCGACCCTGCCGATGCCGCCGACGTGACCCAGGACGTCTTCATCAAGGTTTTCCGCTCCATTGGCGGCTTTCACGGCGACAGCAGCCTTCGGACCTGGATTTACCGCATTGCCATGCATGAAGCTTCGAACAGCCGTCGCTGGTGGGTTCGACACAAGAAGGCTGAGGTCACCATTGACGGCGACACGTCCGACGATGAAGATGGCTTCTCTTTCTCACTCGCAGAGACGCTGGCAGACCGGCGCGATTCGCCCTTTGAAAATGCGCGCCAGGCGCAACTGCGAGCCACTGTCGAAGCCGCCCTGCGCGAGGTACCGGAAAGCTTCCGGACGGTCGTCATCCTGCGCGAAATCGAGGGCATGGCCTACGACGAAATCGCGGAGATCCTCGGCATCCATATGGGAACTGTGAAAAGCCGGCTGATGCGGGGCCGCGCCGCCCTGCGCCAGGTGCTGGGTACAAAACTTCCCGAATTTGCACATGTCACCACAAGGAAACCGCCTGCTTCTGCATCGTGCCTTGCCGATAAAACGTCCAAGGAGGCACGATGAATAACCTTTCGGACTATTTCAAATCGTTGCGAAAGGATGTTCCGGAGTCGGGCGACACCATGTCAGGGATGTTCGAAGAACTGCAGAGCGAGCGTGAATACACCGACAATGCCCTGCGCACGCTGGCACCGGTAGAGGCACCTGCGGAGCTTGCATTAAGCATCCGCCTTGCGTTATCGCACGAGCGCGTGCGGGCAGAGCGTCGCTTCCTGGGCCGTGTGCAGTTCTGGTGTGCTGCTTTCTTTGAGAATTCGATCAAGCCCATCGGCCTGCAGGCTGCGGTCGCCACGGTGGCGCTGCTGGCGGCTGCAGGTGGCGTGTTGATGCTGGGCGCAGTGGCTCCGCAGCAGGCGGTTGAGGCGAATGACGCTCCACTGGCGGGCTTTTCGGCGCCGCGCTACCTGTACTCGGTCGCCGGGGAACAGGCGGTCGGTGGCATTGGCGACCAGCCACTCATCGTGGAAGCTCGGGTCGACCCGGCCGGGCGCGTGTATGCCTACCACGTCATCTCTGGCGCTCTGGATGCAGCAGCGTCTGCGGCATTGCAGCAGCGCATGGTCACCGGCGTCTTCCAGCCGGCGAAGGTCTTCGGGGAACCTGTGCGCGGAAGCGTTCTGCTGACCTTTGCAGATGTCGTCGTTCGCGGCTAGGTGTTTGACCCGGTGACGCCCACAGCCTAGACTCAGCGACTGGTACACCTTCCGCCGAGGCTCGTCGAACTACTGTGCGCTCTTTCCTTTCCATTTCTATCGTCCGCCAATGTCTGCTGACTGCGTCACTTTGCGCTGTGGCAGTCTCGGCTTCCGCGCAGAAAAGCTCCTCGTCCAACGGTTCCCCCGATCAGGGTCCAGGCCCATCGTCTGTGGTACCGCGACGCGGCGTCGAGGCCAGCGGTTCTGCCGTGACGCTCGAGACCAGCGAGAGCCTGTTCCAGGTGGCTGCCGCACTGAACAGTTGCGGGTATGACAACGGCCTGGAAAGCTCGCTGCCCGTGCGCGCCGCGGTGCGTGCCGAGTTAAGTGCAGCCGTGGCGAACTCGCCAGAGGCCGCAATCAGCCGCGAGGCCATGTGCGGCTACATTCGCGCACATAACGTGGATGGTGCACAGAATCTGGCGCAGTACGTCTCGCTGGCGCTGTTTCTGACGCCACCGCCGGAGGTTGCACTGTCGGTCCCGGAAAGCGAAATGCCGCCTGACTCGTTACAGGTCGTGGGGCTGCTGCCGTTGCTGCACGACTGGAGCAAGAAGGTCGATCTGCACGCCGTTTACGTGCATCACCGCGCAGGCTTTGAAGGTGCCGTGGCGCAGGCGCACGACAGTATTACGCGCATGCTGCTGGAAACCAACATCTACCTGCAACAGCCAGTCTCCAGCTATGACGGCCGCCGCTTCCTGGTACTGCTGGAGCCCATGCTGAGCCCGCAGGCGGTCAACGCCCGCATCTACGGCAACGACTACTTCATTGAGGCATCGCCTGCGGCAATCGACCCGGCGAACCCGGAACGCGTCTCCGCCGGTTCGCGCATGACCGTCTCGGCGCATGCCAGCGGCCTGCAGATGGACCGCATACGCCACCTATACCTGCTCTACAACATCGACCCCATCATTTATGCGCGCGCAGGTTCGACCAATCGCCTGCTGCCGCTGCTGAAGACGGTTTCGGACGCCCCGATCGACTTTACCTACAAGAGCGACATCGTCGCGCTGACGACCGAATGTCTCATCAAGGCCATCGAAGCGCGCACCATGGACGTCGGCATCCCCAAGCCGCCGAAGGTCGTCAACGGCAAGCAGCGTACGGAGATGGACGGCTACAACCAGGCCATCATCGAGTGGGAACGCAAGGCTGAAGCCGTGCGCCGCCACCAGGTGGTGCGCGACATGGAATCCGGCTGGGTGCTGACCGAGTCCTTCTACAACAAGCTGGCACTGCAGGACCGCGAGGGCATCAGCCTGAAAGAAAGCATTGGCGAGATGGTCTACGGCATGGACATAAACCATGAGGTCAGCCAGGCCAAAAAGATTCCGTTCTTCAAGCCCGACGATCCCGATTTCGTAGCAGGAGACGGTGCCAGCCGCAGGCGCGCGCCCCGCCTGAAACTGACCAGCATGGACCAGGCGGAACTGCAGTTGCAGAAGGGCGACCGGCTGGCGGCAGAAGATCTTGCGGACAAGGAATTACGGGCCAATCCGACGTCGGGCGAGGCCATGTATGTGCTGGCGCGCGTGAAGTTGATGGAGGGCGACCCGCAGGCGGCCTTTGACCGCTTTACGCAGGTGCTGGCCACCAGCAAGGACGCACGCACTACGGCCTGGAGCCACGTGTACCTGGGCCGTCTGTACGATGCGCAGACGGGTGGCACACGCCCGAAAGCCGTCGCAGAGTACAAGGCCGCGCTAAACACGCCAGGGGTTCAGCCCGACGTGCGCGCCGCTGCAGAGGCGGGCATCAAGCAGCCATTTGCCGCGCCGAAGCGCACCGTAAAAGACAGCGATCAGCAGCCCGCAGACGATGACGAACCGCTGGACCCTACCGGCAAAAAGCAGAAGGAAAGCTACCGTCCCGGCGAACAGGCCTCGCCTCCCGCTCGGCCCCGATAACTCGCGTTTTTAGAAAGAATTCATGCCCGACATCCTGCTTGCCGACCTGCTAACCGAAGCACGTAATCCCGCTTCGGAGAAGATTGACGCCGTCTCCACCGAACTGATGCTGCACATCATCAACGACGAGGACTACACCATCTCAGACCGCGTGCGGCAGCAGATCCCGAATATCGCGCGGGCGGTCGATGCCATCTACGAACGTGTGGCCAAGGGTGGGCGGCTGTACTACATGGGTGCGGGTACCAGCGGCCGGCTGGGCGTTCTGGATGCAAGTGAATGCCCGCCAACCTATGGCGTGCCGCGCGACCTGGTGCAGGGGTTAATCGCCGGTGGCGACCCCGCGTTGCGCGTTTCGCAGGAGGGCGCAGAGGACTCCCGCGAACTGGGCGTTGCGGACCTGCTGGCAAACGGCTTCAACCAGTCACCCGGCCTGGACATCCTGGTCGGCATCGCCGCCAGCGGACGCACGCCGTACGTGCTGGGCGCGATGGCAAAGGCAAAGGAGCTTGGCTGCCTGACCATTGGCCTGTCGTGCGTTCCCGGTTCGCCGGTTGAGGCCGCTGCGGACATCGCCATCACCCCCGCCACCGGCGCTGAGATCATCACGGGATCGACCCGCATGAAGGCTGGCACCGCCACCAAGCTGGTGCTGAACATGCTGTCGACCGCGCTGATGGTGCGCCTGGGGCATGTCTACGGCAATCTGATGACCAACGTGCAGACCACCAACGAGAAGCTGGTGGACCGCGCAGAACGCATCATCGCCACAACGACCGGTGCCTCGCCGGAACGCGCGGCAGAGGTGCTGAAACAGGGCGGCAGCGTGCGCACCGCCATGGTCATGGAGAGCCGCGGGCTTGACCGCGCAGATGCTGAAGCAGAGCTGCTGCAGGCGGGCGGTAATTTACGTGCTGCCCTGGGCAAGAGCATCGCGTAGGGACCCCTAAACGTCGGAACGTAAACTAACGGTATGTCGTCCGTTCCAGGTACACCTGCGCCCGCTGTGCGCACCGAGTCGCTTCCCGTAGAAAATCCAGCCACGCAGCCGCAGGCGCACCTTGCCTTTCTAGGCCTGTGCTGTGGCGTGAGTGTGTCCGCCATCTACCTGTGCCAGCCCCTGCTGCCGCAGATGGGCGCAACCTTTGGTGCAAACGCCGCCGCAGCCGGGCAAATTGGCGTTGCGACGCAGGTGGGCTACGCCGTCGGCATGATCACCTTTACCCCGCTGGGCGACACCAAGGAACGGCGCGGCCTGATCCTGAAGATGTTTGCCGCTGTTTCCGTCGCGCTGCTGCTGGTGGCGTGCGCACCCAGCCTGCCGCTGCTGCTGCTGCTGAGCGCCTGCGTGGGTGCCATGGCCTCCGTCACACACGTGGTGCTGCCCATTGCCCCTGATCTTGCCCGGCCCGAAGAGCGCGGCAGGGCCGTCGGCATCGTCATGACCGGCCTGCTGCTGGGCGTGCTGCTGGCTCGGACGTTCGCCGGCTGGCTGGCCGAGTTGACCGCCCACCTGACCACCCGCATCGCGAGTTGGCGCGTCGTCTTCCTGGTGGCGTCCGTCGTGTCTGCTGCGCTCATCCCGGCAATTTACAAGCTGATGCCACGCCTGCCCGCGAAGCAGTCGCTAACCTATCGCGAGGTGATGGCCTCGCTGTGGACGCTGATGCGCGCCGAACCGCTCCTGCGTGAAAGCTGCATCCTGGGCGCACTTTGTTTTGGCACCTTCTCCACCTTTTGGAACACCCTTGCCTTTGTGCTGGAGAAACATGGCCTGGGCGCGGGCGTGACCGGCACCTTTGGCCTGGTGGGCGCGGCGGGTACCTTGATTGCGGCGTCCGCGGGCAAACTGTCGGACCGGCGCGGGCCCCGTTACGTCATCTCACTGGCGCTTGGATCGCTGCTACTGTCCTTCCTGGGCATTTACGCGACGGAGCAGTGGGCCAACCACGCACAGGCAGCCGGTCATCTGCACATCTGGACGTACCTGCTGATTCTTGCCGCCATGGTCGTGCTGCTAGACGTGGGCATGCAGGCCGCGCAACTGGGCAACCAGACCCGCAACTTCGCGTTGCAGCCGGAAGCCCGATCCCGCATCAACACGCTCTACATGACGGCCTACTTCATCGGCGGCGCGGCGGCGTCGGCGGTGTCGCCCGTGCTGTGGCAGCACTTCGGGATCGCAGGCCTGTGTGCCTTTGAGGTCGCGCTGATCCTGCTGGCCGTGCTGCGCCACGTCACCGGGCAGGTCATCCCGCTGCAATCGCATCCACCTGCCAGCGGCGATCTGATGCACGGGTAAGGCCGTACATCCGCGGCGCACCCTTCGCGCTCTAACGTGGCTGCGGCCACTGCCAGGCGCACACAAGGGAGAATCCTGCACATGGTTCGCATTTCTGACACGATCAAAGCCGTCGGCCTGTCACTGGCCCTGCTGCTGCCTGCAGCCACCCTGCCCGCCGTCAGCCACGCCCAACAGACTGACACCGCGCCAGCCAAGACAAAGACGAAGAAGAAGTCACGCAAAACGACCATGCCCGCAACCACGCCTTCACCGGCAGAGGGTACGACCCAGCGAAATCCGCCAGCAAGCACCCCGGACCCAATCAATCCGAGCAGCAGCCCTGAGCCGCCGACGCCGACCACGCAAGGTCCGCCGCCGGCACCTACAACGCCGTCGAGCAATGCGCCGCTAAGTGCGCCCGGCAGCGCACCGCAAAACGCACCTCACTAAGGCTACCGACTTGTTGGAGCGGCAACATCGTGAGATCTGTTGCAATTTCGGTAAGGGCACAGCGAAAGCTGTGCCCTTACCGATTTCGTCCATAGGCAGGCTGAAGGGGTATAAAAGCGGGTCCGCCAATGCGGTCCGTTTCTGCGTCATGGACTCCTTGCAGTGGCAGACTAGACTGAGTGGCCGAAACACTTCGCAGTCAACTCGCGCAATTTACCTGGACCAAGTCCGAACCGCTGCACGCACTGCTGTGCCTGCCGGGCGTCGCGCTGCCGCTGGTCCTGGGGGTCGCCCTCGGCTATAACGGAACCGCCGTTCTGATGGCCGGTGGAGCGATGACGGTTGGCTTTGGCTCGTACCAGCAGCCGCTTTTCCGCCGGTCAGGAGCGATGACCGGCGCGACCATTGGCATTTCCATTTCTGCGCTGGTGGGCGCGCTGTGCCGCGACAGCACCGCTGCACTGCTTGCGGCGACCGTGGTCTGGGCCTTTCTGTATGGCATGTCAAACAGCATCAGCACGTCGACGGCGTGGGTCGGCCAGCAGTGCTGCGTCTTCCTGGTGGTGTCTTCCGCGGCACCGTCGACGCCGGGCACGACGCATGACCTGGTGCTCTCTGCATTGTTGCGCGGTGCGGGCGTGCTCGCCGGTGGCACACTGCAAACCGGTTTACTGCTGCTGTTTCGGGTCTGGCTGCCCGCGGCTCAGACCGTCTTCACCTCGCCAGACTTTGACCCAACCCACTTCCAGCGCAGGTTTCTGCGCGAACAGTTTCTGCCCGGCAGCGGTGCCATGCAGTTTGCGTATCGCATGACCATCACGGCGGTGGCCGCCATCGCAATCTATCGGCAACAAACCTGGGCCAGCGCCTACTGGATTGGCATGACGGCCATGCTGATCCCCAAGCCAGAGTTCACGCAGACCGCCGCACGCGGCCTGTTGCGTGCCGCCGGCACCCTGCTGGGCGCGCTGCTCTGCACGTTTCTGATCGTCTACGTCCGTCCGGGCGGGCAGTGGCTGGCTGCACTGACGCTGCTGTTCCTGTTTGGCGCGTACCTGCTCAGCACGGTCAACTATGGGGCGTTCGCCATCAGCCTGACGGGCTATATCTGTTTTCTGCTGGCCATCGCGCACCAGCCACCAAACGAGGTGCTGCTGCACCGCGTCATGGCTACCGTCGTCGGCTCTGGCATTGCTCTTGGCGTCCATGCTGCCTTCATCGTGGCACGGCGCGCGTTGGGCATCGCAACGCCCGTGCTGAATTCGCTGGAAAGCCGCTTCGGCCGCTGACGCGCGACGTACCTTCGACCTCCTCAGCGAAGCTGAAGGATCTGCCCTCTGCAGCCGCATCATCTCGCTACTGAATGCTGTGGCCGATGTCGCTGGCCGAACCCGCCTGCCGCAGGTACGTCTCAATCGACTCATCCAAAACGCCCTTGGCCTCCAGTACAAGGTCGATGCAGTCCCGCCCGGCACCATGGCCACCGGCATGCGGCGTTACATAGTGCGCGGCTGCCTTCACCTGGTCGCGGGCATTCCACGTTGCAACGGCAAGACCGACGGCGCGCATGGGCGGCAGGTCGATGATGTCGTCGCCCACGTACGCAATCTCATCCAGCGCGACACCCGCCTCGCGCATGATGTCGTGGATGGCTTCCATCTTCTGCTGCGAACCCTGGTGGATAAACTCGACCTTCAGGTCACGCATGCGAACCGCCACGGTGTCGCTGGTGCGCTTGGTGATAATGCCGAACTTCAAACCCCCGACCCGCCCAATGCCCATGCCCAGGCCGTCATGCGCTGAGAAGCCCTTGACCTCAACGGATGCGATGAAACCATCCGCACGCTTTTCGCCCGGGATAAAGTACATCGCGCCATCGGTCAAAACGCCATCCACGTCGAATACGATGACCTTGATCTTTGCAGCGCGTTCGCGCAGGTCGGAATGTTGCAGTTCAGGAATCATGACTCAAGTGTCGCAGATATCCCCATCGTTCCAAGTGGTTTGAGCCGCCGAGATAGAAAAGGGGAAACTCGTGTATCCGGCTTTAGCCGCCGAGGTTCACGCTTCCGCAGACCTGCGTCACGTCCAGTAAAGGACGCGCGCTGTCGGCAGCACTTCTTCCAACGTCGCGTTGAACCATGCACGCATCTCGCTCATAGAATCCTTCGGATAGACGTACTTGAAGCCGCCAAACTTCGTGCGCTTCTCCGAACGCGCTTCTTCGCGGAAATCCAGCTTGGTCTTTGGGTACCAACCCAGCAGCACCTCTTTCGATCCCGGCGTAAAGCGATGCGTAATCAACTCTGCCGACAGGTCGACGTCCGGGATACCTGCGAGCGCCTGCGCGACCGCTTCAAACAGCGACCGGTACTCCTCGCGCCACTGCTCCACCGGCATGATGGGCGCGATGGTCAGGCCCACGGGGTACCCAGCCCGCGCCAGCGTGCGCATGGCCTGCAGCCTTCGCGCAACGGTTGCGGTCCCACCTTCAAAATCACGCGAAACACTCGCCGCATTTACTGAAAAGCGGACGCGCGTGCGGCCCGCATGAGGCAGCTTTGCAATCTCCTCCACACCGTCGAACTTGGTGGTCCAGCGCAGCTGGACCGGTGCCTCCCACGCACCGAAGAAGCGAATGCCCTCGCTGAGCGCGCCCGTAATGTGCTCGATGCCGAGCGGGTCCGTGTAGCACGACGCCTCAAACGTCGTACCCTCATGCACCCGCGCAACCGACCGCGACGTGACGGTGCCGCTGCCCGCGTAGCTGCGCAGATTTTCCAGGATCTCCGGCACATTCGCATACGCACGTGTCACCGGTGGCCCGCTGAGCGAACCTGCCAGGTAGCAGTACTGGCAGTGCGCCGGGCAGCCCTGCGCCACGTGAAATTGCCAGTCTGCAGAGGGCGGAATTGGCTGCAACTTGCGCGCACCCGGCGGCGACACCACAATGGCCAGCGTCGACTTCGCAAGCGCGTACGCCTTGCCTGCTGTATCTGCCTTGATCGTATCAAGCCGGTTCGCCTTCAGCTTTGTGACCGCCGCGCCCAGCGCCTCGGCTCGCTCCAGCATGGCGCGGCCGTACGGCAATGCGAAGGCATCGGGCGTGATCATGACCTGCCGCGGCCGCCAGACCTTACCAGGGGCAAGAGGCTCACGCTCCAGCAGCGCCGGGTGCACCGCGGCCTCGCGGATCAACTCCGGCTCAAACGGCTCGGAAACTTCGGCGAGGGTGGCCTGCGACATGGCTGATTGGATGCACCTCCACCTAATGCAATCACGCCCCACGTTCACTGCATCGTCATCCTGAGCGGAGCACGCAGTGCGTAGTCGAAGGACCTGCTTTTCTTCGAGCTGCATTGCTGCTTCGGGAAGAAAGCAGGTCCTTCGCTTCGCTCAGGATAACGAGCAGAAGAGGAACCGCACAGGCGAAAGCAGGTCGTCTAAGGCGAACAACCAGCGAAGCGTAGAATCTGACGCATGGCCGCCGTCACTCTTCCCCTTGCCGAAGCCGACCTGCACGCCACCGAACAGGCCGCGCTGGCCTGGGCGCACCCGGTCGTGCGGCAGTGGTTCGTCGGCAAGTTCGGCACGCCCACCGAGCCGCAGATCGAAGGCTGGCCCGCCATTCTGCGCGGTGACCCTACGTTGATCTCTGCCCCCACGGGCAGCGGCAAAACGCTTGCGGCGTTCCTGGTCGCGATTAACCGCCTCGTCGTCGAAGCCATCGCTGGCACGCTGCAACCGCACACGCAGGTGGTCTACGTTTCGCCGCTGAAGGCTCTCAGCAACGACGTGCAGAAAAACCTGGAAGAGCCACTGCGCGAAATCCTAACGCTGGCGCTGGAAGAGGGCTACCTGTGCGCGGGCATCCGCACCGGCGTGCGTACCGGCGACACCCTGCCGAAGGAACGCGTGGCCATGCTGAAGCATCCGCCGCACATCCTGGTCACCACGCCAGAGTCGCTGTACCTGCTGCTCACTTCGTCCAAGGCGCGTGAGAATCTGCGTTGCGTGCAAACTGTCATCGTCGATGAGATCCACGCGGTCGCCGACGACAAACGCGGTGCCCACCTGGCCCTTACGTTGGAGCGGCTGGACGCTCTGGTCACCGGCGCAAACCGCCTGGCACCCGGCGCGATGCTGACCGGCCTCAGCCGCGCACCGCAGCGTATTGGACTGTCGGCGACGCAGAACCCGATTGAGCTGGTGGCAGACTTCCTGACCGGCACGAGCAGCAGGAGCGCGACCATCGTCCAGGTGGGCCAGCGCCGCACGCTCGACCTCCACATCGAAATCCCCTCCACCGAGCTTGGTTCCGTTTGCGATTCGAAGATGTGGATCGAGGTCTTCGACCGCATCGCGCAGTTATGCCGCGAACACACGTCCACGCTCATCTTCGTCAACACGCGACGTATGGTGGAGCGGCTGTGCGGCGCGCTGGCGGAACGGCTTGGGCAGGAGAATGTTGCCGCGCACCACGGTTCACTTTCGCGCGCACTGCGGTTGGACGCAGAGCAGCGTCTGAAGGCTGGCGAGATCCAGGCGCTGGTCGCGACCGCATCGCTCGAACTCGGCATCGACATTGGCGCGGTCGACCTGGTGGTGCAGGTGAACAGCACCCGCGCGGTGGCCGTCGCCATGCAGCGTGTGGGCCGTGCCGGCCACTGGCGCGGGGCCACTCCAAAGGGCCGCTTCTTCGCTACCACGCGTGACGACCTTTTGGAGCAGGCGGCGCTTGTCCGCGCCATGCATTCCGGCTCGCTCGACCTGCTCGAAATTCCACCCGCGCCCGTCGACGTGCTGATGCAGCAGATGGTCGCAATCTGCGCCGCCGAACCGTGGGAGGAAGACGCGCTGTATGCGCTGGTCACCCGCGCTTACCCGTACCGCAATCTGTCGCGCGAGCACTTTGACGAACTGGTGACGCTGCTGCACACCGGCATCGAAAACAGCCGCGGGCGCTATGGCGCGTACCTGCTGCGCGACGGCGTGGCGGGCGTTCTGCATCCACGCCGTGGCGCGCGCATGACTGCCATCGGCAACGGCGGCGCCATCCCCGACAACGCGTCCTACGCCGTCATCCTGCAGCCGGAAGGCGTGCAGATTGCCACGCTGGACGAGCACTACGCCGTCGACAGCGGACCGGGCGACGTCATTCAGCTGGGCAACGCAAGCTGGCGCGTGCTGACCGTTGAAAAGGAAGGCCGCGTGCTGGTGGAAGATGCGCACGGAGCGCCACCCAGCGTTCCCTTTTGGTTCGGCGAAGCGCCCCAACGCACCGACGTGTTGAGCGACTTTGTTGCAGACCTGCGCGAGTGCATTGCGAAGCGCACCACGGGTATTCACCACGAGCATGTCGTCGCCGAAGACATGGCCGTTTCCGACACCGTTGCGTGGCTCATGGAGCAGTGCGATATCTGCGCCTCAGCCGCTCTGCAGCTCGTGCAGTACATCGTCAGCGGACGCGCCGTGCTGGGCACCGTGCCCACGAAAACCACCATCGTTGCCGAGCGGTTTTTCGATGAGGGCGGCGGCATGCAGTTGATCCTGCATGCGCCCTTTGGTGGCCGCGTCAACCGTGCGTGGGGACTGGCGCTGCGCAAGCGTTTCTGCCGCGGTTTCAACTACGAATTGCAGGCGGCCGCGACGGACAACGGCATCAACATTTGCCTTGCGGAACAGCACAGCTTTCCGCTGGCCGACGTCTTCCACTTCCTGACGGAACACACCGCGAAAGAGCTGCTGGAGCAGGCCGCCATCGCATCGCCCATCTTCAAGACGCGCTGGCGCTGGGCCGCCAACCGGTCGCTGCAACTGCTGCGCTTTAACAAGGGCAAAAAGATACCGCCGCAGATTCAACGCACGCGCGGCGAAGACCTGCTTGCATCGGTATTTCCGCAGGCTGCGGCGTGTTTTGAAACCATCGTTGGCGACATCGAAATACCCGATCACCCACTGGTCCGCGAGGTGATGCAGGACGTGCTGCAGGAGGCCATGGACCTCGAAGGCCTCCGCACCATTTTGCGCGCGATGCACGACGGCTCCATCGAATGCATCGCGGTCGACACGCCCGTGCCATCGGTCTTTTCGCACGAACTGCTGAACGCAAATCAGAACAGCTTTCTGGACGAGGCGGGCCTGGAAGAACGCCGCGCGCGCGCCGTGTCGCTGCGCCGCACCATCCCCGATTCCGTCCTGGGCGAAGCTGGCAGGCTGGATCCGGCGGCCATTCGCCAAGCGCGCTGCGAGGTGTGGCCCGACCTGCGCGATGAGCACGAATTACATGACCTGCTGTTCAGCGCGGTCGCCCTGCCGGTAATGCTCTTCACAGAGCGTGGATCAGGAATCAGCGAGCAGGCAGTCGAAGATAGGGTGCCCCATACATGCGAAGCATGTGTGGGATCGGCCGCCTGCACCGATGAAGAAGTGCAGGCACACCGCACCCACACAAGCCGCCACTGGCCGCTGTTCTTCGAACGCCTGCAGGCACGCGGACGCGCCACCACCATGCGCTTTGGTGAACAGGATTGCTGGGTCGCAACCGAGAGGGTCGAACACGCAAAAGCTCTGCTTTCCATCACACGCTCTCCCGAACAGCACGCGTCAGCAGACAACTCACAGCCACGTCATCCTGAGCGAAACGAAGCGCAGCGGAGTGCAGTCGAAGGACCTGCTTTCCCCAGCAGCAGTACAGACGCAGAAGGAAAGCAGGTCCCTCCACTCCGCTACGCTCCGGTCGAGATGACGAGCGAAGAGGACGCATCAGAAGCCAAGCTCTCCCCTTCTGTGCCACATGACGAAGCCCTGCGCCTGCTGACCCAGGGCTTCCTGCAGATCCTCGGCCCAACCACCGCCGCAGGAATAGCCGCACTCGTCGACCTGCATCCACGCGCCATCTTCCAGCAACTGGCTGCGATCGAAGTGCAGGGCCTGGCACTGCGCGGCATCTACGAAGCACCCGCCGCCGCGGCCGACGACAGCGACATCGAGTGGTGCGAACGCCGCATCCTGCAGCGCATCCATCGGCTGACACTTGGGGCCCTGCGCAAGGGCATCGAGGCCGTTTCGCCGGCAGCGTTTATGCGGTGGCTGCTGCGCTGGCAACACCTCGCACCGCAGACGCAGATGACCGGCGAAGAGGGCGTGCTGGAAGCTCTGCTGCAGCTGGAAGGCTTTGAAGCGCCCGCCTGCGAGTGGGAGCGCAACCTGCTGCCGGGGCGCGTGCGCGACTACGACGGCAAGTGGCTCGACGCGTTGTGCCTGTCTGGCGCGGTGGGTTGGGGGCGCATCTCGCCGCACCCGGCATGGGCCTGCGGAGACGGTGCCGCGCCGCGCCGCGTCATCCCCACCAACATGGCGCCCATCACGTTTTTCCTGCGCGAAAGTGCGGAGTGGCTGCCCGCCGCGCTGGCTGCCAAGTGCATTGAGGAAGACAAGCTGCAGCAGGCACTTTCACCAGAAGCGTTATGCATTCGCACCACCCTGCGCGAACGCGGAGCCTGCTTTACCAGCGACCTGCAGCGCATCTGCGTCCTCAGCAAGCCGCAGGTGCAAACAGCCCTGTGGGAGCTGGCCACGGCAGGCATCGCCAGTGCTGACGGCTTTGACCAGCTGCGCATCATGATGGATCCTAAACGCAAGCCGCTGGCCGCCGAACCCATCGCGAATGGCACGCGTCGCGGCACCCGTTCCACCGCTGGTCGCTGGTCGCTGTTCACCGAAGACGCACCTCGTGAACTCACCGCTCCCGAACGCGCGCGGGAAGAGGAAACCTCTCTGGCAGCCGCAGCCCGCATACTGCTGGCGCGTTACGGCGTCCTATATCGCGACCTGCTGCAGCGTGAAGCCAACGCACCGAAATGGCGTGACCTGCAACGCATGTTGCGCCGCCTCGAAGCTCGCGGCGAAATCCGCGGGGGCCGCTTCGTCTCCGGCTTTTCCGGCGAACAGTTCGCGCTGCCCGAGGCCGTCGAAAGCCTGCGCGCCACACGCGATCTCGCACAGGACGACATCCTGACGCTGGCCGCGAGCGACCCCATGAACCTGATCGGCATTGTCACGCCAGGCGAGCGTGCCTCCGCCGTGGCTGGCAGAAAGATTCACCTGCGCGGCGGCGCAGCCTGTGACGCCGACGGCAACCCGATCGACGCGGTGGCCACACCGGCGGGCATTCGCCGCTCCACGCCCACACTTGCAATCGTGGTTCTGCCACCTCTACCAGAGCCGCAGGGAGGGCTTTTCGCATGAGCGACACCCAGATTGATCTGCCCAACGAGGATTACTACTACGACGGACCGTTCCTCGTCTTTACCGCCGCAAACCTGCGCAAACGCGGCACCTGCTGCGGTAATGAGTGCCGCCATTGCCCCTACGACGAAGAAGGCAACGTCGTTCCCGGCAAGGGCGAACGTTAGCCCTGAAAGATCAGCACGGCTGCGGCAAGCAGCAGCAGCACGACGCGTCCCTGGTGTAGTGCGTCCCAGCGTCGGGCGTCTGCCAGCCAGCCGTCCTGCAACGCGCCTGCGGCAATTCGATTGTTGATAGGCACCAACAGGGCCAGGGTCCCGACCAGAATCAGCAACTGCAGCCCTGCTGCGACGGCCGCGCCGGTTGTCCTTGCCAGCCACCAGTCCGCGATGGTGAGCAGAAGCGACACGGCGTACCAGAAGGGCATGGCGCGGCCCAGGGCCCCGGCGACAGAAGGCGCGACCGGCCTCTGTTGCGCTTCCGGCAGACGCCGAAGTACAGGTTCGACGAACGCCGCGACGCAGACTTCATTGCCCGCCATTGCCGTCAGACTGAAAACAGCCAGATGATGGATGATCCCATGCAGTGCCATCAAGCCCTCTACGCTCGCGCGATTTAGACTAAGGATGACAGCATTTCCGAGGACCCCAGCATGGCGCACATGGTTTTTTGTTCGAAATACAAGGCAGAGATGGAGGGGTTGGACGAGACGCCCTTTGACTCTGACTTCGGCAGCAAGATCTACAACACCGTCAGCAAGAAAGCGTGGGGTGAGTGGGTGGAGCGTCAGAAGATGCTGCTAAACGAGTACCGCCTGCAGCCCTGGACCCCCTCTGCGCAGGAATTTCTGGTCGAGCAGATGAACGACTTCTTCTACGGCGACGGCGGCGAACTGCCGAAGGAGTTCGTCGCACCGACGGCGTAACCCATGCAGGACACTTTTACAGCTATTGAAACGTCGAATCGTGGCCCGGCAGAGCCGCTGGGCAGCCGCTTTGTGCGGGCGTGCCTGCGCCAGCCAGTTGACCGCACACCCGTGTGGTTTCTGCGCCAGGCGGGCCGCTATATGCCGGAATACATGGCCGTGCGCCGCCACCACACGCTGCTGGAGATCTGCCGGACGCCGGACGTTGCCGCAGAGGTGACCATCACCGCGGCAGAGCGGCTCGGCGTGGATGCGGCCATCATCTTTGCTGACTTGCTGCTGCCCTTTACACCCATGGGTCTCGACTTTGAGTTTGTGAACGGTGAAGGCCCCGTGGTGCACCAGCCGGTGCGTTCGCGTGAGCATATCGAGTCTCTACGCACCGATCGTGCAGAGGAATTGAACTACGTCGCCCGTGCCATTGAGAAGGTTGCGAAGCACTTTGCGCCGCCGCGTGCGGATGGCGACCAGCTGGGCATCATCGGCTTTATTGGTGCGCCATTTACGCTGGCCAGCTACATGATCGAGGGCGGTTCGTCACGCAACTACATCGAGACCAAAAAGCTCATGTACAGCGACAAGGCGTCGTGGTCGCTGCTGCAGGAAAAGCTGCTGACTGTGCTGGTGGCCTACGCCGCGCAGCAGGTTGAGGCAGGCGCGGACGTGATCCAGATTTTTGATAGCTGGGCAGGCGCGCTTTCCGTCAGTGACTACCGCGACTTCGTCTTGCCTGCCACCAAGGAGCTTGTGCAGCGCGTGCAGGCACTGGGCGTCCCCGTTATCTACTTCGGCGTCGACACCGCTTCCCTGCTGACCACGATGCGCGAAACGGGCGCGGACGTGCTTGGCCTGGATTGGCGCGTGCCGCTGGATGAGGGTTGGCGACTGGCAGGGCCGCATGTCGCGGTGCAGGGTAATCTCGATCCCATTGCGCTGTTTGCGCCGGAAGATTTGCTGAAGCAGCGTGTGAAGGAAATCCTTGACGCAGCGGGCAATCGCAACGGACACATCTTCAACCTGGGCCACGGCATCGTGCCCGGAACGCCCGTGGACAACGTCATCAACGTGGCCCGCTGGGTACAGGAAATGAGCGTGCGCGCATGAACGACTTCGGCTACTTTCTGCTCGGCTTTCTCAATGAGAAGCTGAACCTCACCCAGTTACTCGATCCCATGCACAAGCAGATGGCTGCAAAGGCGGCCACCGGCGACACGCGCGTTCTCGCCAGCTACCAGGTCAGCAAGCCCGACCAGGTTGCCGCTGCCATGGCCGCGCCCGCGGTGACGCAACCTGTCGCAGAACACTTTGACGCCATCCTGTTGCTGGCGCACGGCACGCCTGACGTGCTGAGCGAGATGGATGCCTACCTGAAGCTGGTGACCGGCGGTCGCGGTGTTCCGCAGCACGTGGTGCATGAGCTGCAGGAACGCTACGGCGAGATCGGCCTGAAGGAAGAGCCGACGCCGGAAGGTCCGCACCTGACCAAGTGGACGCTGTTGCAGGGCCGCTTGCTGCAGCAACGCATCGGCACGCCCGTGTACGTCGGCATGCGTAACTGGCATCCCTTTATCAACGACGTGGTGCAGCAGATGAAGGTCGACGGCGTGAAGAAGGTTCGAGCCATTTGCCTGGCACCGCAGAACAGCCGCACCAGTGTCGGCCTGTACCGGCGAGCGCTGGAAACCGCAGCTGCAGGCGCGTTCGAAATGGACTTCGTCGCTGGCTGGTCAGAGCATGCTCTGCTGGTTCGCGCCTATGCGGAAACCATGCGCGCCGCCATCGTCAAAGCCCGCGCCACGGGTGCACGCACCGCCGTCCTGTTCACTGCGCACTCAGTTCCCTGCCGCACCATCCAGGCATCAGCAAAACCGAGTGAGCACCATGGCATGATCCTCGCGACGGAGCCGGACACCTACGCGATCGAATGCAAAGGGACCGCGCGCCACATTGCAGCGGATCTGGAAGACATACTCGACGAAAAGGACTGGTTCTTCTGCTTCCAGAGCCAGGGCCTCAGCGGCGGTCCGTGGATCGGACCCGGTGTCGATGCGCTGCTGGCAGCCTTGAAGGCGGAAGGATACGATCACGCCGTGTTGCAGCCAGTTGGCTTCCTGTGCGATCACGTCGAAATTCTCTACGACATAGACATCGACTTCCAGAAGACAGCGGCTGAGATCGGCATCGCCATTTCACGGGCAGACAGCCTGAACGATTCGCCCACGCTGATTGCGGGCCTGGCAGACCTGGCACGCCGCGGCGTTCGCAGCCTGCCCGTACATGAGCGCCCGGCCGCCACTTCGCCGGCCGAAGTCGTGAAAATGTTGACGCCGGTGGAAGAAGCCGTTCCGGCCACGGTCTAAGCGTGGCAAAAACCATTGCAGTGGTAGGCGGCGGCATGGCGGGACTGGCCGCCGCCTACGAGTTGCAGAAGTTGCAGCACGGCGGTGCCAATCTCACTTTCACACTTGTCGAAGCGTCAGAACGTCTCGGCGGCATCGTCGAAACACACTCTGAAGACGGGTTCGTCGTCGAGTGCGGACCTGATGGATGGGTGACGGACAAGCCCTGGGCGCGGGATCTGGCGGTGGAACTCGGCATGGCCGACGACCTGATGCCATCGAACGACGCCACCCGCATCACCTACGTTTTACAGCACAGTCGACTGCAGCCACTGCCCGACAACATGCGCATGATGGTGCCGGAGAATCTCGACACCGTGCGGCAGTCGGCCTTTTTCAGTCCGGCGGCGCGCGATTCCTACCTTGCAGAGCCGGGTCGCGCGGAAGAGTTGAAAGCCTCCGCGCCAGACCACGATGAGTCCGTGGCAAGCTTTGTGTCGCGCCACTTCGGAGAAGAGGTGCTGCGCAAAATCGGCGCTCCGCTGCTGGGCGGCGTCTTCGGTGGAAACGTGCATCGGCTAAGTGTTCGCGCGGTCATGGCACCTTTTGTACAGATGGAACGCGACTACGGCTCGCTGATCCTGGCGCTGCAGGCGCGTGCGGCAGAGCGTGGGCCGAAGCGCACCAGCATCTTTACCTCGCTGCGCGGCGGCACGGGCGCACTGGCCGAACGCATGGCGGCGACGCTCCAACCAGCCAGCATCCAGCAAAATTGCACCGTCACCGCGATCGAGCGGACCGCCTCCGGCTGGCGTTTGCACTATGCTCACGCGCCGCGGGCAGAGTTCAACCACCTGCTGCTCGCGCTGCCGGTGAAGCAGGCGCGCAAGTTGCTGGAGCCAGTCGACGCACGCGCCGCCGAGTTGGTGAACGTGCCTACCAGTTCCGCCGTCATTGCAGGCTTTGGTTTCTCCGCACATCATGCACCTTCTTTGCCGGCCGGTTTCGGATTCCTGGCCCCTGAAGGCGAACACTGCAGGTTGCTGGCAGGGACCTTCGCCGACCAGAAGTTCGGCCATCGAGTGCCTGCAGGTGGCAAGTCGGTACGCGCCTACTTCGGTGGTGCAAATGCGGATGCGCTGATGGCGCAGACGGACGAAGAGATTGTTGCGGTGGCACGGGAAGAACTCACGCGCGTGGTCGGCCACCTGCCCGCGGCACAGGTCACCGTGGTGCGCCGCTGGCCTGACGCGCTGCCGCAGTACGAAGTGGGCCATTTGGAACGCATGGTCGAACTGCAGGGCCGCGTTGATACGCTGGGCGCGCTGCACCTGCTGGGCAATGGCTATCGGGGGGTTGGTCTGCCAGATTTGATCCGGGACGGACGTGCTGCCGCTCGTGCTGCTGCGGTCTAGCCCTGACTGAGGTTTGCCGGACCGGCAAGCACACATGCAGTTCCCTCCGCGTCGAAAGACAAAGTCAGGACAGATGCCCGACGTCAGGCCTGGAAGTCGAAGCGTTGCAGATGCAGCCACGGCCCGCCAAGATACCGCCACAGATCCAGCCCCACCGCACGGACGGACCAAGGCCGAAAGCCTTGCTCCAGTTGCATCCGCGTTAGTTGCGCGGCAGCGGGCGTCACCTTGTTCTGCACCACCACGTGGGGGCGAAACCCTTGCCGATCCTGCGCAGAAAGCTGGTCTGCAAAGACCTCACTCAGCGAGCGATGCAACGCTTTCGCTTCTGCCGATTGCAGGAAATAAGCCACGCCTTTGCCGAGCGATTTCAGCTCCGCAACCTGCATTGCAAACTGCTGTTGACCGTCTGCCGAGTCCTGCAGCGCGGATACCGTCGCATCTTCCTCCGCAAGCGTGTGGAAGAGCGACAGGTGTGCGGGGATGCGGTTCAGCGCAGCCGGAAAGTAGCGCTGCCGCTCCGATTCGAAGCGGCTTTGCGAGACATCGTCCAGCGACAGCGTCAGCACACAGGACATGGGTTGCTACTTCAGCGACGGCTTCGGTGCAGGCGCTGCTGTGGGTGCTCCGGCGGGCGCAGCAGCCGGTGCAGCGGCCTTCAACTTGGTCATGTACTCCTGCGTCAGCGTGGCCAGCTTCGGCTGCATGTCCTTGATGCGGCCCTGCACGGTGCTCATGGTCTTGTTCGCCAGGTCGGGCGTCTTGGCGATAATGGCCTGGCCTGCGGGCGTTTTGTAGAACACCAGAATGGCATCAAGCTCCGGCTCCGTGAAGCTGTCGGCGTAAGACTGGACGATGACCGGCCGAATCTTTACCCAGCCAACCTCTTCCATCACGATGTCGTGGATCTGCTTCTGGTAATCGGCTGTCAGTTTGGTCTGCTCGGGTGTCAGCGGAGCCACGCCGGACTGCTGCTTTGCCAACTCATTCACGCGGGTCTGCAAGCTGGCCAGCTGGCCTTCCATGAGCGAGTCGGTCTTGGTGAGAACCAGCATCTGCTCGGCCTTGGCTTTGCGGCTGGCGTCGTCGGCGTGTGCGGCAGGCAGTGCAGCAGTACAGCAAAGGGCGAGGGCAAGTCCGTATACAGGGCGCATGGTATCTCCAGAAAGGTCGCGTTCAGCGCGAATTGGTAGTCCAAAGGTTGGACGACACAGTCTTCAGGATAGCGTGTCTGCGCACAGCCTGCCCGGGGCCATGTACGCTGGCAGACAATGCCCTTGATCTCCTGCACCGACGCGCTCGACCTTCTTCGCTCAAAGAACCTGCTGCTGGTACCACCGGTCGCGGCGGAAGCCCTGCCACTGGCACAGGTGCTTGGCCGGGTGCTTGCAACCGCCGTCTTGGCCGATCGTGACCAGCCACCGTTTCCTCGTTCCACACGCGACGGCTACGCCCTGCGTGCGGCAGACGCAGAGCAGCCGCTGCAACTAATCGGCGCCATCCGCGCGGGCGAGCAGTGGACCGGCCATCCGCTCCGCAAGTGCGAGACCATCGAAATCATGACCGGCGCGCCCGTCCCGGCGGGGGCGGATGCGGTCGTTATGCTGGAACACGTTTCCCTCACCGGCGCAACACTCACGCTGGGCGAGGGACGCAGCGCGAAGCTGGGCGAAAACATTGTGCCGCAGGCCGCGGAAGCACGTGCGGGCGACCTTCTGCTACAGGCCGGCACACGGTTGGGCGCGGCTGAGATCGCGCTGGCAGCGTCCGTCGGCTCGGCCCAGCTGCACGTCTATACACGCCCGGTGGTGGCCATCCTCTCCACCGGTGATGAGTTGGTTGAAGTGGACGCCACGCCCGGCCCCATGCAGATTCGGAACAGCAACTCCCATGGTCTGGCCGCTCTGGTCGACAGCAATGGCGGCGTGCCGCAGGTGCTGCCACCGGTCGCCGACACGCGGGAGGCGCTGGACGCCGCGATCTACGCCGCGCGTGACGCCGACATGCTGCTGCTGTCAGGCGGGGTGTCTGCGGGCAAGTATGACTTCGTCGAAGATGCTCTGCTGGCCCGTGGGGCAGAGTTTTTCTTCACCGGTGTCGCCGTGCAACCGGGTAAACCGGCTGTCTTTGGCAGGATTCCCGCAGGAGATGGACACCGCGAACAATGGATCTTCGGCCTGCCCGGCAACCCCGTGTCAACCCAGGTGACGGCGCTGCTGTTTGCCATGCCGCTGCTGCGCGCCCTGGGCGGCGAAGGCTGTGGAGCGGACGCAAGAACAGCGACGCAACCGTTCTTTGCCAGCGCTCAGCTTGAGGAGCAGCTGGACGTGCGCCCCGGCCTAACCCGCTTTCTTCCCGCACTGTTAAGTTCTTCGCCGGCCGGCGCGACGGTGCGCACTACGGGCTGGCAGGGTTCCGGTGATCTGAATGCAAATGCGCGCGCAAATTGTTACCTGGTAGTGCCTCCCACAGCCCCCACGCTTGCCGCTGGCACCACAGTGACCGTGCTGCTGCGGTAGGCTGGTGCACATGGCCATGGAACGCAGCACACGCACACGGCTTGGCAAAATGCTCGTCGGTGCGGCGGTCATTGTGCCCGCGCTTGCCGTCGCTGCCATGATCGTCATGAGCCACCTGATGCTGGTGCACTATGAACGGCGCGACCTGATTACCTGGCTGGTAGTGGATGCCGCCGTAATGGGCCTGGGGCTGGTCTTGATCGGGGAAGAAGGACTGTGAGCAAAGCACTACGTGAACCCGGCAGCAAGAGCCCCGCAGCACCCAGGCTGTCCCATTACAACGCTGCAGGCGAGGCCCACATGGTCGACGTCAGCGGCAAGCTGCCCACCCGCCGCGAGGCAGTCGCCGAGGCTTTTGTGGAACTGAATGCGGAGGTCCTCGCAGCCCTGCCGCAGAATCCCAAGGGCAACCCGCTTGAGGTCGCACGCTTTGCCGGCATCACTGCCGCAAAAAAAACCGCTGACCTGATTCCCATGTGCCACCCGCTCGCGCTGTCGTTCATTGATGTAGAGGCGACCGTGGTGCAGCCCGCAGCGCTGCTTCGGACCGGCGGCGGCGTTCGTATTCGCGCCACCGCTGCGACCGTGGCCGGAACCGGCGTCGAGATGGAGGCCATGACAGCCGCAGCGGTCGCCGCACTGACCGTTTACGACATGACCAAGGCACTGGACAAAGGCATCCGCATTCGCGAAGTGGTGCTGCTAAGCAAAAAAGGCGGCAAAAGCGGTGACTACCTTCGGCCCAACGACTAGCGTCCCTACAGGTTGAACAGCTCTCGCAGCCGCTTCACCTGCGCGCGAGCCACGGGAATTTCCGTGCTCTTCCGGTCATCCATGCGCAGCAGGTAGCTCGATTTGAACCATGGCACTACCTCGCGAATGTGCTGAATGTTGACCAGGAAACTGCGGTGCGCCCGCCAGAAGGTTTCGGGATCCAGTTGATCCGTCAGCTCTTCCAAGGTGCGCACGTTGGAGGCGCCTTCCAGCGTCGGCGTCACCACGGAGATGGTGCCTTCTTCAATCGATGCAAAGCAGATGTCGCGCTGGTCAGCCAGCAACAGCCGCTGCGACGCGCGGACCACTACCTTGCCCGAGCGCGCACGTGGCTGGGTTACGGCGGTGGCCTGTGCCTGTTCCTGCAGCAGCTTCAACAGCGATTCCAGACGCTCTTCCGCACTGGCCTGTGGCACCGCTTCTACACCGCTCTCGGTCGTGACTGCGGAAGCCTCGGTGCGTCGGCTGCGCAGTTTTTCGACGGCCAGTTGCACGCGCTTCTGCTCGAAGGGCTTGAGCAGGTAGTCAATCGCATTGACCTCGAACGCACGCACCGCGTACTGGTCAAAGGCCGTGGCGAAGATGACTTCAGGCATGCGGCCGTTGTGTTTTTCGATGATCTGCTTTAGCACGGCGAAGCCGTCCAGCCCCGGCATCTGCACGTCCATAAAGACGGCGTCCGGGGCTTCCCTGCGAATGACTTGTACGGCTTCAATGCCGTTCGAGGCTTCAGCCACCACGTCCACGCCGCCGACGCGTTCCAGCAGGTAGCGCAGCTCTCGCCGGGCCAGTTCCTCGTCGTCGATAATGACTGCGGTCAGGGGCATTGGGCCTCAGGATAGGCGTTGCGCACCGGTGGGCCGGTGCGTGCCCGTTACATGTTGGTGTGGCCGCCGCGCATTTCTTCGTTGAAGGTAGGCCGCGTAAAGGCCAGGGCCTCAGCCATGCGAGACTCGTATTCGCCGTGGTGGCTCATCAACGGCTCGCTGCTGGCGGCGTACTCAAAGCTGGGGTCGATCTTGAAGATGCCCTCACCCGCAAGATCTTCTGCGACCTTCTTTAGTTCAGCGACGGTCGTGTTCAGGTACTGCGCGTCGCGCGGATCGGCGATCCACACCGGCGCTCCGCCACCCAGCACACCGCTGGCCCAGTAGACCTTGGCGGCAATGAAGTCGGCACGCTGCTGCGCGTCTGTGTCGTTAAAGATGAACCGGCCCTGCTTGGAAGAGTAGTAGCGCGTGGTGACAGGAACCGGCTGCCGGTTGCCGCTCTTCACCAGCTCAAGCTGGCCCTGGTCGAAGATCTTGCGAACGGCGTTGTAGATAAAGCCTTCAGCAAAGGGCTGTTCAGGCGCGGGCACCACCTCTGCGAAGGTCACCGTCATGCTGGCGGAGACCTTGGCGCGCAACTGCGACTCCGCAGGTGTCAGGCCGTCATCCAGCTTGGCTTCGCCATGCACGATGTACGTGTCTGCGCCGGTGGTGGACAGGTGAAAGGGCCAGCGCCAGTTACCCATGCTGATGGGCAATCCGCCAAGCGTGATGTAGATGTCAGGCCGCGGATTGCGCAGGCGCTTTGCGGCTTCCACCAGAAAGTCATGGATCGGCTTTGCAAACTGGTGGTGCTGCAGGTCGAAGCCCGCGCTCAGTTCCAGGAACTCCCGGTTGCCAGGGATGTCCGCTGCGGTCTGTTCCACAGAAACGTTCCGCGCCGCAGCAGCCGCGGACAGCATCAGGGTGAACAGCTCTGTGGGTACACCGTTAAAGCCTGCACTTTCCACGCCGTCTACAACGGCCAGGCCTGCTTCCTGTGCTGCCTTCTGTACTGCCTGCGCCAGGGGCGTGTTGAGTGCGATTGCCATACGGATGCAGAGTTCCTCTTGCCTCAAAATGTGTACGTTGCGCCGATCATCTCAGGGGGAAGTCGCACGGGCGTACCCTCTGATGCTATCGCACACCAGTTGCATAATGCCTGGGAACAATCCAGGCACAAACGACAAGGCCCCGTCGCTGCACATACGCGGCGACGGGGCCTTGTTAGAGGGAGAAGGTTATGCTGCGGCTGCGGGGACGAAGCCGTCACAACCACTGATTGGAGTGACCTTCAGGTGCAGGCTCGCCAACTTGGGGTGACCGCACTCGTCGATCATGACCACATCAGCCTGCTTGCTGCTGATAATGCTGACCAGAACATTGTTCTGCGCATGAGCCTCGCCGAAGTGGGTACAAAGACCGCACTGACCGTCGTGAATTGCTTCCATCGTATGCCTCCAGAACTTACTTAGTAGGAGCCGAAACAACGCCCTCACGTTGCTTACAGCTCCTATACCAATCAGCATAAAGATGAGCTAAATCCCTGTAAATTGCGACAGTTTTCGTCTGACATCCGCCACCATAGGCGACGGTCGCGGTCGTATATCACTTTATAAAGTGACTTACTGGCCTGGATCTTTCTACTTATGCAAATTAGCCCCACGACTTACCCAGCGCACAGGATGTAAGGGCAGCAAACCTCAATCACAGCAGGACAACCAGCTGCAGACCGAGAGCGTTTCAGCGACCCGCCCCACTTTCCCAGGCAGCGGTAACCCTGCTTGCCGCGTCCTGCCCGGTAGCCGTCACAGGCAGGGCGCTGGTGTCGCAGGCGAACTCCGAAACCACAACGCCTTACAATAAAGAGCTTGCCCAGACGCATCACGTCCGCCGTTCTCCCCCAGCTATCGCCTGAGTCCCGCGACAGCTTCGCGAAGCTTCTCAACGCCTGGTACCGAGAACACGCCCGGGTTCTGCCCTGGCGGGGCATCCGCGACCCATACCGTACGTGGCTCTCCGAAATCATGCTGCAGCAGACCCGCGTGGCGGCCGTTCTGGAGCATTACGCCCGGTTTGTGGAGCGATTTCCGACCATGGTTGCCCTGGCGCTGGCGTCAGAGGCCGACGTCCTAGCAGCCTGGAGCGGCCTGGGTTACTACCGGCGCGCGCGCATGATGCACCGTACCGCGCTGCTGCTGGTGCAGGAGCATCGGGGTGCGCTGCCGTCGACCGCCGCTGAACTGCGCCGGCTCCCCGGCATCGGCCTGTATACCTCTGCCGCCATTGCCAGCATCGCCTTCGGCGAGCGCATTGCCGTGGTGGACGGCAACGTGGAGCGGGTCCTGCTACGCATTTTGGGCCAGCCAGAAACTCCGGGCGCAGCCGCTGCCGAGCAGTTGAACGCCGTAGCGCAATCGTTGTTGCCACCAGGCGATCCGGGCGACCACAACCAGGCCATGATGGAGCTGGGCGCAACCGTCTGCCTGCCGCGCGGCCCCCGGTGCGATGTGTGCCCTGTGTTTGCCCTTTGCCGCACCCGTGGCGAACATGGCACCGTGGCGCGTGCGCCCATGCGTTCGCAACGGGCCGTATACGCGCTGGCTACCCGCAAGGCGGGTGGTGGCAGCGTCAACGTTGAGATTCTGCTGCAGGAACGCCCACTGGACGTATCCCTGATGCCCGGCATGCTCGAACTGCCACAGGTCGAAGGACCTGAAGAGGGTGAGCCGGAGGCCGACCGCGACGCGCAGCCCAGTCTGGTGCTGCGGCAGGAACCAGTGTTGCGTGTTCGCCATGCCATTGTGGGCACCAACTACTACGTAGAAGTGCTGGCCCTTCCTGGCCGACGAGAGGTGAAAAAGCGTGCGCTGCGCAGCGACGGCCTGCAGTGGGTGCATACACGTGAACTGGCGCACAGACCCCTGACGGGACTGGCGCGCAAGGTGTTGCAACGGCTGCGGTTGATGAAGGCCTCCGGTGAAGAAAAGACGCCAGACGTTCCCCTGCTGATTGGCCGCGCAAGCCGGGCCGCCACGGGCAAGGAGTCGTAGCTGCTTTTCACGCAACCCGGGCCCCTGAGGCACATCTGATGATGGACGAACTGCAACAAGCAGGCAGGGTGAAGGAGCAATAAGCTATGGCGACGGAAAGAAGCAGCAGTGCCGTATGGAACGGCGGCCTGAAAGACGGTAAAGGAACGGTCAGCACGGGCAGCGGGGTTTTGCACGAGCAGAGCTACACGTTTGTTTCGCGTTTTGAGGACGGAACCGGCACCAACCCCGAGGAGCTGATTGCAGCGGCGCACGCAGGCTGTTACTCCATGGCGCTGTCTGCCGAACTGGAGAAGGCTGGCAGCAAGGCTGACGAAGTCGCCACGACCGCAACAGTCGTGCTTGAGTTCGTCAACGGTGCGCCCACCGTGACGAAGATTCACCTGAAAACCGATGCGAAGGTGCCCAACCTCGACGAAGCAAAGTTCCAGGAGATTGCGAAGGGCGCAAAGGAAAACTGCCCCATCTCGCGCCTGCTGGCTGCCGCTGAAATATCGCTGGACGCCAAACTCGCTTAGGGCAGATCCGAATATAAAGATGTTACGGCTTCAGCCGCCGAGATAGCACAGCGGAACGCGCACAGCCCCGACTAGCCGCTGAGATTAGGGTCTCGGCGGCTAGTCGGGGCTGATGCCTCATCATGACGACTCAGCCACATCGCTCTCTAGAGGAACACGGCCCAGCTGAAGCTGAGCCTTCTCAGTCGCCCTATCGGTCGATAGACCCTGAGTTGTTCTGCACCAATCCAATCCTCTTCTTCGAGTTGCATGCACAGCAGGCCCACCTGCCTTGCGTGCGACCATGGAACCATGTCTGTTCGCCCCACCCCCAGCCGGTTTCCTAAACCTTCCCGCGGTCCTTCCGTTCACGAGCCAGAGTTGCTGGAGGCCGACGAAGCGGGTCCGGCAGCGATCATCAGTCGCCGCGCTTCGGATCGTCTGAGGCTTGGTTATCTGTGGGTCTACCGGACTGACGTAGAAGCACTCATCCCCGCCCTTGGAGCAACCGAGCCGATGCCCGGCGGCCTGCTGACGCTGCTGGACAGCCGTCGCATTCCACTTGGAACCGGCCTGTATTCCTCCGCCTCTCAACTTGCCTTGCGGAAGATCTCTGCGGAGCCACGAGTCAGCCGCGGGGAGTACCTGGATGACGTGGCGGTTCGCGTACGAGCCGCCCTGGCCCTTCGCGCACCCATGCTCGCTGCAGGCGACACCGATTCCGCAAGGCTTATCTTCGCCGAGGCCGATGACCTGCCGGGCATCGTCGTCGACCGCTACCGCAACCTTGTGGTAGTGCAGCTGCTGACCCAGGGCACGGCCCAGGACGATTTGCGCGAAGTGTTGGGACACGAGCTTTCACTGGTGGAAGGTGTGGAGATGATCGTCGAGCGCCCCGATCCGCGCATTCGCGAACTGGAGCAGCTGCCCGCACCGTCCGCAACCCCACTCTTCCAGAAGGAAGGTGCGGAGGCAAAGACCGTTTTCACCCTCAACGGTTTGCGTTTGCAGTTCGACGTGAACGCCGGGCAAAAAACCGGCGCTTTTCTGGATCAGCGCATGAACTACGCCGCCGCCGAGCGCTACGCGCATGGTGAGGCGCTCGACATTTGCACCTATCAGGGCGGCTTCGCACTGCACATGGCCCGCAGCTGTACCCGCGTTACCGGCGTGGACGCAAGCCGGGCGGCGCTGGAAACCGCAGAAAGCAACCTCAATTTGAACCGCGACCAGTTGAAGGCCGAAGTCGACTGGGTTGAGGGGGACGCCTTTGAGCTGCTGCGCGCCTATGACGCCGAAGACCGCCGCTTTGACACGATTGTGCTGGACCCACCGGCCTTTGCCAAAAGCAGCCGTGCAGTCGAGGGTGCCCTTCGTGGCTACAAGGAGATGAATCTGCGTGCGTTGAAGATGCTGCGGCCCGGCGGGCGTCTGATTACCTGCTCCTGCTCGCACCACATTAGCCGGCAGGATTTTACGGAGGTTCTCGCAAGCGCAGCCGCCGATGCAGGCCGACGTGTACGCCTGCTGGAAACCCGCGGCGCGGCACTGGATCACCCTGAGGTGCTGACCCTGCCAGAGACGGCCTACCTGAAGTGCCTGATTGCGCAGGTGGATTGATCACACCGCAGAAAACGGTAAAAGGGCTGCGCAGAAGCGCAGCCCTTTACCTTGCCGATTCCTCGAACCTAATTCAGCAGGAATGAGTAAAGCGTGTCGCCAGACCCGGCAAGAATGTACTGGTGCCCATCGAGCAGGTACGTCTGTGGTGCATTGCTGATGGAGCCGATGCGTGCATTCCATAGTGCCTTGCCATCTGCGGCATCCAGCGCGATCAGGTTGCCCTGACCGTCACCACTGAACACCAGGCCGCCCGCAGTGGCCAGCAGGCCTCCGCCCCCGGTGGCACCGGTGTACAGTTCATGTCGCCAGCGTGCCTTGCCCGTGGCGTAGTCGATACCCACAATACTGTTCGACACCGTTCCAATGGGCACTTCATCCTTGCCACCCAGGCCCATGCCGCCGCGAGGGTCCGGGTCGGTCAGGTAGCCGAGCGAGTAGTTCTCAGAGTCGTACTGATAGAGCAGGCCCGTTTGCGGGGAGTATGCCGGTGGCTGCCAATTAACGGTGCCGCCAGAGTTTGGCGAGATCAGCGTGCCGCCAATGGCCACATCCTTTTCAGGATTGGTCTTTGGGCCTCCCTGCGGTGTTAAGCCGTTGGCCCAGTTGGTCGTTTCACCGTACTTGGTCGTAACCAGCCGTTCGCCAGTGACGCGGTCCAGCGTGAAGAAGTAGCCGTTCCGCGCGGCCGTGACCACCATCTTGCGCTTGCGGCCCTTGAAGATGCCGTCGACCAGGACCGGAACCTGCGCCGAATCGTAGTCGTGCGTGTCATGCGGCGAGGTGGAGAAGTACCACTTCAGCTTGCCGGTATCGACGTCCAGCGCGACCAGAGAACAGGTGTACAGGTTATCGCCTTCGCCGCGTGTACCCGTCTCCCACGAAGGAGTTGGGTTACCAGTGCCGAACATATACAGATTCGTCTCCGGATCGTAGGCGCCTGCAACCCAGGTGCCGCCACCGCCGTGGCGCGCTGCATCCAGATTCTTCCATGTGTCCAGGCCAGGGTCGCCGATCTTCTGCGGTGTTACCCAGAACGTCCACTGCAAGTCGCCCGTCTCCGGATCGAACGAACGCAACGCGGCCGGCGAGTCGATGTCGTTCCCCACGCCCACAATGACGTGGTTCTTGACGATGACTGGCGCTGCTGAGGAGAAATAGCCGCCTTCAACCTTGGCATATTCCTTGTGCCAGCGCTCCTTGCCTGTTTTTGCATCAAGCGAGACGAGGTAGTTATCAGGCATTTCGATGAATAGGTAGTCGCCGTACAGGCCAACGCCCCGGTTGCCGATGTGGGTGCCGCCGCGCGTCTTCCAGTAGTAGTGCCACAGGCTCTCGCCGGTGCGCGCATCCACAGCCCACACATTGTCGGGCATGGTCACGTACAGGATGCCCTTGGCCTCAAGGTAAGTACCCTTTAGCGAACCGCCGTTGGGGAAACCGCCAGGACCCTCGCCGCCGGTCGTCAAGGGGGCGCGTACGCGGCTATAGCCGGTCAGCGGTGCGGGTGCTTCCCCCGGCACCATCTTGGCGGTCCAGCCCAGGGACAGGTTCTTTACCGTGGTGCGATTGACGGCAGTCAGCTCGCTGTAGCGCTTTGCGGTGTAGTCGCCGTTGTAGGTCAGCCATGAGTCCTTCAGCGGCTGCAACAGGTCTGCTTTTGTCACATCCTGTGCCTGCGCGGCCACGGGAAGCAGCAGCGCCGCAGCGGCCAGGGAATACATCCATCGAAAGGTCATTTCAGTGTCACCAGGTAAGCCGTTATGTCGTGGATTTCGCCGTCGGTATAACCGGGCAGCAGTTTGCGGTGCGCTTCCAGCGGATCGTGTACAACTACCTTCGGCACCGCGCCGCTGCGACGAACCGTTTGCATAGCGCCGGAAGGGGTCTGCAGCGTCACCAGAAAGTCATCCACATGGATGAGCGTGCCGTTCAGTTCCGGCTGTCCAGGGCGTGACACCGTTACGGTAATTACGGGTGCAGGCTTGCCGAAGTAGGTGCCGCGAATCCAGGCAGCCTGCAGCGTCTTTGCGCTCGACAGCCTGGTTGCGATTCCCTTCAAGTTGCCGTCCACGGAGTGGCAGCTGGCGCACTTGACGGCGAAGTCCTGCTTGCCGCGAGCAGCATCGCCCACCAGCACATTTGGGTTGTCTTTGCCGTCACCAGGAGCACGGCCCTGGCTGCCAATCTCTGCAACGATGGAGCGCACATACGCGGCAACGGCATTCGCGTCGTCCATGCTGAGCGGGTACTTGTGCGACTCCAGGCCGGGCGCCTTGCCGAGCATAATGGGCACGAGATTCTCGCCGTGGTAGTCCGTCAACGAGGCTTGCGAACGCAGAATATTTGGCCCCGTTTCAGACCCGCGAAGGTCAGCGGCGTGGCAGGACTGGCATTGCTGCCCATACAACTGCTTGCCGTGCGCAATGACCTTTGGGTCGCCCTTGGGCTTGATCGGCGCAGAGTTGAAGGTCGACGTCTCGATGTGCTGCGCCAAACCCGACACTGCCAGGCCTGCCCCCATCGTGAGCACAGTCGCCAGGACGGTGCGATAGCTAAATCTAAAGGTCATCGGTTTACCAGACATTGCAATCTTCCTACAGTAGCGCAGCCGCCGCCGAAATGGCGACCTGCGCCACGGGCGTCCATCCCAGCGCTGCAGAATGGTCCAGGAAGCGCCACCATCAGGTGATATGACGTGTGTTGTATCAGTGCAGTCTGCTGCAGACAGTCAGATCACGACCGCCTTTGGTCCTATCAAACCGTCAAGCTGTTTTTCGCTGCCATCTGGTAGAGGACGAGAGCAGACCGCAGCGAGCCGCTTCTCTGCGCTTAGAGCCAGCCCTTGGCACGTGCGATGCGTGCTGCCTCAATGCGATTGGCCGCGCCCAGCTTCGAGATCGCCTCCGACAGGTAGTTCCGCACCGTGCCCTCGCTCAATCGCAGCGTCTTTGCTAATTCAGACGTAGTTTCACCCTCACCTGCACGCCGCAGGATTTGGCGCTCACGCTCCGTCAGCGGATCGTCCTCTGCATTCCATATCTCCGCAGCCAGACCCGGATCGACCACACGCAATCCCCGATGCACCCGCCGCACGGCATCTGCCAGTTCCGACGCGGGCCGCTCCTTCAGCAGGTAGCCGCTCGCGCCCGCGTCCAGCGCGCGCCGCAGGTAGCCGGGCCGCGCAAACGTCGTCAGGATGACAATGCGAGTGGCGGGGTACAGTTCACGCACACGCGCCGCCAGCTCCAGACCGGTCATGTTGGGCATCTCGATGTCGGTCACCAGCACATCCGGATGGTGCTGGCCGACGGCACGCAGCCCCTCCTGCCCGTCGGCAACGGCGGCAACCACCTCGATATCCGGCTCAATGCCCAGCAGCGCCGCCAGCGCGCCGCGCACCATGCCCTGGTCTTCCGCCAGCACCACCTGGATTTTCCCTGCCGACGATGGCTTCGCAGTGGCAACGCTCATGCTCTTGCCTACTCTCCCGTCCATGGCACCGCCTCGGTTTGCCCAACGTCCAGCGGGCTGAACGGAGCTCCCGTGGTGCGCAGTTCCGCCACGCGAGACGCGGCATACTGATCACGCTGTAGCGGCAGGCACACCGACAGAGAGGTGCCGCTATTCGGCTGGGCCAAACGCCGCACGGTGCCGCCCAGCGCCTCCACGCGTTCACGCATACCGGACAGTCCATTGCCGTCGGCACCTTCGCTGCCCACGCCGTTGTCCGCTACCACCATCCGCAGGTCGCCGCCGTCGCGCAGCAGTTGCAGGGAGCAGGCGCTGGCTCGCGCGTGCCGCACGATGTTGGTGACTGCCTCGCGCAGCACCAGCGAAAGTACATTCCCCTGCGACGCCGTCAGCGCAATCGGCAGCAGGTCAGTCGTCATCTGCACGCCGGAGGACGCCAGCGTTTTGCGCGCGCGCCCAACCTCTGTTGCCAGCCCTTCCGAGCGGTAGCCGGTGACAGCCTCGCGCACCTCAGCCAGTGCCTGCCGCGCGGTCTGCTCTATCTCGCGCATCTCCTGCGCGGCGCGTGCGGGATCGATGGGAAGGATGCGATTGGCCAGTTCACTCTTCATGGCGATGACGGTCAGCGTGTGGCCCAGCAGGTCATGCAGATCGCGTGCAATCCGCTCGCGCTCTGCCACCTGCGCCAGGTGTTCAATCTCGTCATTGGCACGGTTCAGCAGAAAGGCCGCGCGCTTCTGCCGCGAGTAGGAAAGATTACTAAGGCCTATGACCAGGCAAAAGAAAATGCCCATCAGCGTCGACCACCACGTCAGGTGCAGCAGCCACGTCTCCGCAGCCAGTGCCGCCACCTGCAGCCCCAGCATGATCAGGAACGCACGCGTGCTGCGCATCACAAACGCCAGCATCACCACCGGGAAAACAAACACGCCCGACGCGCTGGAGTTGAAGGGGTAATAGACAAAGCCCAGCAAAAAAAGCAGGCCAAACAGCACCTTTTGCAGGCGGGCGTTGTGTGTCAGCGTTATGCCGGAATACAGCGCGAGAAAGACGACGTAGAACGCCGCGAACCAGAGCCAGTGCCGCAGGTTGTGACGAAAGTACGGCTCGATGAAGAAGAAACCGGTATACAGCAGCGACACCCAACGCAACAGCCGGTCACTGCCCCGCGACTTGCGCCAGTAGTCGCCTGCCTCGTCGCCGACGGCCGGACCGTTGTTATGGCCGACCCACTTGTTGAACTCGAACTCGTCGCGCAGTCGGCCACCGAACATAGCTGTATTCTGCACCCTTCGTTTGCCGCTTGTAAGCCCGCCTATCAGCCATGCCGCATGACAAATGTCATGGTGACGTTTGTCATGCTCCAGCGCTGACGCCGCACACTGCTTCCCCCGCCCGCCTGCCGCCATGATCGAAGTCGTACCAAGCAGGAGGCACCATGCAGCACCGCACATCCCTCGCCACAACCCTGACCTTTGCCGCTGCACTCAGCGCCACGGGCCACGCCATGGCCCAGCAGTGCACGGGCAGCGCGGGCCGAATGAGTGTCGAGATTTTGGACAGCACCGGCGCACAGATCGTTGGTGCACAGATCGCAGTAGACGGCCAAAAGACCAGCGTTAGCGATGCACATGGCCAGTGGACGAGTGCCTGCCTGGCTGCAGGTCCACACCGCATCCGCATCGCCGCCGAAGGCTTCGCCGTGGTGCAGCAGCAATTGGTTGCAGGTGCCGCACGAGCGACGGTAAAGCTGCGGCCTGTCACGGTAGAAACCTCGGTTGACGCTGTGCAGGACGAACCCGTCAGCACCGAGAGTGTCGCCGGTACCAAGACGCTGGAAGCGAAAGACATCAAGCAGCTGGCCGATGATCCCGATGAGTTTCAGCGGCAGTTGCAGGTGTTGGCCGCGGCTGCGGGCGGCGCTCCCGGACAGGCCATCATCGCAGTCGACGGCTTCCAGAACGGCGGTCGCATTCCACCAAAATCTGCCATCGCCTTCATCCGCATCAATCCAGACCTGTTCTCCGCCGAATACGAGCGTGCACCCTACCAGGGGGGCCGCGTCGAGATCTACACCAAGCCCGGCCAAAGCAAGCTGCACGGTGCCCTGTTCACCACGCAGAGCGCGCAGTTTCTGAACGCAAAGGATCCCTTCGCACCCAGCCGTGCCGCCATCGGCAAGCAGCGTTACGGCTTCGAACTCGGCGGACCCATTCGCACCAATCGCAGTGACTTCTTCGTCGCGCTGGAGCATCGGCAGATCGACCAGTTTGCCGTGGTCAACGCCGTGACGCTGGATGCTGGCGGCAACGCAACGCAGACCACTGCCAACGTGCCCACACCGCAAAGCCTTTGGGAGGGCAGCGTGCGTCTGGCCACCCTGCTGAACGCACACAACAACTTGACCACAACCTATACCGCAACCGTCAACGGCCTGGTAAATCTGGGCGTGGGCGGCAGCACGCTGCAGCAGGCGGGCTACGATTCGCAGCAAGCAGAGCACGCCATCCGCCTGACCAATCTGCAGACGATCTCTGCGACCACGCTGCACGAAACCCGCGTCGGTTTGACCTTTCGCAACCGCGACGATTCGCCGCTGTCCACCGCGCCTTCGCTGGTCATTGCGGGCGCCTTCACCGGCGGCGGCGCCACCACGCAGGCACTCCGCAGCCACGAGTTCGACCTGGAAGTTGATGACGATGTGCTTTACCAGCACCGTGCCCACAATCTCAAGTTCGGCGTGGAATTGCTGAACGCGCACCTGGACGACCGCCTGCCCTCGAACTTCAACGGCACCTACATCTTCGGTGGCGGCACCGCACCGGTTCTGGGCGGAGTTGGAACCACCACGATCAGTGGGTTGGAGCAGTATCGCCGCGCGCTGGCCGGTCTGCCCGGCGGCAATGCCACGCAGTACGCGGTCACCATTGGCTCCGCGCCCGTGTCGCTGAACCAGTTGCGCGTGGTGCCGTATGTGCAGGACATCTGTAAGCTCAACAAGCGGCTTGAGGTGTCGCTGGGCCTGCGCTACGCACTGCAAAGCTCGCCCAATACTTTTGGCAATATCGCTCCCCGCATGGGTGTTGCCTGGTCCCCGGACCGGCGTCAACGCTGGGTGCTGCACGCTCGCGCTGGCCTGTTCTACACGCCGATCGACGCACAAACCACGCTGGAAACGTACCGTCTGAATGGCATGCGTCAGACGCAGTTGCAGATCAATAACCCTGCGTATGGTGCACCGATGACTACCGGCACCGGTGTCATTGCGACACTACGCACGCCGTTGCCATCCCTCTCACAAATCCCGTCCGTGCAGACGCATTTCGGTGTGGAGCATGAGTTCCCCGGCCACTGGCATGCGCAGGCCAACCTGTACCTGGCACGCGCCTGGAACGACCTGCGTTCGCGCAACATCAACGCGCCGTTGAATGGCGCACCCACCGGCCCGCGGCCCTTCGCCGCAAACACCAACCTGTACCAGTACCAGCAGACTGGCGGCCTGGGTGGCAACGTGCTCTTCGTCGGCGTGGACCAGCACAGCCTGAAGCACCTGCAGATCTTCGCTGGCTACATTCACATGAACCTGAAAACGAACGCGGACACCCCCGCAACCTTTCCGCAGAGCAGCTACACCAACGCGGGAGAATACGCTCGCCCCATCTGGCTTTCCACGCACCAGCTGCTTGCCTTCACCAACTACGTTTTTCCATTGGGCATCGTGCTTTCGAACCAGTTCAACGCAGCCAGCGGCAACCCTTACAACGTAACCACCGGGTTTGACAGCAATGGAGACGGCATCTTCAACGACCGTCCACGCTTTGCCGCAGCATCCGATTCCGGTGCGACTGCAACGCAGTTCGGCACTTTGTCGAACGTGGGCAATGGTGCATCGATTACCCGCAATGCAGGCACGCTGCCGTGGAACGTGCACCTGGACGGCAACCTGAGCCGCACCTTCTCCCTGCCCCACGCCGCACCGCATGAAGCGCAAACCATCGCATTCAATCTGCGCTCCACCAACCTGCTGAACCACACCAACGGAACGGCCGTGGGCGGTGTTCTGGGTTCTCCGCTCTTCGGCAGAACCTACGCCGCAGACCCGGGACGCCGCATCGAAGTAGGCCTTCGCTACAGCTTCTAAGTCGCCGTTATTACGTTTTTACAACCATTGAATTTCAGGAGCCGCCATGAACCGCATGCTTGCACTCGCTCTCGCCACCGCCACCTTGTTCGGCACGGCTGCCGCACAAACTGCAGCTCCCACAGCCGCAAACCTTGCGCCGCCATCCGCGGGTCTGCTCTACAGCTACCAGTACTGGCCCACGCAGTACATTCAATGGATCGAAGGCACCGAACTGCCGTACAGCATGGCAGAGTTCGATGTGGACAACGTCGGCGCTAAGCAGCCGCTGTACCACTGCGTGCTGACCGGCAAGGACGGCAACCGCACCCACTACAGCAACATCGACGGCATCGTCGCCGGTTTCAAAGCAGCCGGTGAACCGTCGTACAAAACGGCCATCGCTTTCGACAGCGATGAGACCGGCAAGCCCGGCAGCACAAGCACGCTGCGCTTCACCATGCAGGATGGCAAGCCGCTGGAATGGCGCTTCGTACAGGGTTCCGACATCAGTGCGCAGGGCAGCGGCGTTACGCCCCTGCCACAGGCACCGGTACCGGTGTTTGCCTACCGTGAAGAAGGCGCCGTCGCAGGGGAAGGCACCGCCATCAAGATAGGCGACGCGGTCAGCATCGCCCCTGTCTGGACGGAGATCAGCAAGCCACCCTACTTCGTGGGCTATCGCGGAGCGATCACCAACAGCGCGCACATGCTGGTCCTGATGAAGGGCGCGGAAAGTTGGAAGATCACCAAGGCACCCCCAACCATCGCAGCAGGCAGCACCTGGGAACTGGACGGCGAAACCGGCAACCATCGCACCCTGACCATCGACAAGACAGACGGCACCCACGCAACCATTAGCCTCGTAGATCGCATGCACCCGCTCACGCGCACGGTCCTGACAGCGACACACACCGCTGACGGCTGGACCATGGATTCGCTTCGCCTGTCGCCCCTAAAGGAAGGTGACAAACACTTCATGACCCTAACCTTCACCGCGGCCACTCCGGCTACGGGCATCCTCGAAATTACCGCTGGAAAGAAGACGAAGGTCGCTTCGGCATCGGTCGAAATGAGCAACACAGCAGGCGAAACCCGGAAAGCCATCAAGTTCACCGCCCCCGCCTGGGTGGCTGGCAAACAGGTAGCCGAGCAGACGACCACCAGCCCGGACACGCTGGTCATCACCACAAAATAGGATCAACTTGCCTAACGCTCCGCAGCGTGCTCAAACGTACGCTGCGGAGCGAATTTTGAGCACCTTATGCAGCATCGAAGAGGTGCAATAGCGTTCTTAGTGTGCCTTTAGGTGACGATCGAAGAAATCCGCGGCAAGTTCAAAGGCAGTGATCCAATCTCTGTGCAGCAGGAAGTCATGCACCTCGTCCGGGAAGATTTTCTCCTCGACGGTGACACCGTTTGCACGGAGTTCTGCCGCGAGCCGGACTGTCTGGCCGAATAGCACGTTTCGGTCGTCGTCGCCCTGCATCAGCAGTACAGGACTCGTCCAGTTGCTGACATCGGCCATGGGCGATGCGCCGAAGGCCACCTTCGCGGCTGCCACCGTGTCGTGGGCCGGGTCAGAGGTTGGCTTCCACAGGTCGAGCTCGTAGCTCCAGTCGTGCACGCCGTGCAGATCGACCCCCGCAACAAAGTCATCGGAGTCGCGTGCAAGAGCCAATGCAGTTAGGTAGCCACCATAACTACCGCCCCACGCGCCAATGCGCTTCGTGTTACACCACGGCTGCGCCTTCAGCCACTTCACCGCGCCCTCGATGTCCAGGTACTCCGACCCGCCGAACGCACCGTAGTGCTGCGCCTGCCGAAACTCCATGCCATACCCGATGCCGCTGCGATAGTTCACGCTCAGCACCGCATAGCCATGGTTGGCGAAGTACTGGTTCATCTCGTAGGTCTGCGCGTAGTACTGCATGGGGTTATAACCCAACAGCATCTGGCGGCGCGATCCACCGTGGAAGAAGACGATGGTGGGGAGTTTGTCGGTGGGCTTTGCGTCTTTGGGCAGGAAGAGCTGGGCGTGGATTTGAAGATTGTCGGTGGCTGGAAAGATGACCTGTTTGGACTCAACGAAGTTCAGCAGGCGAAGTGCAGGTTCTAATTCCTGTATCTGTCGCCGACACTGTAACCTCGTAGGTTCCTCTGGTGAGCAAATGCGCAACGCAGATGCAGGCCCTCTACCTGCTTCTGCCAGCAAAGCGGGCCTGAATGGCTCAAAGCTACCAGCCGTCAGCAGAGACACTTCTCCATCGCTAAGCAGTGCAGGATTTGTCTGAAGACCGCGTCCGCTAGTAAGAGGTATTGGAAATTTGCCAGCCTCGGTTACGGACCAGATGTGCTTGCGATCTGCATCCGTCGGAACACCAGCCTCTTGATTGCTGCTGTAGATGATGCGCTTGCCATCGGTAACTACGTTATCTACTTCGAAGTCGCCGGGCGTTAGCAGTTGCGCTTCTTTCGCACCTATCGCCAGCGAGTACAGATGCAGCCAGCCGGTCTTCTCCCACGGAAAGACGATGCGGCCATCGTCCATCCACAGCAGTTGGTTCTTCGCCACCATCTCGTGAAAGAGCGAGCCGGTCCCGGCGTCGGCCTGCCACACCTGCTTGCCTGCTCCGCTGGCAACGTCGGCGATGCGGATGGACCAGGGCACCGGTGCGGAGCGCATCCAGCGCAGGTCGAGTTCGTTGACGACGGGCGATTCGCGGAGGAAGGCGATGCGCTTGCCATCGGCGGACCATGCCGGGTCGTGATCGAGACCGGTGCCGGGATCGACGTAGGTCAGCGTCTTTGCTTTCAGATCGAAAACGCCGATGAAACTGTGGTCGCCGCGATGCGAGACGAAGGCCAGCTTTGTGCCGTCGGGCGAGAGGCGTAGTTGCGAGGCGGTGCCGTGTGCCTGGACTAATTGCGTCGGTAAGCCATTCACATCTGCGAGGCTTGCAGACCAGATCTGCCCGTGGCGCACGAAGTAGAGCTGCTTGCCATCGGCAGAAAAGAGCGGCGCGTGCCCCTCGCCGATCACACGCACTTCGCCTGACACCGTGGCCACTTCGACCTGTTGCTTTACGTAGGTCTGCAGGTGGGCGGGGTTGGCAGCGGTGGGGTGTTCCGCGCCATCAGGACCGGTGCCATGCGTGTAGGCAAGGGCTTCCGCGTCGGACGACCAGGCGATGTCGTCGATGTCCTGCCCATCATCTTCGGTGTAGTGTGTCACGGCGTGGGCCTTTTCTGTAGGCGACGCCACCCACACGTTGCGCTTGCCCTCCTGATCCACAAACCAGGCCATGCGGCTCTTCAAAGGTGCAGCTGTCAACTGGTTCATGAACGGCGCGGAGAGTGCTTCTTTCACGCTGAATGTTCGTCCAGGCGCCGGTGGCTGCGCACGAAGCGCAGCGGCGAACAAGGCACAGACCAGTACGGCGAGGTGGCAGCGTGGCATGGACTTCTCCTTGGAGCGGGTGCTTCAGCAGATTGGCTTGAGCATACCGCGCCGCGCCGGGTGCAGAGCGGCTTCTAACGCAGAGCTTCGCTCCGGCATAGAATGGTGGCGTTGTGCCGTGTCGATGAACAGCACCAGCCACCTTCGCACCACTACCTTCGCACCACCAGGACAAAACTATGCGCCACGCACTTTGTTGTACGCTTGCCCTCGCCACCGTCAGCTTTGCCCCCGTTCTGCTTGCGCAGCAGGGTCCGCCGCCCGCCGGCGGCATGGGTGGCATGCACATGGAAGAAAAAGCCGAACCGATTGCCAATGGTGGCATCTTTGTTCCCGGCTGGGTCGGCAAGGTCGATGAAGGCGCCGCCAAGCAGGGCCAAACCGAGAAAGATGCACGCTTTGCCAAGGAAGGCGATGCGCTGCACATTACCACCGGCCCAGCCGTGACCTACTGGAATCCGTCGATGAAAGCAACCGGCGACTACACCGTAACCGCAACCTTTAACGAGCCGAAGTATATGAATCGCAATTCGCACCCGCATCCCTACGGCATCGTCATCGCCGGCAGCGGCATGGGGACCTCGGAAGAGAGCGAACTGTACTGCGCAGCGTACGGCAACGGACGCTTCATCGTTCGTGGATTTGCGCCCGCGCCATTTCAACTGAACGGCCGCGGCGAAGCGAATGAGGCGGTCCACAAAGCTGCCGGCGTCGGCACACCCGTCACGCAGAAGATCGCGATGCAGGTCAAGGGCGACAAAGTCTCATGCATCATCAACGACGTGACCGTCGGCAGCTATGACAAGTCAGCCGTTGTCACGGATGGCAAATTGAAGACAACAGACGGCATCTACGGCATTCGCTTCGCTCACAACACCGACGCGACCGTAACCGGTTTTGGAATGACAAAGAACTAAGATTCGATCGCGTTGTCGCGGTATCTCATGCCAGTCGTTCGACAGAAAGGGGCGCTCCTCAGGAGTGCCCCTTGTTACGTTTCCAAGGAATGATTCGTTATGCGCAAGACAATCACTGCATCGGACGTGGCTGCCTGCTGCCGCAGAGACATTTACGGTTTTCCCTTCAGGCGGTTTTCTGGTTGACGCGATACCCAGCCGTGGCAAACCACAACCCATGCTGCCGTTCCTGTTAGAGGTTGCAGACGCGCGTTTCGTGTGGGTGCAGGCTTTCTCTGGCTATCTCCAGCAGGTGCTGATGGTGCGTGAAGAACAGCACCTGGGTGGATTTCGCCAGTTCGCCCAGAACGCGGAAGCCGGCTTTCGCCCGCCCGTCGTCGAAGTTGATAAACAGGTCGTCTGCCAGCACCGGCAGAACGGATCCGGCCTTCACCGACTGCTCTATGGAGGCGACGCGCAGGGCGAGGAAAAGCTGGTCGATGGTGCCTTCGCTCATGTGTTCGACGCGGACCGGTCGCGATCCATCCGCAAGATTCCCAACCAGCACCGGGGCGTTGCCGTCGTCATCGATCGACACGTTGCTGTAGCGAGTCCCGGTAAGCATGGCGAACAGTTGCCCGGCACGCTGCAGCAGCGGGTTCTGTGTCAGCTTCCGTTTGCGCTCGATGGCCCAGCGCAGCAAGAGGGTTTCCGTGCGCTTCATCAGGTAGGCTTCGGCTTGCACGTCCAGTTCTGCGCGCGCCATCTCCGCGTCAGCCGCGGCTTCTGAGGCATTTGCCCCGTGGTCAAGTGCCTGAAAGTTGGTACGCGAAACACCGGCCTGATCCGCTTTCACGCGAATGTCTTCGCCCAGCTTTTCCAGTTCCTGCGCCAGTTCGCCGGACCGTGCAGCCAGCTGGTCTGACGTCTTGCCTTCGGCTTCCTGCAGCAGGCCAGCCAGCGGCACACCGTCGCCCAGGGACAGGAGTTTCGCCCTCACGTCGTCGATGGCGTCGAGTACCTTCCGCATGCGCCTGGATTCTTCCACCCGCTCCGCAAGGGCCGGCAGCGTGTCCACAGCGGCAAGCTGCAGCAGCGGTTGCAGGCTGCGCAGGGCAGAGGCACGCTGAGCCTCTGCCCTGCGCCGTTCCTCCTCGCGTGCGTCTCGAGCAGCGGTGATGGCTGCGATCCGCTGTCGGTCGTTGCGCGCAGATTGCAGGCGGCGTTTCAGCAGCTCGATGCGTTCGCCAAAGCTCTCCGGCTGCGTCGGCATCTCCAGCGCAGCCCAGAGTGCGTCGGTTCGCGCAAGAAAGTCCCGTTCCGTGTTGCTGGCTGCTTCGATTTCGTCCTGCAATTGCTGAACGGTCGCCGCGGTGGCCCGCACAAGGGCCACTGTGTCCAGCTTCGCCGCACTGACGCCCTCATCCAGGTGTGCCTTCGCAACCGCCTGTTTCCAGGCCACCTGCCAATCGCGTGTCTCCGCAAGATTGCGCTCCACCTTGCGACCTTCCGCGAACGCCTTGTCCTCTGCCCTGCGCAGGTCTGCCTTTAGCCGGTCAAAGGTGGCAGCATTGTCCTGCGAGGCTTTCAGTGTTGCCTCGGCGCGGTCCAGCAGTTCGCGGAAGGAACTTTCCTGCGTGGATCGACCGCTTACGTTCGCAAGTTGCTGCCGATGGCTGTCCAGGCTGTCTTCCCTGGCACGGAGCACCTTTGCAGTAGCTTCTGCCAAGGCCGACGCCTCCATGGCCCCGTCACGAAGCACCAGCCATTCCCGCAGCCGCGCCACCGGAAACACTGGCAGCGACCTCTGGGTCAGCTCTGCCGACCATTGGCGGTCGGCCTCTTTCTGAGCAGCAAGTGCGCGCTCCATGCGGGCCTCTGCCTGCGATAGGTGCAGTTCTGCCGCGGCAACGGCGGCATCTACCTGTGCCAGCCGTGCCGAGGCTTCTGCGGAAAGAAAACGCTCGTCTGCGCGGCCGTCTGCCTGTGCCTTCAGGTCCTCGTACCGGTCGATCTCGGTGCGTGGGCTGGCCAGGGTGTGACGACCTTCGATGTGCGCCCGCAGGTTTCCCCAGCAGGCCTCCCTTTCCTGGCGGGCGTTTGCCACCATGGCCGCAGAAACGCCCGTGCCGGCGTTCACCAGCAGTTCGCGCTCCAGGCGCCGTTCCGCCTCACCTTCCCGCAAGCGGCCTGCTATCTGGGTTTCTTCGGCTAGTGTGGTCGCGGCAGTGGCCTCGCGATCACGCGCAGCCTGCAGCAGGTCTTCCGTTGGCACGGCTAGTTGTCGCAGGGCAGGTGCATCGCCGTCCCATGGCAGCAGGCGGGCAAAAGCGTCGGTGGCTTTGTCGGCATGTTCCGCATGCTGTTTACGTGCCAGTTCCGCCTGTCCGTCCAGGTCTCCCACGCGCCGGGCAGCTTCCACCACGGCCTGCAGGTCTGCCGCTGGCGACAACAAGTCATGGTCGGCCAGCGCCCGTGCCGATGCATCGCGTTCCACCTCGGCTTCCGCCTGCGCATTGCGCAGCACACCCAGAGCGCTCTCCAGCGCAGTCCGCTGATCCAGCAACTGCTTCAGCTCGGTGACCGTCGCAGGTGCAGGCAGCGTCGGCAGAAGTGTGGCTGCGGGAGCGTCCGGCAACTGCAGGGTGCGCAGCGCGTCTGCCAGTTCGATGGCTTTCGCGTGCAGCTTTGCCCGTTTGTCGGGCAGGCTGTTGGCCGCGGCCTGCCGGATGCCCCGCTGCTCCACCAGCAACTCCAGCTTGTCTTCGTGCTGCAGGCAGACCGCATCCGGAACGATGGCCTGCAGACGCCCTTCCTCCTCGGCAATGAGTCGTTCCGCGGTGTCCTGCTTCAGAACAGCATCTGCATGCACGGCGAAGGAGGTGTCGAACAGCGCC
>JBPBQP010000106.1:0-2797 GCA_050954745.1 Janthinobacterium lividum | reverse complement strand
CAAAGTCCAGCCGCAGGCGTTCCAGCGGCGCATAGAACAGCGAGACCGCAGTTGTCTGCTGGTCGCCTGGTACCACCTCTGGATAGGAATCCTGCCCGATCTCTACCTGCAGCACATCCTTACCCTGAATGCCGGAGGAATTGGCTACAGTGGGCCGAGTCGGGTTTAGGTCGACGGCCTGACCGCCCGCTGCAGAAACTGCAAGGAGGGTGGTGCCAAGAGCTGTACCGATGAGTGCGAAACGAACGTTCATTCAGCAGCAACTCTACATGCCACCGCGTGTGAGGCCAGAATACCGGCGTTGCTTCGACGGACGGGCGGGGGGCCACGCGGTGCGGAACCAATCTCGGTACGCCGCTCGCCAGGCGCTTTCCGTAGACTGGACAGATGGATAAGTTCGTCGTCCGCGGGGGCAATCCCCTGCTCGGTACCATCAAGGTTTCTGGCGCAAAAAACTCGGCTCTGCCCTGCATGGCCGCTGCCATTCTCACTGCCGACGAGGTCGTGCTGGAGAACATTCCCCAGGTCCGCGACATTGAAACCGAGCGCAAACTGCTGGAATCAATGGGCGCAACCGTCGAGCTGGGCTATGGTCGCGCGCAGCACCGCACCACCATTCAGTGCGCCGTGCTCAGCGATCCCGAGGCCAAGTACGAGATCGTCAAGACCATGCGTGCGTCGTCGCTGGTGCTTGGACCGCTTATCGCCCGCACCGGCATGGCTCGCGTTGCGGTGCCCGGCGGCTGCGCCATCGGCGGACGGCCCATTGACCTGCACCTGAAGGGCCTGGAACTGATGGGTGCCACCATCACGCAGGAGCATGGCTACATCGAAGCGCGCACCGAACGGCTGCATGGCGCGCACATCCTGTTCGACAAGATCACTGTCACCGGTACAGAGGACCTGTTGATGGCCGCCGTGCTGGCCGAGGGCGAAACCCTGATGGAGAACTGCGCCCAGGAGCCGGAAGTGACCGACCTGGCAGCCATGCTGGTCGGCATGGGCGCGAAGATTGAGGGAGCGGGCACCTCCACCATCCGCGTGCAGGGTGTCGAAAAGCTGCACGGCGTGCGCCATCGCATTAACCCAGACCGCATTGAGGCTGGCACCTTCCTGATCGCGGGAGCGATCAGCGGCGGCGACCTGAATGTGGACTGCTGCAATCCAGCGCATCTCGCGGCGGTGATCTCCAAGCTGGAACAGAGCGGTGTCCGCCTGGACATCGGCAAGGACAACATCCGCGTGCGCAGTGAGGGTGGTGGCAGCCTGCGTGCCACGGACATCTCCACCGTGGAATACCCGGGCTTCCCCACCGACATGCAGGCACAGTTCATGGCGCTGGCCACACAGGCTGAGGGCACGTCGAACATTACGGAAAACATTTTCGAAAATCGCTTCATGCACGTGAGCGAACTGGTTCGCATGGGTGCAAACATCCGCGTGGAAGGCCGCACCGCAACGGTGCGCGGACGTACCCCGCTGCAGAGTGCCGCCGTCATGTGCAGCGATCTTCGCGCATCTGCGTCACTGGTGCTGGCTGCCCTGATTGCGGACGGCGAGACTATCCTGGATCGCGTGTACCACATCGATCGCGGCTACGAAAACATCGAGGAGAAGCTGCGCGGCGTCGGTGCACAGATCCGGCGGATGGGCGAAGTCTTCGGCAAACGCTAAACGCAATCGGTGCCGGTGTTTATGATGGGTGACATCCGATACCAGGAGTCACCCATGCGCCGTTTGCGCCACGTTTCAGCTGCCGTTCTGCTCACCCTGAGCACCACCTCTCCAGCCGTGCAGGCTCAGATCACGCCGGTTCCAGAACGTACCGACTGGACCGCGCCCGCCGCCGCGTGGTGGTCGCACGTGCAGTACCTGGCAGACGACAAGCTGGAAGGCCGTAAGACCGGCACGCCTGGCTATGAAAAGGCCTTAGCGTACGTCGAAGACCAGTTCAAGGGCATTGGCCTAAAACCGGCGGGTACACAGGGCTATCAGCAGCCCATTGCCTTTGTGCCTACAACACTGGACGTGGTGCACTCGAGCATTGCGCTGAAGAACGCTGCAGGCATTACAAAGCTCGATCTTGGCAAGGACATGACGCTGTCACCACATGTGGACGGCGGTGCCCCGGTCAGTGCGCCGCTGGTCTTTATCGGCTACGGGCTGCGCATCCCACGCAAGCACATGGACGACCTTGCCGGGGTGGACCTGAAGGGCAAAATCGCAGTCTTCTACAATGCCGCGCCGGAGAAGCTGCAGGGACCGCAGCGGGCTTACGCGCGAGGTGCAGATCAGCGTTGGAAGCAACTGCACGACGCGGGCGCGGTCGGCATTGTCTCCATTGCATCGCCTCGCGCAGTTCCCGGAACGGCCAACCAGACCGCAGCCCAGCAGGCGGCGGCACAGCCTCAGCGAGCCCTCGGCCCGTCGCTGCTGTTTGCCGATCCTAACCTGGATGTGCTGAAGGGCATGCGCGTCAGCGCGACGGCGACACCGGCAGGCTTTGACAAGCTGCTGGCTGGCACCGGCCACACCCTGCAAGAGCTTCGGGCGCTGGCGGATGCGGGCAAACCACTGCCCCACTTCGAAATACCCGGGACGCTGGAAGCCCAGACCGTCGTTGAAAAGGGTGCGGAGATTGACGCTTCAAACGTCGTCGGCATGCTTGAGGGTTCCGACCCCGGCCTTAGGAAAGAGTATGTCGTCGTCAGTGCGCACCTGGACCACTTGGGCATCGGCCGCGAGATCAATGGCGACAAGCTGTACAACGGTGCCATGGACAACGCCAGCGGCGTGG
>JBPBQP010000105.1:0-3135 GCA_050954745.1 Janthinobacterium lividum | reverse complement strand
CGATCGTGCGATGGAGACCGTGGTGTTGCGCGACCATTCCATTGCAACCAGTGGCAGCTACCGTCGCGGCTTTCAGGTGGCTGGAGAACACCGTTCGCACCTGATTGATCCACGCACCGCGCAGCCCGCCTCCGCCGTCCTTTCGTCGAGCGTCATTGCGCCGGATGCCGCGACTGCGGGCGCGCTGGCGACGACGCTGTCCATCCTGTCGCCGCGGGAATCTGAGGCGCTGATGGCGAAGCACCCCGACGCGGCCTACCTGCTGATTACGCAGGGTGGCGAACGCATCGCGAGCGCCGGTTGGGCTGCTTACCAGGAGCCACGTCTGCAGCCGGCAGCGTACGCAGTGCACGCAGTGCACGCAGGTGCAGGTGTGCCCACGTCTGGCTCGAACTGGAACCAGTCGATGGAACTGGCCATCAAGCTGGACCTGCCGCGTATCGACAATCCGCGCTACCGCCGACCGTACGTGGCTGTGTGGATCGAGGACAAGGACAAGTACCCGGTGCGCACGGTCGCGCTGTGGTTCAAGAATCCGCGTTGGTTGAACGAGTTGAAGACTTGGTATCGCGACGACCAGGTGCGAAACCTGAGCGAAGGCTCTGACATCTCCGCGACCGTCTCCTCCGCGACGCGCGCCCCGGGCAGCTACCAGCTGAAGTGGGACGGCAAGGACAACGAAGGCAAGCTGGTCAAGGCCGGAAAGTACACCGTCGTGGTCGAGGCCGCGCGTGAGCACGGCGGCCACTCCATCGAACGGCAGGAGTTCGACTTCAACGGAACCGCACAGGCCAAGACGCTGCCCGCCAGCGAAGAACTGGGAGCCGTTCAGCTTGACTATCGCAAGCATTGAGTCACAGCAAAGCGGGGGCGCGCCTGCAAAGGTACGCGCCCCGCAGCCGCTCTCCGCGCGCGTGCGGCGGCAGACTGCCATCGTCTCGCGCTGGCTGCACATTTACCTGTCCATGGTGTCGTTTGCCGTGGTGCTCTTCTTTGCCGTGACCGGGTGGACGCTCAACCACGCGGAGGCACTGTCACACGGCGAAAAAATTACCAACCTGAACGGCACACTGACACCGCAGGAGCTTGGCCCGAAGGACAACCCGGACAAGTTGGCTATCGTGGAGCATATCCGCACGGCGCACGGTATCCATGGTGCCGTCGCAGATATGCGGGTCGAGGACGACCAGATCACCTTTTCGTTCCGAGGGCCGGGTTATAGCGCGGACACGACCGTCGACCGGGCGGTGGGGACGTACCAGGTGGTCGAGACACGCGCGGGCTTTGTCGCGGTCATGAACGATCTGCACAAAGGGCGCGATACGGGCAAGGTTTGGGGATGGGTCATCGACATCTCTGCCATGCTGCTGACCCTGGTTTCTCTCTCGGGCCTGGTGCTGATTTTCTTCGTCTACAAAAAGCGGCTAAGCGGGCTGATCCTGGCGGCTGCGGCTGCACTGGTTTGCTTGCTGCTTTATCGCGTGTACGTGCCATAAAGCGGCGGTGCCCTGCCCATGACGATCAAGCTGGCATGGGCAGGGCATCCGTCCTTAGCTTTAGCAGGCGAGATCTTCGCGTGTTACGGCCAGATCGCCAAGGTTTCCAAGCAACGTCAGTGAGATTTGATCGCCCTGCAGCAGCTCATTTGCGATGCGCTGGATGTCTGCGGGCGTGACCTTGTCCACATCTGCGACAATCTCATCGACGCTGGTAAAGCGGCCGTAGTACATCTGCTGTCGAGCCAGGTTCGACATGCGGGCAGACGAGCTTTCCAGGCCCAGCACGATGTTGCCCTTGGACTGGGTTTTCACTCGGTCCAGTTCCTCATCGGAGACCGGCTCCGACTTTAGGCGACGAAACTCTTCGATGATCACGCGGATCATCTCGCCCGTCTTTTCAATGGACGTCCCGGCGTAGACCGAGAGCGATCCCGTGTCGCGGTAAGGCGACAGCTCCGAGTAGATGCTGTACGCCAGGCCCGCGTCTTCACGGACGGACTGGAAGAGCCGCGAACTCATACCGCCGCCCAGGATGGCGTTGAACAGGTACAGCGCATAGCGGTCAGGCGAGTCGACACTGGGGGCGGGGACGCCAAGGCAGATCTGTACCTGCTCCAGCGACTTCTTGCTGCGCAGCGTGATGTGCGGCGTAGCGGTAGGCGCAGGGAAGCGCACCAGCGTGTCGGCACTGGCGGGGGCCAGCGTACCGAAGTAGCGGGTGATCAGCGAGATCATCTCTTCGTGTTGCAGATTACCTGCAGCCGAGATGAACATGTTTTCCGGCACAAAGCGCGTCTTGTGGAAGTTACGGACAGATGCTTCATCAAAACTGGAAACCGTTTTTGCGGTGCCCAGAATGGATCGCGCAAGGGGATCATTCTTCCAAAATCCAGCCGTGTGGATCTCGTGCACCAGGTAGTCCGGGTTGTCCTCGTCCATCTTGATCTCTTCGAGTACGACGGACTGTTCGCGGGCAACATCGTCGGCGGCAAAGGTCGGGTTCAGCACCAGATCGGCCAGAATATCCAGTGCCACGGGCACGTTCTGGTCCAGCACCTTGACGTTGAAGCAGATGGTTTCCTTGCCGGTGAAAGCGTCCAGGTTGCCACCAATGGCGTCGGTTTCGCGTGCAATTTGTTTGGCGTTGCGCGAGGTCGTGCCCTTGAACACCATGTGTTCCACGAAGTGCGACAGACCATTTTCTGCTGCCTGTTCATCGCGGGATCCGGTACCAATCCACACGCCCATGCTTACAGAACGCATGTGCTGCATGCTTTCTGTCAGGACCATCAAGCCGTTCGAAAGGGTGGTTTTGCGAATGTTGCGAGTGGGTGATGCTGCAGTGGCGGCGGTCGCGTTTTCAGCGACGGGATGAGTCTCGACCATCCTTGGATTGTACGTCCGTCAGGCGTGGCGTAGTGGTTCGGCGTTGACGCGGCGCAGTAGCCCTGCCTTCACGGTCGGCCATTCTTCCGCGATGATGCTGTACCAGGCAGTGTGCCGGGTGGAGCCGTCTGGCATCAGCATGTGGTTGCGAAAGGTGCCCTCATAGTGCGCACCCAGCTTCAGCATGGCACGCTGCGACTGTAGGTTTTCGTGGTGGGTTTTAAGGGCCACGCGTCGCAGGGCGAGCGTC
>JBPBQP010000104.1:0-5067 GCA_050954745.1 Janthinobacterium lividum | reverse complement strand
ATGGTCGCCACGCTGTGGCAACAGTTGAGCTGGTCCCACTTCCGCGAACTTCTACCCTTGTCAAAGCCCCATCAACGCGAGTTTTATGCAGAAATGTGCAGGATCGAGGGCTGGAGTGTTCGGACCCTGCATGAGCGGATCGAGTCGATGCTGTACGAGCGAACCGCACTCTCAAAACAACCCGCCGCTCTCGTCAGGCGGGAGCTGGAGGACTTGAGAAACCGGGGCGACGTCACGCCAGCCCTGGTGCTGAAAGACCCCTATCTTTTCGACTTTTTGGGACTAACTGATCGATTCCTTGAACGTGACCTGGAAGATGCAATTCTGCGCGAGTTGGAGACATTTCTGCTGGAACTGGGCTCAGGGTTTTCCTTCGTCGCACGTCAGAAGCGGCTTCAAATTGACGGCGAAGACTTTTACATCGATTTGCTGTTCTACAACCGCAAGCTTAAACGCCTCATCGCGGTGGAGTTGAAGCAGGGCAGCTTCAAGCCCGAATACAAAGGCCAGATGGAGCTCTACCTGCGATGGCTGGCCAGGTATGAAACGGAACCAGGGGAAGCGGGCCCGCTGGGAATCATTCTGTGTGCAGGCAAAAAGACAGAGCAGATTGAGCTGCTTGAGCTTGGTGCCGCCGGCATACACGTTGCGGAATACCTCACTGTTCTGCCTCCTCCTGATGTTCTGAAAGCAAAGCTGCACGGTGCGATTGAGACAGCCCGGATGAGGATTGAAGCGGGAACATAGCGCGGGTAAATCACCCTGCGGCAAACTGCATCAGCCCTAGAATGGGGAGATGATTCGCTTGGCACGCCTTTTCGCCGTTCTGTTGTTGTGCGCTTTGCAGTCAGGTTTCGCGCAGGCACCACCTTCGCCGCCTGCCCCAGTGCGCAGCAGTGGCGGAACGTCTACAGGTGTGCCGCAGGCCCCGGTTTACGATGCAGAGCACCGCCCCATCACGGCGGGCGGAACGGTCAGGACGGGCCCGGTCATTTTCCGGGATTTGGCCGCAGGGGCCGGGCTGGCAAAGTGGACGCACCGCATGGGCACGCCACAGAAGGCGCAAATCCTTGAGACGGTTGGGTCTGGTGTGGCGCTGCTGGATTATGACAACGATGGGTGGCTGGACATCTACCTGGTGAACGGCTCCACGGCACCGGCACTGGCCGGGAAGGAGTCCACGCCGCAGGCCGCGCTGTTTCACAACAACCATGACGGTACCTTTACCAACGTGACGGAGAAGGCAGGTGTCGGGAACGGACGATGGGGCTTTGGCGCCGCCGTGGCGGACTTCGACAATGACGGCTGGCCCGACCTTTATGTCTGCAATTTTGGCAAGAATCGCCTGTACCGGAACAACCACGATGGCACCTTTACCGACGTGGGCGAGAAGGCGGGCGTTGCACCGGGCAACTGGTCCAGCAGTGCGACGTGGGGCGATTATGACGGCGATGGACGCCTCGACTTGTTTGTCGCGGGGTATGTGCACTATGACGCGGCCAGCCTGAACGCTGTTGATTCAGGGACACCTGGGGTGTTCTGCAACTTTCGCGGGGTTAACGTTATGTGTGGCCCACGCGGTCTGAAGGGTGAGCCCGATCACCTGTTCCACAACAACGGCGACGGCACCTTTACCGACACCAGTGTGCACGCCGGCGTTGCGGACGCGCTGGGCTATTACGGCCTGGCCACCGTGTTTCTCGACATCAACAATGACGGCAAGCTGGACCTGCTGGTGGCGAACGACTCTACGCCAAATTACCTCTACCTGAACAAGGGTGACGGCACGTTTGAAGACGCGTCTTACGTGAGCGGTTACGCGCTGAACGAGGGTGGCCGAGAGACGGCGTCCATGGGCATCGCGAGCGGTGACTATCGCCACACCGGCCGCCTGGACCTTTACAACACCACCTTTTCAGACGATTACAACCCGCTGTACCGCAACGACGGTGATGCCAACCTGACTGACGTCTCGTTTCAGGAGGGGATTGCTGCCGTTTCCGTACCCTTCCTGGGCTGGGGTACGTCGTTTCTGGATTACGACAACGATGGCTGGCTTGACCTGCTGGTGGTCAACGGGCACGTGTACCCCGTGGTGGACCGGCAAAACTGGGGCACTTCGCTGGCTCAGCGGCCGCTGCTGTTTCACAACAATCGGGGCAAGCTGGTCACCGTGCCTGCCGTGGAGGGAACCGCGATGGCGCAACCAGAGGTGGCTCGTGGCATGGCTGTGGGTGACCTGTTCAACGATGGGCAGATGGATGTCGTCGTCAATAACATGGACAGCCCGCCTTCGCTCTTCCGAAACGTTGTTCGACAGGGTCAGGGCGCAGCACCCGCACACTGGCTGGGATTGATCCTGCAGGGCACAGGCAAGTCGCCGCGCGATGGAAACGGTGCCACTGTCCTGCTGACAGCGCAGGGTATGCAGCAACGCGCAGATCGCATTGCAGGCGGATCGTTCGCATCCAGCAGCGACCCTCGCATCCACTTTGGAATGGGTGCGGCAACCACACCGGAGAAGGTCGAGATACGCTGGCCCGACGGCACCCGCCAGATGCTGAAGATGCCGGTCGCCGCAGACACCTACTACCGCGTTGTGGAAGGCTCGGAGCCGCAGGCTGCCTCAACCGGAACGGCGCTTCAGTAGATCCACTGCGGCTTATTTACCTTCTGCGGGTTCCTCCACATCGACATACCTGTCCCCGGGAACGTTCTCAAGCTGCTGCACGATCCCGCTTGGCCAGCGAATTTCAACGTGAGTTGCGCTGGCTGTTTCGCCGAGGCCGAAGTTCAGGCGTTTGTCGTTTGAGGAAAGGTACGAACCGGACGTGGTCACGGTACGCGACTGTGTGCCCGTGCCTGCCTTGACGCGAACCACGGCACCAATGCCGTCGCGGTTTGAGCGGTGCCCGGTGAGCCGCAGACCGAGCCAGTGGTGCGCTGTGGCGGTCTCATTGTGCAGCAGGTGCGCAGTCCCGCCGTTGGTGCTGACGACGGCGTCTACCCGGCCGTCATTGTCCAGATCACCCACGGCCATGCCCCGGCTGACCCAACGTTCCGTGAACACGCTGCCTGCCTGTGCGGATACGTCTTCAAACTTGCTCTTGCCCAGGTTGCGCGCCAGCAGCATGGGTTCCTTGTAGTGCAGGTCCGGGTAATTCAGCTCGATGGTGTCCAGGTCATGGCTCTGCGCCACCATCAGGTCCAGCAGGCCGTCATTGTCGTAATCGAAAAAGCGGATGCCCCAGCCCGAATGCAGCTGGGTGATGCGCGCCAGGCCAGACAGGTAAGAGTTGTAGGTAAAGGAGTTATCCCCGTTGTTCCGGTACAGCGCGTACTTCTGGTTGGCCAGGTTAGTAATGACCAGGTCGGGCAGGCCGTCGTTGTCGAAGTCGCCAAAGTCGATGCCCATGCCTGCGTAAGTGCGGCCATCGCTGTCCACGGCCACTTCGGCCATCATGCCCTGTTCTTCAAAGGTGCCGTTACCCTTGTTGTGGAACAGGAACTGCAGCATGGAGTCATTGGCGACCGCGATGTCGATTTTGCCATCGCCGTCCACGTCGGCCAGCGCGATGCCCAGACCTTTCCCTGGCAGCCCAAGGCCGATCTTTTCGCCAACCTCGGTAAAGGTGCCGTTTCCATTGTTGTGATACACCAGCGGTCGAATCGCCGGGAAGACATCCGGATGGCAGTAGGAACGGTAACCGGGCCGGTGCTCTCCGCACCATAGGTCGTCAAAATCCCACACAACGTAGCGCAGGACGATCAGGTCCAGACGCCCGTCATTGTCAAGGTCGACCCATGCGGCAGAGGTCGACCAGGTTTGCCCCGGCGTGGATGGCCCACCTACACCCGCGGCTACTGTGATGTCCTGGAAGGTGCCGTTGCCCTGATTGCGGTAGAGATGGTTGCCACCGTACGAGGTGACAAACAGGTCTTCGTTGCCATCGTTGTCGAAGTCGCCTACCGCGGTCCCCAGGCTGTAGCCGATGCCTGCCAACCCCGAACGCTCGGTCACGTCCTCAAAGCTGCCGTCCTTTTTTTGGTGAAACAGCCGGTTGGAATCGGCTGGCGAAGACTTGACGGGAACGGTGCCCTTGGGCGAAGGATCGGGGATCGGCGCGCCGTTGGTGAAGAAGACGTCCAGCAGACCATCGTTGTCATAGTCGAAGGTCGCGACTCCAGAGCCCATCGTTTCCAGCAGGTACTTGTGCGGCGTGTGGTAAGCCCTGTGCTGAAAGTTCAGGCCGACGCGGCTTGCGGTATCCGTGAAGTGCGCATGGTCCGCATCCGGTGCCGCCTTGGCCGGTGCCTGCGCCCCTGCCGTCGCCCAGGTGCAAGACGATGCCAGGGCGAACAGCAGGTGAGCAGTGAAAGACAGGGCTGTAAATCGCACTACTTGCCTGCCTTTTCGCTCTCCGCGATCACCAGGTCCCACGGCTTCAGTTGCACAACCTGGCCGGTAGCGAGGGCGATACCGGTAAGCACGTCGTGAGCGGGTCGACCGGTGTACGAAACGCTGCTGGGTGACGACGAGTAGTTGAGCAGGTAAGTCAACTCGCGCCCGTCGCCGCTCACGCCCCGTTTCACGCGCACGGATGATGCAGATGCTTTCGCATCGAAAGAAATGCCGCTGCTGCCCAGTGCGTGCTGCACCACGGCCTGCTGCAACTCTGGCGTCAGCGCCGTGCCTTCATACACGAGGCCGCCCTTCCCGTAGCTGTTTTCGGTAATGGCCGCCCAGCGGCCAAAGAATGGATGATCGTACGTGGCAAGCGGTTTGGCCGTGGTGGGCTGCAGGAACTCTGCCCACTCCGAAACGCGGTTGCCTTCGCCCACCGCGAAGGGGTCTCCCTTGAGCTGGAGCGGCTTTTCCAGGTTGGAAAATTCCTGGTAGGTGAAGCCAGCTGCGGCGGTCAGCGGTCCAGGCGCTTTCTGCCACCGCACGGCAGAGTTCTCATTGGTGAAGCCACTTTTGAACGTCATGAGAACGTGGCCGCCGTTCTTCACATAGTCAGAAAGCCGTTGCAGCAGGGCATCGTCCGCGCTGTAGAGCGACGGCAC
>JBPBQP010000103.1:0-5100 GCA_050954745.1 Janthinobacterium lividum | reverse complement strand
AATTGATGGTTAGGAAGGCGCAGCACAAGCTGATATGCCGGCACCCTGCGCGACGGAATGGTGAGACTGTCGATTGCTGCGCCAGGATAGACCTTTTCGACGCGGCTTATGACTGCCGGAATGCTCATAGGGTTTTCGGGCAACGTGGACCGAACTACGGCGGGCAAAGCCAGGCCTGTAAGTTCTGACTCAAAGACAAGGATCGACCCGGTAAGGGCAATAAGGATCAGGTATAACGTCAACGCTAATCCAGCCCACAGGTGAACCTGGAAGATAGCCTTCCGGATCCAAAGCCTGCGGGGATGATGAATCAGTTTCTGAAGGAGCGTCACGTAAGCCGACTTAGAAATGGTACTTTGCTGAGCCAACGACGTTGCGTGCGTAGCCATAGTAGCAATATGCCGATCCGCCGCACGTAGCCACATAACGCTTGTCCATCAGGTTGGTGGCGTTCACGCTGAATAGCGTGCTTCGGTAGCCGAAGCGCAAACCCGCGTCCAACAAGGTGTAATTGGGTATGTAGAAGCTGTCATTGCCGACGGATCCAATCGCAGCGTTGCTGGCAGGATCGTTGCTAAGATTCGTACCGGTAAACCGCACGCCAAAGTTGCCGCCCACGCCGGCAAACCGACCGCCACGCTGAGTGTAGTCGGCCAGCGCTGAGAACTGGTTGCGTGGCGTTTGCGGCAGCCAGTGACCTACAGCGAACGGTGACTCGGGCGATGAGACTACGTTTGTCGCGGTGAACGTGTAACCCGCATGCAGATTTAGACCGTGCGAAAGACTCGTGATGCCTTCAATTTCTACGCCGCGAGAGCGGACCTCTCCATCCTGATGCGAATTGAAAGCAGAATCAGAGACGATCACGTTTGTCTCATTGATCTGAAATACGGATGCCGTGATGAAGCCAGTCCAGGTGCGCGGCTGAATCTTGATACCACCCTCCACCTGGCGTGCATCCGAAGGCTTTGCCGGGTCCGTGGATAGTTTCGTCGTGCTGTTGTACACATAGGTGCCAGCGTTCGGAAGAAAGCTTGTGGAATAAGCAAAGTACGGTGCAAAGCCCTTATCCGTGAGATAGGTGATACCTGCGCGGCCAGTAAAACGCTGATCCAGGTGAGCATAAGTGCTGGTATTGGTGAATAGGTTTGTAATGTCGTTCTTTGCAAAGTCCTGCCGCGCACCGAGCGTTAGCACCAGATGCCGATCGAACTTGATCTGGTCCTGTGCATACAAGCCATGCTGCTGCAACAGGTTGTTCTGATTCAGGTAGGGGCCGCCGCTTGGAATGGTGGGATTGCCATAACGCGGGTTGTAGATGTTCAAGTCGTTCACGCCAAACAGAAAGCTGGAAACATTGCGCTGGTTTACGTGCTGATAGTCATAACCGAACAGCACCGTCTGTTCTACCTTGCCGGTGCTGAAGCGACGCAGCGCACGGTTATCTACCGTGTTGTAGCTGTTCGTGTTGGGCGTAGCAAACAGCACACGGGTAATGTTTGTGGTGCTGGTACCGTCAAATCCTGCGCCGTATAACGTCTGCCCTTTGAAATTGATGTACTGATAGCGGTAGTTCGAATGGACGTTCCAGCCATCCTGAAAAAGGTGATCGCCCGTGTAACCAACCGAGGCCTGATCCCGACGAACAAAGTCAAAGCCAGGATCACCCGTAAAAGCGCTGACTGGAATAATGCCGTTAGGATTATTGTTGTACAGGGTTCCGCTGGCGGGTAAAAACTGGCTCCAACGGGTGCCATCGTGTTGATAGTCAGCCAGCAAAGTCAGGTTCGTGCGGTCACTTGGGTGGTAAGTAAACGAAGGAGCAATGAGGCGACGATTATCAGGTACATAATTCACCTGCGTGCCTGAGTTACGAACCAGTCCCAGCAATCGGTAGCGGTATTTTTGATTGCTGTCGAATGATCCCGTGGTATCCAGCGAACCCTGTCGGCGGCCAAAGCTGCCAAATTGTGCAGTCAAAGACGTGCTGCGTTCGGCACCGGGACGCTTGGTAACCTGGTTAATCAAACCACCTGGAGGCACCTCGCCGTAAAGGATCGAGCTAGGCCCCTTAAGGATTTCTACGGACTCGAGCTCAAAGGGATCCAGCTTTCCGGCAAGCGAATTAAACCGCATACCGTCGCGGAAAACACCAAACGTTTGCGCGTCGAATCCGCGGATCTTGAGCCAGTCAAAGCGGCTTTCCACGCCGTATTCATCTGCCTGCACGCCGGGTGTGTACCGCAACGCCTCATTCATGGTGATCACCTGGCGGGAGGCCATCTCCAGCGCATTCACAATCGAGATGGACTGCGGCACTTCAATCAGCAGGGAATTCGTCTTTGATCCTGCGTTGGATTCGTACGGCACAAAGCCGGTATCTGCGCTCACATTAACCACGTCATTCGAAGCTGCAACAGGCAGCCTGAGGGTCACGGCACCCGCGCCCGCCGTAGCAGTTTGCGTCAGGGTAGCAAAGCCGGGTGCGCGAGCCGTCATCTGGTAGCTGCCCGGTCGCAGATCAAGCGTTATGTGTCCGTCATCCGCAGCAATGCCGTTATAAATGGAGGTGCCGCAGCGAGCCTCTACTGCGGCCCGCGGAACGGCAGCCCCTGAGGCATCTGTAACCTGCACGGTAGTCCGCACGGCAGGCGCGGCGCTTTCCACCTGGCACCCTGAGGCTGTGACTGACTGCGCGGGAACGGTATGTACGGCAAGGAAGCCGGGGACTAAACCAAGCGCGAGGCGCATGGAACGGCTCAGGGAAGAAGTCTGCATGGGAAGGCCTTTCAACAAGAAGACGAGCGGATGGCACAAGAACGATCCGCTGCACCCTCATGCAAACCGGACTTCAGGGCTACTTTCTTAATATACGACGCATATGGTCCTCGTTCAACTGGGCGCGCGTGCGGGTGCAAGCAGCAGCGTGGAAGGGAAGGAAGCGGCAGGTACCATCTTGCAGAGTTACGCAGAGCAAGGCTTTACCGCATCGACCGAACTTCACAGGCTTAAACGCTGTCGCAGGGAAGTCGCTTATCGTTCCGCTTTGTTCGCGCTGATGGTCTTCACGATTCGCACAAGATCATGGACCCAGGAACGCTCAAGATCGATCTGATAATCCAACTTGATTTCAGCTGCATACGCAATGCAACGGTAACTCCCTGGTCAGCTGGTGATGGCCCCTGTGTGGATCGGGTCGAAGAGGCGATTGGCCCTTATTGTTACACGCGCCGAATGACCGGCTGGCTGCGGGCATGGCTGGCAAGCGTCCGAACAGGGCAAGGCCTCGTCGCGCTCATGGGCGCACGAAAGACCGAGTTCGCACTATTTCTTTTTGAACAAAAGATTCCGGGCTCGTCCTGACCAGTAGATCACTCTGCCAACCTGAGAGTGAACAAAGTAGATGACCCTGTCCTTCGCCGGCAGGCTTCGCACAAGACCATACTTGCGCAGGTTGGCTACCATTCCGGACGGTCGCGGCTGCCCGTTCTTGGTCTATGTGGTGGGCAGGTGTCTGATGGAAAGGCCCAGCCAGGCATACCGTGGCGAGCCTTGGAGACCATGACGCGTGCTTTTGCTCTGCGTCCGTGTACTCTTCGCCCGTTTAGCGGCCACGTTATCATGAAGCGAACTGCTGTCGGAAAGGACGCCCACGTGAAGGCAGTCATTTTGGCTGGTGGCCTTGGCACCCGCATCAGCGAAGAAACATCTACCAGGCCCAAACCGATGGTTGAGATCGGAGGTCTGCCCATCCTTTGGCACATCCTCAAGACCTACTCCGTCCATGGCGTTACGGACTTTATTGTTTGCTGTGGCTACAAGGGCTACGTCATCAAGGAGTATTTCGCGAATTACTTCCTGCACACCTCTGACGTTACGTTCGATATGCGTGAGAACAAGATGACCGTGCATGATTCTGTCGCAGAACCATGGACCGTGACACTGGTCAATACCGGCGATACCACAGGAACGGGCGGCCGCCTGAAGCGGATCGCACGCTACGTGCAGGATGAGGAAGCTTTCTGCATGACCTATGGCGATGGCGTTTCGGACGTTGATATTACAGCGTTAATTAAGTTCCACCGTGCACATGGGAAGCTGGCCACGCTTACCAGCGTGCAACCAGTTGCTCGCTTCGGCGGGTTGGTCCTGGACGGGTCTGAAGTTCAGTCGTTTGAAGAGAAGCCGCCACAGGAGGGTGGTTGGGTGAATGGAGGTTTCTTCGTCCTATCGCCGAAGGTGCTCGACTATGTGACGGATGATCGTCAGATGTTCGAGCGTGAGCCAATTAGCGAACTGGTCGCCCGCCACCAGATGCACGCCTTTCAGCACGAAGGCTTTTGGCAGCCCATGGACACGCTTCGCGACAAGCACTATCTGGAAGACCTTTGGAACGCCGGCAAGGCACCCTGGAAAGTGTGGTGAAGCCAGTGGATACAAGAAGAACAAACCCCGCGTTCTGGCATGGCAGACGGGTTTTCCTGACCGGGCACACTGGTTTCAAAGGCGGTTGGTTGGCGCTGTGGCTTCACCGCTTGGGTGCAGAGGTTTGCGGCTATGCGTTGGATCCAGGAACCACGCCAAGCCTGTTCCACGCCGCCGACGTTCATTCCGCAGTACAAGATGTTCGCGGGGACATTTGCGATGCGGCGCACCTGCAGGCTGCCATGCAGCAATTTCAGCCAGAGGTCGTCTTTCACTTGGCGGCGCAGCCGCTGGTCCGCATGTCTTATAGCGACCCGGTCGGGACTTATAAGACCAATGTACTGGGCACTGTCAATGTTCTGGAAAGCATTCGGCACACTGCCAGCGTGCGCGCAGTTGTGTCTGTAACTACGGACAAATGCTACGAAAACAAGGAATGGGTCTGGCCCTACCGGGAGACCGATCCGCTGGGCGGCTACGATCCTTACTCCAGCAGCAAAGCCTGCGCTGAAATTGTAAGCGCCGCCTATCGCCAGTCGTTTTTTTCAGTGACGGAACCGGGACGAACGCACACCGTAGCACTTGCAACCGCGCGCGCGGGAAATGTGCTGGGTGGCGGTGATTGGTCAACCGACCGTCTTATCCCTGACCTTGTGCGCGGCTTCCTGTCCGGGG